>CAJMMN010000001.1 GCA_905214525.1 uncultured bacterium
GGCCAGCCCGTGGGAGGCCAGGGCGCCGCTGACCGGTGGACGGCACCGAGCCGTCGGATGACTTTAAGAAGGGGGAGGCCTCGCGGCCTCCCCCTTTTTTGCGTTTTATAGAGAGCTGTAATACAAGAACTCGCCTTCTTTTAGCTTGTCTTACTGTTTGGCTGTATTTTGAGTCCTTCTTTTGTATTTGCGCGATAATAACTCCCATTGGCGTTAGGGAGGACTTGATGTTTACCGTTTTTGTTTTGGGCAATATTGCTTCGGGTAAGTCGACTGCCTGCCGCTATCTCGAATCTCATGGCGCCATGCTCATCGATCTGGACGAACTTGCCAAATCGCTGTATGTGCCAGGCTCAGATATCGTCAATGCCCTCGCGGAAGAATTTGGCTGGGATATTTTGGACGAGGAGGGCGGCGTTCGCCGTAACATACTCGCTTCTCGAGCTTTTGTTTCTCCTGATGCGGTCGCGAGGCTCAATGACCTTGTGCACCCCGTTCTCATTGAACAGCTTTCGCTTAGGATTCTCGATCCGGTTTGTTGTACGGTTTCATCTCCCCGTTATCCCTTTGCGGTTGTCGAGGTTTCTGCTCCGACTGGTTTTGAGGATGCATTTGGCTTGGCTGATGAAATTCTGGTCATCAGCGCCCCTTTGTCAGTTCGTCGCGAGCGTGCTATTCAGCGTGGCATGGAGCCATCTGATTTCGATGCCCGTTCTGCTTGCCAGCCCGATGAGTCTGCGCTGTGCAATCTCGCTACAACGGTGATTGATAATGCCGCAGGCGATAATTCGCTCTTTGAGCAGCTTGACTCATGGCTTGCATGCCATGGGTTTATAGACACTGCGAATAAGGAGGATGCCGATGCCTAAGACACGTTTCTTTGCGTGGTATCGCCTTATACCGCTGGCTGCCGTTTTTGCCTTCGGCCTTATCTCATTCGTTTACTCGTGTGCTCCTGCGGCTTTCTTTAAGCCGCTGTATCCCATTGACTACGAGGCGTATGTAAAGCAATCTAGTATTTCGCATAATCTGGATCCGTATCTGGTGTGCGCTGTCATTAAGTCGGAATCGAATTGGGATCCCGAGGCTGAGTCGAATCAGGGTGCTCAGGGATTGATGCAGCTGATGCCCGAGACTGCCCAGGATATGATCGCCAAGGGTCTTGTCGACGGTGGGGGGTATTCGGCCGACAACCTTAACGATCCTGCTACGAATATCGAGTTTGGCTGCGCGTACCTCTCGTATCTCTTAACGTATTTCAACGGGTCGACGGATAGCGCTATTGCCGCATATAACGCCGGCATGGGCAATGTGGATGGTTGGGCGCAGCAGAGCACCTCGCTTCACAATGCGATTACCTTCCCCGAGACGCAGGCTTATCTGATTCGCGTCAATAATGCCTGGGTTCGCTATAAGACGCTCTATCCCGATCGGTTCGTATAGGACTAAGCCCACCTCCTGCGTATACTGCAGATGTATGAGTTAGGAGTATCCATGGCGGAATTTGAAGTAGAACGCGTTGGTGGTGAACTTAAGCGCTTTGGCGTTGAGGGCGCTGAGGTGCCGTTTGAAGTCGTTTCTCCCTATGAGCCTGCAGGTTCTCAGCCTAAGGCCATTGAGTCGCTTGTGCAGGGTGTGAGGGACGGAGATCGCTATCAGGTTTTGCTGGGCGTGACTGGTTCGGGCAAGACCTTCACGATGGCTAAGACTATTGAGGCCCTGGGGAAGCCGACGCTGGTCATGGCTCCCAATAAAACGCTCGCCGCTCAGCTTGCGAGCGAGCTCAAAGAGTTCTTTCCCAACAACGCTGTGGTCTACTTTGTCTCGTACTACGACTACTATCAGCCCGAGGCGTATGTGCCGCAAAGCGATACATATATCGAGAAAGACTCCTCGATTAACGAAGAGGTCGAGATGCTGCGACATCAGGCGACCGCCTCGTTGCTCTCTCGACGCGATGTAATCGTCGTTGCTTCGGTGTCCTGTATCTACGGTATCGGCTCTCCCGAGGACTATGCGGGGCTGGCGCCGAATGTCGACAAGAAAGTGCCGCTCGAGCGCGATGACTTTATCCATGCACTTATCGACATTCAATATGATCGCAATGACTATGACCTAGCGCGCGGCACGTTCCGCGTGCGCGGCGATGTTGTCGACGTGTATCCGCCTTATGCCGAGCATCCGTTGCGGTTTGAGTTCTTTGGCGACGAGGTTGAGCTTATTGCCGAGATCGATGAGGTTACCGGAGAGATGCTTCGTGAGTACGAGGCCATCCCCGTATGGCCGGCCTCGCATTACGTGACCGAGAAGCCAAAGGTCAAGGCCGCTCTGAAATCAATCAGTGAAGAGTGCGAGAAGCGTGTGGCCGAGCTCAAGGCGACTGATAAGTTGCTCGAGGCACAGCGTCTGCAGCAGCGTACCGACTATGATCTCGAGATGCTCGAAACGATGGGCTTTTGCAACGGCATCGAGAACTACTCGCGTCATCTGGACGGGCGTAAGCCGGGTGAGCCGCCGTTTACCCTGATCGATTACTTTCCTAAGGACATGCTCTGCATCATCGATGAGAGCCATGTGACGGTGCCGCAGATTCGCGGTATGCACGAAGGTGACCGCTCGCGTAAGGTAACGCTGGTGGAACACGGTTTTCGCCTGCCCTCGGCACTCGATAATCGCCCGCTTCGTTTCGATGAGTTTGAGGCAAGGATACCCCAGTTTATCTATGTTTCGGCCACACCGGGCGACTACGAGCTGCGGGTGAGCCAAAACGACGTGGAGCAGATTATTCGTCCGACCGGTCTGCTCGACCCCAAGATCGATGTGCGTCCGGTTCGTGGGCAGATTGACGATCTTGAGGACGAGATTCGCGAGCGCGTTGCCCGCAAGGAGCGCGTGCTGGTGACCACGCTCACCAAGCGCATGGCCGAGGACCTGACCGACCATCTGCTTGATGCCGGCATTAAGGTCAATTACATGCACTCCGATACAGCGACGATGGACCGTGTCGAGATCCTGCGAACGCTGCGCGAGGGAAAGATTGATGTTCTCGTTGGCATCAACCTGCTTCGCGAGGGCTTGGATCTCCCCGAGGTCTCACTGGTGGCAATTCTCGATGCCGATAAGGAAGGCTTCTTGCGCAACCGCCGTTCGCTGATTCAGACGATTGGCCGCGCGGCCCGTAACGCCGATGGCGAAGTCATCATGTATGCAGACGTTGTGACCGATTCGATGAAAGAGGCCATCGAGGAGACGCAGCGCCGTCGCGAGATTCAGATGGCATATAACGAAGAACATGGCATTGTGCCCAAGACGGTGCGCAAGGCCATCAACGACATCTCAAGTTTTATTGCCGAGGCCGAAAAAACCGTGGGTTCCAAGGGACGCTCGAAGGGCGACTCTCTTGGCCATGGCGCATTCTATACGCCCGATGAGTTGGGCGAGGGTGGCGTGCCGGAAACAGTGGCGCCCGAGCAGACACTTGCGGAGCAGTTGGAAGAACTGCCGCATGACGAGCTCGTGCGGATCGTCGAAACCATGGAAGAGGATATGCGTAACGCTTCTGCCGCCATGGACTTTGAGGAGGCGGCGCGCCTGCGCGATGCCGTCGTTCAGATTCGGGCGATGCTCGAGGGTGCGTCTGAGGACGAGACGATCGAGCGCTTACGTTCGCAGGCCCGCAAGGGTTCCACGTTCGCATCGGGCAGAAAACGCCAGGGTGCACGGTTTAAGAAATAGTGAACAGGCCCCGAGTTCCCTGTGGAGCTTGGGGCCTGTGTCTTTTGCGCGCTGGAATTCGTGCGTTAGAGGTCTGCGATCAGGGCTTCGGCACAACGGATGCCGTCGGTGGCCGCGCTCATGATGCCGCCGGCATATCCAGCTCCCTCACCACAAGGGTAGAGGCCCGGGGTCGACACGGCATGGCACGTTCGGTCTCGGGTGACAGTGACCGGTGAGCTCGAACGAGTCTCCACGCCGGTAAGAACGGCATCGGGGCAGTCGTAGCCGCGTAGCTTTTTTCCGAGTAGGGGAAGTCCCAGGCGGAGCGACTCGATGATATGCTGCGGCAGGGCTTCGTCAATTGCCGTCCAGGTCACACCGAGCGGATAGGTGGGCTTTACCTTTCCGGGCGCCTTACTGGCGCGTCCTGCGAGGAAATCTCCGACGAGCTGTGCTGGTGCGTTCCAGTTGGAACCGCCCAGGCGATAGGCGGCCGCCTCGCAGGCACGCTGGAGCTCGATGCCGGCGAGCGGGTCATTGTTGGGAAGGTCCTCAGGCGTGACGTTAACGAGCAGGGCGGCATTTGCGTTGCGTCCGTCGCGGGCATTGAGACTGGCCCCGTTGACGCACAGATGCCCCTGCTCGGAAGAGGCGGCGACAACCTGCCCGCCGGGGCACATGCAAAACGAGAACACGCTGCGGCCGTTGGGAAGATGGGCAACAAGTTTGTAGGGGGCCGCCCCGAGCGCTGGATGTCCCGCCGAGGCTCCATATTGGGCTCGGTCGATGTCGCGTTGCGGATGCTCGATGCGAACGCCCATGGCAAAGGTCTTTTGTGCGAGGGCCACGTTGTGGTCCTTAAGGAGCTCAAAAATATCGCGAGCAGAATGCCCGCAGGCGAGGATGAGGTGCTTTGTCTCGATTGACTCGTAAGCGGCGTCTTGGGACGATTGGACATCAATGCCGGTGATGGCGCCAGACGCGTCGATGCGAATGTCGACGAGCTTCGTTCGATAACGGACGACACCTCCGAGCTGCTCGATGCGCTGGGATATAGCGGTGACAACCTTGGGAAGGATGTCGGAGCCAATGTGCGGCTTGGCATCCCACAGAATATCGCGGGGCGCACCCGCCTCGACGAAGGTTTCGAGGATAAGACGATGGGCGGGATTTTTTGTTCCCGTATTGAGCTTGCCGTCCGAGAAGGTCCCCGCGCCGCCCAGACCAAACTGGATATTGCTCTCGGGGTCGAGGATGCGCTCCTTTAGAAAGAGGTCGATCGCCCGCGAGCGGCGAAATGCCGGGTCGCCGCGCTCGATGAGCAAGGGCTTAAGACCTGCTTCGGCGAGCGTAAGCGCAGCGAAAAGGCCGGCGCATCCGGCGCCGACAACGACAGGGCGTTCTTGAGGTGCGTCGGAGGCGGGGGAGGGGAATGAAGGCTCATAGTCTTCTATCGCGCGTACGCGCGAGCGGTCACGCTCGGCAACGCTGTCGATCGCTTCTCGCTCGAGGTGGGGACTAGTCAGCTCAACACGAAAGCTCAGGATAAAATGGACGTCTCGTTTTTTGCGAGCGTCGATTGACTTGCGGTGGAGCTCGATGGACTTGATCTCGGAGTCTTTGCAACGTAGGACGCGCTTGGCGACTCGCTTGCCAACAATGAGACAGGCATTTTCATCGCCGGCTTCATCGAGCGACGCGTTGACTTGGGTGATTTCGATCATCGAGGTCTCCTTAGAGGCAAGAAAGAGGCCGTCCGGTATCCCAGACGGCCCGAATGTGTTTTTGATTATAGACTGCGCGGCTACAGGCTGCTTGCAGCGCGAATGCCCGAGATCCAGGCCCACGCAAGGTTAAAGCCTCCGCAATCGGCGTCGATGTCGAGCGCTTCACCGCAAACGTAAAGCGGAGCGTCGACAACGCTGCGCGCGCGTAGACTGGGTGTTGAGATACTCTCGACAGATACGCCACCACGCGTGACCTGCGCTGAGCGCTCCTCGGCTGTTCCCTCGACGAGCAACTTAAAGTGCTTGAGGATCGAGACCAGATGGATGACATCGTTGGAGCCTGGATGGCACTGCTCGAACGCTGTGCAGACGACGCGGGAGAGTTGCGGGGCGAGCATGCCGTCGAGCCAACGGGGATCGCGGGGTGAAAAGTCACCGAACAGCTCAACGCGCCGGTTGAGCATATCGAGCAACTCGTCTTTGGAGAGGTCGGGGAAAACGTCGAGCAGGATCGTATCGCCGTGCTGGATACGACGAGAGAGGTTGAAGACAGCGACACCCGAGATACCGAAGGTTCGAAACAGCACTTCACCGTCTTCGTGCCAGAGCTCATTATGATTGCGGGCGAGCGTCAAGCGGGCACGGACGCGCAGGCCATCCAACGTCTTGAGTGCCGCTCGATCGCCAACGACCGTTGCCGATACGGGGCAGAGGATGGGGCGCAGCGAAGTGAGGGGAAGGCGAAACGTATCGGCGATACCGGTGGGGTTGCCGCCCGTAGCGATAATTACGGCATGTGCCTGCAGGGCCTCGTTCTTGCGAGGGACATCGGCGAGCGCCTTCCGAAGCGAGCGGAGCTCCGATTTTCGGTCGTCGTGCTTTTTTGCCTTGAGCGCCCGCGCTGGACGGTCTATTTGGAGTGCCCAGCCTTCGGAAGCTTTGTACGCCGAGGCAACGTTGGCTCCGCAGATTAAGGTGATACCTAGGCGGTCGCAAACGCTGAGAAGCGCGTCGCGCACCGATTCGGCGCGAAGGGAGCGCGGGTACAGCCGGCCTTCCTCGGAGGTTGTCATGATGCCCAGCGAGGAGAAGAAACCCATAAGCTCTTGTTCGGGCTGGGGGCCCATGACGGATTCGACGAATGCGGGGTGGTTATACCGCTGAGGATCAATCGATTCGTTGGAGAGGTTGCAACGGCCGTTACCGGTCGCAAGGAGCTTGAGGCCGCAGGCGACATCGCGCTCAACGATGCAGACGCTTTTGCCAGCGCGTGCGGCCGTAATGGCGGCGGCGAGGCCTGAAGCCCCGCCGCCGATTACCAAGACGTCATAGAGGGCGCTCGCGTTCACTTAGGCCTCGTCGGTCTCGTGCGGGGTAATAGCCTCGACGGCAGAGACTGCCTTGGGCAACATGCCATCGGGCAGCGCGGTCTCGACCTCGCCCTTATCGCAGGCCTCGGCGAGTGCCGGATTAATGGGAAGCTGGCCCAAGATGTCGAGGTTATAGCGCTCTGCGACCTCGGGGAGCTTGCTCTTGCCAAAGACCTCGATCTTCTTGCCGCAGTCGGGGCACTCAATATAGCTCATGTTCTCGACAATGCCCAGAATGGGGACGTTCATCTTCTCGGCCATGTTGACCGCCTTGGCGACGATCATCGAGACCAGATCCTGCGGGCTCGTGACGATGACGATGCCGTCGACGGGCAGCGACTGGAAGACGGTGAGCGCGACGTCGCCTGTTCCCGGAGGCATGTCGACCAGCAGGTAGTCGATGGGGCCCCACGAGGTCTCGCTCCAGAACTGCCTAATGGCGCCTGCGATGACCGGACCGCGCCAAAGGACGGGGTCGGTCTCGTTTTGGAGCAGCAGGTTGGAGCTCATGACCTTGACGCCGTGTTCGGAGATTTCGGGCAGCATAAGGTTGCCAAGGGCATGGACGTGGCGTCCGCTCATACCGAACATCTTGGGGATAGAGGGACCGGTGATGTCGGCATCGAGGACGCCGACCTTGTGGCCGTGACGGGCAAGCTCGGTGGCGATGGCACCGGTGACAAACGACTTGCCGACACCGCCCTTGCCGGAAAGCACGGCGATGACGCGTTTGACCTCGGACAGCGTGTTCTCCTCAAATTGCGACGGCGACGTTTGTCCGCCGGCGGCCTGTGCGTGCTCGCAACCCATGTATGACTCCTTTGTATATGTTGGGGCCGGGGCCCCGTGGTGTGACACGAGCGTCATTGTACCCTCGTTTGCGAGCGGGAGTCATTTGCGATTCATTTGGGCCGAGCGTGCTTGCAATACGATGGGTCCAAGCGAATGGGCGGGCTTACTGAACTTTGCTGGCGAACTCGAGGTATTGCATGCGCTGCAGCTTGTCGATCGTCGAGGCGTATGGGCTGTCTTCAGATTCCAAGTCGTAGCGCAGCCCGTCGGCACCGAGGTAGCCGGCGACATTGATGGTGGGCACATCTGACCTTGTTGCTAGCAGAGCCTTTTGATAGTCGGTGAGCGGGGCGCCGATCTTATTAAGGGTAATGGCTGCAATCTCGTTTGCCCCGACGGTGTCGTAGACGTTGAGCTCGGTATCGCCGGCGATTTCATAGTTAGCCCAGACGAAATATGTTGACTGATAGATACGGAAAGCGTGGCTTGCCGTATCTTCCTGAGGGTACAGCTCGTCGTTGAGAGTCGTTGCGGCGCTCAGCTGATGGTCGCCAAAAAAGACAAGGACAACCGGTCTGCCGATATTGCGGAGCTCGTTGATAAAGTACTCGAGGTCCCGGTCGGATGCGTTGATGCAGGTAAGATAGGTGTTGAGCGCGCTATTGGCGCCCTCGCTGGCTCCCTCGACCCAATAGTTTGTCAGCTCCTCGGCGGGAACGGTGCCATAGTCGTAGCCGCCGTGATTTTGCATCGTGACGTCAAAGATGAACTGCGGGGCTTCGTCGGTTCTAAGCAGGTCGAGTATCTTGTCGTAGGTGGCGTAGTCGCATACGCCGGCATGGTAACAGGGCGCACCTTCGAAATCGCCGATTGAAAGAAAGTCTCCAAAGCCCAGCTGCTGATAGATTTTATCTCGATGGTAGTTGACGGGGTTTTGCGGGTGCATAGCGGTAGCGGTATACCCAAGCTCCTTGAGGTTCTTTGCCAGGCTGTTGACGCCATTCATCTGATACAGCTGATAGGGGATTTTGCCTAATCCGACAAAGGCCGTTGTCGCTCCGGTCAAAAATTCGAATTCGGAGTTCGCCGTTCCGCCACCGGCGACCGAAGCGAGCATGGTGCCGCGAACAAGTGTGTCGGGAAGCGAGTTGTAGAATGCGGGGCCGGTGTACCCGGCCGCCTGGAGCTGCTCAAAGCACGAAAGGTCACTAAAACTCTCGTTCATGACGGCAACAATCGTCGGCTTGATTTCATTGAACTGGGCAACGGCCGCCGCGCGCTGCTCGCTCGAGCCATACGTGCTGTCGTAGGCGGCGGCGAGCTCCTGCTCGATGCTCTGCGCCTCATCGGGCGTATAGTCTTCGGGCTTCTCAATGGGCAACTCGTTGACCATTTCGGTGAACGAAGTGATAAAACCCTGAGACGCATACGTGGTGATGGGCTGCCAACGGTCAAATCCAAAATTCAGTGCCTGCTCCAAGTCGATGCTGGAAAAGCCCGAGAGCCCCACAACGGTCACGAGCAGAAAAGCGCAGAGGTTAGCGGCGATTGCGGGGAAGACATGGGTGGGCGTACGGAGCTTTCGCGGTCGGATAAGCGAAAGAAGCCCCAGGGAAATCTCCAGCAGGGCGAGAGAGGTTACGATTCCGGCGGTAAAGGTAAACTCGTATCCCTCGCTCACTTCCATTGCGGTGCCAAGGGCCAAGATATCGCTTGGCAGGATGGCCTCACCTTTAAACGTTATGACGAAGTGCTCGGCAATGCCAAGGATGCAACAGACGACGGGCACGAGGGCCATGACGCCTCCATGACGCTGTCCCAGCAAATAAAGGGAGAGCAGAACCGTTGCGAGCAGCCCGACGGAAAACCCGAATGAGTTGGCGGGAATGCGATAGAACGTTTCGTTGCAGGCAATTTCGAGTGAAACGAACGAGAGCGCTGAAACAGCGGCGATGACAAGGATGTCACGGCAAATACAGGCAACCGTTCCCGTCGCAAGATCGGTTTGGTCGATAAGTCCCGAAACCAAGGGTTCGACAAGAAGTATGACGGCGGCAGCACCGAGCGCCGAATAAGAAAGGACCCATAGGGAACTGTCCTCATTTACGAGCAATTGATTCGTAATCCATGCAGCTACCACGCCGAGCGGGATGAGGAGCGTCGCGCACCAAAAGACGCGGGCAATGGGCGGCTTTTCATTGTGTTTGATTGAAAAATACACGCGCACGACGACGGTGGCCACGATAAGGACGGCGATGAATATGGGCAGATTGGCCATGTCGCTCGAAGTGATTTCAAGGGGGATATCTTCGGTCATGGACGTTCCTCTGTTACAGCAAATTAAGTTCAGTATTAGATTACTGTAACCTTTCCACGGCATTTCGAGAAACAAAGCGCCCGATACGCAAGGCTAAAGGTCTGCGAATCTTGTATTACGAACATCTGTGCGCGTCGAGTGCGCTAAACTCATCGACAGTATGATTCGATGCAATAGGAGGCAAGGAGCTTCCATGTCTGATTCTTCTATCGTTATTCGCGGCGCTCGTGAGCACAACCTCCGTGATATCGATGTTTCCATTCCGCGCGACCAACTCGTGGTCATTACCGGTCTTTCTGGCTCGGGCAAGAGTTCGCTGGCATTTGACACTATCTATGCCGAGGGCCAGCGTCGATATGTCGAGAGCCTTTCGAGCTATGCGCGCCAGTTCTTGGGCCAGATGGACAAACCCGACCTGGATTCAATCGACGGCCTTTCGCCGGCGGTGTCGATCGACCAAAAGACGACGTCTAAAAACCCTCGCTCGACGGTTGGCACCGTAACCGAGATTTATGACTATCTGCGCCTACTGTTCGCCCGTGTGGGCACCCCGCACTGTCCCGAATGCGGCCGCGTCATTGAGCGCCAGACGACCGACCAGGTTGCCGACAAGGTCTTGGCGGCGGGGGAGGGCCGCCGCGCGTTTGTGCTGGCACCGGTAGTGCGCGGGCGAAAAGGCGAGTACGCCAAGCTGTTTGAGGACCTTCGCGCCGAGGGCTTTAGCCGCGTGCGTGTCGACGGCGAGGTTCGCTCGCTTGATGACCCTATCGATTTGGATAAGAAATTCAAGCACGATATCGAGGTCGTGGTCGACCGCATCGTGATCCGTGAGAACTCGCTGGGCCGTATTGCCGAGTCCGTTGAACAGGCGACTGCGTTGGCGCACGGCAATGTGAACGTATACTTGCTGCCCGACCGCGACGCTCCCGAGGGGACCGAAGGCGAGTTGCTGGAGTATTCGCTGGCGTTAGCGTGCCCGGAGCATGGACACTCCATCGATGACCTGCAGCCGCGTGATTTCTCGTTCAACGCGCCCTATGGCGCGTGCCCAGAGTGCGATGGCCTGGGCTTTAAGAAGACGGTCGATGCCGAGGCCCTAATCGAAGACCCCTCGAAGTCGATCGCCGACGGGGTTTTTGGCAGCCTGTTTGGCAACTCTAACTACTATCCGCAGATTTTCGCTGCGGTCTGCAAACACTTCAAGGTGAGCGTCGATACGCCGTGGGAGGATCTGCCTCCGCGGGTGCGTCGCGCGTTTTTAGACGGCATGGGCGACCAGAAGATTTCGGTCGACTATCAAAAGCTCGATGGGCGCCGCAGCCAGTGGGACACCAAGTTCTCGGGCGTGCGCAATATCCTGTACGAGCGCTATACCGAGACGACGAATGAGAACACCAAGGCGCGCTTGGAGAAGTACATCCGCGAGGAGCCGTGCTCGAGTTGCCATGGTGCTCGTCTGCGCCCCGAGATGCTCGCCGTTACCGTAGGCGGTAAGTCCATTTACGAGGTCTGCTGCCTATCGTGCCGCGAGTCGCTCGAGTTTTTTGAGGGCTTGGAGCTTACCGAGCGCCAACAATTTATCGGTGGGCGCATCGTCAAGGAAATCCTGGAGCGCTTGCGTTTTCTGGTCGATGTCGGACTCGACTATCTGACCCTCGATCGTGCCTCGGCGACGCTTTCCGGAGGCGAGGCCCAGCGCATTCGCCTGGCAACGCAGATCGGCGCCGGCCTCATGGGTGTGCTGTACATTTTGGACGAGCCATCGATTGGCCTCCATCAGCGCGATAACGAGCGCCTGATCAAGACGCTTGAGCGCCTACGCGATATCGGCAATACCGTCATCGTCGTCGAGCATGATGAGGATACGATTCGTGCTGCCGACTATGTGATCGACATGGGCCCCGGCGCGGGCGTGAACGGCGGACACGTAGTCGCGGCGGGAACGCCTGCCGATATCATGGCGTGTCCCGAGTCGATGACGGGCGCTTATCTGACCGGCAAACGAATGATCCGGGTTCCCGATGAACGCCGCAAGCCCGGTCGCGGCTGCCTTAAGATCACGGGCGCCCGCGCCAACAACCTCAAAAACGTTACCGCCAAGATTGAGTTCGGTACGCTTACGGTCGTTACCGGCGTGTCGGGATCGGGTAAGAGCTCCCTGGTTACCGACACTATCGCACCTGCCCTTACGAATGCCATTCACCGTTCGACGCGCCCTGTGGGTCCGTATAAGAAAATCGAGGGCATCGAGTGTATCGATAAGGTTATCGATATCGACCAGTCGCCGATTGGCCGCACGCCGCGTTCCAACCCTGCTACGTACATTGGCCTGTGGGATGATCTTCGCGCGCTGTTTGCGAGTACGCCGGAGTCGAAGGCGCGTGGCTACTCGCCGGGACGTTTCTCCTTTAACGTGAGCGGCGGTCGCTGCGAAGCATGCAAGGGCGACGGACAAATTAAGATCGAGATGCACTTCCTTCCCGATATCTATGTCCCCTGTGAGGTCTGCGGCGGCAAACGCTATAACCGCGAGACGCTTGAGGTCACCTACCGTGGTAAGACCATCTCGGACGTGCTCGACATGAGCGTCACCGAGGCACTGGCCTTCTTTGGGAATATCCCGCAGATTAAGCGCAAGCTCCAGACGCTGTACGATGTAGGCTTGGGCTACGTGAGCCTGGGCCAGCCCGCTACGACGCTCTCGGGCGGCGAGGCGCAGCGTGTGAAGCTCGCCAAGGAGCTTCATCGACGCCAGACGGGCAAGACGTTCTATATTTTGGATGAGCCGACGACCGGCCTTCATTTTGAGGACGTCCGCCAGCTGCTCGATGTGCTGCAGCGCTTGGTCGATGCGGGCAACACGGTGCTGGTGATTGAACACAACCTTGATGTCATCAAGGTTGCCGACCGTCTGATCGATATAGGCCCCGAGGGCGGTAACGGCGGCGGAACCGTCGTGGTTTCGGGCACACCGGAGCAGGTTGCGGACTGTCCGCAGAGTTATACGGGCAAGTTTTTGGCGCCGTTGCTCAGGCGTGACCGGGAGCGTCAGGCTCAACTTGATGCTCAATAAATAGGCGATTCAGTTTATGGGCGCCATCGACTCCTTGTGATTCGATGGCGCTTGCTGTGTCGAAGTGACGTATGCAGCCGAATTGGACATATACTTAATCCTTGCGTCCGAATGCGAGGGAAAGGATATGCCATGGCAAAGGCTGTAAAGACGCCAAAAACCAATGCGATGCGCGAGCTGGAAAGCGCCGGCATTTCCTATGTTCTACATACGTACGAAGACGATGGTGATGAGTCGGCGGGCCTGGGGGTCGCGATTTCGGAGCAGCTTGGCGAGGAGCCCGGTCAAGGATTTAAGACCTTGGTCTGCGTGACGCCGTCCAACGACCACGTCGTGTGCTGCATCCCTGTTGCCGACGAGCTCGATCTAAAGTCCGCCGCGCGTGCCGCGGGGGAGAAGTCCTTGGCCATGATGCATGTGAAGGATTTGCTTGCGGCGACTGGCTACGTTCGCGGCGGCTGCAGTCCGGTCGGTATGAAAAAACGCTACCGGACGCTCATTGATGAGACATGTGTCCTTTGGGATACCATTTTTATTTCGGGAGGCAAGCGTGGTTATCAGCTCGAGCTTGCACCTGATGATTTAATTGCATTTTGCGGGGCGACAGTTGCCGCGATTACGAGAGAGGACTGAGCGATGCCGCAGGAAGAATTGAAGCGCGGAGCTCATTTTGCTGAAGAATCTGCGCCTCAGACACCCTCATCCGAAGCTTCTTCATCGCGAGATGACACTGACGACATGGGCTCGTCGGACTACTCCACGGTTGGTCGTTCCGCCGGGCTTATGACCATCCTGACCATCGTGTCTCGCGTCACTGGTTTTATCCGCACGTGGGCAATGGCGGCCGCTATCGGCATGTCGCTACTCTCGTCCTCCTATCAGGTCGCCAACAACCTGCCCAATATGCTCTACGAACTCGTGATGGGCGGCATGCTCGTGACGGCGTTTTTGCCCGTGTACATGGGCGTGAGGCGTGAGCAGGGTCGCGAGGCCTCGAACGAGTACGTGGGCAACCTGCTCGGCATTCTGCTTTTGGTGCTGGGTGGCATTTCGTTGCTGGGGACCGTGTTCGCCCCGGGCTTTATCTGGACGCAATCGTTCCTTTCGGGTGACGGCGGCAGCATGGATACCGCTGCGTTCATGTTCCGTTTCTTTGCCATCCAGATTCTGTTTTATGGTTTGGGTTCGGTGTTCTCGGGCGTTCTCAACGCACACCGCGACTACTTCTGGTCGACGTTTGCCCCGGTCCTCAACAATGTGATCGTCATTGCGAGCTTTATGGGTTTTGCGCCCGTGTCCGCACAGTTTGGCGAACGTGCCGGCATCATCTTGATTGCGGCCGGTACGACCCTCGGTGTCTTTGTTCAGATGGCATGTCAGATTCCCGCGCTTGGCAAGCACGGCGTGCATCCCCATATCCATATCGACTTTAAGGACCCCGCGCTGCGCCAGACGATTGCGCTCGGTATCCCGACGCTGCTCGCCACGGTGTGCATGTTTGTCTCGACTTCTATCACCAACGCTGCCGCGCTGGTGGTCCAGCCCGAGACTGGCCCTTCCGTCATCGCCTATGCGCGCCTGTGGTACACGCTGCCCTACGCGCTGATTGCCGCCTCGCTTTCGACGGCGCTCTATACCGAGCTCTCTCACGACGCACAGGAGAAGGATTACGACAGCGTTCGCACGGGCATTTCGCGTGGCGTCGCCCAGATGCTGTTCTTCCTGATTCCGTTTGCGCTGTACCTGATTGTCTTCGCGCGTCCGCTCAACATGATTTACTGTGCCGGCAAGTTCGATGAATCCGGCGTGGCGCTGGTGTCCGAGTTCCTTGTCTACCTGGCGTTCTCGCTGCCGCTCTACGGCGTGGTCGTGTTGATGCAGAAGAGCTTCTCTGCCTTGCTCGACATGAAGCCCTATAGCCGCTATTGCCTGTATTCCGCCATCGGCCAGGCCGGCTCGGTTCTGCTGTTTGGCGTTGTGCTGGGCTTCGGTATGCCGGCAATCGCGCTTTCGTATGTCGTCGACTACGTGATCTTGGTCGGCTGTTCGCTGTGGTGGCTGCGTCGTCGCCTGCGTGGCCTTCAGGTCAAATCTATCCTACATGGCGGTTTCTTTGGCCTTTTGCTCGGTGGCCTGGGTGCTGCCGCAGGCGCCGGCGTCATGTGGGCGCTTGAACACTTTGTCGGGGCACTTGGCGGCTCGATTCTGATTACTCTTGGCTATGTTTGCGTTGCGGGTGTCGTCTCGCTTGCTGTTACCTTTGGCCTTGCCGTCGTCCTTAAGATGCCCGAGGTCTCGGCGCTGCTTCGTCGCAAGTAGGTGCGCGTGGCCGGTCACGACAACATTCCAACGCTTGCCGAGCAGGTTTCGCGCGTTCCCACGCAGCCCGGATGCTACCTTTGGAAGGATGCCAAGGGCGATGTCATCTACGTGGGCAAGGCGAAAAACCTGCGCGCCCGTATGCGTCAGTACGTGACGCTGCAGGACGAGCGCCAGAAGATCCCGCTGATGATGCAGCTGGTGGCGAGCTTTGACTATATCGTGGTGGAGACCGAGCACGAGGCGTTGGTGCTCGAGCGCAATTTGATTGGTCAGTACCATCCGTACTTTAACGTCGACCTCAAGGATGACAAGAGCTACCCCTTTATCGCCATTACAAAGGGCGACCTGTATCCCGCTATCAAATACACGCGTGAGCGTCATAAGCCGGGAACGCGCTATTTTGGACCTTATACCGATAGCCGCGCGGCACGTGAGACGATAGATACGCTGCGCAAGGTTATCCCCATCTGCTCCGCATCCTGTGCGGAGTGGCGTCGTTGTCGCCGTATCGTCGAGTCCCACAAGGGCGAGGAAGACATCGTCAATATGATTTGCGCGCAAAACGGGCGCCCCTGCTTTGACTACCATGTCGGGCGCGGCCCGGGTGCGTGTGTCGGCGCGATTTCCCCGGCAGACTATGCCAAGAACGTCAAGCGTGTCGAGCGCTTTTTGTCGGGCCATCGCAAGGATGTCGTCGATGAGCTGACCTCCGAGATGACGGATGCCGCTGAGGCGCTCGACTTTGAGCGCGCGGCACGCGTCAAACGTCGTTTGGAGGTCATCAGGGGTCTGGACGATCGTCAGCAAGTCGTTTTTCCCTCCAGTGTCGATATAGATGTCATCGGTTTCTATCGCGAGGAGACCATCTCCGCCGCTTGCGTCTTCGTCGTTCGCGAGGGCCGAACTGTTCGCACCTGCGAGTTCATTCTCGACAAGGGTCTTGATGTTGACGAGGAAGAGCTCCAGTCGGGCTTTCTTAAGCGCTATTACGACGAGACGGCTGATATTCCAGCTGAGGTCAACCTTTCCGTCGAGCTTGAGGATGCGGAAGCGCTGGGGGAGTGGCTTGCGGGCAAGCGTGAGCGTTCCTGCCATCTCCATAGGCCGCAGCGTGGCGAAAAGCACCGTCTGCTCGATATGGCATCCAAAAATGCGCGCCATGCCCTCATGCGCTACATGATGCGAACGGGGTACGCTGACGACCGCACCAATCAAGCGCTCCTGGAGCTCGAAAGTGCGTTGGCGCTGCCATCGCCGCCGTTGCGTATCGAGTGCTTCGATATCTCTACACTGCATGGCACCTTTACGGTCGCCTCGATGGTGGTGTTTACCAACGGGCGCGCCGACAAGAGTCAGTATCGTCGTTTTAAAATTCAGGCCGAATTGGACGAGGCAAACGACTTCGTGTCGATGTCCGAGGTTTTGGGACGACGTTATGCTCCCGAGCGCATGGCCGACGAGCGCTTTGGCTCGCGCCCCGATTTGCTCGTTGTCGATGGCGGTAAGCCGCAATTGACCGCTGCGATCAAGCAACTTGAGGCTCTTGGGCTCGATATACCAGTTTGTGGCTTGGCAAAGGCCGATGAGGAGGTTTTCGTGCCTTGGGACGAGACTCCCGTCGTGCTGCCGACCGGGTCCGCGTCGCTCTATCTAATTAAACAGGTGCGCGATGAATCGCACCGTTTTGCCATCACGTTCCATCGCGAATTGCGCGATAAAGCCATGACGGTTTCGGTACTCGATGACGTTCCAGGCGTGGGACCCACCAGAAAACGTGCCCTTATGCGCCATTTTGGCTCGATGAAGCGTTTGCGCGCGGCGAGCGAGCAAGAGATCGCGGAAGTTCGAGGCATTCCTGCCGATGTCGCCAAAGCGGTTCACGAGGCGCTCGTTGCATGGAATGCCGAGCGCGCCGAGGCGGCGGCAAAGCAATCCGAAAACTAAACACGCCTCTAAACAACTGATATACATGATTGCGTGATTTTCAATCATTTATTTCACGGCGATTACCAGCCGATTTCGGGTTTAATTAACGCTAAAACGTTTGACTAGCCATGGTGAACAACCCTGCTATCCTGCGGGTTGACGAAGACTGATATCTCACCTCGTCGATACATACTGTCTGGCGAATCGTTTGTCAATGAATTCGGTGAACGGTAGCAAATACCGTTCAAGCGTATGTATGTATCGGTCGCCGAGCGCGGCACCTCAGTTGGGTTCGTCGGTAGGTAAGGTATATATCGTCCGCAAGTTGCGCGGGGGCACGTCTAGGCGCTCCCGGGTAAGATTCTCTATTGATAGGAGAAGACATGGCCATCATCAACAAGGGTATGTCCAGGCGTTCGTTCCTCGGCCTCACCGGCAGCGTCGCTGCTGTCGCAGGGCTTGGTCTCACCGGCTGCGGTGGCAGCTCTAGCGACGAGGGTTCCGCTTCCGGTTCCACCGATTCCGCCAACCGTGGCGGCGGCGTGATCACCGCTGGTTCCGCTTACGCTCCATCCAGCTTCGATCCCGCCAGCACCGGCTCCGCTGTGGGCCTGGGTGCTAACTGGCACGTCGTCGAGGGCCTCTACGGCATCGATTACCACGACTACAGCACCTTCAAAGAGCTCGCCACCGACGATCCCAAGTCTGTGGACGACACCACTTTCGAGGTCACCATCCGCAAGGGCGCCAAGTTCTCCGATGGCACCGAGGTCACCGCTGACGATGTCGTTGCCTCCTACACCGCTTGCGCCGCTTCCGCTACCTATGCTCCGTTCTTCCAGCCCTTCGAGTCCATCGAGGCCAAGGACGCCAGCACCGTGACGGTCAAGACCAAGGTCCCCAACTTCTCCCTGCTCAAGGATCGTCTGGCCATCGTCCGCGTTACCCCGGCAACCCAGACCGAGGAGGATCGCGCCAAGCAGCCGATCGGCTCCGGCCCCTGGATGTACGACTCTATCTCCGATACCGAGATCACCCTGGTTCCCAACCCCGAGTACAACGGTGAGTATGCTGCCGAGGATAAGAAGATCCAGTACAGCATCCTGACCGACCCCACCGCTCGCGTTACCGCTCAGCAGGAGGGCTCCACGCTCGTTATGGAGCTCGTTACCGCTGACGCCGTCGACCAGCTCGAGAGCGCCGGCTGCAAGATCGATAACGTTCAGGGTTTCGGCACCCGCTTCATCATGTTCAACGTCGCCAAGGAGCCTTGGAACAACGTCAAGGTCCGTCAGGCTGTCATGTATGCGCTCGACACCGAGAAGATGGTCAGCAACACCTTCGCCGGCCTTGCCACCGCTGCCAGCTGCTACCTGCCCAAGAGCTTCACCAACTATCATGAGGCTTCCACGGTGTACAAGACCGACGCCAAGAAGGCTAAGAAGCTCATCGAGGAGTCTGGCATCACCCCGGGTGCCATCACCCTGCGCACCACCGACAACGAGCAGATTAAGGGCATGGCCGCCCAGGTCAAGAATGACCTCGACGCTCTCGGCTTCGATGTGACCATCCAGACCGATACCTCGCCGGCCACCTACGCTGCCATCGACGGCGGCGAGGCCTACGATATCCTCCTTGCCCCTGGCGATCCTTCCTGCTTCGGCGCCGACCCCGACCTGCTGCTCAACTGGTGGTACGGCGACAACGTCTGGATGCAGACCCGTTGCCCGTGGAAGGAGTCCGCTGAGTGGCAGAAGCTCCACGGTCTCATGGACGAGGCTCTTGCCGCTGAGGGCGATGAGCAGCAGAAGAAGTGGAACGAGTGCTTCGACATCATTGCCGACAACGCCGTTCTGTACCCCGTTGTCCACGTCAAGACCGTCTCCGCTTCCTGGGACGATCCGTCCACTGCGCCCAACGGCGAGGCCCTCGATGGCTTCAAGGGCATCGGCACGACGAGCATGTCCTTCAGGGGCGTTGCGACCGTCAAGGCGTAAGACTCGCTTGAGTCTGTATGCAGGATGTCGGTCGTTGGGACCGTATCCTCATAGTTGAAACAAAGACCCGGGCGACCTCGATGTCGCTCGGGTCTTGTAATGAGTATCCGTACTCATATACCAGTTGGTCCTACCGACAAAAGAAAGGGGAGAGAACGTGAACAACTTGCTACGTTTGATTGGAAGGCGTCTTGTGGCGCTGCCGATCATGGCATTGGGCGTCACCGTCCTGGTGTTCTTCCTTATGTCGTTCTCCAAGACCGACCCCGCCTACACGGCGTTGGGTGACGGTGCCTCGCCCGAGGCGGTTGCCGAGTACCATGAGAAGTATGGTCTGGACGACCCCTGGCCTGTGCGCTACGTGCGCTATATGGGCGATTTGATCCATGGCGACATGGGCACCTATGGTGCTGCTCGCAACTCCGTTGCCAAGCGCATCTCCACGGCCCTGCCCGTCACGATGCAGCTGACCTTCATCGGCCTTGCCATCGGTGCGGTCGTTTCGTTTTTACTCGGCGTCATCGCGGCACTGTATCGCGACAAATGGCCGGACCAAGTGATCCGCGTCTTTTCCATCGCCGGCTTGGCAACCCCGTCGTTCTGGCTTGCCGTTCTGTTGATCCTGCTGTTCTCTTCCTACCTTAAGGTGCTTCCGGCATCGGGTGCTCTGCCTCACTTCACCACGAATCCGGCTGGCTATCTGGGACGTATGATCATGCCCGCTATCGCCTTGGCATTTCCGCTGACGGGCCAGATGACTCGTATCGTGCGTACCGCCATGGTCGAGGAGCTCGATAAGGATTATGTCCGTATGGCTCGCGGCGCCGGCGTTCCCGAGAAGGTCGTCGTCGGCATCAACGTTCTTCGCAATGCGCTGATCACCCCGGTCACCACCCTCGGTCTTAAGATCGGTTACCTCATGGGCGGCGCCGTCGTCATCGAGGTTATCTTCAACCTCCCCGGCATGGGCACCGCGATTCTGCAGGGCGTTCAGGGCAACGAGGCGAACCTGGTTCAGGGCGTCGTTATCGTCGTTGCTCTTGCCTTCATCATCATCAACATCGTGGTTGACATGCTCTACCTGCTCATCAACCCGCGCATCAGGACGGTGTAGATTATGGTAAAGATTCGAGAGAAGCAAACCGAGCAGCTCGAGAAGGCTGCCTCCAAGGGGCTCAAGCTCGGTGGCTGGAAGAAGATGACGCTGTCTTCTAAGATTGCCGCCGTCGTGTTGGTGCTGGTCGCCCTGACTGCGATTCTGGCGCCCCTTCTTGCCCCCTATAGCCCGGTCGAGATTTTTACGGCTCGCCAGGCTCCCGGCAACGGATTTATCTTCGGTACCGACGATAAGGGTCGCGACATTCTGTCGCGCATGCTCTACGGTGGTCGTTACTCGCTGATTATCGGCTTTGGCGCCACTGCCATGGCTCTGGTCTGCGGCTCGGTCGTGGGCGCCCTTGCGGCGGTTTCGCGCAAGGCCGTTTCCGAGACGATCATGCGTATCCTGGACATCATCATGTCCATCCCGGGCATCGCCCTCGCGGCCGTCTTCGTCTCCATCCTGGGCAACTCCGTGCCGTCGATCATCTTCGCCATCGGCTTTATGTACACTCCGCAGATTGCCCGTATCGTGCGCGCCAACATCGTGTCCGAGTACGGCGAGGACTATGTCCGCGCGGTCATCGTTTCCGGCGCCAAGGCTCCGTGGATTTTGATCAAGCATGTTCTGCGTAACTGCATCGCCCCGATCATGGTCTTCACCGTTACCCTGGTCGCCGACGCCATCATCTTCGAGGCCTCGCTGACTTTCATCGGCGCTGGTATCCAGGAGCCCACCGCTACCTGGGGCAACATCCTCGCCGACGCCCGCGGCGGCGTGCTCGCCGGCCGTTGGTGGCAGGCGCTGTTCCCGGGCCTGGCCATCATGATCACCTGCCTGGCGCTCAACATCCTCTCCGAGGGCATTACCGACGCCATGGCCGCTGCTCCCTCCGCCGCCCTGGATCCGACCGATTCCTCCAAGCGTCGCGAGGCCGACCTGCTGGTCTCCGACCCCGTTCGCGCCTACAAGGAGCAGGCCCAGTCCCTCTCCGCTCGCCTTGGCGCCCTGCGCGATGTCGAGCTCAAGCGTGACGATCGCCATGTGCCCGACGAGTCTGTCGAACCGATCCTTTCGGTCCGCGATTTCTGCATCCAGTTTGAGCATCACGGCGATATCAACGTCGTCGACCATGTCAACTTTGACGTCCGTCCTGGTCAGACCATGGGCCTGGTGGGCGAGTCCGGTTGCGGTAAGTCCATCACCACGCTGGCCATCATGGGCCTGACCGACGACGATGAGCACCTTTCCGGCGAGGTCCTCTGGGAGGGCCGCGACCTGCTCAAGATGAGCAAGAAGGAGTGGTTCGGCCTGCGCGGTACCGATATCGCTATGGTCTATCAGGACGCCCTGTCCTCGCTCAACCCCTCCATGCTCATCTCTGCCCAGATGAAGCAGCTCACCAAGCGCGGCGGCACCCGCAGCGCCGAGGAACTCCTGGAGCTCGTGGGCCTCGACCCCAAGCGTACGCTCGAGAGCTACCCGCATGAGCTTTCCGGTGGCCAGCGTCAGCGTGTCCTGATCGCTATGGCCCTTACCCGCGACCCCAAGCTGGTCATCTGCGACGAGCCCACGACCGCTCTGGACGTTACCGTCCAGAAGCAGGTCATCAAGCTGCTCAACGACCTTCAGGCCAAGCTCGGCTTTGCCATGATCTTCGTCTCGCATGACCTGGCGCTGGTCGCCGAGGTCGCCCATAACATCACGGTGATGTACGCCGGTCAGGTTATCGAGCAGGCGCCCACCAAGGAGCTGCTCACCAACCCGATCCACGAGTACACCCGCGGTCTTCTGGGTTCCGTTCTGTCCATCGAGAGCGGTTCGGGCCGCCTGCACCAGGTGCCCGGCGCCGTTCCGAGCCCGCGCGATTTCCCCAAGGGCGATCGCTTCGCGCCCCGCTCGAGCCATCCGCGTATTGGCCTGGACACCCGTCCGGTCTTCAAGCGCGTGCCCGGCACCGAGCACTTCTATTCCGAGCTCCCCGACGAGGTGCTCAAGGCAAATGGTTTGACCCCTCACGCGGAGGTGATGTAGATGAGCGAGACCGCAGTCAACGGCGTCGAGCCGATCATCTTCCTTGATGACGTCCACGTCACCTTTAGGACCCGTACCGGCTCGATTCTGCACCCTAACCTGGTTCACGCCGTCCAGGGTGTAACGATTAGGCTCATGCCCGGTCAGACGATCGGCATCGTCGGCGAGTCCGGTTGCGGTAAGTCCACCACCGCCAACGTCATGTGCGGCCTGCAGGCCCCCACGAGCGGCAAGGTCTACTTTAAGGGCAAGGACGTTACCAAACGTACCGCCGAGGACCGTCGCCACATGGGTCGCGTCATCTCGGTCGTGTTCCAGAACCCGGCCACGGCACTCAACCCCCGTATGGTCGTTCGCGAGCAACTGCTCGACCCCATGCGCGTCCACAACCTGGGTACCGAGGCCGAGCAGGAGAAGCGCGTCAAGGAGCTCTTGGAGCTCACCGGTCTGCCCAGCTCCGCCGCCGAGGTTCTTCCCGGCCAGCTTTCGGGCGGCCAGCGCCAGCGCGTCGCAATTGCCCGTGCCCTGTCGCTGAACCCCGATGCCATCATCGCCGACGAGCCCACCTCGGCTCTGGACGTTTCGGTTCGCGCGCAAATTCTGAACCTGCTGACCGACCTTAAGAAGGAGCTCGGCCTGGCCATGGTGTTCATCAGCCATGACATCCAGACGGTCCGCTATATCTCTGACGACATCATCGTTATGAATGGCGGCAAGATCGTCGAGCAGGGCGAGGCCAAGCAGGTCTTCCAGCACCCTCAGGACCCCTACACCAAGATGCTGCTCGGTGCTGCGCCGTCGCTGCTGCATCCCAAGCTCGGCGAGTAGCCTCGCTTTCCTCCCCGTGCGCCCGGTTCCCTTGCCGGGCGCACCTCCGTTGCGATTTCGAAAGGTTGGGTTCACGAGCCATGCCAAGTGCTCAGGAGCTACAACAGCAATTTGGTGGGTATCGGGGCGCCATGCCCCGTCCATCAGATTTCGATCTCTTTTGGAAGGACCGCATGGCCGAGGCCGACGCCGTCGGACTTGACTATGCGATCGAGACGGCATCGGTCACCGGTGCCGTGACCTGCCAGCTTTTCGACCTCTGGTATACCGGCATGTGTGGCGCTCGCCTGCATGCCAAGTACCTTAAACCCGTCTCGGACGAGCCCGTGCCATTGGTACTTCAGTTCCATGGGTATCCGGGTGCAAGCCGCAGCTGGTTTGAGCAGGCGTCGTTTGCGGGCATGGGCATGGCACTCATCGCCCTCGACTGCCCCGGCCAAGGAGGTCCCTCCGAGGACATTGGTGGATTTGAGGGCACAACGGTCGCGGGCCATATCGTCGCCGGTATCGACGGCGATCCGGCCAACCTCTACTATGTCCGCTTGCACCAAGATATTCGCATCCTGTGCCGCATCGTTCGCGAGCTCGAGGGCATCGATCTTGCCCGTGTGTTTGTGAACGGCGCGTCGCAGGGCGGCGGTTTGGGCATTGCGACCTGTGCACTTAACAGCGAGCTTATCAATCGCGCCGCCATCCTCTATCCCTTCCTGTCGGATTTCCGCCTGGTCTGGGATTTGGATGCCGACGACATTGCCTACGAGGGCCTGCGCTATTGGTCTCGCTGGTTTGACGAGGACTCGACTCGTATCGACGAAGCCTATGCCAAGCTGGCGTACTTCGATTCCAAGAACTTTGCCCCTATGGTCAAATGCCCCGTGCTGTTTGGCACCGGCACAGCCGATAACGTCTGTCCGCCAGCGACGCAGTTTGCGGTCTATAACAACCTGACCTGTGAAAAGCGTCATGAGTTCTTTGAAGGCTTTGGCCACGAGGAGATTCAGGATTTTGACGATCTGATCATTCCGTTTTTCTGCAAGGGAGGGGAGGCTCATGTCTAAGTGCGAGAGCAATGTCGGCGAGCTGATTGTCCCCGACCTTGTGGGGATTCCCGGGACGGTTTCGTCAAGGCTCTCTGAATATCGGGACTGGCACGGTGATGTTCAGGCAGATGTTTCTGATTTGGAGACATGTGCTATGAATCTTGAGATTCAAGGCCTGGCCATTACGGCGATCGATTTCGCCAATCCGTATGCCCGCTACTCCGAGGTTTCCTTTGAGCTTGGTGGCGATGTGGTCCACGCACGTTTGATCGAGCCTGCCGGTCGCGCCCGAGCATCCGAGCTTGTGCCGCTATGTCTGATGTTTCACGACATCGACCGACCCGTGCGGGGATGGCATCACATGACGAGGTTTGCGGCCATGGGATATGCCGTGCTTGCGCCGGACGATGAGGCGATTGGACCCAGCGATCTGCGGCAGGGGATTACCTCGCCTGCTTTTGTCAGGCGCGTCCGTTGGGGCTGCGCGTTGGCGGAGGTCGCGCGCAATCTTGATGGCATGGACCCCGACCGCATCTTTGCATGGGGCGAGGGTCTTGGCGGCGGAGTCGCGCTGGCGGTTTCTGCTCTGGACGAGCGGGGCCTCGCCCGCACGGCGGTTGCCAATCCGCTTCCTGGCGGCCTCGAGGTGCTGTCGTCTCGGGTGCGCGGATCGGTGCTCATGGGCACATCGCTTATGGATACCGTGAGCGATCCCAAGGATCAGTTTGCCGTATTCAACGGTCTTGAGTGTGACCGGAGGCATATCATCTATGCAAAATACGCTCACGAGCGCATCAATGCGTTCGAAAACGAAGTCGTAGACTTTTTTAACCAAACGTTCCACTCGTGTTCTTTGGCCTAGACGGCCTGGACACTGCCAACAAGAGTGGGTGGCATAGGGCCGCCCGCCAGACAACTAAGGAGATTCTTGTGGCAACTCAGAAATTCACCGGCGTTATCCCTCCCGTCGTTGTTCCCGATACCGAAGATCACCAGCTCGATGTTGCCTCCTTTGAGCGCAGCATCAACCGCATGATCGATGCCGGCGTCGATGGCCTGTTCTTCTTGGGCTCTTCGGGTGAGGTCGTTTTCTCCACCGACGAGCGTCGTCGCCAGATCATCGCCGAGGCCGTCCGCATCGTCGACCACCGCGTGCCTGTTCTGGTCGGCATCATCGATACCGAGACCGAGCGCATGATTGAGCACGGCAAGGTCGCTCAGGAGCTGGGCGCCGATGCCCTCGTCGCCACCTGCCCGTTCTATGCCCTGCAGGGCATGACCGAGGTCGAGGAGCACTTCCGCATCCTGCACGAGGAGCTTGACCTGCCCATCTTTGCCTATGACATCCCCGTCTGCGTTCACACCAAGCTCCCCTGGAAGCTCCTTGCCAAGCTCGGCGCCGAGGGCGTCCTTGCTGGCGTCAAGGATTCCTCGGGTGATGACATCTCGTTCCGCTACCTCGTTCAGGAGAACGAGAAGAACGGCCATCCGATGAGCATCCTCACCGGCCACGAGGTTGTTGTCGACGGCGCTTACCTCGGTGGCGCCGACGGCTCTGTCCCGGGTCTCGCCAACGTTGAGCCCGAGGGCTACGTTCGTCAGTGGAAGGCCGCTCAGGCTGGTGACTGGGCTACCGTCAAGGCCGAGCAGGATCGCCTCAATGAGATTTCGCACATCTGGGATGTCACCTCGGGCGTCCAGGGCTATGCCGGTGGCGTCGGCGCCTTCAAGACCGCTATGAACCTCATGGGTATCTTCGACAGCCCGACCATGCCGCGCCCGGTGAAGGCCATGACCGGCGAGAACGTCGAGGCTATTAGGAAGGTCCTCCAGGACAACGGCCTCCTGTAAAGCTTTCCCAGGCACCCGACCTCGCCGTTCAACCGTGTGGCCATGACTATTAGGTCAATGGCCACACGGTTTCTCGGCGATCTTGGGCACCAGGAAAACCTTTACTGCGCTGTGACGGCTAGCCTGACGGCGCATTTCCTATAGTTGTTTTTTATCTCCGAAGGAGAGCGACATGGAGAACAAGTACGTCTGTTCTGTCGATATCGGCGGAACTAAGATCGCGACTGCCATCATGGAGTACCCGGCTGACGGTAGTGTGCCCCATCCCGTTTTTGAGGCCGAGGTTCCCACCGAGGCCCAAGAGGGCGGCGAGGCCGTCTTCCAGCGTATCGAGGCGTCCATCAAGGCTGCTCTCGAGGCGAATCCCGATGTCGAGGTCCTTGGCGTCGGTATCGGTGCCGCCGGCGTCGTCGATCCCAAGACGGGCGCCATCGCGTATGCCAATGAGATCATGCCCGGCTGGTCCGGCGTTCAGTTGGGGCCGCGTCTGCGCGAGGATCTCGGTCTTCCCGTTGCCGTTGTAGGCGACGTGCAAGCTCATGCTCTGGGCGAGGCCCACTGGGGCGTCGGCAAGGGCAAGTTCTCCGTCTTGTGTCTTGGCATCGGTACGGGCATCGGCGGCGCATATGTCGAGAACGGCCGCGTGATGCAGGGCTTCCATGGTGCTGCTGGCCATATGGGCCACATCGAGTGCTCGGCTGCCGCCGGCATTCCCTGCGCCTGCGGGCGTTCCGGCCATCTGGAGTCGGTTGCTTCGGGCACTTCCATTGGTCGTATGTACGATGAGCGCTTTGGCCGTGTCGACCCCAGCCGTCCTTCGGTCGGTCGCGATGTGAACGACCTGTGCCGTGCAGGCGACGCAAAGGCGACCGAGGTCATCCATGATGCCGGCTTTGCGTTGGGTGCCAGCTTGGGCTCGCTCGCTAACATCCTGGACCCTGAGGTCATCGTGCTTTCGGGCGGCGTGATTCACCAAGGTCCCGATTGGCGTTCGCAGACGTGGAAGGATTCGGTGCACGAGGGCTATGCCAGCCAGGCGCTCGATCCGCTTCAGGACACGCCGATCCTCATCGGTTCTCTGGAGGGCGATGCTCCGCTCATCGGTGCCGCCGAACACCTTCTTGCGTCGTTGAAGTAAACATAACTACCAAGTGCGCCTTCTGAGGTGCCGCAGATTGACGTGAAAGAGGAGCGAAGCGTACTTCGGTACGCGAGCGACGGTTTGAACGTCAAGGTGCGGTGTCTCAGAAGGCTGTTTTGAGAAAGGTTGAGTCGAACATGACCGTTGATCCTTTGATCCAGTCCCTGAAGGGCAAGCTCGTCGTGAGCGTTCAGGCGTATATGGGCGAGCCGCTTCGTACGCCCGAGACCATGGCTCAAATGTCTCGCGCTTGCGAGCTTGGCGGCGCCGCCGCCATTCGCTGTCAGGGCCTTGCCGACATTGCCGCCATTAAGGGTCGCTGTGAGGTTCCTGTTATCGGCCTGTGGAAGGATGGGCGCGAGGGCGTTTACATCACGCCGACGCTGCGTCACGCTCGCGCCTGCGTTGCCGCGGGTGCCGATATCGTGGCGATCGATGCCACCGATCGTCCGCGTCCCGATGGCAAGACCGTCGAGGACACCTTCCGTCCGCTGCACGAGGAGGGTGTGCTCCTGATGGCGGATTGTGCCACCATCGAGGACATTCGCCGTGCGGTTGATATGGGCTTCGACCTTGTATCCACCACGCTTTCTCATGGTGTCGCCGCCATCGACTGCACCATGGCCGATGGCCCCGATCTTCCGCTTCTGCGTCAGGCGACCGAGGAATTCCCCGGTCTTCCCATCATCTGCGAGGGCCGTGTGCACACGCCCGAGGAGGCTCGCGCCGCGATCGATGCTGGCGCTTGGGCCGTTGTCGTCGGCACTGCCATCACGCATCCCACGAGTATTACGAGTTGGTTCAAGGCTGCGCTTGAGGCGTAAGACAGGCCTCGTATCCGCTCGGGGCGGTATACTCAATATAGGCAATTGACCGCGCGGGATCCGGGTTGCTGGGTCCCGCGCTTGTTTTCGGGAGGCAACACATGCAAAAGGGAGATGCCATGGATGCGGCGGAGCGCTCGGAGCGCATCCCCGATATCGTCATCATCACCGGAATGTCCGGATCGGGCCGCACGCAGGCCATGCACGTGTTCGAGGACATGGGCTATTTTTGCATCGATAACCTGCCTCCGCGTCTGATCGCCCAGCTTGCCGAGCTCGTCGGCATCAATACGGGCGTGGGCAGGCATCTCGCCGTCACCTGCGATTTGCGTAGCCAGGGACTGTTTGACGAGTTGCTCGATGCGGTCGCCGCGCTCGAAGAACGCGAGATGAGCTGCGACATCGTGTTCCTAGAGGCTTCTGACGAGGTGCTGATCCGTCGTTATAGCGAAAACCGCCGCCGTCATCCCATTGCCAAACCGGGGGAGACTACGGCCGATGCCATTCAGCGCGAGCGCCTTCAGCTGCAGGGCGTGCGCGATCGAGCCGATATGATTATCGACACGAGCCGTCTGCGCACCTCTGCGCTGCGCAACAAGCTACGTATGGCATTTTCCGAACTGTCCGACCAACAGCTCATGGACGTCCATGTGTTCTCGTTTGGCTTTAAGCACGGCATGCCCGTCGAGGCGGACATTATGATCGACGTCCGCTTCCTGCCCAATCCGTTCTACGATCCCGAGATGCGCACGATGACCGGTCTCGATAAAAAGGTCTCGGATTTTGTTCTGGACCATCCCAAGACGCAGGAGTTTTGGAAGGCTTGGACACGGCTACTCGATACGGTGATGCCGGGCTATATCGCGGAGGGTAAACCGCAGCTTTCTATCGCCATCGGCTGCACGGGCGGACAGCACCGTAGCGTCGCCATTGCCGAGGCCACGGCCCGTTACCTGGAAGGCGCCCAGTATCACGTGAGCATCTCCCACCGCGATCTGTCGCGCGCCAACACGAAGGCATAGGCCTGCATGTCGTTTACCGCTGAGGTGCGCGACGAGCTTGCGCGCTGCGAACCCGAATGTGAATACTGCGACTTGTCGACACTTGCCGCCCTCACGCGCGTGAGTGGTACGCTCTCGCTTACCGGCTCTGGGCGGTATCGTTTGACGGTTGCGACTGAGACGGGAGCCGTCGCACGCACGATGATCACGCTGACACATCGCATCCTTAAGCTCAAAACGGAATTCACCGTTCGTAAATCGGTCTTGCATAAGGTCCGTAATTATCTCATTACCCTGCCCGATCAACCCGACCTGGACAAGGCTCTGGTGCTGCTGGGCATTCTAGACCGCAGGGGAGGGCTCGTCGCTGGTGTTCCCCGACACATCGTTGCCCGTCCCTGCTGCAGGCTTGCCTACATCCGCGGCGCGCTCATCGCGGGTGGCTTCGTGGCCGATCCGCGCGGCGATTTTCATTTGGAGATCGCGGTGCAGGGCGAGCAATATGCTAAGGGGCTTTGCGACCTGTTGGGGCAGATTGGGGTCCATGCTCGTGTTAATGCACGGCGGGGGTCATATGCCGTGTACATTAAGAGCGCCGAGGAAATCGAGCATCTATTAAAGCTGATTGGTGCCAAGCGCAGCGTTGCCGAGATTGAGGAGGCGCGCGCGGTCAAGTTGGTTAAGAACGATGTGAACCGTCGCGTGAACGCCGAGCTCGCCAACCAGACCAGAAGCGCCGGTGCTGCCCAACATCAGCTTGCGCTTATCGATGAGCTCGAGCAGCGCGGCCTTCGCGATGCGCTTCCGGATGCCTTGGCGGTCTTTTGCGACCTGCGCGAGCGCTATCCCGATCTGTCGCTGCGTGATTTAGGGGAGATGGCTGACCCTCCCTTGTCGAAGTCGGCCCTCTACCATCGTGTTTTACGTCTTGAAAAGCTCATTGAAGCAAACAAGTAGTTTAAAGTATTGACGTATATACGGATTTAGCTGCTATTTTATTCTTTAAAACGTTTTAACGTAAATTTGATTTTCAATTTCGAGCATTCTCGTGAAATTCAAGTCAAAAAAAAGGTATATTAGGCGAGTGGTTAGTTTGTGGGCCTCAACGGCGGGCGCTGTAGCTTGCGGGGGCCTTACGAAAGGAGACACAATGGCAGTAAAGGTTGCTATTAACGGCTTCGGTCGCATCGGTCGTCTGGCTTTCCGTCAGATGTTCGGTCATGAGGGCTCCGAGATTGTCGCTATCAACGACCTCACCTCTCCCGATATGCTCGCTTACCTGCTGAAGTACGACTCCACGCAGGGCAACTACGCTCGCGATCACGAGGTCGTTGCTGGCGAGGATTCCATCACCGTTGACGGCAAGGAGATCAAGATCTACAAGGAGGCCGACGCCAACAACCTGCCTTGGGGCGACCTCGACGTCGACGTCGTTCTCGAGTGCACCGGCTTCTACACCAGCAAGGCTAAGGCTCAGGCCCACATCAACGCTGGCGCCAAGAAGGTCGTCATCTCCGCTCCGGCCGGCAGCGATCTGCCCACCATCGTGTACAACGTCAACCACGAGACGCTGACCGCTGAGGACAACATCATCTCCGCTGCTTCCTGCACCACCAACTGCCTCGCCCCGATGGCCAAGGGTCTGAACGACTTCGCTCCCATCGTGTCCGGCATCATGACCACCATTCACGCCTGGACCGGCGACCAGATGCCGCTCGACGGCCCGCAGCGCAAAGGCAACAAGCGTCGTAGCCGCGCCTGCGCCGTCAACATCGTCCCCAACACCACCGGTGCTGCCAAGGCTATCGGCCTGGTTCTCCCCGAGCTCAACGGTAAGCTCATCGGTGCCGCCCAGCGCGTCCCGACGCCGACCGGCTCCATCACCAACCTCTACGCTGTCGTTGACAAGAAGGTCACCGTCGACGAGGTCAACGCCGCTATGAAGGCCTACGCTTCCACCATCTCCGAGACCTTCGGTTACAACGAGGACGACATCGTCTCCACCGACATCATCGGCGAGACCCACGGCTCCATCTTCGACGCCACTCAGACCATGTGCTCTGACCTCGGCAACGGCCAGACCCTCGTTCAGGTCACCTCTTGGTACGACAACGAGAACTCTTACACCTCTCAGATGGTCCGCACCATCAAGTACTTCGAGAAGTTCGTTGCTTAATTTAGCTTTTAGCGAATAGCTCGTTGAGCGTCTAAAGAAGGGCGCGGCCTTATAGGGCTTACACCCTAGGGTCGCGCCCTTTTTATAGGAAATCGTCTGCCGTAATGGGAGGCAGACACGTACGAAAGGTAGAAGCAAACATGGCCTTTACCAAGAAGACCGTCCGCGACATCGATGTCGACGGCAAGCGCGTTCTCGTCCGCGTTGACTTCAACGTGCCTATCAAGGATGGCGTCGTTGGCGACACCACCCGCATCAAGGCTGCCCTGCCCACCATCAACTACCTCGTTGAGCACAACGCTCGCGTCATCCTCATGAGCCACCTCGGCCGTCCCGAGGGCACCGGCTTCCAGCCTGAGCTCTCCCTTGAGCCTGTCGCCAAGAAGCTCGCTGAGCTCTCTGGTCTCGATGTTGCCTTTGTCGCCGACACCTACGGCGAGAAGGCTGCTGAGGCTGTCGCCGCCGTCGAGCCGGGCAAGGTCCTCGTTCTCGAGAACGTCCGTTTCGACAAGCGTGAGAAGAAGAACGATCCCGAGATCGCCAAGAAGCTCGCTTCCTATGGTGACGTCTTCGTTCTCGATGCCTTCGGCACCGCTCACCGCGCCCAGGGTTCCGTCGTGGGCCCCGCCGCTTACCTGCCTGCCGTCGCCGGCTTCCTGCTCGAGAAGGAGGTCGACACGCTGACCGGCATCTTCGCCGAGCCCGAGCGCCCCTTCGTCGCTATCGTCGGCGGTTCCAAGGTTTCTTCCAAGATCGGCGTTCTCGATCACCTCATCGACTCCGCTGACACCCTGATCATCGGTGGCGGCATGGCCTACACCTTCTTCCTGGCTCAGGGCCTGACCGTCGGTCAGTCCCTCAAGGAAGAGGACTGGGTCGAGCGCGCCGGCGAGATGCTCAAGAAGGCCGAGGAAAAGGGCGTCAAGATCCTGCTCCCCATCGACAACCGCGTTGCCGATCACTTTGGCGAGGACGCTGTCCCCGAGGTTGTCGCTTCCGACGCTATCCCCGACGATCGTGAGGGCATGGACATCGGCCCCAAGACCGAGGAGCTCTACGCCGAGGCCGTCAAGGGCGCCAAGACCGTGTTCTGGAACGGCCCCATGGGCGTCTTCGAGTTCGACAACTTCGCTCACGGCACCCAGGCTATCGCCGAGGCCGTCGCCGAGGCCGACTGCACCTCGATCATCGGCGGTGGTGACTCTGTCGCGGCTGTCAACAAGTTCAACCTGGCCGACAAGATGAGCTGGATCTCCACCGGTGGTGGCGCTTCCATGGAGCTCGTCGAGGGTAAGGCCCTGCCCGGAGTGGAGGCGCTTCTCGATGCCTAATCGCACCCTTCTTATCGCTGGTAACTGGAAGATGAACAACGACGTCGCCGAGGCCGCCAAGCTCGCCGACGAGCTGGCTCAGGCTCTGCCCGAGGTTCCGGCTGGCGTCGAGGTGCTCGTCTGCCCTCCGACCATTGACATCACCACGGTTCATGACCGCATTCAGGCTGCCCCCATCGCCCTCGGTGCACAGAACGTGTACTGGGAGGCCAAGGGTGCCTTCACCGGTGAGTCCTCTTGCGACATGCTCAAGTCCGCTGGCTGCACCTACTGCATCATCGGTCACTCCGAGCGTCGCGACTACTTCCACGAGACCGACGAGGACCAGAACAAGAAGGCCAAGGCCCTCGTTGCCGCCGGTCTTGTTCCCGTCTTCTGCTGCGGCGAGTCCCTCGAGGTCCGCGAGGCTGGCACCTATGTCGAGCACGTCGTGAACCAGGTCAAGGCTGGCCTTGCTGGTCTTGAGATCACCTGCCCCAAGCAGGTCGTCGTCGCCTACGAGCCCATCTGGGCTATCGGCACCGGCAAGACCGCTACCGCCGAGGACGCTCAGGAGGTCTGCGGCGCTATCCGTGAGACCCTCAAGGAGATGTTCGGCGAGGAGCTCGCTAACGGCATCCGCGTTCTCTACGGCGGTTCCGCTAAGCCCGGCAACATTGCCGAGCTCGTCGCCAAGCCTGACGTTGACGGCGCCCTCGTGGGCGGCGCTTCGCTCAAGGCTGCCGACTTCGCCTCTATGGTCGTCAAGGCAGGCGAGTAGGACATATGGCACAGCGTCATCTTCCTGCACTCCTGATCATCATGGATGGCTGCGGCCTTGCTCCGGCTGATGGCGAGAACGCCGTCGCCGCTGCCAAGACGCCCTTCCTTGATAGCCTGTACGAGAAGTATCCTCACACCACGCTCGGTGCTTCGGGCGAGGACGTGGGCCTTCCCGACGGCCAGATGGGCAACTCCGAGGTGGGTCACCTCAACATCGGTGCCGGCCGCATCGTGTTCCAGGAGCTTTCGCGCATCAACAACGCCATCAAGGACGGCTCCATCGCCAAGAACGAGGTCTTCGTCAAGGCTATGGACGACGTCAAGGCCGAAGGCAAGACCCTGCACCTCATGGGCCTTATGAGCCCTGGCGGTGTTCATTCTCACATGAACCACGTCGAGGCTCTGGTCAAGATGGCTGCCCAGCATGGCGTCAAGACCGTTCGCGTCCACGCCTTCATGGATGGCCGCGACGTCGACCCGCAGTCCGGTGCCGGCTACATGAGCGAGTTCTGCGCTTTCCTGGCTAAGATCTCCGAGGAGACCGGTTGCGACGCTCGCGTTGCCACCGTTTCGGGCCGCTATTGGGCCATGGACCGCGACAACCGCTGGGAGCGCATCCAGCGTGCCTACGACGTCATGGTCAACGCGTCCGATGCTGATACCGACCCCGTTGCCGGTATCAAGGCCTACTACGAGAAGGATCCGCGCGGCGACGAGTTCGTCGAGCCCTTCGCTGCCCACAACGAGGGTATCCACGAGGGCGACGCGGCCATCTTCTTCAACTTCCGTCCCGACCGCGCCCGTCAGATGACCCGCGTGTTCACGGACAAGGAGTTCGACGGCTTTGAGCGCGAGCAGATCAAGCTCTCGCACTTTGTGACGATGACCGAGTACGATCCGACGTTTGACGTCGAGGTCGCCTTCCCCAAGACGTTCCCCGAGAACGTTCTGGCCGACGTTATCGCCGCCAATGGCCTGAAGCAGCTGCACACCGCCGAGACCGAGAAGTACGCCCATGTGACGTTCTTCCTCAACGGCGGCATCGAGGAGCCCAAGGAGGGCGAGGAGCGCGTGCTCGTCGCTTCCCCCAAGGTTGCTACCTACGATCTGCAGCCCGAGATGAGTGCTCCCGAGGTTACCGAGAAGCTCGTCGCCGCTATTAACGAGGATCGCGCTGATTTCTACATCGTGAACTTCGCGAACTGCGACATGGTTGGTCACACCGGCGTGTTCGACGCCGCCGTTAAGGCCGTCGAGGCTGTTGACGATGCCCTGTCCAAGGTTGTCCCGGCGATTCTCGCTAAGGGCGGCTTAGCGCTGATTACCGCTGACCATGGCAACGCCGATCACATGTTTGACGTTGCTTCCGACGGTTCCAAGCATCCGTTTACGGCCCATACCACCAACCGTGTGCCGTTCATCATCGTTAATGAGAAGGCACAGCTCACCGGTATCGAGGACGGCCGTCTCTCCGATATCGCTCCGACCATGCTCACCATGGCTGGTATTGAGCCTTCCGCCGAGATGACGGGCCGCGTGCTCGCCACCGAGGCCTAATAGAAAACAAATACCGTTTTCTTATAAGGGGGTTGTCCACAATCGGGCAACCCCCTTTTTCTGCCATTTGGGGACGGGGTAGAAATGGCAGAAATAGTTTTCCTCTAAAGCTTGACTTTCCGTTTGCCTGTGATGGCTTGCCGCTGGCTAGTTTTCTTTCGTTGCCAACCTTGTATTAATGCCTATCTGGGTAGAGTTTGATGCAAACTATGCTTGTGGATTGTGAGGTCCAGCAATGACAAGGCAGGCCAGAGTTAAGTCCCCCTACGGCTATTACCACGTGATGATGAGAGGCTGTGGCAAGCAGTATCTATTCGAAGAGGATTATCAGCGCAGGTTTTTCTTGTCCGTAGCTGGCGAAGCATGCACGCGGTACAAGGCATCTCTGTGCGCCTGGTGCCTCATGGACAATCACGTGCATATGCTGCTTTCTGATCACGAGGACCATATGTGGGAGATTGTCCATTACATAGGAACCCTCTATGGTCAGTTTTTCAACAGGGTGACCGGACACTGTGGCCCTGTATTTCAGGATCGCTATAAAAGTAAGCCAATCGAGTCTAACGACTATTTTATGCAAGCAATTCGCTATATTCACGATAATCCGATTGAGCTTGGTTGCCGTCCGGAATGCTACCAATGGAGCAGCTATCAAGCCTATCTTGGTGAAGGCGGCCATCTGGACCGAAGCATCCTATTTAGTCTAATCGGTGGACAGGGAAATTTTGAATCCTTTAGCAAATCGGGCCGCAAGGATACCTATGTATTGAATACTGGTCGTTCGATGACGGTATTTGAGCAGGAGCGCAAGGCTAGGGGAGTTCTGAACGGCATGGATCCCCATAATGTTATAGGGCTTCCCGGTCCATTTGAACGTGCCGAGGCTGTTCGCAGGCTGTATGAGGCTGGCTTTAGTGAGCGACAGATTGTTCGTCTTACGGGGCTTGGACGCTGTGTCGTTCAAAATGCTGTCAAATCACTTTAATAGATGAAAATCAAGAGCTATTTCTGCCATTTCTACCCCGTCCCCGAGTGGCAGGTAGGGGAGAGCGGGGGATTGTGGTACAGTACTGGAGTTTAAATTGTTCTATTAAGGAGCTTATCTATGGGTCCGTTCCAGATTCTTCTGTTTGTCGTTTGGGCTATCTCTGCCGTGGCGCTGACGATTCTCGTCCTGATGCACTCCGGTAAGGGTACCGGCGTTTCGGATATGATCGCTAGCTCGCTGTATAACTCCAGCTCTGCCACGGGCGTCATGGAGCAGAACCTCGATCGCCTGACGGTAATTATGGCCGTCGTTTTTGCTGTGTGTGTCGTTCTGTGCATGTTCTTCTTCCCGCAGGGCATCGTCGGCTACTAAGCATCGGCGTATATACGTTTGTAAAGGGTCCCGCATGTGCGGGGCCCTTTTTGTTTACAGACTTGTAATAGAGTCAAATTATCCCCACATACTTCGCCTAACTAAAGAAATTCTCGACCGTTAACCGGAATTAGCGCCATATTGTGCATAAAATGCGCTACTGTATTGCGAAACGTTGGTCCGCACTGCATAACCAGCCATAACGGCGGACCGCGTTTGAATGGTTCGATCGGGCTGTCTCGACGTTGCCCGGCCGAATTCACTTTGTCCTATCTCATAAGGAGGATGGCATGGCTGATTCTATGTTCCACCAGCCCGTTATGGGTCGTCGCGCCTTTGTTGGCGGCACCCTCGCTGCGAGCTCCATGGCTTTTCTTGCCGCGTGCGGCAAGAAGGGCGGCGACGCTTCCGGATCTGACTCCGGTTCGACGCTGAACTTCTACATCAACAACCCGGTCTGCATCGACCCCTACAACGTCCAGGAGGATCAGGGCACTCAGGTCGAGTACCAGCTCTTCGACGCTCTGACGGAGTACGACCCCGAGAAGGGTGAGATCGTTCCGCTGGCTTGCGAGTCCTTTGAGGCTAACGACGACGCCACCGAGTTCACCTTCAAGATCAAGAAGGCCAAGTTCCATAACGGTGACGACGTTACCTCCAAGTCCTTCAAGCTCGGTTGGGAGCGCCTGGTCAACACCAAGTCGGCCATCGCCACCGAGTATGGTCCTTCCGAGGTCTCCTATCACCTTTCCATGGTTGAGGGCTATGACGATCTGCTTGCCGGCAACGCTACCGAGCTCAGCGGTGTTACTTGCCCCGACGATGAGACCCTCGTCGTCAAGCTGTCTTCCGCTTACGCCGACTTCCCCTTCGTCGCCTCTCACCCGGCTCTGTCCCCGGTTCCCGAGTGCGCCGAGTCCGATGTCAAGAGCTTCTACCTTGCCCCGGTCGGTAACGGCCCGTTCATGATGGACGGTAAGTGGGAGGATGGCCAGGAGATCAACCTCAAGAAGTTTGACGATTACTATGGCGACAAGGCCAAGATCGATGGCATCCACTTCCAGGTCATCAAGGACATGGAGACCGCTTACAAGGAGTTCCAGGCCGGTAACCTCGATGTCTGCGACGTTCCCGTTGCTCAGATCGACGCCGCCAAGAAGGACCGTGGCGAGTCCAAGGACGGCTACACCATGGGTGACGGCGAGCATATGCTGCTCGGTGCCGAGCCTTCCACGTACTATCTGACCTGCAACACCACGGCCGAGCCGTTCAATAACGCCGACCTGCGCAAGGGCATCTCCCTGGCCATCAACCGTGAGGCCATCTGCAAGACCATCTTCAAGGGTACCCGTACCCCCGCCGACGGTATTGTTCCTCCGGGAATCGCCGGCTACAAGGAGGGCGCATGGGAGTTCTGCGCCTATGACGTCGACAAGGCTAACGAGTACCTCGACAAGGTCGCTCCCGCTGGCGCTAACGGCGATCGTGGCATTAGCGTGACCCTTTCCTACAACCAGGACGGTGGTCACAAGGAGATCATGGAGTCCATCATCGGCGACCTCGCCAAGGTTGGCGTTACCGCTGTCTCCGATACCCCTGAGTGGTCTGCCCTGCTCGAGCAGTATCAGAACTTCAACTATCAGTTCGGCCGTCTGGGCTGGATCGCCGATTACCCGATCATGGACAACTTCCTGTACCCGCTGTTCCACTCCGACTCCCTCGGTGGCGACAACCGCTCCGGTTACAGCAACCCCGAGTTCGATGCCAAGGTCGACGAGGCCCGCACCACGGTTGATGACGAGGAGCGCATCGCCAAGATGCGGGAGGCCGACGCCATGGTCGCTGCTGACTGCCCGGTTATCCCGGTGATGTTCTACACGCACACCATCGCTGGCTCTGACCGCGTCAAGCATCTCTATGTTGATCCGCAGAAGCACGCCGATCTGGGTACCGCCGAGCTCGCCTAAGGGTTTTGCAGCTTCCGTGAGGGTCAAGTATTTACGTAGACCTCATGGGAAACATACAGTTCTCCCTAACCTGGGGTAAACTGGCTGATGGTAATTTTGGGATGCCGGTCTGGCGATCGGCATCCCATTTAGGTTAATCCCTAGATAGGGGAGTGGTATGGGTAAGTACATCGTTAAACGTGTGCTTCAGTTCATCCCGGTGTTTTTGGGCGTTACGCTGATTCTGTTCGCCCTCCAGAATATCGTGCCGGGAGATCCGATCAAGCTGATCGGTGGAGACAAGGCTCTGTCCCCCGAGGTGGAGCTTCAGCTTCGCGTTCGCTATCACCTGGTCCAGACGGACGAGGACGGCAACGCGATCCTTGACGAGAACGGCGACCCCGTTCAAACGTCGCTCGTGGACCGTTACTTGTATTACATGAACGGCCTGCTTCATGGCGATCTGGGCAATTCGTACCAGCGCAAGCTGCCGGTTACGGAAATCTTTGCCCAGAAGTATCCGTATACGGTCAAACTTGCCGCGTGCGCCATCGTGCTCGAGGCAATCATGGGTATCGGTGCGGGTATCATTTCGGCGGTTAAGCGTTATTCCTTCTGGGATATTTTGGTAACGCTCACCACGTCGATTCTCGTTGCCGTCCCGGCCTTCTGGCTCGGTATGTTGCTGCAGCTGTTCTTTGGCGTCATTCTCAAGGACGCCACGGGCGGTGCATTCTCCATGCCGATCTCGGGTGCCGGCGGTTCCAGCTCTCAGTATCAGGATTGGATGCACTATGTGCTTCCGACCATTACGCTGGCTTCGGTTTCGACCGCTTATGCCGCCCGCATTATGCGCTCGCAGCTGCTTGACGTCATGAACCAGGATTACATCCGTACGGCAAAGGCCAAGGGTCTCTCCAATCGCGCGATCATTATCAAGCATGCGCTTAAGAATGCACTCATCCCCGTCGTTACCTATATTGGTGTCGACTTCGGCGGCATGCTTTCGGGCGCCATCCTGACCGAGACGGTCTTTAACTGGCCCGGCATCGGCTTCGAGGTCTACCGCGCCATTAGCATGCGCGACTGGCCCATCGTTATGGGCGGCGTTACGCTCATTGTTGTCGTCGTTATGGTGATCAACCTGCTCGTCGACATTAGCTATGCATTCCTCGACCCGCGCATCCGCCTTGGCGGTCCGTCGGATAAGGCCTAAGGGAGGTACGTCTCATGCAGGAAACTGATTCTCAGTCTCAGGAGCAGGCTACCGCCACCAAGGCCGCATCTGCTCCCGCCAAGTCCCGCACGCTGTGGGGCGACGCTTTTAAGCGTCTTCGTAAGAACAAGCTCGCCGTTATCGGTGTCTGCTGGATCATCATCGTTGTTGTGGTCGCCCTGACCGCCGATCTGTGGGCTAAGCCCTGGCTCGGCTCTCCTACGGCTTCTGACTCGACCACCATGGCCGAGACTTCGCTGCTGGCTCCGTGTGCCGAGCACCCGTTTGGCACCGACTCTCTTGGTCGTGACATTCTCGTCCGTGTTATCTACGGCGCGCGCGTTTCGCTTTCCGTCGGTATTATGGCCACCGCCATCTCCACGGTGATCGGTCTGGTCATGGGCGCCCTGGCCGGTTTCTATGGCGGCATCTGGGATACGATCATCATGCGCTGTGCGGACATCTTCCTGGCGTTCCCGTACGTGCTGTTCGTTGTCGCCATGATCGCCGTTATCGGCCGTGGTCTTCAGAATGTCTTTATCGCCATCGGCATTCTCGGCTGGCCTTCGATTGCGCGCGTCTTCCGATCCGCGATCCTGACGGTCAAAGAGAACGACTATGTTGACGCCGCTCGCGCTATGGGTGCATCCGATGCGCGTATCGTTATGCGCCATATCTTCCCGAACTCCGTTGCTTCTATCGTGGTCTATGCGACCATGAACATTGGTGGCGCTATTCTGACCGAGTCCGCTCTGTCCTTCCTCGGCATGGGCGTTATCCCGCCTACGCCTTCGTGGGGCTCCATGATTCAGGACGGTCAGCAGTATCTTCTGACTGCTCCCTGGATGATGATCATGCCCGGTCTGGCAATTCTCTCGACGGTGCTCGCCTTCACCCTACTTGGTGACGGTCTGCGCGACGCCCTCGACGTCAAGATGAAGGACGCATAAGGATGAAGAAGAACAAGAACTATGTGGACCTGAAGGACCAGCCGGTTCCCGAGGGCCAGCATCTGCTCGAGGTCGATGACCTTAAGATGTATTTCCACACCGAGGATGGCGTCGTTCGCGCCGTCGACGGTGTGTCCTACACGCTCGATCGCGGTGAGACCCTGGGTGTCGTCGGTGAGTCCGGCTCTGGTAAGTCCGTGACCGCCATGACCATCATGGGCCTTATCTCGATGCCTCCGGGAAAGATTGAGGGCGGTGACGTTCGCTATCGCGGTCGTTCCATCCTCGAGATGACCGAGGAAGAGATGCAGCACATTCGCGGTAACGATATCGCGATGATCTTCCAGGATCCTATGACCTCCTTGAACCCGGTCTATAAGATCGGCAAGCAGGTGGGCGAGGGCCTTCGTCTGCACCGTGGCTACTCCAAGCAGGAGGCACTCAAGCGCGCTACTGAGCTTTTGGACCTCGTGGGTATCCCCGAGCCCGAGAAGCGCGTCAATGAATATCCGCACCAGTTCTCCGGCGGTATGCGTCAGCGTGTCATGATCGCTATGGCTCTTGCCTGCGATCCCGATATCCTGATTGCCGACGAGCCCACGACGGCTCTGGACGTTACCATTCAGGCTCAGATTATCGAGCTCATGCAGGAGATGCAGCAGAAGAACGGCAACGCCATTATCATGATTACCCATGACCTGGGCGTCGTCGCCGATATGGCCGATAAGATCATGGTTATGTACGCCGGCCGTCCCGTCGAGTTCGGTACTGCCGAAGAGATCTTCTACGAGAGCCGTCATCCCTACACCTGGGGCCTTATCCGCTCCATCCCAGAGCAGGCTATCGATGAGAAGAAGCCGCTGACGCCGATTCACGGCAATCCGCCCTCGCTCATGAACCTGCCCGAGGGTTGCGTGTTCTCGCCTCGTTGCCCCTATGCGACCGATAAGTGCCGCAAGCAGCGCCCCGAGCGCGTTGTCACCGAGTCTGGTCACTACTCTGCGTGCCACTACTCCGGTGACCCCGAGTTCCTCAAGAACGCTCCTGAAACGTCCCGTACGCGCAAGGATTCCAAGAAGGGAGGCGAGGCGTAATGGCAGATACCAACGAGCGTACTCCGCTGCTGAAGGTCGAGCACCTCTCTAAGGAGTTTCCCGCTGAGTCCGGCATGTTCGCCAAGCGCTTCTCCAAGCGTGTCGTCTCTGCTGTGAACGACATTTCGTTCGAAATCTATCCTGGCGAGACCTTTGGTCTGGTCGGCGAGTCTGGTTGCGGTAAGTCCACCACGGGCCGTACCATCATGCGCCTCACCAAGCCGACTGCCGGTAAGGTGTTCTTCCAGGGCAAAGATGTTGCCGAGATGAGCAAGCATGAGATCAAGGACATGCGTCGTGAGATGCAGTTTATCTTCCAGGATCCTTATGCTTCGCTCAATCCTCGTATGACCATCGGCGAGATTGTCTCTGAGCCCATGACCATTCATGGTGTGGGTACCAAGGAAGAGCGTATTGAGCGCGTCCGCGAGCTTCTCGACGTTGTCGGTCTGAACCCCGAGCACATCAACCGCTATCCGCACGAGTTCTCGGGTGGCCAGCGTCAGCGTGTCGGCATTGCCCGCGCTTTTGCGTTGAAGCCCAAGCTGATTATCTGCGACGAGCCGGTTTCCGCTCTGGATGTGTCCATTCAGGCCCAGGTTCTGAACCTGTTGAAGGAGCTCCAGGACAAGTTCGGTACCGCATATCTGTTTATCGCCCACGACCTGTCCGTCGTGCAGCACATCTCCGATCGTGTCGCCGTTATGTATCTGGGTAAGATGGTCGAGGTTTCGGACTGGAAGACGCTCTATAGCGAGCCTCACCATCCGTACACGCAGTCGCTGCTGTCTGCCGTGCCGGTTCCCGATCCTGATATCCAGAAGACCCGCAAGCGCATCATCCTCGCTGGCGATCCGCCGTCGCCGCTGGATCCGCCGACCGGCTGCCGTTTCCACACGCGCTGCCCGATCGCGCAGGGTATCTGCTCCGAGAAGCTTCCTGAGTTTAAGGAAGTCGCACCGGGTCACTGCTGCGCCTGCCACTTCGCCGAGCCGTTCCCGATTAAGGAATCGCACATCGACCTGTAGTCGGTTGTTATCGTTCGGGCCCGTGCTGGACTTAGTTTTCAGAACGTCCTCGACCATGGAAACCCCCTTATCCTGCTCCTTCGGAGCTGCGGATAAGGGGGTTTCATGGTCTGCGGAATGTTCTGAAAACTAAGTCCAGCACGGGCCCTACGTTGCCGTTGCAGAGGGGAGCGCGATTCCTTGATCGCTCACTTAATCTAATTAGAAATTGAGCGAGGCCGGAGCTTTGGCTCCGGCCTCCTTATATAAGGGCTCGGCAAAGCCGAGCCACAAACTTTTTATCAGCCCCCAGATCATGTTTGGGAATTGTGTTTGGAGAATGTGGCCGTAGGCCCCGAATCGGTGTTGCCTCCCGGCGCATTCCGCAGGGGGAGCGATATTTTGCAGCACGAAGTGCGTAGCAAAATATCGCTCATGCCCGAGGACGCGCCGGGAGGCAACACCGATTCGGGGCCGGACATACAGATCTACCTGCGCATCTACAAATTCGTAAACTTTTTTCAAAAAAGTGCTTGCACAGTTCTCGAATCATAGGTTATTATCTTCCTCGTTGAACGCGCGGGTCTAACAAAGCGAACCGCGGATCAACAACATAGCATGTCGGAGTGGCGGAATTGGCAGACGCGCTAGCTTGAGGTGCTAGTGACCGCTTTTTGGTCATGCGGGTTCAAGTCCCGCCTCCGACACCATCGCATTTGAGAAGCCTCTTCGGAGGCTTTTTTGTTACCGATAGACGGTGGGGTCCACGATGGAAACGCTTGAACGCAACGAGTGGGCAGACGTTGCCCAACTAGTCGAGATCACGAGCGATGCTGTCATCATCTGCGAGCTCGACGGAACCATTCTGCATGTGAATAACCGCTTACTTGGTTTGATGTGCGAGGAACGCGCCGACGTCATCGGTGGAGATGTTAAAGACGTCCTGTACTCGTCCGCTTTTGAACGTGCGACGGAACATCGTCTGCCATTTGATACTGATGGCTCCGAGAACGAACTGATGCTCAAGCTAAGTGACGGCTCTTTTATTCCCGTCTTGGTTCGTGCGGGCTCCGTAACGCCTCCACGCATCTTTGGGCGCCGCGCACCACGTGTCCTGGTGGCGCTTCACAGTATCGAGGAACAGTATTCTCACGACCGGCAACTCAAGCGTGCGTTATCGGAGCTTAGAGTGGCGAACAAGCGTCTCTCTGGCACGCTCTCGGTCATTATGAGCACTGTGGGCTCCGATGAGTTACCCAGCCTGCTTGATACCGTTTTGAACCAGCTTGTAGGAACGCTCGATGCTTCGGGTGCCGCTATCTATTTTTCTGAGAGCGGCGGCTTTAAGCTTCGCGGTGTTTCCAAGGAGCTGCTCGACAGCTACCTGCCCGAGTTTTTGCCGTATGGCGCTGGCATTCCGACGTATGTTCTTCGCGAGTCGCGTGCTTGTCGCTTGTCGATTCAACAGGACCTTGAGGGCGATAAGGCCGCCTCCGGTATGTTCATGGACCTGGATAATCGTTCTAAGCACCTGTTGCGCATGCAGGATATGCCTCCGTACCGCAGTGAAATCTGTCTTCCCGTTTTTTACGGTACGCAGATCCTTGGCGTGCTGGAAGTTGGTTGGAAACGCCCCCAGGCACCGCTCGCCTATGACGTTAATGTGCTCGAGGTCATTTGCGATTACCTGTCTATCCAGCTGGTCGGCATGGCATCGAGCCTTCGCTCCCGTCGCACGGCCGAGCTTGGCCGCTCGCTCAATGTCTTGCGGGATGAGTTGTTTACCTTTCTAGACGATTCCGCCGCGGCTACCCAGGCGGTATCGTCCGAGATCTGCAATATGCTCAACTGCCATTTTTGCCCTATTGAGTATGACGCCAGTCTGGATTCCTACGTCATAGATTTTGAAGGCGGCAGTCGCGTTGCTTTGCCGGACGATCCCGAGAAGCTTTTCTTTTCCACGACGGCGCCAGCGGCACGTTTGGGGGCTGCCCCTGATGGCTTTGAGGCATCTGTTTTGGGCGGCACGAGTGCCGAGGACCTTAAACACGTCCGTATAACTCGCGTTGACGAATCGATGCCTATGGGAGGCTGGCTTAGAGCGCATGGCCTGCCTTGCCAGGGTCTCTACGTCGACGCCGGCATCGAGGCGGGGCGCCCGCGCTCTGAGGGCGATGGCAAGCACAGTAACGACGCGATCGTTCCTGCTTCTGTTGCGAAGGGCCCGACGACGCGCGCGCTGCTGCTTCGTGATGGTAGCCAAGAGCCGATTGATGACCTTGAATATGATTACTTGGTGCACTTGGCTCATGACTTTGAACTGATCTATGAAGGCGAATCTCAAAAGCGTGAGGAGCGCCATATCGCTCAGACCCTCCAGATTGGCATGAGAAATTCACTGGGGGATGTTCCGGGAATCGCCGCCGATTCGGTGTACCTGTCGGCCACGAACTCGGCGTTGGTCGGCGGCGATTTCTATACGCTCATCCGTCTTCCCGACGATTGCGCCGTCATGATTCTGGGCGATGTGTCTGGCAAAGGCATTGAGGCTGCATCGATGTCCGCGCTCGTCAAGACGGCCCTGACGGCATATGCCTGGGAGGGCGCTGGACCGGCCCGCATGGCACGCTCCCTTAACAGCATGCTCATGGGCTTTTCGAGGGTCGAGACGTTCGTGACGGCCTTTATCGCCAAGATTGACCTTAAAGCCGGACGCGCAACGTATTGTTCGGCGGGCCATCCTCCGACCATGGTCATCAGGCCAGAGTCGATGCTGCTGGGTGGCGGCGAGGCCCGTGGGGGGGAGGTCGAGCTGCTTGGATGCCAATCGGGGGTAATCGGTGCCTTTGAGAGCATGGTGTACGAGACAGGCGTGTTTACGTTCGCTCCTGGTGACATGCTATTTATGTACACCGACGGAACAATCGAAGCACGTGACCGCTCGGGTGCTTTTTTTGGCGAGCAGCGCCTTCGTGACCTTCTGCTCTCTGTCTCGGGTGAGGGCGTGTCGGGCATTTGCGGCAAGGTCTTGGGCGAGCTTGACCGATTTACCGAATCGGCGCTGGACGATGACATTGCATTGGTGTCCCTTGAGTTTTTACGGGGTCGTTCATAGACGACGCTGGGCGGGCTGAATCCGTACGGTTGGGGAAACGAATGCATCGAGTGGGCTTTTTTGGGGAACCATGGTCGTATGAATGAGTGGAATGACATAGCGGTTTTGACGCCACCAGGCGATATCGACATTGCCACGGTGCCTGCGTTGCGTCGGCGGTTGGATGCTTTGATTGGCCGCGGCGTGCGTCGTGTCGTCATCAACTGTCAGGCTGTTAGCTTTATCGATTCGACGGGCTTGGCATTCCTGCTTACGCGCGCTCGTGAGCTCATGAGGCGAGAAGGCCTGCTTTCGCTCGTCAATGCATCAGGTGAAGTTGTTCGCTTTTTGGAGATTGCTCGTCTTGTCGATATCCTTCATGTCGCGGGGCCGGCACGGGAGTCTATTCCCGCTATTCCGGTGGGGGAGCTGCCTCGCTGGAGTAAGAGCGTCGAGGTCCGTCAGGGTATCGAGAATCTTCCGTACTACCGACATCGCATCGCCGAACTCCTTGAATCGCTTCCGTTGCGCCGTGACGAGCGCTACGATGTCGCATTGGCGTCGGGGGAGGCGCTGGGTAATGCCTATGACCATGCGGGCGGTATCGGGTGCGTCCTGACGGTTCAGGCCTATGGCGATCGCGTTGTGGTTGAGGTGCTTGATCGGGGTGCCGGCTATTCTATCGATGAAACGAGCGAGCCGGTCGCATCTGAGGAACGCGGCCGTGGTATCAAGCTTATGCGTATGCTCGTCGATAACGTGGAGGTTGCTCGTCGTACGGACGGCGCCGGCACGCGCGTGCAGATGGTGAAGCTGTTTAGCGGAGCGCTGGAATCGTGTGCCTAGCCAATCGCTTTAGCGCGTTTAGCTACTAAGAACATGCGGCAGACAAGTTTTTTGAAAAAAGTACTTGCGTCTTTTGGACAACTCGCGTAAATTAATAACCCGCAAGCGGACATGGCTCAGTTGGTAGAGCACAACCTTGCCAAGGTTGGGGTCGCGGGTTCGAGCCCCGTTGTCCGCTCCATTGCATTTCCGGACCGTTTAGGCGGTCCTTTTTCGGCGAAGTGGCCAAGTGGTAAGGCAGAGGCCTGCAAAGCCTTTACCCCCGGTTCGAATCCGGGCTTCGCCTCCAGGCAACATCCGGGCGCTCCGGCGCCCGTTTTGTTTTACATATGCGGACATGGCTCAGTTGGTAGAGCACAACCTTGCCAAGGTTGGGGTCGCGGGTTCGAGCCCCGTTGTCCGCTCCAAACGCAGCAGCCCGACTACTACGGTAGCCGGGCTTTTTCGTACCCATCGCTTGGGCTCGAACCCGAGAGGGAGCGAGCGTTAAGCAAACGCGGAGCGTTTGTAGCGAGCTGGCGAGGTCGCCGGCAGGCGGCCGAAGCCGGTGCGGATCCGCGAAGCGGATACGCGGACGCCCCGTTGTCCGCTCCAACTATCTTACGCGGTTCTAACGAACCGCGTTTTTTGTTGACGCTGCGCGGGCCCCGGGCACCCCATCTTGCCCCTCAATCGTCGGTCGCGTACATAAAGTACGCTTCCCTCCTCTTTCGCGGCAACTTGGGGCACCCGGAGCCCGCTCGCTCATATGACCCAATCCACTGTCAAGGGCCACAATGGCCCCGCCGACCGCTTGCAATCGGTCGGCGGGGCCTGCCGTTAAACCCGTCCCGGTCCGCCCCCGGCATGTCATCGACGCCTTCGGCTCAGTCTCATATCCGCGGATACCGCTCCGGCGGCCCGCAATCCTCTCCTTCGGCGGGGTTCCCCTAGTCTGTCTTCGCGCATGCGGCGGCCGCCGCGCGCACAGCGAGAACGGGGGTGTCCCCGAAGGCTGCCCGGCTCGCCGGGACGGGGGCTTATGTCTATTCCGCGCCCTCCCGGCACATCGTGCCGAGGGCCCACAGCCACCTCACGAGCTCGGCCGCGGTGGCCGCGTTCGCCTTCGCCTGCGGCATCCCGCGGGCGATCATCTCCTCGCGGCGGCGCAGGAGCCTCTCGGACCCCTTCCTCCCGTGCATCCTTATCTCGAGGGGCACGCCGGAGCCCTTGGGCATCAGCTTCGGCTGGTGGCCGGCCTGGGCGTAGCACCAGGACCCCTCGACAGCCAGCTTCCTGACGAGCGCGTTGCCGGCCCCGCTGATTCCGCCGAGGCGCACGGAGTCCGCGCTCGACCTCTGCTTCGGGGCGAGGCCGAAGTAGGCCGTCACCTGCCTGCCGGAGCGGAACCTCGAGAAGTCGCCGACCTCGGACGCGAAGGCGGCGGCGAGCGCGAACCCGCACCCCTTGATCGACTGGAGCGCCTCGACCTCGGCCGAGAGGGGGCCCGCCGCGACGGCGGCCCTGTATTCGGCGAGGAGGGCCTCCCTCGTCTCGTCGGCCGCCTCGACCTCGTTCCTCAGCGCCGCAAGCGCCCGGATGCCGCCGTCGTCGGCGGGGTGTATGCCGTCGAGCCACCTGAGGAAGCCGTACGTCCAGTACTTCCGGGGGTTGCCGGCCGGCGTCGTGCCGCCGTAGACATAGCCGCGGCGGGCTAGGAACGCCAGGAGCCGCTGCTTCGCCGCCGCGAGCCTCGCGGTCGCCGCGTCGTGGGCGGCGGCGAGGTCCCTGAGCCCCTCGATCTCGGGGGACGGCACCCATACCGGGGTGACGTCGTGCGACAGTATCGCCTTGGCCATCCTGGCCGCGTCGTTGCGGTCGTTCTTGGACGAGAGGTCGGCAGCCGACCTCGGGACCTTGGAGACGGCCGCGACGACGCAGTCGACGCCGAGCCCGGAGAGCTCCCTTTGCGGGGCGAAGCCGAGGTAGCCGCTCTCGTAGGCGGCGAGCGACGGGCCGGGGAAGCCCGACATCCACTCCGCGACCTCGCCCCAGGGGTTGCCGCGGAACCTCCTCGTCACGGCCTCGCCCGTCTCCGCGTCGAGCGCGCAGACGGTGGTGGACCTGAGGTGTACGTCCATTCCGAAGGCGGTAGAATATCTAGGCACGGGAGCCTCCCAACCTCGTTGCGGCGCGGCTGCGCCTCTGGCACTTCAACAACATTGTCGCAGCCCCGACCCGCGGTCACGAGCGGGGGCTCCTGTCGTTTCCGTGCCCCTGGATTGGGTCATAGTGTCTGTCGTGGCCGGGGGAGTAAGTCTTCCGTTCTTTTCACTAATCGATCGATTCGTCCCAGGAGGCTCGAACCCGAGGGGGAGCGAGCGTTTTGGGGCGTGGCTGTGGCGTTGTTTGCCGCGAATGTCCGCTTTGGGCGTATCATCGTGGACATCTCGCAAAACCTCGTTGCAAGGGAGTCGCACCCCATGGCTACAGAAAAGTCCTCTTCGCGCCCATGGATGTCCGATGCCGCGATTTATCAAATCTACCCGCGCTCGTTTAAGGATTCGACTGGTTCGGGTCTGGGCGAAATCGCGGGCATTACCCAGCAGATGGACTATCTTGAGCAGCTGGGCATCGAGGCCATCTGGCTGAGCCCGTTTTACCCTTCGCCTCTTGTCGATGGCGGCTATGATGTGGCGGACTACTGCGATGTCGACCCACGTCTCGGCTCGCTTGATGACTTCGATGACATGATCGCTGCGGCTCATGCGCGCGACATCAAGGTCATCGTCGACATCGTGCCCAACCATTCGTCCAACCAGCACCCCTGGTTCAAAGCCGCTCTTGCCGCCGGCCCCGGATCGCCCGAGCGCGCCCGTTATATCTTCCGCGATGGTCGCGGCGAGCACGGCGAGCTGCCTCCCACCAATTGGAATGCCAACTTTGGCGGCCCCGCCTGGACGCGCGTCGCGGACGGTCAGTGGTATCTGCACATGTTTACGCCCGAGCAGCCGGACTTTGACTGGTCGTGCCCCGAGGTTCACGCGTTCTTTTGTGACGTCCTGGCGTTTTGGAGCGATCGAGGCGTCGATGGCTTTCGCATTGATGTGGCGCACGGTCTCGCCAAGGATCTCGACCGCGATGACCTCGACCGGTGGCATCTCGCCGAGGGCGATGACATGGTTGAGGACGGCACCCATCCGCTGTGGGACCGCAACGAGGTCCACGAGATCTATCGCGAGTGGCGCCGCGTGTTCGACCGCTATGATCCGCCACGCAGCGCCGTTGCCGAGGCGTGGGTGCTGCCCGAGCGCCAGTATCTCTACGCGCGTCCCAGCGAGCTTGGCCAGACATTCAACTTTGAGTTTGCCAAGGCCACTTGGACCTATGATGACATGCACGCTGCAATCGAGGAGGGCTTGAAGGCAGCTATAGAATCCGATTCCGCCTCGACCTGGGTGCTCTCCAACCACGACGTGCCGCGCGTGGCGACGCGCTATGCCCTGCCGCAGATCAAGGCGACGCGCTACCACCAGATTGCGCTCGACTGGCTCTTACGCGACGGGTCGTCTTATGACGAGGAACGTGAACTCGGCGAGCGCCGCGCGCGGGCGGCCCTTTTGCTCGAGCTGGCGCTTCCGGGCTCGGCATACGTGTATCAGGGTGAGGAGCTCGGCCTTTTTGAGGTGGCTGACATTCCGTGGGCCGCACTCGAAGATCCTACTGCGACCAATACGCACGGACCGAAGCGCGAGAAGGGGCGCGACGGCTGCCGTGTGCCCCTGCCGTGGGTGGCGGCGGACGATCCCGCGCAGGGCGGATCGTTTGGGTTTTCACCGGCGGACGCCGATGCGGCGCCCCATCTGCCGCAGCCTGCATGGTTTTCCGATTACGCTGCCGATAGGGAAGAAGCGGACCCGACATCGATGCTTGCGCTCTATCGTGACGCCCCCTGGCTGCGGCGCAAGCTGCGCGGGTGCGCCAACGATCTTGCGTGGCTCGATCTTGACGGGCGCACCGGCCTTGCGGATGGTGCCGAGGGCGCTGAGGGCGGCGTCATCGCCTATCGCCGCGACAACGGCTGGGCGTGTGTGACGAACTTCGGTGCAGCGCCCGTGGAGCTGCCTGCGGGCAGGGTCCTGCTCGCCTCATCACCGCTTGCAGACGGTAAGCTCGCGCAGGACAGCTCTGCCTGGATCATGCTCGGTGAGATGTAGGGGTCTCTTGCGGCGAGCTTGCGTTTGCCTGCGCCTTCCGCGGCGGCTGATGTCTTCGCGAGGTTCGCAAGGGCGTCGCAAAACTTTTCAAAAAAAGTTCTTGCATTTGGGTGGATCATCCCGTATATTAAATCCTCGCAGGCGGACATGGCTCAGTTGGTAGAGCACAACCTTGCCAAGGTTGGGGTCGCGGGTTCGAGCCCCGTTGTCCGCTCCATTTGGGCGTTTAGCTCAGGGGGAGAGCGCTTCCCTGACACGGAAGAGGTCAGAAGTTCAAATCTTCTAACGCCCACCAAATGTTCGCAGCTCAGAGGCATCGCCTCTGGGCTGTTTTGTTTTGGTCGCCAAATGGGTCGCCAAATACGTCACCAAATTTCGAGTTTTTGATCTTCCGGGATGCTTCTCAGTAGTCATCCGAGGAAACTCTCGTCTTCTCCGTTTGCATACACATATCTTTCAAGGATTCGTGCCGCGGTTGCATGAGGCTCGGCAAGGCACGACCGCAACATGTTGGTCAAGCATAATCTTTTGGATTCTTTTGGCGTGAGCGGCTTGGTTTTGGTAGGATTTGTCAGCGGCTTGACTAAGGGGGTTTTATAACTGCCATGCAGGTAGCCGTGTTGGTAACGTTTTACCGACTTGTCAAATACCCCTCATTTTTAATGCGTCTGCAAAATGACTAATTGCTTTGACCTGCTGAAACACTATATGTTGTGTTTGACCTAAAAAAAGAATACAGGATATAGATGCCTCTTTGTCGTATGATAGATGGCGGACAGAGAACGAAGACCTTAACTGCCTCTTTTGAACGTGTCCTTGAGCCGCTTGATCGGCTCTTGGGAATGTCCGCATGGAGGCTTATGGTTTATCGAGAACACAGATTGCGCGACGGCGCCGCAAGACGGGGGCAAGCCCTGCCGGGCATCGTTTGGCTCTGAAACGCAATGAGACTACGACGCGAAAGAGGCAAGAGGATGAAGATCATCAAGCGCAGCGGCACCGAGGTTGTCTTTGACATCGATAAGATCGTCAATGCGATTCGCGCCGCCAACTTGGAGGTCGAGGAGGGCTCTCGTCTTACCGACCGCCAGGTGGTTTATGCGGCGCAAAACGTCGCCGAGGCATGCGAGAACGCGGGCCACACCGTGTCGGTCGAGGAGATTCAGGATCTGGTCGAGGACGAGATCATGCGTCTCGACTGCTACGAGGTCGCTCGCCATTACATCATCTATCGCTATGTTCAGAGCCTGAAGCGCCAGAAGAACACGACCGACGACAAGATTCTGTCGCTCATCGAGTGCAACAACGAAGAGGTCAAGCAGGAGAACTCCAACAAGAACCCGACCGTCAATTCCGTTCAGCGTGACTACATGGCCGGCGAGATTTCCAAGGACCTGACTCAGCGTGTGCTGCTGCCCCAGGAGATCGTGGATGCTCACAATGAGGGTCTGATCCACTTCCATGATTCGGACTACTTTGCCCAGCACATGCATAACTGCGACCTGGTGAACCTGGAGGATATGCTCCAGAACGGTACTGTTATCTCGGGTACGCTGATTGAGAAGCCGCACAGCTTCTCGACGGCTTGCAACATCGCGACGCAGATCATCGCCCAGGTTGCTTCCTCCCAGTACGGTGGCCAGTCGATTTCGCTGACCCATCTTGCCCCGTTCGTCGAGGTGAGCCGTCAAAAGATTCGCGGCGAGGTCGCCCGCGAGCTCGAGGAGCTCGGCGTTTCCGCATCTCCCGAAAAGGTCCGCGAGGTTGTTGAGGACCGCCTGCGTGACGAGATCCGTCGCGGCGTCCAGACGATTCAGTATCAGGTCGTGACCCTTATGACCACCAACGGCCAAGCGCCGTTCGTGACGGTCTTCATGTATCTCAACGAGGCTCGCTCAGCGCAGGAGAAGCACGACCTTGCCATGATCGTGGAGGAGACGCTTCGTCAGCGCTACGAGGGCGTTAAGAACGAAGCCGGCGTGTGGATTACCCCGGCATTCCCCAAGCTTATCTATGTACTCGAGGACGATAACGTTCACGAGAATTCCCCGTACTTCTACCTGACCCAGCTGGCTGCCAAGTGCACCGCCAAGCGCATGGTGCCCGACTACATCTCCGAGAAGAAGATGCGCGAGCTCAAGCTGTCTAAGGGCGAGACCGCCGGCAACGGCGATTGCTACACCTGCATGGGTTGCCGCAGCTTCTTGACGCCCGACCGCTCGGGCAACGGCTTTAACAATGTCGCCAACGCGCTGAACTATGACCCGACCAAACCTAAGTACTATGGCCGCTTTAACCAGGGTGTTGTGACCATCAACCTGCCCGATGTCGCGCTGAGCTCGCATCAGGACATGGACAAGTTCTGGAAGATCTTCGACGAGCGCCTTGAGCTGTGCCACCGTGCCCTGCTGTGCCGTCATGAGCGCCTGATGGGTACGCTTTCGGATGCCGCACCGATTTTGTGGCAGTACGGCGCCCTCGCTCGTCTGAAGAAGGGCGAGACGATCGACAAACTGCTCGTGGGCGGATACTCTACCATCAGCCTGGGCTATGCTGGCCTGTATGAGTGCGTCAAGTACATGACGGGCCACAGCCACACCGAGAAGGAAGGCACGCCGTTTGCCATGGCCGTCATGCAGCGCATGAACGACAAGTGCGCCGAGTGGAAGGCCGAAAGCGATATCGATTTCTCGCTGTACGGTACGCCGTTGGAGTCGACGACCTACAAGTTCGCCAAGTGCCTGCAGCGTCGTTTTGGCATTATTCCGGGCGTGACGGACAAGGGCTACATTACCAACAGCTATCACGTCCACGTGTCCGAGGAGATTGATGCTTTCGACAAGCTTAAGTTTGAGGGCATGTTCCAGCAGCTTTCGCCGGGCGGTGCTATCTCCTACGTCGAGGTTCCCAACATGCAGGACAACCTCAAGGCTGTCATCCGCGTGATGCAGTACATCTACGACAACATCATGTACGCCGAGCTCAACACCAAGAGCGATTATTGCCAGGTGTGCGGCTACGACGGCGAGATCAAGATTGTCGAGGATGACGGCAAGCTGGTGTGGGAGTGTCCCAACTGCGGCAATCGCGACCAGGAGAAGATGAACGTCGCTCGTCGTACGTGCGGCTACATCGGTACCCAATTCTGGAACCAGGGTCGAACCGAGGAGATCCGCGACCGCGTGCTGCATCTCTAATAACCATCCCTGGCCGCCCCGTAGCGAGGCCCCGGACCTTTACTCGCTATTTCGGACAGTCCTGGCTCACGACGGAGGCGCCACTGGCGCCTCCTGTTCGTGCGGAACTCATATCGAGCAAAAGCCCAAGCGGCCCTCTCGGCTCAGCCAAGTTGACGTAGCTGAGATGCGGCGCGCAGCCTACTCACTCCTCGAAGTTCTTAGCGGAAATGAGTTGAGCTGCAGCAGCGATTTGCTTGCAGCAACGGTTGAGCTGCAACTCAGTATTTATCAGACCTCGAACCCTATGCTCGATGTTCGCTTCGTTCACCGAGTATCGCTCGCGAGGGGTCTGGAGTATATCGTCCCGCCCGCAGTTCTGCAGCGAGCGCAGCGAGCGAAGCTGTTTGAGGACGGGATGATATACTCCAGACCCCCAGGAAGGTTACCTATGAACTACGCGAACATTAAGTATTTCGACATTGCTGATGGGGAAGGCGTTCGTACTTCTCTGTTTGTGAGCGGGTGCCGTCGTGGGTGCAAGAACTGCTTTAACTCTGTCGCGTGGGACTTTGCTGCGGGCGAGCCGTTCGATCGTGCCGTCGAGGACAAGATTATCGAGAGCCTCGACCATCCCTTTATTGACGGCCTGACGATTCTGGGCGGCGAGCCTATGGAGCCCGAGAATCAGGCGGGGCTCGTTGAGTTTGTCGAGCGTGTTCGTGCCGCGTATCCTGCGGGGTCAGGAAAAACCATTTGGTGTTTTACCGGCGACGTGCTCGAGGAGCTTATGCCGGGTGGTCGTCACCATACCGAGGCGACGGACCGTATCCTTGCCTGCCTCGATATGTTGGTGGATGGCCCGTTTGTTCAGGATCTGTATGATATCTCATTGCGTTTTAGGGGCTCGAGTAACCAGCGCGTGATCGATATGAACGCTACGCGCGCCCGTGCTGAGCGTGAGGGCGTTGCGCTTTGTGATGCGGTTGAACTTTGGCGTGATGATCCGGTCTATTCGACCCATACTATGTAGCTTGTGGTCGATGCCGAAGGGCGTGGTACCATAGCGCGAACGTGAAATCGGAAAAGTGAGGCCCAGATGGTCGATCAGGAAAAAGTCGAGGCCGCCATTGAGCTGTTGCTTGAGGGCATAGGCGAGGATCCAGCTCGTGAGGGCCTGCTGGAGACCCCGGCGCGCGTTGCCCGTATGTATGGTGAGATTGCCGGCGGTATGGACCAGAGTGCCGAGGAACACCTGTCCAAAACCTTTGCCGTCGCTTCGAACGATTTGGTTATCGAGCGCGACATCACGTTCTACTCGCTGTGCGAACATCATCTGCTGCCGTTTTATGGCAAGGCCGCCATTGGTTATATCCCTAACGGTCGGGTGGCTGGGCTTTCCAAGCTCGCCCGCACGGTTGAGGTTTATGCCCGCCGTCTTCAGCTGCAGGAGCAACTGTGCGCACAGGTTGCCGATGCCCTCATGGATTATCTCGCTCCCCAGGGAGCGATTGTGTTGATGGAGGCCGAGCATATGTGCATGACGATGCGTGGCGTGCAAAAGCCCGGCACCAAGACCGTGACGCTTGCTCGCCGCGGCGTCTTTGAGACCGATCCCGCGCTCGAGGAGCGTTTCTTTAGGATGCTGGGCCGCTAACCATGAGAGTCGTCAACGACTTTACATCGAAGACCGATGAGGGGACGTCGCGTCGCGGCTTTATGGCTTCGGGCCTGGCCCCCTTTGGTGCCATGCCTCGCATTGATTACATTTGTGCCAACGGGCTGTTCCGGCGGCACCTGGGCAACATCGTACAGTTGGAATCGGGGCGCATCTTCTGCCGCCACGGTATTGACCATCTGCTCGATGTCGCTCGCATTATGTGGATCAAGAATCTCGAGGAACAGCTCGAATTTGACCGCGAGGTCATCTACGCCACGGCACTTCTTCACGATATCGGCAAAGATGAACAGTATGAATCGGGTATATCCCATGATGTTGCAAGCGAACGCGTCGCTGATGCGATTCTCGGCGGCATGCCCGATGACGTGGCGTTTGAGCCGGCCGATGCCGCAGCCATTAAGACGGCCATTCTGGGCCATCGAAAGCTGCGCGTGAACAGCCAACCGCTTGAGCGTCTGCTCTATGCAGCCGACAAAGCGTCGCGCGCCTGCTTTGCATGCCCCGCGCGCAATGCTTGCAACTGGAGCGATGATAAAAAGAACCTGTCGATTCGCGTGTAGTTAGTTTGCGCGGTCGGGGTTCTAAACGAAGGAGACGATCGCGTTGAGTAACAAAAAACTGCCCGAGAATGCAACCAAGACTGAAGGTGCTGAGCTCGCCCGCCGTGGAAGGGGCGAAATATCCACCGCAACGGCGGTGCCTCACGTGAGCTATGACGATTTGCGCCATGCCGATCGTATTGTCATTGACGGCCTGGAGGTTTTTGCCAACCATGGCGTGTATCCCGAGGAGAACGCGCTGGGTCAGAAGTTCATCGTTTCTCTGGTGCTCTATGCCGACCTGCGCGCGGCGGGGGAGCACGATAACCTGGACGCCTCGATTGACTACGGCTCGGTGTGCCACGATGTCGATGGCTATCTGCGCGAGCATACGTTTAAGCTCATCGAGGCGGCAGCCGAGGGGACAGCCCAGATGCTGCTGCGCCGTTATCCCTCGCTGCTTGGTGTGCGCATAAAGCTCGATAAGCCGTGGGCTCCTGTTGGCCTGCCCCTGGCAAGCTGCGGCGTCGAGATCGAGCGCGTGCGCTAGTCGACGCTAGAGCTTGTTGAGGGGTGGCTGCTTGAGCCGCTGAGACAGTGCTCTATTGTTGGGGCAGTACGTGTCGAGCAGGGCGTGAAAGCGCTGATTGTGGCTCGGCTCGAGCAGATGGACGAGCTCGTGGGCGACAACCATGTCGAGGCATTCGACAGGGTAGGCGGCGAGCTCGCGCGCGATACGAATGGCGCCGGTTTTGGGTGTGCAGGAGCCCCAACGCGTTTTCATGCTGCGCACGGAGACGCGGGCCACGGTGACGCCCATTGCGATTTCGTACGCGTGCACGATGTCGCGTAGCGCTGCGGTGACCTCGGACGCGTAGAGCTGGTCGATGTGGGCTTGGAGCTCGTCGGACGTTAGGCCGTCGAGGATTGCGCGCCGCTTGGCCTGTGGGCTTTCGTCCGATTCGTCGGTACCCATAAAACTTGCGAAGGTGGCCTGCTTGGGTCGCGGTGCGGGCGATGCAAAGTTGTGATCGAGTGCGTCCTGTACCGTGATGGGCTTGCCCCAAAGTGCAATGATGGACGATGGGCTGAGCGGCTCTCGCGCTGTTGCCTGACGTTGCTCACGTTGGGCAAGTCGGCTGATAGTCCAGGTGCTGTTGCGCTTCACAAACGCTTCGATGCGCTCGCGGCTGGCGCCGAGCGGTGCGCTGGCGTGGACCTCGCCGCTCGATGTGACGCGTAGGTTAAAGTTCTTGACGCGCTTTTTGGTAACGACGACGGGGATGAGCGTTCCATCCGGTCGGGGTACGGAAATCGTAAATTGCTGCGTCAAATGTGATCCTTCAGATTGGGGACGGGCCGGCATGTCGACCGCTCGGCATGCCGGGCCGCTCAAGGGATGCGAAATTAATTGCGCTCTTAATAGCGCTCGAAGAAGGCGAGCGCGTTGTCGCTGCAGAGCTTCTGCATCACGGTCTTGCCAAAGTGCTTGGAGAGCATGTTCTGGAATTCGGGCATCTTGCTGGCATCAGAGAGGAAGTCGGGTACCTTGGCGCCGTCCCAGTCGCCGCCGAGTGCGATGACATCTTCGCCGCCCAGGTCGAGCCAGTGCTCGATATGTGCCGCCAGCTGGTCGAAGGTGACGTCTGCGGCGGTTTCGTCGGTTGCGTCGTTGGAAAGGAACTCGCTGCAGTAGTTGAGGCCGACGATGCCACCCATGTCGCGAATGGTGCGGAACTGGTCGTCGGTAAGGTTGCGCTTGACGCCGCAAACCGCACGGGAGTTGGAGTGGCTGGCGACGAAGGGGCGCGTGGCGCGGGCGGCAACTTCGTCAAAGCACTCGTCGTTAAGATGGGAGACGTCAAGCACCATGCCGGCGTGCTCCATCTGCGTAAGCGCCTCGATGCCGGCGGCGGTGAGGCCGGCGTGGGTATCGTGTCCGCTCGCGAGCGGTCCCTGCGCATTCCAGCTGAGTGATGACATGAGCACGCCCAAGCTCTTGAGCACCTCGATCAGCGCGGGGTCCTCGGCAAAGAACGTGGCGTTTTCGATGGTGTGGATGCAGGCGACCTTGCCGCCCTTGAGCGCAGGGCGAATGTCGGCGGCGCTGCGTACGTTGACCATGCGGTCGTGGTTGAGCATTGCCTGGCCGCTCATGTGCGCCATGATCTGCGCCTGGAAGCGCGCGGCGTGGGCGGTGGGAATCTCGTCGGGGACAAACGTGGCGAAGCACTGTGCCCACGGCGTATTGCCGATCTTTGCGAGCGAGATGGCGCAGGCGTTACCCTCGATGAGGTCGAAATCCTGCGGATGCGTTTCGTCGCCGGGGAAATACCCGTCGGTGCCCGCGGTAAAGCGCAGGTCGAGATCGAGCGTGGCCCAGCCGATGCGATCGGCGGTGTCGCAGTGTAGGTCAAATACGGGAAATGCCATGGTTCCTCCGGTTGCAGCGTTTCTTTGCAAACTGTCCTTGAATTGTATGACTAGGGTATAGTTAGCGCCATATGTTCATGGCGGTCCGCGTTGTGCGCCGCCCTTATCACGGAGGTTACCATGTCCAACCAGGGCAAGAAGGTTAAGACTCATTATCGCGGCACGCTCGATGACGGCACGCAGTTCGATAGCTCCTACGATCGCGGCGAGCCGCTGGAGTTCACCTGCGGCGCCGGCCAGATGATCAAGGGCTTCGACGCTGCCGTTGTCGACATGCAGGTGGGCGAGAAGAAGACTGTGCACATCCCGGCTGCCGATGCCTACGGCGAGCACAACCCCGAGATGGTCTTGACCTTCCCGGCCGAGCAGGTTCCCAACATCGAGCAGATCGAGAAGGGCATGAAGCTCTTCCTGTCCACGCCGAGCGGTATGCCCGTCCCCGCCGTCGTCATCGACGTGACGCCCGAGGCCGTGACGCTCGACGCCAACCACGAGCTGGCCGGCAAGGACCTCAACTTTGATATCGAGCTCGTCGAGGTCGAGGGTTAGAGTATGCCTGAACGCTTGGTTTCGACGACATGCTTGGGAAATCTCAACGATCCGTCCTATGAACTCCTGCTTCGCCGGGAGCTGGGCGGTGTCTTTGAGGTCGATGAGCTGCTGCTCGATTGGGACCAGGCCGATGTATGTGCGTTTGTGGGCGCGACGGAGCTGGGGCGCACGGTCGATGTTCGGCTGGATACTGCCGACGGCGGTCGTCTTGTCGATGGCGACGTGCTCGCCATCGACCGTTCGGGCGTGGTGCCCGTGGCGGTTGTCGTGCGCCTGCGCAGCGCCGAGGTTTATTTGGTCGAAGTCGACCGCATGGATCCGATTGCACTCGCGCATGCGTGCTGGGAGATCGGCAACATGCATGCGCCGCTCTTCCGGGGCGACTCGGACGAGCATACCGTGCGCATGTATACGCCGGTGCAGCCTGTTTTGGGCCGCATGCTCCGGGGTGTCGAGGGTGTTCGGCTCTCGGTGGTTACCCGTGAACTCGATGCGGACCGGCGCTTTGCGTCGAGTGCGGCGGAGGTCGTCGTGAGCATGGCTCCCGACTTTACCATCGTAAAAAAGACGCGCGGCTAAGCGCGCGTATGCGCAAGACGGACTTTGAGAGGCAACTATTCAAAGTCCGTCTTACTGTTGATGAGGTGCTTTGGGGGAAAGCATATGGGTCTTGAGGGAATCAAGCTGATCGCCTGCGATTTGGACGGCACGTTGCTGCACCCGGGGGAGCGCGAGCCGCGTTCCGAGGCCTTTGAGCTTATCGATGAGCTGCATCGTCGCGGTATCGTGTTTATGCCGGCGAGCGGCCGGCAATATGCGAGCTTACGCTATCTGTTTGCCCCGGTGGCCGATGAGCTTGCCTATGTATGCGAAAACGGAGCCCTGGTGATGAGCGAGGGGCATGCCGTTGTCAAGCGTTCCATGGAGCGTAGCCTTGCTATGGATATCGCGAATGCCGTGGTTGCGTATCCCCATGCCGACGTGACCCTTTCGTGCGAGGGGCACCTCTACACCATGAGCGGCAACGATGCGTTCGTCGACCATTTGCGCTATGAGGTCCACTGCGATGTGGCGGTGGTCGACCGTCCCGAGGACATCGACGAGGATGTCATTAAGATTGCCTTCCAGACGCCCGAAATTGATCAGCCGGTGGCCCTGGAGTATTTCGAGCGTCTCTTTAGCGACCGAGTCGATGTGATGACGTCGGGAACCGAATGGACTGACTTTATCGGCTTTGACTCGGGCAAGGGGTCCGCGCTTGCCGATTATGGTCGTGCCCTGGGGATCTCGCCCGATGCGATGATGGCGTTTGGCGACAATGAGAACGATCGCGACATGCTCAACGTCGTGGGCCATCCCTATCTGATGGAGAGCTGCAACCCTACCATGCGCGGTGTCAATGACCGTGTCCGCTACGTGCGCACGGTCGAAGAGGAGCTGCATCGCCTGCTCGCCGAGTAGATATATGTGGCATGCCTAGAAATCGACTTTTTGCTGCAGAGTGCAGAAAGGTGGATTTTAAGGCATGTCCCAAACATCTACCGGCAGTTGGGGCAGAGGCCCTCGAAGATGGTGTAGTGCGAGGTGACGTCCCAGCCGATTTGCTCGGACGCCTTGTCGTCGAGTTGGGCATCGAAGGGGAGCGGCACGTCGATGACGCGGCTGCACGAGGTGCAGATGATATGTGCGTGCGGCTCGATGGTGCGATCGAAGCGGCTGCCGCCCGGCGTCTTAATAGAGAGAATCTCCCCTGCGTCGGCTAAGAGATTGAGGTTGCGGTAGACCGTGCCGCGGCTGATCTTGTCATCCTGTTCGCGTACGGCGTTGTAGATTTCGTCGGCGGTGGGATGGTTATAGCTTTGGCGCACAGCGTCAAGAACCAGCTTTCGCTGCTTGGTATTCCTTCTTTGCACCGCCATGCGCCTCGCCTCTTTTCTATCAACGGTCGTAGGTAAATGATACCGTATTTAGCACACAATACTAATAACGAGGAATGAAACCGTCTTCATTGGCAAGTGGGGCTCGGGTCTGGGCGTCTACGAGGCGAAAACGCGTTCCCATGCGCTCATAGGAGGCATGAAGCGCCTCGAGATGAGACAGGATGTTTGCCGGAGCTCCCTGTATCTCCATCTCGACTGACCCGTCTTCCATGTTACTCACCCAGCCGGTGAGTGCGCGTGCCTGTGCGAGGTTGGTGTTGGTAAAGCGAAAACCAACGCCTTGGACTTGCCCCTCCCAGCGTAGGAAATAGCGCAGGGGAGTGTCTTGAGTGGCCTCGTCGCTTGCGAGCACAGTAAGCCTGCGGCGCAGCTCGAGCTCGACGTTTGATGGTTTTTGAGGCTCTCGACTGCCGACGGTGACGCAGGAGAAGAACGTATCGAAGAAGCCCATCGCTAGGCCTGCTTGACTGAATCAGCGGGGAAGGTAATGCCGGCCTGCTGGCGCACGGCATCCATGATACGCAGCGAGACAAGCGTGACATCGCGATAGTGGCCAAGCTCATGGCGCCCGGCAGGCGTTTCCCAGATCTCGTCCTTAATGCTATCGATGCCGACGATGGCGGTGATAAAGTCGGCGAGCTCGTACTCCATGGTGTTGCTCGATTTGGGAAGGTCGAGCGCGCGTCCGTTGTCGCCTTGCTCGCGCGGCGCCTCGGTCGCCGATCCGCGCACGACGTCGCCGCGATAATCGATGCGTACGTTGCGGGGCGTGGACAGATGGTCAATCTGGATGGTGCCACGCTCGCCTTCGATCTGCGAGGGCAGCAGGTCATTCGTAATTTTGGAGTGCGCGAGCTCGACGGAGATACGGCCACCGCCGTAGCTGGCGAGGACGGAACCGCAGCCGTCGATGGGGCCGTGCGTGAGCTGTCGCGTGGTGGGGTCGAGCAGGGTAGTCATGCTCGTAAGGCCGGAGGGCATGCCGAAAATCTCGACCATGGGCTCGACGGTGTAGACGCCAATGTCCATGAGGGAACCCGATGCCATATTGCAGTCGAAGATATTGGTGGCGCGTCCTGCGAGGATTTCGTTGTAGCGCGAGGAGTACTTGCCAAAGCGCAGTGAGGCGCGGCGAATGGGCGCAATTTCGCCCAGAGCGTCCTCGATGGCGTGGAAAGCGGGGTCGTGGAGCGGGCGCATGGCCTCGAGGGCCACGACACCTGCTGCCTCGGCAGCGCGGAAGACTTCCAGCGCCTGCGCTTCGGTGGCGCAGAAGGGCTTTTCGACGATAACGTGCTTGCCGCCGGCGATGCAGGCGAGCGCCTGCTCGTAATGGAGCGCGTTGGGGCTGCCGATGTAGACGGCGTCGACGTCGGCGGCGGACGCGAGCTCGTCGAGTGCGGTGAAGTTGCGCTCGCCGCCGCGCTCAGCGGTAAAGGCAGCGCCGCGCTCGGCGTTGCGTGAGAGCGTGCCTACGAATACAGCCTGGTCGTTTGCATTGACGACTTGGATAAAGTCGTCGGTGATCATGGATGTGCCGATGGTCGCTATGCGCAGCATGTGTCCCCCTTGCATTGTTTGGTCTACAGGACGAGTGTAGCGCGAGGGGGACGCAAAAGCGTGCGAAAACGCCGCTACAGGTCGCTCTCGTTAAAGCCGGCGTCGATATCGAGGTTGGCTCCGTCGGCTGCGGTGGTGGCAAGCTCGTCGCAGCGCTCGTTGAGCTCATGGCCGGCATGCCCCTTCACCCAGATGAACTCCACCTTATGCTGGCTCTTTGCGGCAAGCAGACGCTCCCACAGGTCGCGGTTCTTGACGGGCTGCTTGTTGGCGGTTTTCCACCCGCGCTTTTTCCAGCCGTCGATCCAGTGCTTGTTAAAGGCGTTGACGACGTACTGCGAATCGGAATGGACTTCGACCTCGCAGGGGCGGTTGAGTGCCTCGAGCGCCACGATAACGGCCATGAGCTCCATGCGGTTGTTGGTGGTCTTGGCGTAGCCGCGCGAAAGCTCGGAGGTAAAGGTCTTGCCGGCGGGGTTGGTGTATTTGAGCACGGCGCCGTAGCCGCCGCGTCCCGGATTTGATCGGGCCGAGCCGTCGGTATAGATGATGACCTTCACGGGTTTCCTTTCTTTGAGTGCATTTCATGTGAGTGACCATTGTAGCGCCATGCCCGCCGGGGGCCAGCAATCTACGATTTCTGCCCCGTCTTCCGACAGTTAGTTGGCATGGATGGTGCGGTTGAGCTCGTCGAGGTATTGCTGCAAGAGGGGAGAGGGCTTGCGCTCGTCGTGCATGATATAGCCTACGTGCATCGTTGGGGCGTCTGCTAACGGGATCGATGCCATGCCCCATTGCATTTCATTGGAGAGGACGCCGGTCGACAGAGTGTAACCGTTCGACGTGATAAGTAAGTTAGTAAGTGTTCCGCGGTCCGAGATTCGTATGTTGCGGTCGCAAGGGATATAGCTAAAAGGTTCCTCGGCGTAATAGAAGGAGTTTGAGGTTCCCTGCTCAAAGCTGTAGCGCGTATAGGGCGTGAGGTCGGCAAGGGACAGCTGGGGGCGGTGTGCGAGCGGGTGGCACTCGCTCACGAAGACGTGGACCGTTGCGTCGAAGAGGGGATGGAAGCTTGCACGGGCATCGGCGAAGGCCTTCCGCAGAACGCGGGCGTTAAAGTCATCCAGATACAGAATGCCAATATCGCTGCGAAACGCACGGACGTCATCGATGATCTGCGATGTGGTGGTCTCGCGCATGATGAACTCGAACTTGCTGTCGCGGCAGCGCTCGACCACGTTGACAAAGGCCTCGACCGAAAAGGCGTAGTGCTGGGCGGAAATGGCGAGGCGGGCTTGTGGGATGCCGCCGTCCTCGTAGCGTGCCTCGAGCATGTCGGCCTGCTCTACGACCTGGCGCGCATAGCCCAAAAGCTCGGTGCCGTCGTTGGTGAGCGTGACGCCGCGGCTGGAGCGCGTAAAGATTTCCAAATGGAGTTCCTGTTCCAGACTTTTGACGGCGTTTGAGATGTTGGACTGAGCGGTATAGAGGCGCTGAGCTGCGGCGTTGATTGAGCCGGACTCTGCCACGGCGATCAGAAAGCGAAGCTGCTGAAGGGTCATCGACACCATCCTTTCGGTTGCTATCTATAAAACAGATAACAAGTTAGCGCTTTTAAGTGATTGACCGAGGGAGACAATGCCCGTACTATTCAAAACATACAAAGGCGGTAGGTTATTAAGCCGACCACGGAATCGGGACGCGAAAGGAGGCCCGCATATGAATTGCTTACCAAGACGAATGCCGGGCTCCTGTTTGCGCCCGTCGGCGTGATCAGGAGACAGCGACTTACTTCTCTCTTTTTACTTACTTTCGTTCGATCAAGGAGATCATCATGAGCCAGTTCATCAACAACCCCGAGCACACCTTTGGTTTCGATACCCTGCAGCTGCACGTTGGCCAGGAGAGCGCCGATCCCGCATCCGACTCCCGTGCCGTGCCGATCTACCAGACCACGAGCTATGTGTTCCGCAACTCCCAGCACGCCGCCGACCGCTTTGGTCTTGCCGACGCCGGTAACATCTACGGCCGTCTGACCAACTCCACCCAGGGCGTCTTTGAGGACCGTATCGCCGCGCTCGAGGGCGGCGTGGCAGGTCTTGCCGTCGCCTCCGGCGCTGCTGCCATCACCTATACCCTGCAGGCTCTTGCCCAGGCTGGTGACCACGTGGTGGCTCAGAAGACCATCTACGGTGGCTCCTACAACCTGCTGGAGCATACGCTCTCCCAGTTTGGCGTCGAGACCACGTTTGTCGATGCCCATAACCTGGAAGAGGTTGAGGGTGCCATCAAGGACAGCACCACGGTCATCTATCTCGAGACGCTCGGCAACCCCAACTCCGACATCCCCAACATCGACGCCATCTCCGAGATTGCCAAGAAGCACGGTCTGCCGGTTGTCGTCGACAACACCTTCGGCACCCCGTATCTGTTCCGTCCGCTGGAGCACGGCGCCAACATCGTCGTCCACTCCGCAACTAAGTTCATCGGCGGCCACGGTACCTCGCTGGGCGGTGTGATCGTCGACGGCGGTAACTTCGATTGGAAGGCGAGTGGCAAGTACGCCCAGATCGCTGAGCCCAACCCCTCCTACCATGGTGTTTCGTTTGCCGAGGCTGCCGGTCCCACCGCCTTCGCAACCTATGTCCGCGCTATCCTGCTGCGTGACGAGGGCGCCTGCATCAGCCCGTTCAACGCCTGGGTCCTGCTCCAGGGCACCGAGACTCTGTCGCTGCGCGTCGACCGTCATGTCGAGAACACCAAGAAGGTCGTTGAGTTCCTGGCTGGCGACAGCCACGTCGCCAAGGTGAATCACCCGAGCCTGCCTGAGCACCCCGATCACGAGCTCTATCAGAAGTACTTCCCCCGTGGCGGTGCTTCGATCTTTACCTTTGAGATTAAGGGTGGCCAGGAGGCTGCATGGAAGTTCCTCGATCATCTGCAGGTGTTCTCGCTGCTCGCCAACGTGGCCGACGTCAAGTCGCTCGTCGTGCACCCGGCTACCACCACGCACTCCCAGCTCTCTGCCGAGGAGCTCGCCGAGCAGAACATCACGCCCTCCACGATCCGTCTTTCCATCGGTACCGAGAACGCCGAGGATATCATTTGGGATCTGAAGCAGGCCTTTGCCGCGCTGGACGAGTAAGGCGACTTGTGCAAGGACCCCTTGCGACTCGATAGGTATAACTGCATAAAATGCCTGCTCAAGGCGCCTGTGCGAACAATGGTTGCACAGGCGTCGTTTTTGCATAGAGAGGGTGCAAAAACAGGGTTTTTGACACGCTTTATGCAATCGAGATGTGGAAAACTCCTGTTGAGAGGATGTGAGTTTTACGCAATTGACGTGCGCCTTTTGAGTAAAACCGCAGGTCGCGATTTGCTCGGGGTACTATGCAGCGCGATTAAATCACACGCAGCTCAAACGCAGCAAAAACGCACTACGGAGGTTTCCAGCTACATGAGGATCGATTCACGAAAACCGAAAGCCGCCGCCCTTTCCGCCGCTCTGACCGTGGCACTTTTGGCGGGCGCCGGCGCAACTGATGCCCACGCGGCAACACTATCCGATACGGTCGGATCTGCGCCGTCCGAGGCGACGCTGGTGCAGCCCGTTGATTATCGCGGCGATGGTTATGGTTCCATGCAGGAGTGGAACGCCTCGATGGAGGCCAAGCGCGATTCCCTTGAGATACGCGCTCAGATTATCCTAAACATGTATGGTGACTATGCCACCGATGACGAGCACGCTGTGCTGCAGGGTTGTATCGATGGTGCGGGCAGCCTTTTGACGATGGGGGAGGTCGACGCGAAGTCGACCGAGCTCGATGAGCTGCGCACTGCGCTTGAGAATGCCAAGCGCGAAGCGCTCGAGGCCGCTGCCGCCGAGGCGGAGGCTGCCGAGGCCGCCCAGGCTTCGTATTACAACGCCGGCTCCGGCTCGTCTTACACGTCTGCTGCGTATTACGCGAACGGCTCGGGTCTGACGCGCTCGAGCGGCGTCAATAACTATAACGGCCGCCGCGAGACTTATTACAGCAGCAACGTGTTGTATCACCACCGCACGGGCGAGTGGACGCAGGATTCTGAGGGCTTCTGGCGCGATTCCGACGGCTATTACGTTGTTGCCGCGGGCGATATGGCCCAGGGCTCGACCTTTACGGGCTCCAAGGGTGATTGCAGGGTCTATGACTCCGGCTGCGCCGCCGGAACCACCGACTACTACACCGGTTGGTAATCTGCCATAAGCAAAATACGCACATGATGGGCGGGCGTCTTTACTGAGCTTTTAGGCAACGTAAAGCCGCCCTTTCTTTATGTGCGCTTGAGTTAACAGAGCCCTTACCGTGGCGGTACGCTGGGCGTATGGATGCGGGGCACACTAGTTCATGAGAAATAGGGTCTTTCTCTTGGAGGAAGTGATCTTGTGAATGCTCGAGATATTGCCATTGCCGCCGTCGCGTTGATGCTTGGCTGCCTTGGTCCCACGGCCGCGCTCGTCGCGGGCATGCAGGGGACATGCGGGGCTGCTCCTATCGTGATCGGCGCGTTGATCGCGGCCACACTGCTGGGAAGCGCCGGTGTTGTCCTTTGTCGCGACGATGAGGACGAGGTTCCGGAGTCGCATCTCTAACTGTTGCGAAAGTGACTGTTGGCCATGGCTGAATATGAAAACCGCCACAAGGGGAGTGCCCTTTGCGGCGGTTTTTGATATTGAGACTGTTGAATGCGGTGCGGCGGCGTTACCAGCTTGCCTCGATATCACGGATGCGCTGATAGAGCCATTCGTTCTGCGGTGCCTGGATATCGTGCTTGGCCGCGAGGCGGCGGACGGTGCCCGCGAACTCCTCGACCTCGGTTTTGCGCTGCGCGACGCGGTCCTGCGCCATCGAGGGCATGCCGGCGGGGTCGAGCCCCTCGATGAGGTGCACCATCTGCGTTAGGTCTACCTCGGTGAGCTCGATGCCCTCGGCGTTGGCGACTGCAAGCGTCTCGCGCATGGCGGAGACAAAGCAACGACGCTGCTCGGAGCCCTGTTCCGTGGCGCTTCCGTACGTACCGCCGTAGGCCATGCAGGTCTGGTTGATGCCGTCGTTGAGCATAAGCTTGGCCCACATGCGGTGCGCGATGTCTGCCTCGACGGTGTGCGCGATGCCGCAGCGCGTGTAGAGCTCGTCGATGGCGGCGACGGTCGCGGGGTCGGTGCCGGCGGCCGCACCAAAGCGGATCTCGCCCTCATTGGTAAAGGTGAGCGCGCCGTTGAGAAACACAGCGTCCATGCCCTGGCAAATACCAAGAACGGTATGCTCCCAGCCAAAGCGCTCGGCAATCTTCTGCTCGCTGGTGATGCCGTTGCACAGCGAGGCGATGAGCGTATTGGGGCCCACGATGTGTTCCATAGTCTTGAGCGCCTGGTCGAGTCCGGTTGTCTTGACCGTGAGGATGACCAGATCGGCGGGTGTCGCCTCGCTGGCGCGGACGGACGTGAGATCGCAGGGCTTGCCGTTGACGGTGAGCGCGTCGTTCGCATGGCGCTCAAAGCGAGCGTCGTCCATAATGTATTCGACGGCATCGTTGCCGAGCGTCTTGGCAATCATGCTGCCATAGAGCAGCCCGACGCCGCCCTTGCCGATAAAGGCAACCTTGTTGATCTGCATGTGAATCATCTCCCCATATAAAAGGCGCCCGCGTAAGGGGCGCCTGATGGATTGTATGCTGCCAGGGTGATTGCTGGGTGCGCGGGGCGGCTGTTATGAAAAAGAAACGTTTGCCTGGGCTCTACGCTGCAGGGCAGACCGCAAAGACACGTGCGGGATATCCGACGCCATCACGCACCTTGGGGAAGGTGCAGAAGATGACGGCGCCCGTGGCGGGAAGCTCGTCTAGATGGTCCATGACCTCGATCTGATAGCGGTCGACCGAGAGGATGTACTGTTCGCCGGGGTAGGGGTAGGCGTCCTCACGCGTGGTCACGCTCGCCGGGTCGGTGTCAGCCGGCTCGTGGCCGATGGCGCCGATGTCGCGCTCTTCAACGAGCCACTTGATGGCGCCGAGGTCCCAGCCGGGGTAGTGGGGCTGGCCGTCCTCGTCCTTGTTCTCGAGGTCGGCGAGCTTGGACCAGTCGGAGCGGAAGGCGACGAAAGCGTCCTCGGGAATGCGACCGTGCTCATCCTCCCAGGCTTTGAGGTCCTCGATGGTCAGGATAAAGTCGGGATTCGCGGCGCACTCCTCGTGCTTGTCGATCACGCAGAGCGGATGCATAAACTCGATGGGTTCAATCTCTCCAAGGGAACGGCCGTCAACATGGAAGTGGCGCGGTGCGTCGACATGCGTGCCGTACTGCGAGGCGACCGAATACTGGAAGCAACGCATGGGGGCGAGCATGTCCCCGGGCGTGTCGGGCAGGTAGTCGAAGAGCTTGGTGGACTCAAACGGCTTAAAGCCAAACCAGTGCGGGGTGTCGCATGAGAGCGTGTGGGTGAGGTCGACCCAGCGATAATCGGTGCTTTTGAGCTGGGATGCGAGATTCCAAAGGTCGAGCGCGGGCATGGGTGACTCCTTTCATCGGGCTTTTTGCTGATGTTAAAGCGGTGCCGTGACAGCTCGATTTCTGCTGCGTTACGATACGTTCTCGATTGCGATTCCACGATGTTTCGGCCGCGTGACCATTGTGTTTCGCCTTGCCGGGGCGCTGATGGCGAAAGGAGGGGCCGTGCAATATCGCGTTGACCCCAAAAGTGGTAACCGAATATCCGCTCTGGGTCTGGGCTGCATGAGATTTCCCGGTGCGCCGGGACACCCCGATGCGAAGACAGCCGATGCCATCATTTCCCGTGCGGTGGAGCAGGGGATTAATTATCTGGATACCGCGTATCTCTATCCCGGTAACGAGGTGTGCGTGGGCGCCTCACTTGAGCGCCTGGGTCTGCGCGACCGCGTGTTGCTCGCGACTAAGTTGCCGCACGCTTCGTGCAAGTGCGCGGAGGATTTCGACCGGTTCTTCGACGAGCAACTGCGCCGCCTGCGGACCGACCATATCGACTATTACCTTATGCACAACATCACTTCGCCCGCCCAGTGGGAGCGCGTGGTGGCGTTGGGCATCGAAGACTGGATTGCGCACCAAAAGGCTGCGGGGCGTATTCGCCAGATAGGTTTTTCGTATCACGGCAGTGCGGCGGACTTCCTGACGATGCTCGACGCGTATGACTGGGATTTTTGCCAGATTCAGTACAACTACGCTGGAGAGCGCTACCAAGCGGGAACGGCGGGACTTATAGCAGCCGCCGAGCGCGGGCTCGCGGTGTTTGTGATGGAACCGCTTTTGGGCGGACGCCTGGCGGGCAAGCTGCCTCCGCGGGCCCGCGCCGTGCTCGATGACGTACGCGATCCGTACCTGAAGACGCCGGCTGCTTGGGGCCTTTCGTGGGTGTGGAACCATCCTCAAGTCACGATGCTGCTTTCGGGCATGACCGATACCGCGCAGGTGGACGAGAACGCGGTGCTGGCCGATCGGGCCCTGCCGGATTCGATGACAGCCGCTCAGCTCGATACCATCGCACGCGTGCTGGCGGAGTTTGAAAAATCGAATCGCGTGCCCTGCACGGGATGCGGCTACTGCATGCCACGTCCCAAGGGTATTAACATTCCCGGCTGCTTTGCCGCTTACAACGCGAGCTATGCGCACAGCTGGTTTACGGGGCTGTCGCAATACTTTACAGCGAGCGCGGTGCGCACGAGCGAGCCCAAGCTCGTGAGCAATTGCGTCAAGTGCGGCAAATGTGCGCGTCACTGCCCGCAACACATCGATATCCCCGAGCGTCTCGACGACGCGCGCCGACGTTTCCAGCCTGGCCCCGTAACGGCCGCGCTTAAAGGCTTCAGCAAAACTCGCTCCTCATGACCCTTTTATATCTTGTGATGGAATAGTTCCTGTTTGCGGCAGAATAGGGCGATAGCAGGAACTATTTCGTCGCAACTGAAGGGGGCTGTCGTGGGCTATCGGGATTCATGTGATGATTTGCGTGAGGTTCGTTGGGGCGTTTTGGGCGCTGGGCACATTTCGCATCGATTTGCATCGTCGCTCAAGAAGGTCGACGAGGCACGGCTGGTGGCTGCGGCCGGCCGCACTCCTGCACATGTCGAGGAATTTTGTCGAGCGTTTTCGATTGATGCCGCGCACAGTTATGCCACGGCTGACGATAGCGGCGATGCGGCTTATGATGCGTTGATTGCCGATCCCGATGTCGATGCAATCTACTTGGCTTTTCCACATGGCATGCATGCGCATTGGGCTTGTCGGGCACTGCGCGCGGGAAAGGCCGTGCTGTGCGAAAAGCCGGCCGTTTTGAATGAAGAAGAGGCCCATGCGATCGCCTCTGTTTCCCGTGAGTGCGGTGTGCCGTTTATGGAGGCGATGAAAAATCGGTTTTGTCCGATGCATACTCGCGTGAAGGGTTTGCTTGCGTCGGGCGAGCTCGGCTGTATCGTCTCGATCGAAAGCGTGCAAAAACTCGATTATGGTGAGTCCCCTTCGAGTTATCTGCTCGATCCGTTGCAGGGTGGCTGTCTATATGACATGGGCTGCTATGCGGTCGGGTGGTTTGAGGATCTGCTTGCGGGTGCGTGCGATGTTTCGTCTCGTGAAGTTCGCTGGCGTGACGTATTAGGCGGCCGCGTGGATTGGGCCGATGAGATCCATATGAGTGTCGGCGGTATACCCATTCATATGGTGTGCGACGGCAAAGCAGCATATGAAAGCCGCTTAATGATTGCTTGCGAACGGGGTTCGGTGGAAATCGAGCGCCTTCATCGCCCCGAGCTCGCCCATGTGAAGTACTCCGACGGACGAATGCTCGAAATTAATGCCCCGTTTGATGTCGATGATTTCTACGGCGAAATTCAGCATGCGACGCAGCTCGTCCAGACGGGAGAGCTTGAAAGCCCCGTTATGCCTCTTGCCGCCACGCAGCGCTGCGCGCAGATAATCGATGCGATTCGCTTGACGCTCTAGGCTGCGGTGCTGGTGCTCAAGGGGGCTCGGCGGACCTTGCCCCTGATGCCCCTTTTATATCTTGCGGTGGAATACGGTCTGTTTGCGCCAAAATAAGGCACCAATAGACCGTATTTCACCGCAACTGATGAGGGGGAGCTGGAGATGCTGACGATTGGGTGTCATCTTTCGACGACGAAGGGCTATCGGGCGATGGGGGAGACGGCGCTATCCATTGGCGCCAACACCTTTGCATTCTTCACGCGCAACCCGCGCGGCGGCAAGGCGAAAGATCTTGACATGGATGACGTGGCGGCCCTGCGCGAGCTTATGGAGAAAAACGACTTTGGCCCGCTTGTGGCTCATGCCCCCTATACCTACAACCCCTGTTCTGCCAAAGAGCGGGCACGCGAGTTTGCCTTGGAGGCAATGGCCGAGGACTTGCAGCGTCTGGAAGCGCTGCCCGGCAACTACTACAACTTCCACCCCGGCGCGCATGTGGGGCAGGGGACTGATGCCGGCATTCAGATGATCGTCGACACCTTGTGTCAGGTGATGTTTGAGGGGCAGCAGACGACGGTGCTGCTCGAGACCATGGCGGGAAAGGGTACCGAGGTGGGCCGTAGCTTTGAAGAGCTGGCGCGCATTATCGAGGGTGCTGCCGCCAGGCGTCCAGAGCTATCGGACAAGCTGGGCGTGTGTCTGGACACCTGCCATGTGAGCGATGCCGGCTACGACATCATCCATGATCTGGACGGCGTACTCGACGAGTTCGACCGCGTGGTGGGTATCGACCGCTTGCGTGCCGTACACATCAACGATTCGAAGAACCCCAGTGGTGCCCATAAAGATCGTCACGAGTGCATCGGCAAGGGCTACCTTGGCAGCGAGGAGTTTGGCGGCGGTATGCAGGTTATGCAGAATATTGTATCGAATGGCCGCTTGCGCGCATTGCCATTCATTTTGGAGACACCGAACGAACTTGCAGGTTATGCGGCTGAAATCAAACTGTTAAGGTCATTGCAGCAGTAATGACTGTCATAAAGTGGAGTGTTCCATTCACGTTATGGGTTTGTTTCAATCAGTTTTCTAATTGCGGATTCTTCCAAACGGGCGCATAATATCCAACAGTTTTTGCAGACCTCTGAATCAAACGGGGTCACCGGAAGGAGACTGATTATGAAGCTGAAGAAGCTTGGCGCATTTGCCGCCACGGGCGCCATGGCACTCGCCCTCGCACTGACGGGCTGCGGCTCGTCCAACGCCACCTCTGGTTCTGATGCCGGTTCCAGCAGCTCTGACGACGCTAAGGTCGAGAAGGTCGACGGCTCCAAGGAGTACGCGCTCGTCAAGGACGGTACGCTGACCGTCGGCACCTCTGCCGAGTACGCTCCGTTTGAGTACAAGGATGACAACGGCGATTATCAGGGCTTTGACCTTGAGCTTATCAAGGCTATCGGCGACAAGCTGGGCCTGGATGTCGAGTACGTCAACAATGACTTTGACACGCTGGTTCCGGGTGTCGCTTCGGGCTCCAAGTATGACGTTTCCATCGCGGCTATCACCGACACGCCCGAGCGTGAGAAGGAAGTCACTTTCTCCGATTCCTACTACATGGACGATCAGGCTATCGTGACCAAGGTCGATAACACCGACATCACGGCCGACAACTACAGCGAGGAGCTCAACAGCGCCGACGCTACCATCATCGTCCAGTCTGGATCGACCGCCGAGGCCTTTGCTCAGGAAAACTTCCCCAAGGCTAAGATCGTTCCCTACAAGGACGCCACCGAGTGCTTCAGCGCCCTGCAGTCCGATAAGGGCGATGCCGTAGTCACCAACCGCTCCGTTGCCAGCCAGCTGACCGCCGAGCAGTTCAACACCTGCCAGACCATCAAGCAGGTCAGCACCGGCGAGGAGTACGCCATCGCCATCAACCAGGGCAACACCAAGCTCAAGGACGACATCAACCAGGCCATCAAGGACCTGACCGACGACGGTACCGTTGACGCCCTCATGGCTAAGTACAACATCAAGTAAATTAATGCTTGATTGCGCGCGGGCCCTTTCCGTTTTGCGGAGAGGGCCTTTGCGCCTCTCTTGACGGAGAGCGTTTCCGTCTCGTTTTGTCGGCAACTTCTACGATAGGAGCCACCTTGTCTCGACTGAACAAAGGGGCCACGGAGCAGCGTTTTTCACTGCCCGCCTTGCTCCAAAAGCTATCCTGCGTCATGGCCGTGGCGCTCGCGCTGGTGTGCGCGGGGGCATATGCGCCCACGACCGCCCAGGCGCTTGAGACCGCAAAGATTACTGCCCGACCCAACACCGGTTCGGGCAGCGCTGTGGTCGGCGGCACCGAGACGCGCATTACCTGGGAAGTTCAGGCCGATGCCGACGAGGAGCTGAGCGGTCTTTCGCTGACGTTTGTCGACGGCACGACGTTTGGTACCGATGACACGCGATTGACGATGCTCTCGGGCGAGGACCTCATGGATCGTACGCCCATGAAGCCCACGTGCAAGGCTGACGGCCAGACGCTCAAGATCGACTTTGGCGAGACGGCGCCTGCCGGAGGCTTTTTCCGTGTCGAGGTTTACGGCGTGACGTTTCCCGTCGAGGGCGGCGATGAGGCTTTTAGCGGCACCTACACGTTGGCTGACGGTTCAACCAAGAAGATCTCCAAGATTCCTTCCGTCGAGATTAAGGGCGTGACGGCATTCGATAACTTCCTGGCCGACCTTAAGGAGCAGCCGTGGGTCGAGGCATGGAATTCCAACATGTTCCTTCGCCTGTTCCTGAACCCGGTCATTTTGGTTCAGAGCCTGCCGATCGTATTCAAAGGCTTCCTCATGTCGCTCTCGATCGTGCTCGTGGCATTTCCGTTGGCCATTCCCTTTGGCTTTGCCTTGTCACTCATGCGCATCTCCAAGTCGCGCATCCTGCGTTGCCTTGCCGGCATCTATGTGAATATCATCCGCGGTACGCCGGCGTTCCTGCAGATCTACATCGCGTTCTTTGGCCTGCCGCTGGCCGGCGTCAAGGTTGACGATTATGTGCTGGGCGTCATCGTCATGGCCATGAACTCGTCCGCCTACCTGTGCGAGATCTTCCGCGCCGGTATTCAGTCGATCCCCAAGGGCCAGAACGAGGCCGCGCGCTCGCTGGGCATGAACGCCTTCCAGACGCTGCTCTACGTTATGATTCCGCAGACGTTCCGCAATGTCCTGCCTACGCTGACCAGCGAGTTTATCCTGCTTTACAAGGATACGTCGCTGCTCGCGGCCGTGGGCGTGGTCGAGATCGTCATGAACGCCCGTACCATTGTGGCCACGACGGGTTCCATTACGCCATATGTGGTTGCCGCGCTGTTCTACCTGGTCATCACCCTGCCGCTTGCTCGCTTGGTGAGCGGTCTTGAGGCGAGGCTTCTGGGGACGGCCGAAACCAAGAAGAAGCGTCCCGCCAAGAGCGCTGGACAGGTCGTCGCGACGCCCGCCGACCACATCGCCGGTCTGTAAGGAGGTCCTATCATGAGCGAAACCAATAACTCGAACGAGGTCGTCGTCAGCATCAAGAACCTCCAGAAGGCCTTCGGCGATAACGTGGTCCTGCGCGACATCGATCTGGATGTGCACAAGGGCGAGGTCGTCGTAGTCCTGGGTCCTTCGGGCTCGGGCAAGTCGACGATGCTTCGCTGCATCAATCGTCTGGAGCATCCCACGAGCGGCTCGATCGTCGTTGAGGGCGTGGACGTTTGCGCCAAGGGCGTCGACCTTAACAAGGTACGTACGCATCTGGGTATGGTGTTCCAGCAGTTCAATTTGTTCCCGCACCTGTCAGTCAAAAAGAACGTCATGCTCGCACAGCAAAAGGTACTCAAGCGCAGCAAGGAAGAGGCCGAGAAAATCGCTATCGAGGAGCTGACCAAGGTCGGTCTTGCCGAGCGCATCGACTTTATGCCGAGCCAGCTCTCGGGTGGCCAGCAGCAGCGCGTTGCCATCGCCCGCGCCCTGTCGATGAACCCTCACGTCATGCTCTTTGACGAGGCCACGTCGGCGCTCGACCCCGAGCTGGTTCGCGACGTTCTTGGCGTTATGCGCGATCTTGCACGTGACGGTATGACCATGATCGTCGTGACGCATGAGATGGGCTTTGCCCGCGACGTCGCCGACCGCGTCGTCTTTATGGACGGCGGCGTTATCGTGGAAGAGGGTACGCCGAGCGAGGTCTTTGACCACCCCAAGAGCGAGCGCACCAAGGCGTTCTTGGGAAATATCTCGTAGCCGCTTTATATGACTGACATAACAGAAAACGGGAGCCGGATGTGATCCGGCTCCCGTTTTTGTTGGGATGCGAATGTGTTTTGGTGCAGAGCTCGTTATGGGCGGAGCTCATTGCCGCTAGGCGAGCTCGGCTCCAAGGGCGCGGCAGGCCGCCTCGCCCTCATCGTCGGGAGCGTCGTAGCAGATGACGGAATCGACGACGTTGACGCCCGCCTCGTCGGCGTCGGCCTTCCAGTTGTCCATCCACTCGCCCTCGGCCCACGAATAGGAGCCAAAGAGGACGACCTTCTTGTCGCCGAGAACCTCCTTGACCTCGTCCCACATCGGCTGGAACTCATCGTACTCGAGTTCCTCGGAGCCCATGGCGGGGCAGCCGAAGGCGAAGGCGTCGTAGTCGGCGGCCCTGTCGGCAGAGAAGTCGGCGCAGGGGATGACCTCGGTCTCGGCACCCGCGGACGTGGCGCCTTCGGCGACGAGGTTTGCCATGGCCTCGGTATTGCCCGTGCCGCTCCAGTAGACGACTGCGATCTTGCTCATATGTTTTCCTTTCGGTTGTGCGGCGTGCGGCCGCGTTTTGTATGCTCTATCGGGTTGCCTGGACAAGTTGTCCCAGGGTGCAGCCCTGTTGATAGATGTACGTAAGGTATTGCGTGCATGCGCGATAGGAATCGAAGGTCGTGAGCGCCTGCTCAACGTTTGTGTATACCTTCCATGCGCCAAAGACCTTATAGTTTTCGCCGTGCTGGACGATAAACTGATGGACATCTTCGTAGGGATAGCCCAAAAAATAGCCAATTTCGTGGGGGAACTCGCACATGCACCCCGTATCGCAGTGCCTATTTCGCGCGAGTGCGCAGACGCTGCTGTCATAGGCGCTTTCTGCGGCATTGCTGCTTGCCAGCGTGATGCGCGCGGCGAGATGCACCAGGGATGCGGGCAGGTTGTGGACATCGTAACCTTCGGCGGTAAGCGCCGTCGTGGCGCGGGGGTCGGAGAGGTATCGCATGAGGTCCGCAGGGCGGTACACATAGATGAGCGCTCCGCAGGGGCGCCAGACCAAAACGCTCATATGGATCCCGAGTGGCTGGAGCTCGCGGTTGCATTGGGCAATGACCGCGAGCAGGCGAGAGCGTCGCTCTTCGATATGGGCGGCGCCGGGTTTTCCGCCTTGGTTGGCGTAAACGCCGGGATAGGTAAAGAGCGAAGCCGGCTTGATACCTGCGAGCGTAGGGGAGCAGTTGCGCACGACAGCCGTTTGGTATGTTGGGATGTCAATGGTTCGAGTCACGATGCTCCTTTCGGGTCCTCAGTTGTTAGCCTAGGAAAACTTATACACGAAAGTAAGCCAAGGTCAACAAAAAAGTTTGAAGCGGGAAACTAATTGACCGAACCGACACGAGTTTGGAGTAAGATGGGAACACCCCATGGGGGTATAGGTATAAGAGTTTGGAGAAAGGGGATCGCATGGACGACGTGCTCAACCCTGCGAATCTCATCGTGCTGGCCGTCATTGCCGTCGGCATGTTTTTTGGACTGCGTCGCATTGCCGCTTCGACACACGGGAAGAGCTGCTGCAGCGATGGCACGAGCGGTAAGAAGGCCAAGAAGGTAGTGGTTGCGGATACCGATCCGTCCCACTACCCCTATAGCGATGAGCTGCTCATCGGCGGCATGAGCTGCGATGGCTGCGCTCAGAATGTGGCCAATGCCCTCAATGCGCTGAATGGTGTGTGGGCAACGGTAACGTACGCGGACCACACGGCGCGCGTGCGCTCCAAGCGGCCAATCGATCGCGGTGCTCTCGTGGCGGCCGTGAAGGACGCGGGTTACTACGTCATGACGCTGTAGGCCTTGCCTTGGATGCGCGTCCTTGTCTAGGCTCGTCCGCGTAGCTCAATGTCCTGGATGTCATCGAAGTCGATGGCGATGTCTTTGAGCTTGAGGAGCTTGAAGGCGGGGAGCACCTCGTCAAGGATGCCCGTGCGAGCGCGATAGCCGTACGTATCGTAATAGGTGACGCGAACCAAGTCGCCGCGTTTGAGGCCCTCGAGTTTTTTTGAAAGCTCGAGGGCTTTTTCTTCCGTGAGTTCGCATTTGGGCTCGACAGTGATTTCTTGCTTGCGTACGAGCTCGTAGTATCCCGTGAGGGCGGCGAAGGGCATAAACTGCGCGGCACGGCCGGCGCGAACGGCGCCGTTAGCGGTGAGCTTGGGGTCGGCGGAGCGACGTCTTCCCTCGGGGTCCGCCAATCGTTCAAAGGCGGTGGGCGGGCGCATGGGTTGCTTGGGTTTAGGCACGATGTCCTCCTACCTGATCGTTGCGTTCGCGTGCGGTGGCGCCGGCGGTAAAGCTTAGTCCTTTGACCAGGGCGTTCTTGCCATACTTGCCTTTTACGGCCAGCACGGCGCGCGCCAGATCGCGTTCGCGCTCATCGGCCTCGACATCGCTGAACAGATCGACGGTAGCGAATTCCTCGGGCATAAGATTGCCAAAGCCCAGGTTGATGCGCTTGACCGGTCGTTTGGGGTCGACAGTCTGCGCCCAGAGCTCATCGAAATAGCTCATGATCTTCTTAAACGAATTGGTGCGCTCGGGCAGCTTTCGCGAGGCGTTGGAGTGCGCGAAGAGTGCGGCATAGCCACCGCGCGGTTTGCCGCCGTGTTCTCCCACAAAGATGCCATCGATTGCCTGCGCTTCGCGCACCAGGCGGCGCCGTTCGTCATCGCGCTGGACGGGCTTGGGCGCACGGGGCGCGAGTTCGGGGCCGGCGGTCGCAGTAGGCTCGATACTTGACGTGCTCGAGCGCAGGTGTCCGCATCCGTCTACATATTGCGCCGTGCCGCTGGCGTCGAGCCGGCGTATGTCGGCTCGCTCGCTCGCGTAGCCCACGAAGAGCGAGATGCTGTCACACACCACGTGCTTATCGACCAAGTCCAGCACGGCGTTGTCGACCATCTCGCGCAAGACGGTGTAGGCCTGCTCGTAGGCATGGCCCTTCGAGAGCACCTGTCCTGTGGTGGTTGAGGTTGCCTGCGGGCGATACGCTTGGATATCGGCGATGGTTGTCGGCTCGCGCCCGAAGGCGTGGTCGATGAGATATTCGGCATTGACGCCGAGTTCATCGTAAAGCAGGTTTTCGTCGAGCGCGGCTACGCCCATCAGGTCGTAGACACCATACTTTTCGAGGCGGGCCGCCACGCCGGGACCGATGCCCCAGATATCGGTGATGGGACGATGGGGCCAGATCTCCTTGCGAAAGGTTTCGTCATCGAGTATGCCGATGCGGCTGGGTACGTGCTTGGCGGTAATATCGAGCGCTACCTTGGCCTGGAATAGGTTGGGGCCGATGCCGACCGTCGCCGTGATGCCGGTGCGCGCGAGGACCTCGTCGCGCAGTGTGCAGGCGAACCCTTCCGCATCTGTGTGATAGAGGTTCAGATAGGGCGTCACGTCGATAAAGCACTCATCGATGGAGTAGACGTGCACGTCCTGGGGGCTGACGTATTCCAGATAGATACCGTAGATTTTCGCCGACACCTCCATGTAATGCTGCATGCGCGGTACGGCCGTGATGTAGTCGATGCCATCGGGAATTTCGAACAGACGGCAGCGGTTGTGTATCCCGAGGTCTTTCATGGCCTGCGTGATGGCGAGGCAGATGGTCGTGCGTCCGCGCGATTCGTCGGCAACGGCCAGGCACGTGGTGAGCGGATCGAGCCCACGGTCGACGCACTCGACGCTGGCATAAAACGTCTTGAGATCGATGCAGATGTAGGTGTGCTGCTCGTGCGCCATCCGAGCCCTCCCATCAAACACATGTTCTTATCGAATATCTGTTCGATAATACCTGCTCGATCGGACACCGTCAAAACCTGCCAAAAAGGGACAGGTTTGTTTTGGTCGGTAAAACGCTTGACCTGCCAAAATAAACCAGTCCCTTTTTGATCGGTTATGAATCGGGTTTTTAACGCAGTCCTAAAGAGCGCGAAACAGCTCGGAAAAGCTCGCTTCGTAGCATGAGCCTAACGATCGATACCACCATAAAACACGGAAGGGTTGTGGGGATAATGGTCAACTATGGGTTTGGTATGCCGACGCGCTTGGTTGCGGATGGGGATGTGGCTCGCTGGTGCGGTCGATTGGTTGCCCACTATGGCGGCACCAAGGCACTGGTCGTGCTGGGAGGCGATAAGCACACGCGTGATGATCTCGTCTCGTCGGCACTCGGCTCGCTTGACCGGGCCCTGCTCGAACGCGTGCTCTTCCGCTGTGGCTCGGTTGGAGGCGATGGGGGAGGTGAGCTGGTCGACGAGGCCGTGGCCCTGGCGACCGACGAGGGCGTGGACTTTGTCCTGGCGATCGGTGATGCCGATACAGCCGGCTTTGCGCGCGAGCTCGCCCGCCGCATGGCGGCGCTCGATGCCGGTGAGGATGGCTTTGTCCCTTATGGATGCATTGTATCGGAGGGCAAGGTGCCCGCTACGGTGGGCGCCGGCGAGGTTCCCGTTTTTGCCATCATCGCGCCCGAACTGCTGGAGGGCATTGGGTCTCCCTTGCGCGAGCTGCTCGGTAGCGTGTGCGCCGCGGCATAATACCTGCCATAAAGGGATGGGTTATTTTTGGTAGGTAAAGCGTTTGACCTGCCAAAATAAACCAGTCCCTTTTTGGTCGTTCGCCGTTTAGGGGCGGATTGATAACGCTCGCTGATTGTAGTCTTGACCTGCGCTAGAATAGGGCTATCTGAATATCCGGGCGTGCATGGAGGTGTGCGCCCGTATGCTGAGGAGGACTCTATGGCAACTGTTGCCGCACCTATCGACGCCACGTCGACTGCCGCTTGGAAGGCGCTCGAGGCTCATCAGGAGAAGCTCGAGGCCGAGGGTATCGACCTCAAGGCCTGGTTCGCCGCCGATCCCGAGCGCGTGAACAAGCTGAGCTTTGACGCCGGTGACCTGCACTTCGACCTGTCCAAGAACCTGGTGACCGATGAGACCGTCAAGCTGCTGTGCGATCTTGCCCGCGAGGTGAAGCTCGAGGAGCGCCGCGACGCCATGTTCTCCGGCGAGCACATCAACACCACCGAGGACCGCGCCGTCCTGCACACCGCGCTGCGCCGCCCGGCAACCGAGAAGGGCCAGCTCATCGTCGACGGCCAGGATGTCGTCGCCGACGTGCACGAGGTCCTCGACCGCATGTATGCCTTCGCCGAGCGCGTGCGCTCCGGTGAGTGGAAGGGCGTTACCGGCAAAAAGATCGAGCACCTGGTGTCCATCGGCATCGGCGGCTCCGACCTGGGCCCGGTCATGGCTTACGAGGCCCTGCGTCCCTATGCCGACGCCGGTATCGACTGCCGCTACATCTCCAACATCGACCCCAACGATCAGGCCGAGAAGCTCAAGGGCCTCGATCCCGAGACCACGCTCGTGATCATCGTCTCCAAGACCTTCACCACGCTCGAGACCCTCACCAACGCCCGCGAGGTCAAGACCTGGATGCTCGAGCAGCTCAAGGCTCAGGGCGCCATCGACGGCTCCGATGAGCAGAACGCCGAGGCCGTGGCCAAGCACTTCGTCGCCGTTTCCACCGCACTCGAGAAGGTCGAGGCCTTCGGCATCGACCCGGCCAACGCCTTCGGTTTCTGGAACTGGGTCGGCGGCCGCTACTCCGTCGACTCCGCCGTGGGCCTGTCGCTGATCGTCGTGCTCGGCCCCGAGCGCTTCCAGCAGTTCCTCGAGGGCTTCCACGCCATCGACGAGTATTTCTGCAACACCCCGCTCGAGAACAACGCCGTCGCGCTGATGGGCCTGCTCAACGTCTGGTACGTCAACTTCTTCGGTTCCAAGAGCCACGCCGTGCTGCCGTACTGCCAGTACCTGCATCGTTTCCCGGCTTACCTGCAGCAGCTCACCATGGAGTCCAACGGCAAGCATGTCCGCTGGGACGGCAGCGCCGTGGCCTCCGACACCGGTGAGATCTTCTGGGGCGAGCCCGGCACCAACGGCCAGCATGCCTTCTACCAGCTGCTGCACCAGGGCACCGTGGTGGTCCCGGCCGATTTCATTGCCTTCGCCAATACCGCCAACCCTGCGACCGATGGCGGTCAGGACGTGCACGAGCTGTTCCTGGGCAACTTCCTGGCCCAGACCAAGGCGCTCGCCTTTGGCAAGACGGCCGATGAGGTTCGTGCCGAGGGCACGCCCGAGCAGATCGTCCCGGCCCGCTGCTTTGAGGGCAACCGTCCGACGACCTCGATTTTCGGTGACACGTTGACCCCGTTCGCACTCGGCGAGCTCATCGCTCTGTACGAGCACATCACGTTTGTTGAGGGCACGGTCTGGGGCATCGACTCCTACGATCAGTGGGGCGTTGAGCTGGGCAAGCAGCTTGCCAAGCAGATCACTCCTGCCTTCCACGACGACGCCGCCAAGGCCGAGCAGGACGCTTCGACCCAGGCGCTCATCGAGTTCTATCGCGCTCATCGCAAGTAGTCTTTACGGCTGAGTTGGCTTATGGCTGAAAGGGGCCCGTATCCGTTGGGATACGGGCCCCTTGCTATTTGGATAGGATGGAATGTATCGGGAGGCGCCTCGACGGGCATCGCAATCGTCGAAGGCGCGCCGTTCATGTTTGGGACAATATGACATTTTTCCCGTTGCAAACAGCGCCGCCGTGGGTGTTCTGTATGATGGCTCAGACAAGGTTGTTCAATGACAGGGAGGCATATATGGCAATCAAAGCCATCGCAATGGATATCGACGGTACGCTCACCAACGACCAAAAGGTCATCAGCCCGCGTACGCGCGAGAAGCTGCTCGCGACGCAGGAGTCGGGCATTAAGCTCATCTTGGCTTCGGGCCGTCCCGCATGGGGGTTGCACGCCTTGGCGCAGGAGCTCGACCTTCAAAACCATGACGGTCTGCTAGTTGCCTTTAATGGCGCGCATGTGGTCGACGCTCAGACCGATGAGGTCCTTTTTGACCAGGCCATGCCGGCTGACGAGCTGCACCGTCTGATTGATCATCTGCGCAATTTCGACGTGATCCCTATGATTTCGCTCGGTCGCGATTTGCACGTCGAGGACTCGTACCATTGCATGATCACGCTGCCTGACGGCTCGCAGAAAAACATCGTCAAATACGAGCGCGATGCCTGCGACCTTAAGATCCGCGAGGTCGAGAGCTTGCATGAGGTCGTGGACACTTATCCCGTAGACAAGCTGCTGACGGCAGGCAACCCGGCCTACCTGCAAGCGCATTACGAGGAGATGTATGCGCCCTTTAAGCAGACGCTTTCGGGCATGTTTACGGCCGACTGGTACTTTGAGTACACGGCGCCCGGTATCGACAAGGCCCGTGCGCTTGAGGGTGCCCTGCTCAAGCTCGGCATCGATGCCAGCGAGGTCGTCTCGTTTGGCGACGGCCAGAACGACAAGTCCATGATTGAGTGGGCCGGCACCGGTGTTGCCATGGGCAACGCCGTCGATGAGGTTAAGGCAGTTGCCCAGATGGTAACCGCCAATAACAACGAAGACGGTATTGCAGTGGCGCTGGATAAGCTGCTGGGTTAGAATCGCCGATTAATGCATGGTTTGGGCGCCTGCTTGCGGGCGCCCTTTTGTTAGGGAGGGTGCCGTGTCCGCATTTCCGTTCGACGCCGTTATCTTTGACATGGACGGTGTCATTGTCGATACCGAGTATTACTACCTGGGCGAGACTGCCGCGTTTGCCAAGGAGCTTGGGCTTAACCTGACTCAAGAGGAGTTGAATGGGCAAGTCGGTACCTCGCATCAGTTCTTCCTGCATATGCTGGTCGATTGGTTTGAGCGCGCCGGTAAGGGGCATTTCACTGGCGAGGAAGCGTTGGCCCGTTGGGACGAGTGGGCGCATAAGCGTCCGCGCGACTATCAGGCTTTGATTAACCCAGGCGCCGTGGATACGATTCGAGAGCTGCCGCGCCGTGGCGTTCGCGTGGCGCTTGCCAGCTCGTCTCCCATGGATAGCATCGAGGAAGTGCTCAACGCGTGCGGGCTGTCGGATGCCTTTGAGTATGTGGTGAGCGGCGAGCAGTTTAAGGAGAGTAAGCCCGAGCCCGACATCTACCTGCATGCGCTGGACCTGCTGGGGCTGCCCGCGAATCGCTGCTGCTGCGTTGAGGATTCGGTGCCTGGCATCACTGCCGGCAAGCGAGCCGGCCTGACAGTCATTGCCAAGCGCGAGGAGCGCTTTGGCTTTAGCCAGGATGCCGCGGACAAGATTATCGACCAGCTGCCCGAGCTGCTTGAGCTTTCTTAGGGGGTCTGTTGGAGGCTCTTTAGGGGTTCGTGGACAAAAAATGCCAAATATGAGTACTGTCACTAATTTAGTAACAGGGAAATTATGCTTTTAAGGCCCTGGTTGAGCGCCTGGGGGCGATTAAAACCTGGTAAATATGGCTTTACTCATGTTAAAGCGCCTTGATAATGAACATCTGTACATTATCGAGGTGTTATTTTGTCGCAAAATAATGTGACTAGGTTTGCAACAGTACTCATATTTGACATTTTTTGCCCACCGGGGTCAGCGGAAGTCAAAAATGGAGCGCGAATTTCCCAAAGCGATCGATTCGGCGCTCTCCGCGGCGCAGTTTTTAAGTTCGGAGAGGTGTCGGGAGACGCTTTTTAGCGATGTGATGAGCTGCTGTGCGCTTGTATCCGCTTGCGGCTCGGTTGGAGCGTCGGTTTCGAGCAACAGACGGTCGAGTGGAATCTGTCGGGTGTATTCGCGACCGCGCTTGGTGGCGAGCATCCGCTCATTTACGGAAAAATAGCAGCCTGCATTACGCGCGCGGACGAGTTCGTCCGAAGTGCCGCTAAACCAGTGGAAGATGATAAAGGGGGAGTCGGGATTTGGGATGAGTAGTCCATGCGATTCGAGGACGTCCAGTACGGTTCCTGCCGAATGAATGGCGTGAATTGATATCACGCGCCCGGTAAGAGGATGTTGCGCGAGAGCCTCGCAGAGCCGGTCAAGTGCCTGTGTTTGCAGCGGCTCGCTTCCGGCAAAGCGCGCGGAAAAGTCGAGTCCCACCTCGCCGATGTAGCGCTCTTGGGCTACAACTTCGCAAAGCAGATTGATTTCGGCAGGACCGCAGCGGCCGTCGGCAAGCCACCAGGGGTGAAGCCCAATGCCGGCGATGATGCCTGGTTGGCGATGGGCGCGCTCGTTTGCGGCCGAAAAGTCACGTGGATCGACGCCGCAATCAAATAGGCCCAAGCCCAGTGCCGTCGCCTCATCGGCAACGGTATCCGGGCAGGCCATCAAATCAAGATGACAGTGTGCATCAAACAACTGCGGCTCCATCGTGGCATCCCTGCTAGTCCAAGCGCTGGCCGTCGGAGCGCACGCGCTCGGTACCGCGCCCGCTGATCTGGCGGATAACCTCGCCGGCAATCATCTGGCCCATGATGGGCGGCATAAAGCTCGCGGTTCCCAGTTCGGTACGTTCGTGGATGTTGGAAGGATCGCGGGGCTGTGTCTTAACCGATTCCTCGCAGCTAAACAGTACGTGTAGGCTCTTGATGCCGCGCTTCTTACATTCTTTGCGCATAATGCGGCTCATGGGGTCACGTACCGTATCGAAGATGTCGGCAAAGCGGAGGCACTCGGGATGGAGTTTGTTGGCCCCGCCCATGGAGCTAACCAAACGGATGTCATGGTCCTGAGCATATTTGGCAATGGCGAGCTTGGCCGAAATGGTGTCGATGGCGTCGATGACGTAGTCGAGTTTACCGTTCGTTTGCTCCAAAACGCGTGCGAAAAATTCGTCGATATTGTCGCTCAACAGGTATTCGGTGCGCTTGATGACGGTGACGGCAGGGTTGATATCGTTGATCATGGCTTCCATTACGTCCACCTTGCGCTTGCCGATGGTGCTATGAAAGGCGATGGCCTGGCGGTTGATGTTGCTGGGCGCGATGATGTCCTTGTCCAGGATCACAAAATGACCGATGCCGCCGCGGGCGAGCGCTTCGCAGCAGTTGGATCCCACGCCGCCACAGCCCAGCACCAGCACCGTGGCGTTGGCAAGTTTATCGAGCGCCTCACGGCCCATGATGATCTCGAGCTTGGTGTCGCGTGTCTCGACGGGAGCTGCGGCTGCGGTTTCGGTCATAGATGTCCTCCGATGGGGAAGCGGATCGTGTTTTAGCTATCGCCATTATAGGTAATCGCCCATAGGTTGCGATGGCGCTTACTTTGATGTGGTTTGAAGCATTTCGATTAGATAGTTAGACAAACATCTAAATATCGAGTATAGTGTGCGCGTCATGAGAGATGATGAGAGGAGGTCTTATGCCGGGAGAGGGTTTTAAGGCGCTTGCCGATCCAACGCGACGGCGCATTTTGGAGTTGCTGCGCGAGGGCAATTGCACGGCGGGGGAGCTTGCCGAGCATTTCGATATCAGTAAGCCGTCGCTAAGCCATCACTTGGCGACGCTCAAAAATGCCGGGTTGGTGACCGACGAGCGCCATGGCCAAAACATCGTATACAGCTTAAACACCACCGTCATGCAGGATTTAATTGGCTGGTTTATGGGCTTTACAAACACTGAAGGTGATAAGGATGAATAACGAAAACAAGGGCATTCACCCCACGGGGGTATCGTCGCGCGTGTGGATTGCGCTGGTCGCTCTGTGCGTCGCCAATGTCGTAGCGCACCTCATGGTGATGCCGAGCTTGCCTGCGCAGATTCCCACGCACTGGGGCGCGAACGGCGCCGTCGACGGTTGGGGTCCTAGCTGGATGGCCTCCGCGCTCAGCGCGCTGCCTCTGGCGCTTCTCGCAATGTTCTGCGTGGTGCCGCGCATCGACCCCAAAGGCGAGGCATATCGAACCTCGGGCAAGTTCTATCAGGGCTTCGTAATCGCCTTCACCTTGTTCATGTGCGCCATAAGCTGGCTGGGAGAGCTTACGGTCTGGGGCGTGGTGCCGGCGGTCGGTTCGGTTAACGTGCTGATTTCCGGTGTTGTCGGTTTGCTGTTCATCGGCGTAGGCAACTACTTGCCGCGTGTGAAGCAGAACTATACGCTCGGTATCAAGACACCTTGGGCGCTTGCCGATCCCGAGAACTGGCGCCGTACGCAGCGTTTTGGCGGCGCCTGCTTTATGGTGCTGGGTATTGGCCTGATTGTGATGGGCGTGGCAGGCAGCGTGCTTTCGAGTGAAGTCGTCGCCGCGGTGATTGCGGTTCTGGCGTTTGGTTCGGTTGGAGCCGTCTACGTCTACTCGTATCTGTTGTGGCGCAAATCGCAGCGAGCCGCTCGTTAAGGTTGCGGAAAACTAGCGTACGCAGTTCATAGTATGTTCCGGGGGACTTTTCCCAGGTAGTATTAGGGGGTGTGGGCAACCATGCCCCTTTTTCGTTACGTTTCAGAGCTGGTTCCCTCATTTCGTTTCTACTAAAGCGAATCAAGAATAGGGAAACAGCAGGTAGAAAGGATAGAACAGGCAAATGGCAGAGTTTATCTACCAGATGTATCAGGCTCGCAAGGCCCATGGCGACAAGGTAATCCTTGACGACGTGACCCTGAGCTTCTACCCCGGTGCCAAGATCGGCGTCGTGGGTCCCAACGGCATGGGCAAGTCGACCCTGCTCAAGATCATGGCCGGCATCGAGGAAGTTTCCAACGGCGATGCCAGGCTCACCCCCGGCTACACCGTGGGTATCCTGCAACAGGAGCCGCCGCTCGACGACGACAAGACCGTCATCGAGAACGTGCGCATGGCGTTTGGCGACATGATTGCCAAGGTCGATCGCTTCAACAAGATCGGCGAGGAGATGTGCGACCCGGACTGCGACATGGACGCCCTCATGGCCGAGATGGGCAAGCTCCAGGACGAGATCGACGCCGCTGATGGCTGGGATATCGATTCCAAGCTCGGCCAGGCCATGGACGCCCTGCAGCTGCCCGATTCCGACATGCCGGTCAACGTGCTTTCCGGCGGCGAGCGCCGTCGCGTGGCCCTGTGCAAGCTGCTGCTCGAGGCTCCCGACCTGCTGCTGCTTGACGAGCCCACAAACCACCTAGACGCTGAGTCGATCCTGTGGCTCGAGCACTTCCTTCACAACTACCAGGGCGCGGTGCTTGCCGTCACGCACGATCGCTACTTCCTGGATAACGTTGCCGAGTGGATCTGCGAGGTCGACCGCGGTCACCTTTATCCCTACAAGGGCAACTACTCCACGTATCTGGAGACCAAGGCCGCCCGTATCGAGGCGCAGGGCAACCGCGACGCCAAGCTCGCCAAGCGCATGGAGGCCGAGCTCGAGTGGGTACGCAGCTCGCCCAAGGCTCGCCAGGCCAAGAACAAGGCTCGTCTGGCTCGCTACGAGGAGATGGAGGCCGAGGCCCGCGCAAGCCAGAAGCTCGACTGGACCGATATCCGCATTCCCGTTGGACCGCGTTTGGGTAACAAGGTGCTCGAGGCCCATCACCTGCACAAGGAATTCGACGGTCGCGTGCTCATCGACGACCTTTCGTTCACCCTGCCGCGCAACGGCATCGTGGGCGTCATCGGCCCCAACGGTGTCGGTAAGACCACGCTGTTCAAGACCATCGTGGGCTTGGAGCCGCTGACTTCGGGCGAGCTCGAGGTGGGCGAGACCGTCAAGATCTCCTATGTCGATCAGAACCGTTCTGGCATCGACCCCGATAAGAACCTGTGGGAGGTCGTCTCGGACGGCCTGGACCACATGATGGTCGGCGAGACCGAGGTTCCGAGCCGTGCTTATGTGGCGAGCTTTGGCTTTAAGGGCCAGGACCAGCAGAAGCGCGCTGGCGTACTCTCCGGTGGCGAGCGCAACCGTCTGAACCTGGCGCTCACGCTCAAGCAGGGCGGCAACCTGCTGCTCCTCGACGAGCCCACGAACGATCTCGACGTCGAGACGCTGTCCTCACTCGAGGCGGCGCTGCTCGAGTTCCCGGGCTGCTCGGTGGTTATTAGCCACGACCGTATGTTCCTGGACCGCGTCGCCACGCACATTCTGGCGTGGGAGGGCACCGACGAGAATCCGGGCAACTGGTATTGGTTCGAGGGCAACTTCGAGGCCTATCAGGCCAACCGTATCGAGCGCCTGGGCGAGGACGCAGCCCAGCCGCATCGTATTCACCGTAAGCTGACGCGCGACTAGATCGTTACGCGGTTTTCCAAACCGCGTAACTGCTCGACGCTGCGCGGGTCGCAAGCACCCCATCTTGCCGTTCAAGCCGTCGCTCGCGTACCGAAGTACGCGTCGCTCCTCTTTCACGGCAACCTGGGGCACTTGCGGCCCGCTCGCTGTTGGTTACGCAACATCAACAAATAAAAACGGCTCAAATCCTGATTTGGATTTGAGCCGTTTGTCGTTACTGCTCGGGTTCTTCGACTTTATCGATGGCCCAGGTGGATCCGAGGCCACCGGTGGTGTTGCGGCGGATGCGCACGGCAACCTCGCGGCGCTCGCCGGCCTGCGTGTAGCGCAGGGGGAAGATTGCGCGGTTTCGCGCGGCCTCGATGGTGCCGCGTTCGCGGGCGATCCAGTAGTACTCGCCGACGATGCCGAGGGTATCGGCGCCGTAGGGGAGATAGGTCGACAGCTGGTGCAGCAACGGGCCGGGGCAGAAGACTTCAGTTGCGAAATCGACAGGGAAGTCCTCGGGGATGGTCGGTGCTGCGGGTGCGGGGGCCGCGGCCGCTACGGGCGCCGAAGCCGGTGCTGGTGCGGGAATTTGGTCGCAAGCAGCGGTGGGCACAGACTCGATGACGGGTGCAGACTCAGGCGCCGCTTCCGGCTTAGCTGCGGAATCTGTCGGTTCCACGGGGACGGACGTGTCTTCGGCCTCGGTTTTGGTAGTGGCTTGAGGGACATCCTCTGCCTCGACAGATGGCTTGGTCTCGACCGGCGTGGATGCCATGGTGGTGATGCCGGCGTTGGCGTTCTCGGGGTCATAGACGACCGTAAGCGAGATGGCAGGCTGCGGCGTCTCGGGTCCCGGCGTCGACTCGGTAGCGCCTTGATCGGCGGGCTTGTCGGACTGATCGTCCTCGGCCTCGTCGCCAAAGACATCGCTGTTTTGGAACGCAGGCGTCTCGGGTTGGTTGGCGGCTTCTTCGGTTGTCGACTTAGGAGCCTCGTTGAGCTCCGCAGTGGCTTCCTGCTCTGATATGACTTCGGGATCGGTCGTGGCGGCGATTTCGGCTTCTGCTGTTACCTCAATAGCGACTTCGATCTCTGTCTCGGGCTCGGGTTCCGGCACGGGTTCAACCATGGCTTCCGGCTCGGTGCGCTTTACGTGCTTGGGGCGCACGGCCTTGAGGTCCTTCTCGCCGCGCTTTTTCTTTTTGTAGGACTGCTTGGCTCCCTTGGCTGCCTTGGGCTTGTCCTCGCCCTTGGCAAGGGCGGCATCCCAAGCCTCGTTGGCGATGACGGTGGCATACAGGCGACCGCCCTTAAAGACGGTCAGCTTAATGCAGTCGTCGAGCTCCTCGAGCAGCTCACGCGTGGACTCAAAGCCCAGGTCATAAGCGGTCATGTCGCCGGCGGCGAGCGCCTCCTCGACCTGTGTCATAAACGTTTGCTTGCCGCACCCAATCGCGTCGCGCAGCAGGCGATACAGATAGATGTGGTTGCCCAGCGAAAGCGTGGGCCTAACTATTGTCTTGCTCATGGCAAATCTCCTCTTTACACATGTAAAGCATCTTACCATCGCATAGCGTTCGCCATGGCGGCGCCCAAGGCAAACGGGCGCGAACCGCTTTCGATTCGCGCCCGTTGTACAGGTCGGTTATCTATGAGAGGCAAATGTGCTTAGTTGCCCGATGCCGTGCCTTGGCTCGAGTTGTCGGATGCCGTGCCGGACGCGGTTCCGCTCGAGCTGTTCGAGCTGTTGGTGTTGCTGCTGTCTGCTGTGCCCGTTCCCGAAGTGCTGTCGCTCGTCTGGCCGCCCGTGCTCGGCTGCGAACCGTCAGTCGTTTGGCTTGAGTCAGTCGTGCCGGATTGCGTGCCGCTGTTGTTCGCAGAGGAATCGACGCCCTGCGATTGGTTTTGGGTGTTCGAGGACGAATTGGCAGAGGTAGAACTGTCTTGCGTATCGTCCGTCTGTGCCTGCTGATCCTGCGACTGGGTGTTGCCATTTGCATCGCTCTCGGTCGTGCGCGACGACAGGATTGGCTCGGGACGCTCGCCCAGACCCTCACCGGCAGTGGTGATAAGGATGGCGCCGGCGCAGGCGATGACCGCGACGATGGCGATAGCGATCGAGAAGACGATGACCTTCTTTTGCGTCTGGCTGCGCTCAGCCGCCGCCTTGGCGCGCAGGCTGTTGGGAGCGACGCGCGCCGTGGTCGCGCGTCCCGCAACCTGGCGCATCTCCTGCGTGGTTGCGGCGCCACCTAGGTGCTCCTCGACATTGGGCTCAACGGGCTCATAGGCGCCGGTAGGGTAGTCGACAGCGGCATGCGTGCCCTTGATTGCTTCGGCGCTGGCGGAGATAAAGTGGCGATAGACCTGCGAGGACACAACAGTGATGACTGAGCTCACAGCGGCACCAATCACCGAGCCGGCAATGCCGATCTTTGAAGCAAGCGCGACGCTCGTTGCGGCAGCAGCGGCGCCGGCGACGATCTGGGGAATGGAAATGTCATCAAAGAGTTTTTTCTTGGGCGCAATGGCCATGGTCTGGCCGATGGAATGGTTCTCGTGCACGCCGTTGTTGAGTGCGGCCGGCGTCATGACACGCGTGCGCGGCGCGTCGGTGTACTTGGTTGTCATACGGGGTCCTCCCGATGTAAATCTGCTTCGTTTCGTGTAGCCATCAGGGTACCCACCAGATGTGAATCGTACGTGTCATTTAACAGATACCATCAACTCATCAATAGCTCACCAAGTTGGTGGGATGCGGTTGCACCCGGCGGTTGAACTACAATAAGGCTTGCTAATTGTTATGAATGGCGTCTACGCACGGGAGCATTCTTATGGATCTTCACCTTTCTCAGTCTGATGGCTTTTTGCGTGTGGCGGCGGCGTCGCCGCGGATTCGCGTGGCCGATGTCGAGGGCAATGCCGAGGTTGCGCTGACGGCTGTTCGTGAGGCTGCCGAGCGCGGCGTTCGCGCGTTGGTACTGCCCGAGCTCAACCTGTGCGGCTATACCGCGGCCGACCTGTTCCATAACCGCACGCTGCTGCATGCCTGCGAGGCGGCGCTCGTGCGCATTCTCGATAAAACCCGTGAGCTGCCGATCGTCTTTACCATCGGTCTTCCCGTCGCGGTGGCCGAAAACATCTACAATTGCGCCGCCGTGTGCTGTGCGGGCGAGCTTTTGGGCCTTACGGCCAAAAAGTACTTGCCCAACTACGGAGAGTTTTATGAGCGCCGCTGGTTTGCTCCGGCGCCGGCCGATCCCGTGTGGATTGAATTTGCTGGTCAGGGTCCGGTGCCGCTTGGCTCGGGGCTTGTCTACCGCTGCTGCGATGAAGGTGCCGAGGATCTGGTGCTGGGTGTCGAGGTGTGCGAGGACCTGTGGGTACCGGCGCCCCCCTCGACCGAGATGGCGCTTGCTGGCGCGACGGTGATCCTCAACCCGTCGGCCTCGGACGAGATTATCGGCAAGGCGGATTACCGCCGCAGCCTCATCTCCAACCAGAGTGCGCGCCTGTACTGCGCCTATGCCTACGCGGATGCGAGTGAGGGCGAATCTACGACCGACATGGTCTTTGCGGGCGAGAACCTGATCTACGAAAACGGCTCTAAGCTGGCCGCCACCAAACTGCTTACCTGCGACATGGCGGTTGCCGATGTCGACCTCGATCGTCTGGTTGCCGAGCGCCGTCGCTCGACGACGTGGACGCGCGCGGACGATGCGCCGGAGGCCACGACCGTTGAGTTCTCTTTTGAGGGCGTGTTGGCCGAAGAGTCTGTCCTGCGCGATGCCTGCGATATCGACCGTGTTTTCCCTCGCGCGCCTTTTGTGCCGGCCGACCACGGTGATCTGGCCGAGCGTTGCGAGACTATTCTCAATCTGCAGACTGCGGGCCTCAAGACCCGCCTTGCCCATACGGGTACCAAGGCTGCAGTCATCGGTCTTTCGGGTGGCTTGGACTCCACGCTGGCACTGCTTGTGACCGTGCGTGCCTTCGATGCACTGGGACTGCCACGCACGGGTATCACGGCGGTTTCCATGCCCGGCTTTGGCACGACGCACCGCACCAAGTCCAATGCCGAGTCGCTTGCTCGCGATCTGGGTGTCTCCTTCCGCGAGGTCTCGATCCATGCTGCCGTTGAGCAGCACTTTAAGGACATCGAGCACGACCCGGCCGTTCAGGACGTGACCTACGAGAACAGCCAGGCGCGCGAGCGTACGCAGATTCTCATGGACTTGGCCAACCAGGCCGGCGGCTTTGTCATCGGTACCGGCGACCTGTCGGAGCTGGCGCTCGGCTGGGCTACGTACAACGGCGACCATATGAGCATGTACGCCGTCAACGCGAGCGTGCCCAAGACGCTCGTACGCCATCTGGTGCGCTATGCGGCCGATGTCTTTGGCGGGCGCATCGCCACCACGCTGCTCGACATCCTCGATACGCCGGTGTCTCCCGAACTTCTGCCGCCCACGGGCGACGGCGAGATCGCCCAGAAGACCGAAGACCTGGTGGGACCCTACGAGCTGCACGACTACTTCCTCTACTACCTGCTGCGCTTTGGCTTTGAGCCGGGCAAGATCTACCGCATGGCGCTCAAGAGCTTTGGGGGCGTCTATGACGAGGTGACGATTCATACGTGGCTGCGTACGTTCTACCGCCGCTTCTTTGCTCAGCAGTTTAAGCGCAGCTGCCTGCCCGACGGTCCCAAGGTGGGCTCGGTGACGCTCAGTCCGCGCGGCGATTGGCGCATGCCGAGCGACGCCAGCTCGCGCCTGTGGCTCGCGCAGATCGACGCACTCAATCCGATTGACTAAGGTTGGCTAAATTGAACCAATATAGGGGTTGCAAGCGGTACACTTTTGCAATCTGATGGCCCGTATCGCGCGGCGCTCTTGTCGGAGCGCCGCGTTTTTTATATCGAAAGGTGGCACCATGCAGGCATCGCAGCGTCTCGGCCGCTTTGGCGCGGAGGTATTTGCCTCGCTCAACAACAAGCTTCTCGCGCTGAAGGCTCAGGGTAAGACCATTTACAACATGAGCGTGGGAACGCCCGACTTTAAGCCGTACGACCACGTGGTCGAGGCACTCACGCAAGCAGCCCAAGATCCCGAGATGTGGAAGTATGCCCTGCGCGACCTGCCCGAGCTCAAGCAAGCCGTATGCGATTACTATGAGCGTCGCTTTGGCGTTTCGGGCATTACGCCGTCCATGGTGCAGTCGTGCAACGGCACGCAGGAGGGCGTGGGCCATTTGGGTCTGGCCCTGCTCGATCCGGGCGACACCATCTTGGTGCCCGATCCGTGCTACCCGGTCTTTGAGGCGGGCGCCAAGATCGCCGACGCTAAGCTCGAGTACTATCCGCTGGTTGCCGAGCATAATTACCTGCCCTATGTGGCGGGCATCGATCCCGAGGTGGCCGATCGTGCCAAGTACATGATCGTGTCGCTGCCCGCCAACCCGGTGGGCTCGGTGGGCACGCCCGAGGTCTACGAGGAGATCATCGCTTTTGCCCGCGAGCACGACCTGCTGATCGTTCACGACAACGCATATTCCGACATCGTGTTCGACGGCGAGCCGGGCGGAAGCTTTTTGCAGTATCCCGGCGCGCTCGAGGTGGGCGTGGAGTTCTTCTCGCTCTCCAAGTCGTTTAACGTCACCGGTGCGCGTATCGGCTTTTTGGTCGGCCGCGAGGACGTGGTCTCTGCCTTTGCCAAGCTGCGCGGCCAGATCGACTTTGGTATGTTCTTCCCGATCCAGAAGGCTGCTATCGCCTGCCTGAACGGCCCGCGCGATGAGGTCGAGGCGCAGCGTCTGAAGTACCAGGAGCGTCGCGATGCCCTGTGCGACGGTCTTGAGGGACTGGGCTGGGAGCGTCCCAACGCGCATGGCTCCATGTTTGTGTGGGCCAAGCTTCCCGGCGGCCGTACCGATTCCATGGCGTTTTGCGAGGAGCTCATGGAGAAGGCCGGCGTTGTGGTGACGCCGGGTGCGAGCTTTGGGCCTTCGGGCGAGGGGCACGTGCGCATGGCGCTGGTCCTGCCGCCCGATCAGATCGCTCTGGCCGTCGAGGCTATTCGCGAGGCGGGTCTGTATTAAAAAGACATTTAGACGCGTCAATAGTTCGAAACCGATTTCGGGCAGTTATCTTACGAATTCTGCAAACAATTTCGGTAAACGGTCGATTTTTGGCTGCGAATAGGCGCATAATCAAAGTCCCGATTGGCTATATTGGGATTACGGCAAGCCGCTTGGGTCGTTCCCGGGCGGCTTGTTTGTGGAGAGAGATGGGAGAAAGTAATGGTTAACGAGAAGAAGGTCGCTATTGTCGGCTGTGGTTTCGTCGGTTCGTCTTCGGCGTTCGCGCTGATGCAGAGCGGTCTGTTCTCCGAGATGGTCCTCATCGACGTGGACAAGAACCGCGCCGAGGGTGAGGCCCTGGATATCGCGCACGGCATGACGTTTGCCGAGCCCATGAAGATCTATGCCGGCGATTATTCCGATGTCGCCGACGCCGCTATGATCGTCGTCACCGCTGGCGCTGCCCAGAAGCCCGGCGAGACCCGCCTGGACTTGGTCAACAAGAACGTCAACATCTTCAAGTCCATTATTCCCGAGATTAAGAAGTCTGGCTTCGACGGCATTCTGCTCATCGTCTCCAACCCGGTTGACGTTCTGACCTACGCCGCCATCAAGATGTCCGGTCTGCCCGAGGGCCACGTCATCGGCTCCGGCACTGTGCTCGACACCGGCCGTCTGCAGCAGATGCTCGGCGCCCACGTCGAGGTTGACCCGCGCGATGTCCAGGCCTATGTCATGGGTGAGCACGGCGACTCCGAGTTTGTCGCTTGGTCCAGCGCTCAGGTTGCCGGCGTGCCGCTGAGCACCTTCTGCGAGCTTCACGGCCACCTGGAGCACGAAGCCGCCGAGAAGCGTATCGCCGAGGACGTCAAGAATTCCGCCTACACCATCATCGAGAAGAAGCACGCCACCTACTATGGCGTCGCCATGGCCGTCAAGCGCATCTGCACCGCCGTCATGCGCGATGAGCAGACCGTTCTGCCCGTCTCCTCGCTCATGGTGGGCGAGTACGGCCTGTCTGATCTTGCCATCTCCATGCCGACCGTCGTTGGCCGCGACGGCGTTGTCTGCCGCGTTCCCGTGCCGCTGAACGATGACGAGGAGCATGAGCTCACCGCCTCCGCCAAGGCCCTCAAGGACATCATCGACAGCGTCGACTTCTCCTGCTAAATCAAGCTCTTTTGGGCAACAGGCTACAATGAAAGGCGTCTGGGTCCACACGGCCCGGGCGCCTTTTTGGTGCAAAGCAACCTGACCCCAATGCACCATAGTTGATGGGAGGGCCATGTCGGATTCACCTAACTTTTTGACCTATGTCCAGACGGCGTTTGATCCGTTTGAGGAACGGTCGTTCTGCGCGGTGGATAGCCTGGTCTTTGCGTGGCTGTCCTATTTGCGTTTGCCGGGTGATATGGCGGAGCTGACGAACTGGCAGGGTCTTGACGTACGCGAGCTGCTTCGTGCCGAGTGCTACCGGGACATGATTGGCGACCTGTGGGATCCAGAGGGGAGCAGGGCCTTGTTGGAGGCCGTGGCAGCAAGCCCTCGCTATCGCGGCGTGCACGTTTGCGGCTATCGTGCCGTGAGCGATGTGGTGGCGACAGAGCAGTTTGCAGCCATGGCGTTCCGATTTCCGGCGGGGTTTAGCTATCTTTCCTTCCGGGGGACCGACAGTACGATTGTGGGCTGGAAAGAGGACTTTAACATGGCGTTCCGGTGTCCTGTGCCGGCCCAGGAATCCGCGGCGCGTTACGTGGACGAGGCGGCGGATGCGATTGACGGGCCGCTTTTGTGCGGAGGTCATTCCAAGGGTGGAAACCTTGCGGTGTACGGTGCGGCGATGTGCTCCGATGTCGCCCGTGAGCGAATCGAACGGGTGTATTCCCATGATGGTCCTGGCTTCGTCGAGGAGTTTCTGAACGGCAACGCCTTTGCCGATCTTTCCGGTCGAATCGACAAGACGCTACCTCGGTCGTCGATCTTTGGCATGATGTTCGAGACACAGGAGGACTATGCCATCGTTGAGAGCACCGAGTTCAGCCTGCTGCAGCACAATCCCTTTAGCTGGGTGGTTGATGGTCGCGACTTCGTGTACTGTGAGCTCCTGTCCGCCGGTGCTCGATACGTTGATGGCTCCATTCGCGAGATGCTGCTTGCAGTGTCACCTAGCGGGCGCGAGCGTTTTGTGGATGCATTGTTCTCCGTGTTTGAGGCTACGGGTGCTGAGCGGTTTGCGGATATCGCTGGGAATCTGCGCGAGAGCCTGCCCGTGATGCTCCAGGCTGCGCAAGGTTTCGACAAGGATACACGACGCTTTGTCTCGCAGACCATCGTGGCAATCCTTAAGTGCGTACTGCTGCCCAAACGACCCCAGATCGACATGTCCGCTGCCGGTAAGAGTCTGGCAGAACAGCTCGAGGCTTGGCAGTCCGAGCTTCTGCGCTAGCCATTGGTGCAAAGCAACCTGTCCCCGATGCACCAATCTTCGATGCGCTCGGGGAGGGCTCGACCGCTATACTGGTTCGTGCCGAAATCGATCTAGAACGGAATGCCGTATATGAAAATCAATCACGCGATTCTGCATATCCTGGACTTTGACTCTGCCGTCAACGTCATGAGTCAGCGCGAACTCGATATCGAGAGCCGTACCGTGCGCAACTTTGTGACCACACACCTACGCCGTGCCCGCACTTCAGCCGATAACAAGCGTGCCACGTTTGCCGAGAACTCTGCGTTTGGCGGCGAGCTCAAGGGTTATTTCTTTGGCGAGCGCGAGTTCGTGGACCTGTCGCAGCAGATTGCGGAGTTTATCTCCTCCGAGCTCACCAAAGCCGAGAAAGCCGAGTCCACCGACGTGCTCGTGGCCGATTTTGACGACGATGAGGATGCCCGCTGGTTTGCCGTCATGCTCCTGGGCTCCAAGCAGGCTTTTATGCACGAAGTGGGCCGCGAGGAGGGGGAGGTGCGCAACGACATCGCGCGCCACTACGCTATTCTGCCAAACCCCTCGCAAAAGGTGCCGAGCTATGCCATCGTGCGCGCGAGCACCATGGAGATCGGCTACGTGGACAAGAAGCGTAAGATTGCCGGCGAGGACCGTATGCTTATCCCCGATGGCCTGCTGCAGTGCGACACGGGCGTATCGGGCAAGGAGGTCATCGACACCGTGACGCGCGTGGTCGAGGAGGTCGCCGAGGAGCACGGTGCCAACACGGCCGTCGCGCTCGCCAAGGTCAAGGCCGCCGTCGCCGAGAAGGTCGAAGACGACGAGGAGCTTCCGCCCTGGGATATCGTCGATGAGGTCTTTGAGGACGAGCCGGTCATCAAGGAAAGTGTGCGCGCGGCACTGACCGAGGAGAAGGTTCCCGAGCGCGTTCCCGTGGAGCGCAAACAGGTCGAGCGCGCGGCGGTGCGCAATCATAAGATTCATACCGATACGGGCATCGAGATCAGCTTCCCGGCCGAGATGGGTTCGAACTCCGAGTACATCGAGTTTGTCAACGAGCCCAACGGCCTCATCTCCATCGAGCTCAAGAATATCGGCAGCATCGAGAATCGATAAGTTGCGTTACGCCTGCAGCGAGAAAGCGAAGGCCGAAGCCCCCTTGGAGCTTCGGCCTTTTTGTTTAGGGCTGAATTGCCCTACAGGTTGAGCATACGTCAGCGAAAACGCCCCTAGGCGAGCAAGGTGACGTGAAAGAGGAGGGAAGCGTACTTCGGTACGCGACCGACGATTGAACGCCAGATTGCCGCCTAGGGGCGTTTGCAGCTTCGAGCCGTTACGCGGTTTGTCAAAACCGCGTAACCCTACAGCTGGCGCAGGCCTTCTTCGAGGCCAGTCTTGCTGTCGGTCTGGGCGTCGCGCATCTTGATGACGCGGGCGGGGACACCGGCCACGACGGCACCGGCGGGGACGTCCTCGACGCATACGGCACCGGCGGCCACGACGGCGCCCTTGCCCACGCGCACGCCCTCCAAGACCACGGCGTTGGCGCCGATCATGACATCGTCCTCGACGATGACGGGCGTGGCACTGGCGGGCTCCACGACGCCTGCCAGTACGGTGCCGGCGCCGATGTGGCAGTTCTTGCCCACGGTGGCGCGGCCGCCCAGCACGGCGCCCATATCAATCATGGAGCCTTCGCCAATGACGGAGCCGATGTTGATGATGGCGCCCATCATGATGACGGCGCGATCGCCGATCTCGACGCGGTCACGGATGATCGCGCCCGGCTCGATGCGGGCGTTGATGCCCTTGAGGTCGAGCATGGGCACGGCGGAGTTGCGGCAATCGTTCTCTACGTCGTAGTAGTCGATGGAGTCGGCGTTAGCGTCGAGGATTGCCTTGAGCTCATCCCAGTCGCCAAAGACGGTCTTGCCGCGACGGCCGCCGTAGACGTGCGCATCGCCCCAGGCAACCTTCATGCCGGGCTTCTCGCGCACATACAGCTTGACGGGCGTCTTTTTAGGCGCGGTGGCGATGTAATTGATGATCTCCTGGGCATCCATCTCGGCTGCGTTACTCATATGCTGTTTCTCCTTTGCGTGGGTACGGTAGATAGTTGGTTAGGCAAACATGACCTGGTCGAACGTATAGAAGCCGTGCTCGCGGGTGACGAGCTTCTGCGCGGCTGCCAGGGCGCCGTTGACAAAGATCTGACGGCTCGTGGCGCGATGCGCGAGCGTGACCTCCTCGTCCTGACCAAAGAAGCTCACCTCGTGAACGCCGGCAACGGTGCCACCGCGCAGCGAGTGCATGCCGATCTCCTTGGGGTCGCGCGCGCCGCACATGCCCTCGCGGCCATAGACGGGGTGGTAGCCTGCCTCGGGCTCGGCTTCGACAACGGCATCGAGCAGCAGCTTGGCGGTACCGCTGGGGGCGTCGACCTTTTGGTTGTGGTGCGTCTCGACGATCTCGCAGTCAAAGCCGGGCAGTTCGCGCGTGGCCCGTGCCACCAGATGACGCAGGGCCGCGATGCCGATGGAGTAGTTGCCGGAGTGCATGACACGGGCGCTCTGACCTAGCTCGCGCAGGCGATCCATCTGCTCGGGCGTATAGCCCGTGGTGCCCGAGACCAACGCCGCGCCTGTACGCTCGACATAGGCAACGACGGCATCGAAGGTCACGACATTCGAGAAGTCGATGATGACGTCGGCTGCCGGGGCGCTTTCGAGCTCAGACAGGTCAAAACCGATCTGGGCCACAATGTCGAAAACGGGCTGTCCGGCGGTATCGACAATACCCTCGGCAGTGGTGCGGATGAGCGAGCCCATGCGACCCGTTCCCATAATGACGGTCTTAATCAAGCAGACCAGCTCCCTTCAGAGCATCGGTAAGTGCGGCACGCGTATCGTCGGCCATGGGGCACAGCGGCATGCGGTAGTTTGCCTCGATCATACCCATCTGGGCGAGCGCTTCTTTAACGGGGATGGGGTTGACCTCGCTAAAGAGGGCGTTGATGAGCGGCTGGCCGGCAATCTGGATATCGCGGGCGCGCGCTACGTCACCGTCCAGATAGGCGCGGCACATGTCGTGCACGAGCTGCGGCTGTACGTCGGCCCACACGCTGATGGCACCCGAAGCGCCTAGGCTCATGAGCGGCACGGTGAGTGCATCCTCGCCCGAGTACATGCGGAAGTCATCGGACAGCAGGTGGGCGATCTTGGCCGCGTAGGCGACGTTGCCCGAGGCCTCCTTGATGCCCATGATGTTGGGGTGTGCGGCCAAGTGCTCTACGTTGTGCTCGCTGATGCTGCAGCCACAGCGGCCGGGGATGTTGTACAGAATGCAGGGGATGTCCACGGCGTCGGCCACGGTCTTAAAGTGCTGGTAGATGCCCTCTTCGTTAGACTTGTTGTAGTAGGGGGTAATGAGCAGCAGACCATCGGCACCCAGGCCCTGGTAGGTGAGCGACTTGGTGAGCATGGTCTGCGTGGAGTTGGAGCCCGAGCCGGCGATGACGGGGACGCGGCCCGCAACCTGCTTGACCACGGCGGCGACAACGGAGTTGTCCTCGTCGTCGGTCATCGTGGCACTCTCTCCGGTGGTGCCCAGGGTGAGGATGGCGTCAGTGCCATTTTGCAGGTGGAAATCGATAAGGCGCTCGAGTGCATCAAAGTCGACGCTGCCGTCCTTTTTAAACGGCGTGACAAGGGCGACGATCGAACCCTCGAGGTTTCGGATATCCATGTTCTTCTCCTTCGCTTCCGCGATCTGGATGCGTTTGTTCCATTGGGCAGCGACGGCCAGGCGCTCGTCCTGGGCGCGACGGCGGGCGGCATCGGCGCGCGACTTGGCCAGTAACTCTCGGCCGTACGGCAGCACGTCGAGCGTGGCAAAGTAATCGCCCGGGCGCTCGGCGCGGCGGATGAGGTCGGCCGAGCCATCGGGGCGCAGCAGGACCTCGGCGGAGCGTAGGCGTCCGTTGTAGTTGTAGCCCATGGAGTAGCCGTGCGCACCCGTATCGTGAATCACGAGCAGGTCGCCCATGTCGATATGCGGCAGCTCGCGATCGATGGCGAACTTATCGTTGTTCTCGCATAGGTTGCCCGTGATGTCGTACGTGTCCGTGACGGGTGCCGCAGTCTTGTCGGCGCCACCCGGCTGGCCCATCACCGTAATGTGGTGGTAGGCACCATACATGGCAGGGCGGATCAGATCGACGGCGCTTGCGTCGACACCGATATAGTCCTTGTAGATTTGCTTCTCGTGGATGGCCTTGGTGACCAGGCAGCCGTAGGGGCCCATCATAAAGCGGCCCATCTCGGTGCGGATGGCCACATCGCCCATGCCGGCGGGAACCAGGATCTCGTCGTATGCCGCGTGCACTCCCTCGCCGATGGCGTGAATGTCGTTGGCCTGCTGCTCGGGCAGGTAGGGGATGCCGACGCCGCCGGATAGATTGATGAAGGCGACGTGTGCGCCGGTCTCGCGCTCCAGGCGCACTGCAAGCTCAAAGAGGATGCGCGCAAGCTTGGGGTAGTAGTCGTTGGTGACGGTGTTGCTGGCAAGGAATGCGTGGATGCCAAAGTCCTCAGCGCCCTTGGCCTTGAGCATGCGGAAGGCCTCGAAGAGCTGCTCGGTGGTCATGCCATATTTGGAGTCGCCCGGGTTGTCCATGATGCCGTTGGAGAGCTGGAACAGGCCGCCCGGATTAAAGCGGCAGCTGACCGTCTTGGGGATGGGCCCTGCGACGCGCTCAAAGAACTCGATGTGGCTGATGTCGTCAAAGTTGACGATGGCGCCCAGCTTGTCGGCGAGCTCAAAGTCGGCAGCTGGCGTGTCGTTAGACGAGAACATGATGTCGTGTCCCGTGATGCCCAGCGAGCGGGCAATCATGAGCTCGGTATAGCTCGAGCAATCGCAGCCGCAGCCGTATTCGTTGAGAATGGAGATGAGCGCCGGGTTGGGGTTGGCCTTGACGGCAAAGTATTCCTTAAAGCCCGGGTTCCATGCAAAGGCGTCGCGCACTTCTTGCATGTTGCGGCGGATGCCCGCCTCGTCGTATAGATGAAACGGCGTGGGGAACTGCTCGACGATATGCTCGAGCGTTACCTTGTCCACAAACGGCTGTTTGGCCGCATATGCCTCGTTGGGGGTCAATGCCATGTCCCGTAAACCTCGCTATCCAGACGGCGCCATCTGCGCATCGAATCCGCATAGCGTGGACCCAATGTCCGGATAGCGCTCCCGCATTGCTGCAGACAGTCCTGCGGGTGTTTCCCGCAGGCCCACCAGGTTGTTCGTGCCCGAAAAACCCAGTTCGGCGGGTTTCGCCTCCCCACGGGGTCAAAGCCTGCCGGCTCGCCCGCGGTTCTTCGTGCCCGCGCCTCTATCAAGTGGTAAAGACCCTACCACGTTGCACTTTACCAAACAAGAGTATTCGTATATAACGTTTAAAAAATGCAAGGATATGCTGGAAATAAGGGTGTAGCAATCTTGCGGCACAATAGATGGCAACCGACGCGCACCCATGAAAGGAACCTCTATGACCGAGCTCCAAGAACTCCGTCGTTATCGTCGCGACCTGCACCGCATTCCGGAGCTCGACTTCGATCTTCCGCAGACTATCGCCTATATTGAGGGCGTGTTGGCGCCGCTCGCCTGCGAGGTGACCCATCCGTGTCCCAGCTGCGTCTGCGCCTTCTTCGATGCCGGCACGGGCGCCGTGCATGCCACGGCGATTCGCGCCGACATGGACGCCCTGCCCATCGCGGAGGCAACGGGCGCGGCCTTTGCCTCGACGCATCCCGGTAAGATGCATGCGTGCGGTCACGATGGTCACATGGCCATGGCGCTTGCGGCGGCAACCTTCGTCGACCGTACGATCCGTGAGCAGCCGGGCGCCATTAAGCGCAATGTGCTCTTTGTGTTTCAGCCGGCCGAGGAGACGACTGGTGGCGCCAAGACGGTGTGCGAGAGCGGCGTATTCGAGCGCTACGGGGCGGATCGCATCTTTGGCTTCCACGTATGGCCCGATTTGCCCGCCGGCACGTTGGCGAGCTGTTCCGGTCCGCTGCTGGCGCGCTCAAGCGAGACGCACGTGCACATTCACGGGACAAGCATCCATATCGCCAAGACCTACGGCGTTCCCGTAAACGAATCGCACGATGCCGCGTTGGCGGCAGCGAAGTTTTTGGTTGCCGAGCGCGAGCTGATGGACGAGCTGGGCACCGACGAGCCCTGTATCGGCAAGTTTGGCCTGCTGCAGGCCGGTACCGTCTGCAATGCGGTGGCGGGGGAGGCCCATGTTGCCGGCAGTCTGCGCGTGTTTACGGACGACATGTTCGACCGTGCGCGTGAGGGCGTGCGCCGTGTACTCGACGAGGCATGCGCTGCAACGGGCTGCACGTACGATCTCGACTTTGCCGAGGGCTATCCGCCGGTCGATAACGACCCCGAGTTATTTGGCAGCGTCGCGCCTGCCTTGCCCGAGCTGCAGCTCGTGGACGAGCCGCTGCTGATTGCCGAGGATTTCGCGTTCTATCAGCGCCATCTGCCGGGCGTGTTCTTCCTGCTGGGCACGGGTATGCCAGAGGACCAAGACAACCCGAGTGATTCGGATGGCTGCCCCGCCTATGCCACAAGCGCTCTGCATACCGATAGCATGCTCTTCGACGAGGAAATCCTTCTCAAAGGCCTCGATGTCTACAAACGATTGCTTGTGATGGAGTGACGATGAGGCGACGTCGGCAATCAGCCGTATATAGTCCGGGTGGATGCGGGTGCGGTTTGCTGCTGCTTCCGGTCATCGCTGTGAGCATTGGCGTGTTGTTTGCGCTTGCTGGGCTTGCCGCGGCGGCGCTCGTGCTGTTTATCACTGCCATCGGCGTGACGATTTGGCTCTGCCGCAATCGCGAGCAACGCCGTGCCGACGGTAAAACCAATGTCGGCTGGGTCGTCTTTCTGATCATTGCGTACCTGCTGAGTGTCAGCTGCCTTGTTTTCTTTGTCCTGTTGATGATCAGTGCTTTTACCGGGGAATCCGTCACGGTGGGTTGATCACTGCTGGCAGACGGTCGCGCAAAGTGCGTTTGCTCGGCGTTTGGATAACTGCATTGGCCGTTTACCGCGACCTTAGCTCTCAGCTAATGAATTCAAGTTCAATCCTTCCTACGATGTGCTGTGTGCCGGCACGGTAGCCGGATCGTAGGAAGGATGAATAATGGCAAAAGAGGGAAAGAAGCCGATCGGCAAGATTGTCCTAGGCATCATCGTGGTGCTGGTTATTGTCGGTGCCGTGGGTTCTATGGGCGGCAACTCAACCGATTCGTCTGCGAGCGATTCGGCAAAACCTGCCGAGACGACACAGCAGGCTGAGGAGCAAAAAGAACCGCAAGAACCGTATACCATTGCTGACGAGGCTGAAGACACTTCCAATCAGTTTACCTATAAGATCACGGGCACGCTGACCAATAACACGGACAAGGAAAAGAGCTACATTCAGATTGAATATGTTCTGTATGATGCCGATGGCAACCAGGTTGGAACGGCTCTTGCAAACACCAATCATCTGAAGGCGGGCGGCTCCTGGAAGTTCGAGGCGCTGGGTACGGTGTCTCCCGACCAGGTTGCTAGCTGGGAGCGTTCGGACGTAAGCGGTTTCTAGCATGTTGCATGCACTGGGGGAGGTGAAGTCGTATGCCCGATAAAAAGCTGACCGAGGAGTTGCTCAATGAGCTTCTCGATGCGCCGAACATCGATGGCTATATCAGGGAGCACGACTTTGCCGCCCCGTCGCTTTCGGACTACCTGAAGCAGCTACTGCAGGAAAAGGGCTTGGAGCGCTCGCGCGTGGTTCGTATGGCCGATCTCAATGAGACCTTTGGCTATCAGATCTTTACCGGTGCGCGTCATCCGAGTCGCAATAAGGTGCTGCAGATTGCCTTTGCGATGGCGCTGACGCTCAAAGAGACTAACCGTGCGCTGACGGCTGCCGGGGTAAGCGTCCTTAACTGCAAGGACCGTCGCGATGCGATCATCATCTTCTGTATCGATCGCGGGTGCAGCCTCCAAAAGGTCAACGAGGAGCTGTATCGCTTTGGCGAGGAGACGGTGAGTTAGCGGCTGATATCTGAGCCGGCGGAGCTGCCGAACAACGATGCAAACGAACGGGGCGCGGATGCCATGGGGTGTCTGCGCCCTGCGCTATGATGGAGGCTATGGATAATCAGACCCCATCATATTCCGATGATGAGCTGACCGCAGCGCTTGCCGAGCACCTGGCGTCGCTCGATCGTGACGACAGCTATCGCGTGGAGCGTGTACTTAAGCGCTCGTCCGTTGAAACAACCGAGCTTGTGTACTTTGAAGGAACCGGCGGTGGTTCGCTCGGCCCCTTTGTCCGTAAACGCATCGATGCTTCGGCTCAAATCGGCGGGGCATACGAGCGTCTGTTTGCCGCTCAGCGGGCAGGCAGGCGTTTTGAGCACCTGCCCAGAATCGTCGATTGTCGTCGTGTGGGCGACGAGCTCAACGTGGTTATGGAATACATCGAAGGGGAGACGCTCGGGGCGCTGGTGTACCGTCTGGGAGCCACCCCCGATTATGCGCGTGAATTGTATCCTGCCCTATGCGACGCCGTGGGCGAGCTCCATGCCGGTTTTGCAATGGCGGGGGAGACGTCGGCGCCGGTGATCCATCGCGACCTCAAGCCGTCGAATATCATCGTGACAGGTGCCAACTATACGCCTGATGACGGCCTGACGTTTTCATCGCTGGTGATTATCGACTTGGGGATCGCGCGCGTATGGCGCGATGGCGCCGATGCCGATACCGTCAAGTTTGGGACACGGCCCTATGCGCCGCCCGAGCAGTATGGGTTTGGGCAGACGAGCGTGCGAAGCGACGTCTACGCACTTGGCGCCCTGTTGTTCTTCTGCTTGACGGGAGTCGACCCTAAACCAGGGCTCGACATGCGCGAGCAATGCGAGGCGCGCGGCATTCCCACTCCACTTGCCGATGCCGTCTGCATGTCGATGGCGCTCGACCCGGCCAAGCGTTTTGCGAGCGCGGAAGCGTTGGGACGGGCGACGCGCGCGGCATACGATCTAAGTCGCCCCGTGCGGCCTCCTGCGCCTGTGCTTGTCCGTGCTCCGGCCTCGGAGACGGCGTTGACGCCCCAAGGGCTCCAGAACCCCACAGGGCTTCCTAGGCCTGCCGCCTCTGTTGCATGCGGTCTGCTCTCTCGCGTTCCGGAGTCTCTGGGGCGTATTTGGAATACGCTCGTCTGCTTCTCACTGCTTGTGTTCTTTGCCGGAAGTCACTTTGCCGTCTTTCACCCCACGGGAGCAAACCAAAGCTACCCGACGTGGCTTCTCATAATCGAGTATTTTTTCTTTGTCGATGGCCTTATGGTGCTTATGCATTTTGCGCTGCTCGATAAGCGCCGTCTTCGTCGGCGATTCGCACTGCTCGACAGCTATCGCGGCAAGAAGCTCGCGAAACTCTGGCTCAAGGCATTGGGTGTGCTGCTCCTATGCATGATCGTCATAGTCGCGGTTGCCAATGCGACCGGCGTCGTCGATACCTCCGCTACCTAAAAGAAAAGGGCCCCATTGGGGCCCTCTGCAGTTGCACTTAGATGCGGTTCATCTGAGCGGCGACTTTGTTGTACCAGTCCTGCCACGTGGGCGGGCAGTACTTTTTGGCCGCTGCCGGGGTAAGGGTGGAGCCGTAGTTGGCGCCCAGATAGGCGACGTGAGCGGAGATGCCCTCGCTCCAGCTGCCAAAGCTGCGCCAACCGCCGCCACGGGCACTCCAGCCCCAGGCGTTGTAAGAATTGGCGCAATAAGCACCCTTGGTGCTCTCGATGCAGGCGATGGCGGGGGACCAACGGGGGTCGACACCGGTATTCCAAGCGGCGACGGCAAAGTTGTAGCCCTGGCCTGCCATGGGGGAGCCGGCGAGATAATTGTCGATGCGGCCCGTCCACTCATTAATGAACGAATCGTAATCGGAGCTACCGGTATTGGCGTTGTTCACCGTGGTGTCGATGGTGGTGTTGGTGTTGGTGGCCTGGCTGCTGGAATTGCTGCCGCTTACGCCCTCGCCCGAGAGCTTCTCGGCGGCAGCGGCCTTATCGGCCTCAAGCTTGGCAAGCTCGGCGGCATTTTCCTGCTCGGCTTTTGCCTGTGCCTCGCTGCGGAGCTGCTGGGCCTGCGCCAGCGCATCCTCGGCGTTTTTCTGCTCCGCCTCAAGCTGAGACTTGGCCTGCTGGAGCTCGGCCTTGTTCTGCTCGAGTTCGGTTTGCATGTTATTGAGCTCTTCGATCTCGTCGACGCTCGAGCTCGTGATCTGGTTGGTGTATTTGCAGGTCGTGATGAACTCACCCAGGCTCTGCGCGTTGACCAGGAAGCTCACGATGGGATTGGTGCCCTTCTGATACTTGTACAGATCGCGCATGGCAGAGCTTGCCTTGGCCTGCTGCTCGGGAAGCTTAGCCTCGATTTCCTCGATGCTCGCCTCATTGGAGTCAATCTGCTTTTGCAGGTCATCGAGTTTGGTGCGGGCGTCGTTGTAGGCGCTCGTGGCGGCTTCGATCTTCTGCTGGGCTGCGGAAAGCTGGTCCTGCGTTGCCTGCGAGGCGGCATACGCCGCAACGGGGGAGAGCATCGGTGTGGCCGTCAGCGCAACGGCGAGCGCGGCGCTCGTGATGATACGAGCCGGCTTCGACGCAATGAGCGCTGCGGTGCGATGATTCGAATGCTGCATCCAGTCCCTCTGCAATCAATCGTAGGTTATGGTTCGAACGGTATTCTACTACTGCTTTCGACCTCAACTTGAACCTTAAAGGTTCCAAAGGGTCAAGTTGAACTTGAGGCTTTGGCTTTGACCTGCAGTTATGATGAATTGTTGAGAAACCATAGAGTTCAACTTTAACGTTACGGAGGCCTGTTTGCGGACGGGCTTTCGGTCGTGAAAGCTATCTCAACAGGGGGTTTGCAGCTACAAGGCCCCATCGCGGTGAGTACGGCCTTTATGCTGGACGATTACGTCGATTGCCATAGATACGGTGGAGCTTTGGGCGCCGGCGGCTTGGCACGCTAGAATAAATCAGTTGCGCAAAGACCGCCCGTTGTGTGGGCAGTTCATGATAGGAAGTTTCCATGGCATTGCAATTTACAGAGCGCGAGTTCATTCCCGTGCTGCTCGGTGGCGACATCAACGCCTATTCGGTGGCGCGCGCCTTCTACGAGGAGTACCAGGTCAAGAGTCTGGTCTTTGGCAAGTATCAGACGGGTCCCGCGTACCGCAGCCAGATTATCGACTACACGCCCAACGCGGATATCGACACCATGCCCGTGATGCTCAAAACCGTCAACGGCATTGCCCAAGCGCATGCCGACAAGACGATTGTCCTTGTGGGCTGTGGCGACAACTATGTTGCCCTCGTGGCTCAGGCCAAGGATGCCCATGAGTTGGCGGATAACATCGTCGCGCCTTACGCTCCCTATAGCATGCTTGAGCAGTGCCAGAAGAAGGAGATCTTCTACGAGCTGTGCGAGAAGCATGGCGTGCCCTATCCGCACACGTTTACCTTTACCAAGGCGATGCTCAATGCCCAGGGTGAGGCGCCTGCCGAAGTGCTCGACCAGATCGATTTTCCTTACCCGATGATTCTGAAGCCTTCTGACGGCATCATGTGGTGGCAGCACGAGTTCGAGGGCCAGAAGAAGGCCTATGAGATTGCCGACCGCGCTGAGTTGGAACAGGTCATTCGCGATTCGTATGCCAGCGGCTACACCGACGATCTGATCTTGCAGGATCGCGTGCCCGGCAACGACGAGTACATGCGCGTGCTCACCAGCTATTCCGACCGCAATGGCAAGGTGCGCATGATGTGCCTGGGTCACGTGCTGCTCGAGGAGCATCAGCCCCATGGCGTCGGTAATCACGCCTGCATCATCACCGAGCCCAATGACGAGCTTATGGATGGCGTGCGCAAGTTGCTCGAGGACCTTCACTTTGTGGGCTATTCCAACTTTGACGTTAAGTACGACGAGCGCGACGGCTCGTTTAAGTTCTTCGATTTCAACACGCGTCAGGGTCGCAGCAACTACTATGTCACTAACAGTGGCTTTAACGTTGCCAAGTATGTGGTGGACGAGTATGTGTTCAACCGCCCGTTTGAGCCGGAGTTTGTGACGGCGCAGGACGAGGCGCTGTGGATGGTCGTCCCCATGGGCGTCGTCGACAAATACGTCAAGGATCCCGAGCTGCGCGCTAAGGTGCATCGCCTGGACAAGGAAGGCAAGGGCGCCGACCCTTCGTTTATGAAGGGCGACTTTGTCTTTAACCGCTGGCTGCGCATGTGGCACACCAAGCTGCGCCACTTTAAGCTGTTCAAGACGTATTACAAGTAGATGAGCGCGGCGCCCGTCCGGTTTGCATCGGGCGGGCGCGGGTATGATACGCGCAATTGTGCAAGCGTCACCAAGGAGGCGGCGATGGAAAAGCTGGGAGTTATCGGTGGCATGGGCGCCGAGGCCACGTCGTATTACTACGACCAGGTGGTGCGTCATACGGCTGCTGCCTGCGATCAGGAACATATCGACATGGTGGTGCTCTCCAAGTCGACCATGCCCGACCGCACGTTGGCCATTAAGACCGGCGAGCATGCCAAGCTGCTGGCGACCATGAAAGAGTGTGCCCAGGCACTCGAGTCGCTGGGCTGTGCGCACATTGCCATTCCCTGCAACACGTCGCACTACTTCTACGACCAGATCCAGTCGTTTACGAAGGTGCCGATTATCCATATGCCGCGTGAGTCGGTGCGCTATGCTCTGGCCGGTGCGGTGATGGGGGAGTGCGAGTTCGACCCCAACCTGAGTATGCCGGCCGAGCCGGTGCACAAGATTGGCATCATGGGCACCGACGGAACCGTGGGCGCGGGCGTCTACGGCCGCGAATGTAAGGCTGCGGGTGTTGAGGTCGTCTATCCCAGCGAGAAACGTCAGAACGATGTGATGTCGCTTATCTACGATGATGTGAAGGCCGGACATGAGCCCGATATGGATAAGTTCGACCGCGTGATGTGGGAGTTTACCCGTAGCGGCTGCGACCGCGTCATTCTGGCCTGCACCGAGCTCTCGGTGCTGCAAAAGTACCGAGAGATGCCCGAGATCACCCTCGACGCCATGGATGTCCTGGTGCGCGAATCCATCATCCGCAGCGGCGCCCCCTACCGCCTCTAGCTTCCGACCTGCCAAAAAGGGACAGGTTTTTTTGGTAGGTTTTATCTGGTGAAACAGTAAAGGCCTCGGCTCGTTTGGTGCGAGCCGAGGCCTTTTGCGTTGGGCGGTTGCTGTCGGTGGTGAACTAGAACAGGAAGCCGATGGCGATGAGGGTGATACTGACGATGAGCACGGCGATGTCCAGGCCCTTGATGGGGTAGCGCTTGTACGAGCTGGCGCGCGTGCGCAGATAGAAGCCGCGCTGTTCTGCCGCCAAGGCTGTGGCATCGGTCTTGCCCACGCTCGAGATGAGCAGTGGCACGCACAGTGGCAGCATGAGCTTAAGCTTCTTGATGGGGTTCTTGGTGTCGTACTCGACGCCGCGTGCGGTCTGCGCCTCCATGATGGCGTTCATCTCCTGACCAAACACCGGCACAAAGCGCAGCGCCGTGGTAAAGGTGAAGGCATAGCGATACGGTACGTGCAGCACCTCGACGCAGGCGTTGGCAAGGTCGTTGAGCTTGGTCACCATGAGCATGAGGATGAGTGGTAACGCCACACCCAGTAGGCGCAGACAGGCCTTCGATCCTGTGATGAGGCCCGTGTCGGTGATAAAGCCCCACACCACGTTGCCATCGCGCATAAAGGCCAGCTGGAGCACCAGCATGATAAGCGCGAGCGGGATCAGCAACTTGAGCAGCGAGAACAGACGGTCGACGACGCCGGCATAGGCACCCAGCGCAAGGGTGAGTGCCAAAAAGCCCAGCAGCGCCACGTAGGTGTCGGACAAGAAGATGCCGACGATGATGGCGGCGGCGAGGCCCAGTTTGACGACGGGATTCAGGCGATGCAGCAGCGTATCGCCCGGCATGTAGTCGATGACGTTAACCACGGTGGACCATCTCCTTGGTAATTCGAACGACATCGGTGACCTCGCTCACCTGCGCAAAAGCGGGAGAGACGGAAGATGCCAGACGGCGCGAGAGTTCAATAACCTGGGGAGGCTCCACGTAGGCACGCCGCATGAGATCGATGTTCGAGAATAGCTCGTGCGTGCGGCCGCGGTCGAGGATGCGACCGTCGGCCATTACCACAATGCGCTCGGCAAAATCCGAGACGACTTCCATATCGTGGCAGACCATGATAACGGCGCAACCACGCTCGGCCATGGTGCGCACTGTTTCCATGACGGTCATGCACTCGCGGTAATCAAGGCCGCTCGTGGGCTCGTCGAGCACGACGATCTTGGGCTCAACCACTACGACGGAGGCAAGCGCCACCATTTGTCGCTGACCGCGCGAGAGCGAGAAGGGCGCCTCGTCGGCCGGCAAGCCAAAGCGGTCGATGACGAGCTGGGCGCGACGCAGCGCCTCGGCACGGTCGATGCCGGTAAGCTCCAGGCCAAAGGCGACCTCGTCGAGCACGGTGTCCTTGCAGATCTGGCGGTCGGGGTTTTGGAAGAGGGTCGCGACCTCGCGAGCGATGCGGCTCGTGGGAACGGCTGCGGTATCCAGTCCCGTGACGCGCACGCTGCCCGAGGCGGGCTTAAGCAGGCCTGTGAGCAGTTTGGTGAGCGTGGTCTTGCCGGCGCCGTTTTGACCGACGATGCCCACGAGCTCGCCAGGATAGAGCGTCAGGCTAAGGTCGTGTACGGCGGCTCCGCCATTGGGATAGGCAAACTCAACATGGTCGAAGGTGAGTACGGGTTCGGCGTCCTTGGCATGAGGGCGCAACGACGGTGCATGCGGGGAACCAGCGGGCGCCTGGGCTTCGATAGCCGCGCGTGCGGGGTCGACGATGCCCGAAATCAGGCGCTCGGCCTCATCGACATCCAAGCAAGGGGTGCCGCTTACCAGGCCATTGGTTTCGAGGCTATTGAAGATACGCGTGACGCGAGGGCAGTCGACGCCGATGGCACGGAGCTCGTCGGTATGCGCGAAGACCTCGTGCGGCTCGCCCTGTAGCGCGATTTCGCCATGATTGAGCACGAGCACGCGGCTGCAGTACTCCGAGAGCAGGGCGACCTTTTGCTCAACGACGACGATGGTGATGCCGAGTGCACGGTTGGCCTCACGCAGGGTCTCGAAAACCAGCGTGGAGCTGGCGGGGTCGAGCGCCGCGGTGGGTTCGTCGAGCACGAGCACACGCGGACGCATGGCGAGGATGGCGGCGATGGCAACCTTTTGCTTTTGGCCGCCCGAAAGCGTGGCGATCTCGCGGTCGCGCAGGTCGCTGATGCCGACGGTCTCGAGCGTTTCGCTCACGCGCTGCTCGATCTGGTCGTGGGGAACGCCAAAGTTCTCGAGGCCAAAGAGCATCTCGTCCTCGACGACCGAGGCGACCATCTGCGTGTCGATATCCTGCAGCACACTGCCGACGATTTGCGATACGTCGGTCAGCGAGACCTCGCAGGTGTCGTGGTCGTCAACCATGACGGACCCAAAGAACGTGCCGGTGTAGTGGTGGGGCACGGCACCCGACAGACAGGCGGCAAGCGTGGACTTACCGGCGCCCGAGGGCCCGATGATGCCGATGAAATCTCCCTTGTTCACGCTGAGCGAGATGTGGCTGAGCGCCTGCTCGGTCTGCGTGCCATAGGAGAACGAGACATCGTCGACGTTGATGATCGTTTCCATGGATACCTTTCATAGTCATTGGGGACGTTCTTTAATGACTGGTCGTTTAAGAACGTCCCCAAGAGCTAGTTGTTTGGGACAGTCTTTGTTGGTGGAGTGCGGAGACGGCTTTACGAGGGGCCCCAGGTTGGCGCGAAAGAGGAGCGAAGCGTACTTGGGTACGCGAGCGACGAATGAACGCCAAGATGGGGTGGCTCGTAAAGCCGAGCGGGTTAATTGAGCCTAAGGGCCTTCTGGATGGGCAAGTAGAGGGCGCCGACCAGAATGGCGTTAAAGACGGCGGTCATGGCGACGACGGGCAACATGGCGGCGGCGAGCTCGCCGACCACGCCGAGCATGGCCATCTTGATGACCATGAAGATGACGCCGGAGACAAAGGTGGTCAGGAAAGTTGCGACAATGGCAATCGCGGGCTTGACCTGACCGTTCTTGCCGGCGGCGTTGACGATGCCGGCCATGAGCATGGCGGCGATGCCCTCAGCGGCAAAATCGACGAACGGCGAAGTAGTGGTGATCTGGATCACGGCAGCCGAGATGAGGCCAATGACGAGCGCCTGGCCGATGTTGGGGCGAACGACCAGAATGGTGAGGCAGAAGGCCGAGATGATGAACTCGGGGCTGATCATGCCGCCCGAGATGCCCGAGATGGCCTTGCCGACGGTGAAGTTGAGGATGAAGCCTGCAGCGAGCAGGATGGCGAGCAGGACGAGAGCGCGGACGTCGAGTTTGCCGCGGTCGGCGGTCTGGACGGTGCGGGGCTGGGTGGCGGTGGTGTTCTGAGACATGGTGAAAATCCTTTCGGAAGGGGAGTGCAAGGGGAAAGCGGAGGCGCGTGATGCGAATGCGATCGGGCTCGAGATAGAAAAAGGCCCCCGGTCGAAACCGGAGGCCTTCCAATCACCTAGAGCGCAAAAACAGGCGTGAGGGACTCACTGTCGACCGATCGTATTCGCATCACGCCACCACCAGTTGTTGAGAGACTTCATCGTGTTCTTCATGTCGGTGGCTCCTTTCGTGATGCCATGGCGCGGTCGCACCTAGTTGCTGTTGCGCTGCACTATAGCACAGCGAAGTGTGTGCGGGGAAATCTTTTTTAAAAAGATTTCAGGCGGGTTTCCCGCCGGTCAAAAGAGCAGGCTAAGCGGGCGTGGTAACTCATGTGCCCCGCCCGCTCGGTTAAGACGTTACTCCTTATTGCGACGGTAGAGGAAGTAACCGCCCGCGGAGATGACGGCAACGCCAGCGATGGCGAATGCGGCCACCATGCGGACATCAAAGCGATCGCCAGTGGTGGGCAGGCCGCCCTTGGTGTTCGTCTTGTTAGTGGTTACCGTGGTCGTGGTGTCGGACTTGCCAGGCTTCTCAGGCTTGGCGGCCGGCTGCTCGGGCTTAGCGGGCTGCTCGGGCTTAGCGGGCTGCTCGGGAGTGCCAGGCTGCTCAGGTGTGCCAGGCTGATCCGGGGTGACCGGATCGGTGGCAAGAGCATCCTTGGCGTAGGTGATGGGCACCTTGAGGCCGTTGGTCTCGGTGTTCAGGTCGCTCGGGGTGAAGGGCTGGTCGAAGTTCTCAGCCTTCAGATAGGCGCGCATCTCCTGGAGCAAGGCCTTGCACTTGACGTAGGTGTTCTCGGTGGCAGCATTGCCGGCCTTGTTTGCCAGGGCGGTACGGGCCTCGGTGCCCTCGGTGGCCTGCATGACCTCGTCGACTTCCAAGTTCTGCTCGACGAGCTCGTTCTGGAGGGCGTCGAGGTAGGTGCGGACGTTGACGCCGAGCAGCTCGGGATGCTCGAAGCAGAGGGAGCTGATGTCCATGAGGACGTAATTGATGGAGTTCTCGGGTTCTTCGTTGTTTACGATGTCCGTCTCTTTGCAGTGATCGTAGGAGACGGTCTGGTCGCTGAAATACGGGCTAACCTCGGTGAGCAGTGCGGAGTAGAAGGGGATGGCGACGGAGTACGCGGCACGGGAGAGCATTTCCCATTGGATGGTTGCGATCTCGGGATCGAGGCCATCGCGAATCTGGAAGAGGTTGATCTCGCTGTTGCTTTCGGTACCGATGGCGTAGGCGCCGTCGGTGTTGGCGTTGAGGCCCGGGGCCTTCTCGCCGCGGTTGCCAAACGCGCGGATCATCTCAAAGGTGTTCCAGTTGGATTTGCCAGGCTGGAAGAACAGGGGCTGTGCTTCGAAGGGCAGAGCGCCGGTCGTGGCGCGGGCGTTTTCGCGCGTGTCCTTTACGATCTTATAGTCGGTGCCCTCGGTGAGCGGCGCATCGAAGTAAGCGCGACCCTGGACATAACGTGTCCAAGAGTGCATGGCATTTTCGCTAATTTCCTCGCCGTAGGTCTGGGCAACGTCGAACTGGCCATCATCGAAGTACTTGGCGAAGCCCTTCTCCTTGGGCATAGATTCGATGCCCAAGGAGTGGAGGCAGTTCTCGGTGTCGTTGAGGTCAACCTTGTAGTTGAGGTTGCCGATGTTGGGGTTAAGCGAGGCGATGTCATCGGTGAGCTTCATGGCGATCCACTGATGGCCGGAAAGTGCGGCGAACAGCCAGGTCTCATTGTTGTCGGAGATGATAATCTGGTCGTTGCCGCAGGCGCCCTGGTCGTCGATGATCTTGCCGAGGAGCTCGACACCCTCACGTGCCGTGGCGCTTTCGCCCAAGATTACGCTGCCGTAGCTATATTCGCCAATGCCAGTATCGGTCAGGGGGTCCGCAGCCTTGGCGGCTGCATTCATGTAGGTGGTCAGCGTGGCGGAGCAGGAGACACCCTTCTCGTTGATGCCAGCCTCGGAGTAGGCATCCCAGCGCTCGTCCCACTGACTGGGGTGGTCACGCACATAGGTGTAGCGATACGAGGTCTTGGTCGAGGTATACACGAATGCAGACTCATCCGAGCTGTAGGTGTGACCAGGGCCAAACGAAGGCTCGATGCCAAAGTGCTTGAGGTAACGCTTGCGGTAGTCCTCAGCACGGCCGTAGTACGTATTACCGTCGGCCGTCAGCTTGTTGCCCATATAGACCTGCGTGCAGGCGAGCGCAGAGGTCGGCATGGACATGATGGTTGCAGCTCCAAAGGCGAGGCCTATGCCTAGCTTCTTGAGCGCGTTGACGGGGTGAGTTTTCCTCATTTTCCCTCCCAGCGTGCGAAAGCCCTCTGTCGCCAGAGGGCTTCAGCCAATAAAGACACCCCATTAGCGTAACGAACTGGAAACAATATTCATCTATGAAAGAAACTTACTCGATAAGCGTAATGAAATATGCGATGAGCGGTTAATTATACTCGGTTTGTAGCTTTACTTAAATAAAGGCACCCTGCAATTACTGTACCTGAATAAAGCATCTTGCACGGGGCGCAAAGAAAATCCCCCGCTGTTTGGCAAATGCATAAACAGCAGGGGAGACGATAATTGGATGAATATCATACCAATGTGGAATTACTTCTTCCGGCGGTGGATCACGTTGATCGCATAGCCGACGAGCATGGCCAAAACGATGATGATAAAGCCGAGCAGGGGATTGTCGTTCATGGGGTCCTCCTATTTACCAAGCGGTGAGAATTCGTCGACGATGAGGTCGAGGCATTGCGGAAGCGCGCGGGCTCCAAAGACGCCCGAATTGCTGGAGATAATCTCGCCATCGAACTGCATGCCCAGCGACGGGGTGCAGGTGATCTTGGCTTCCTTGGTCTGGATGATCTTGAACTGCGGGCGCCCGAGTACCTTGCCGGCGGGGTCAAGCGCAGCGGTGATCACAGTAGGCAGCAGCTGCACGGTGCGCACGGGTTCTATGACCGCAATGTCGACCATGCCATCGTTCATGCGGCAGTCGGGGAACAGGTTGATGTCGTTTTGGATGACCGAGGTGTTGCCGGCCATGCAGCAGATGCCGTCGAGCTCCTCGACAATGCCGTCATGCTCAATCGTAAAGTGCGCCACCGTGGGGTTGGGCGTGGCGAGAGCGGAGAGGAAGTAGGCGATCTCGCCGATGTCGTTTTTGGTGGGAGCGGCCTTCATCATGATCTCGGCGTCGAAGCCCGAGCCGGCGATGATGATAAAGCCGTGGCGCTTCTCGTTGCCGTTCTCGTCGAGCCAAAAGAGCTCGCCCATGTCCACTTTGACCGTGCGACCGGCGCGGCAAGCCTTGGCAAGCGCCGCCGCCTCAGGGGCATTACCGATGTTGTTAAAGAACAGGCAGGCTGTGCCGGAGGGGAAGACGAGCGTGGGGACGCCGCATCCGCGCATTTGGTCGAGTACGTTGGAGACGGTGCCGTCGCCGCCCGAAATCACCACGCGATCAAACTCGCGCACGTCTGCCACGGCGTCTTCGGGTTCCATGCCATCGCCGATAAAACGCATCACGACCTCGTCGCCGCCCTGCGCGAGGGCGTGCGTGAATGCGTAGATTTCATCTGAGCTGGGGCCCGATGCCGGGTTGTGGATGATAAGGCAGCGCATACTTACGTTCCCGTTCTGTGACTAACCGAGTATAGTTGTAAGGCAATGCCGATATCCTACCCGTGTTTTTCGGGCCTAACCTTATTCGATGGGTTGATATGTACATTTCCACACATCAGGCTCTACTCGACTTTTGTCAGCGCGCCCGTGAGTTTGACGCGATTGCCGTCGATACCGAGTTTTTGCGCGAGCGCACGTTCCATCCGCGCCTGTGCCTGGTCCAGATTGCCACTCCTGCCGAGAGCGTCGCGGTTGATCCGCTGGTGATCGACGACCTGTCTCCCTTGGCCGAACTCATGGCCGACGAGAGCGTGACCAAGGTGTTCCATGCTTGCTCGCAGGACATGGAAGTTATGCTTCATACCGTAGGCGTGTTGCCGCGTCCGATTTTTGACACGCAGGTGGCCGCCGCCTTTTTAGGCGAGCGCCAGCAGATTTCCTACGGCGCGCTCGTGCAGACGTTTTGCGGCGTCTCGCTGCCCAAGACTGAGTCGCTGACCGACTGGTCGCGTCGCCCGCTGACCGATAAGCAGATTGAGTACGCGATCGATGACGTCAAGTACCTGATCGTCGCCTATACCGAGATGATGAGCCGTCTGCGCGAGCTGGGCCGCGTGGACTGGGTACTCGACGAGTTGCGCCCGCTGGCTGACGAGTCGCACTATCGCGCCGATCGCCACGAGGCGTTCCGCAAGGTCAAGCGCATCAATTCGTGCAGCCGTCACCAGCTGGGTATCGCGCGCGAGCTCGCCGCCTGGCGCGAGGACCGCGCCGAGCGCCGTAACATCCCGCGCAAGTGGGTCATGTCCGACGACACGCTGCTTGCGCTCGTTAAGCGCAATCCCGTCCGCGTTGAGGAGTTCCGTAGCATTCGCGGTACCGACCAGCTGGGGGAGCGCGACGTGGACGGTGCGCTCATGGCCATCAAGCGCGGCGCGAGCTGCCCGCACGATCGCCTGCCGCTCATGGTGCGCGGACACCGTCAGATCTCGCCGGAGCTGGAGAGCGTGACGGACCTGATGTATGCGCTCATCCGCCTGGTTGCCGAGCGCTCGGGGGTGGCGACCTCGGTCATTGCCTCGCGCGATGACCTGGCCGATTACATAGAGCATCCTGAGCAAAGCCCCCTGCGCGAAGGCTGGCGTTTTGAGCTTGTGGGTTCGCGCCTGGACGATCTGCTTTCCGGCAATATGGGGCTCACCGTGAAGGACGGAAAGATTGAGTTGTTATAGGTATATAGTTACGCGGTTTTACCAAACCGCGTAACAGCTCGACGCTGCAAACGGCCGAGAGCGAGCAATCTGACGTTCAATCGTCGCTCGCGTACCAAAGTACGCGTCGCTTCTCTTTCACGTCACCTTGCTCGCTCTCGGCCGTTTTCGCTGACAATGCCTAAACATCGATGCTGACTTGCCTGCTGGGCGAGTGGGTAGAATGCCTCCAACGTGTAACTCGATTTGGAGGAATTCGCATGCCCTATTACTATGGATATGGCTTTGGCATCGACCCGCTGTACCTGCTGGTTGTTCTTGTCTGCACGGTGCTTGGCCTTGCTGCGCAGAGCTATATCAATTCGACGTACAAGACGTGGTCCAAGGTTCGCTCGGACGGCGACACGGGTGCCACGGTCGCTCGCCGCATGCTCGACGCCAACGGTTGCAACGCCGTGGGTATCAAGGGCGTCGCCGGTGAGCTCACCGACCATTACAACCCGCAGGACAATAACCTGTATCTGTCGGATTCCAACCGTTCGGGCGGCTCGGTCGCAAGCGTTGCTGTCGCTTGTCACGAGGCAGGCCATGCCGCGCAGCGTCAAAGCGGCTATGCCATGATGAAGGTACGCACCGCCCTCGTGCCGGTCGTCAACTTTACCCAGAACACTTGGACCATCGTGCTGCTCATGGGCCTGTTTATGAACATCGCGGGACTCACGACCCTCGCACTGATCTTCTTCTCGTTTAGCGTGCTGTTCCAACTGGTTACGCTACCGGTCGAGATTGATGCTAGTCGGCGCGCCGTGGCGTATATTGAGCAGTCGGGTATGAGCTCCCAGCAGGTCAACGGTGCCAAGAAGGTGCTGACGGCCGCCGCGCTTACCTATGTGGCTGCGGCGCTCACCTCGATTATTCAGCTGCTCTATCTTATGGCTCGATACAACAGAAACTCCAACCGATAACAAATTGGGTCGCTGGGCGCCGCGGGGATTCGTGTCCTCGCGGCGCTGTACTATGTGTTGGACTTGAATTTGCGCAGGGCCGAAGCCCTTGTGCACGATGACGAAAGGAGGCTGCGTGGCAGGCTGGAATCTAACCGGCAATGCCGTTTCCGCCGAGTTCGACGGTTCGGACGAGCAGGAGCGTAAGGAGCTCAGCGTGAGCCAGGCGGTAGAGATCGCCGCCGGTGCGCTCGATGCCATTCCGCAGCTGAGTGTCCTGGGCGAGGTCACGGGTTTCCGTGGTCCCAATGCCCGAAGCGGCCACTGCTACTTCCAGATTAAAGACGACTCGGCCGCCGTCGACTGCATCATCTGGAAGGGCGCCTATCTCAAGCGTACCTTCGATCTGCGTGACGGCATGCAGGTGAGCTTTAAGGGCAGCTTCAATCTCTATAAGGCCACGGGCCGCATGAGCTTTGTCGCTCGCTCGTTTTCGCTGGCGGGGGAGGGTCTGCTGCGTCAACAGGTGGCGCAGTTGGCCGAAAAGCTACGCCGCGAGGGACTGATGGACGAGTCCCGCAAACGCCGCATCCCGGTGTTTTGCTCACGCGTGGCGGTCGTCACCTCGCTTTCCGGTGCGGTAATCGACGACGTCAAGCGTACGCTGCGCCGTCGCAACCCGCTCGTCGAGCTTGTCTGCGTGGGCGCCAAGGTTCAAGGCGAGGGTGCGCCGGCCGAGCTCATTGATGGCTTGCGCCGCGCCGCTTCCATTACGCCGGCGCCCGACTGTATTTTGCTGGTGCGCGGCGGCGGCTCCTTTGAGGACCTCATGACCTTTAATGACGAGGAGCTTGCCCGCGCGGTGGCGGCTTGTCCTGTGCCCGTGGTGACCGGCATTGGCCATGAGCCCGATACCTCGATTTGCGACATGGTGAGCGATCGACGCGCCTCCACGCCCACGGCGGCGGCAGAATCGGTGGCGCCGGCTATGACGGAGTTGGCCGATGTGCTCGAGGCGCGCCATCAGCGTCTGGGTGCCGCGATGGCATCGATGATTGGGTCGGCCCAGGTCGACCTGGAGATGCTCGATCAGCGCGGTCGCCGTGCCTGGGATACCTATACGGCTCGCTTGGGTGATGCGCTCGATGCCGCTGCGTGTCGCCCGTGCCTCAACGACCCCACATTTATGGTCGAGCGTCGCGAATCGGAGCTTGCACTGACTGCCGATCGCCTGTCGGGCGCCATAGTACGCTCGGTCGGGACATTCCGCTCCAACTTTGAGCACCTGCCCGAGCGTCTGGTTGCAAGCACCTCGGGGCTCGATGGCAAGCGCCATGCGCTCGCGCTTGCGAGTTCTCGTCTGGAGCATCAGGGACGTTCGATGCTCAGCAAGCCAGCGTCCGACCTGGGCCGAGCTGCCGCGTCGCTCGATGCCTTGTCGCCGCTCAAGGTGCTTGCCCGCGGCTATTCCATCGCGTACAGCGATGATGGGGTGGCTACGAGCGCCAAGACCTTTAAGCCCGGCGACGCCATCCGCGTGCGCATGGCAGACGGCAACGTGGCGGCAACGGTCGATACGGTCGAGTAAACCGCGTTTCATAGCGATAAACCTTTAGGAAAGGAAACAGATATGGCAGAGAAGACCCCGGTCGAGCAGCTTACGTACAAGCAGGCTTCGCAGGAGTTGGAGCTCATCATCCGCAGCTTGGAGTCGGGCGATATGGAGCTCGAGGAGTCGCTCGAGAGCTATACCCGCGGCGTCGAGCTCCTCAAGAGCCTGCGTACTCGCTTGTCCGATGCCGAGCAGAAGGTCTCGGTGCTCCTTAAGGACGTCGACGGTAACGACGTGCTCACCGACGGCGAAGCCGCCAACACCGATGACAACCTCTCGTTCTAACCATCCCGACCAAATATAATTACCTTGGTCCGCGAGAAAGGAACCAACCATGTGTGATTGCATCTTCTGCAAAATTGCCAACCACGAGATCCCCTCGACCGTTGTCTATGAGGACGACCAGGTCATCGCCTTCGACGACCTCAACCCACAGGCGCCGGTCCACACGCTCGTGATCCCCAAGAAGCACTACAGCGACATCGCCGACAACGTACCTGCCGAGACCATGGGCGCCATGGCTCACGCCATCCAGGAGGTCGCTAAGGCCAAGGGCTTGGAGGACGGTTTTCGCGTCATCTCCAACAAGGGCGTCAACGCCGGCCAGACCGTCATGCACTTCCACATGCATGTCCTCGGCGGCAAGAACCTGGGCGAGAACCTCATCTGAGGACACGTAGCCCGTCGACTTGGCTGCCTTTGGAGTAATCTATGCAGCTTTCTCAACTCGAATACCTTCAAGCGGTAGCGAACTATGGCGGCGTGCGCAAAGCAGCTCGCGCCGTTCATGTGAGTCCGCAGGCCGTTTCGTCGGCAATCAAAAAGTTGGAATCTGAGTATCAGATTGTTTTGCTCGACCGATCGGCGGGGGAGGCTGTTTTGTCTCCGGCGGGCAGAGAATTTGCGCGTCGTGCACGCGTGATCCTGGCACAAGTCGACGATCTTAAAAAGTACGCCCAATCGAGGGACGACGGCGTCTCGCCCGACGGCCACTTCCGTCTTTACGCCCCCTGCCTTCATGGGCGGGGGCGTCTTTTTTCCGAAAACTGGTACGACTCGTTTGAAAGCTCGCACCCTCAGATTCACCTTGATGTGTGGCATCAGCCAACGGCTACATGCTTTGAATCACTTGTGCTTGGCATTTCGGATGCGGCCATCTCATTTGAGGAACCAAGGGACAGCGTCCTTTCTTCGAAATACTTGGGTGAAAAGGAGCTCAAGGTTCTTTCGCGCCCAGCGGGTCATCAATCTGTGGGCGCTATGACCGTTCGTGAGTTACTGGGCGGCAGGCTCGCTGTTCCCATTAATTTGTCACCCTGTCTCAATGCAATCAATCAATGTCCCGAAGCTCAGCTGGTTAATTTTCGCTTCCGCGACGTCGAATACGAAAACGGGGCGCAGGGTGAGTTTCTTCAAGCCGGGGGATTGATATTGAGTTTTTCTGGCTCTTCTCTCGCATCAGATGTATTGGAAGTGAGCGAGTGCTCCATTGAAGGTTCGCGTGACGTAGCCTTGCCCATCTACTTTTGCTATCGACAAAATGCCTGGACCGATCGACACCAGACGGTATTTCTTCACCTATTGCGTCATCTTGCTTCGTGAAATTAATTGGCTTTGAGACGTCAAGTGATTATTGACGCCTTGTAACACATAGCTGACAGCTTTGCCCTCATGCTTTTCCAAGATTTCGATTTAGATTGCTGGCTCTTGGAGGGCGGAGCATGAAAAACCGTACGGTTTTGCTTTATATGACGTTCGTTTTTCTGTCGAACTTCAGCACCATTTTGTATTTTCTAACTGTCTACCTTGAGTTCGTCGGGCTTTCGATGGTAGCGATTTCTAGCATGATGATTGCATATCAAGTGAGCAAGTTTATCCTTGAAGTTCCCACTGGCTATATTGCTGATAGGTTTGGACGAAAGACAAGCGGTCTCGTTGGCGTCGTGGGAATGCTTGGGTACTACGCCGCCCTGCTTCTCGTCCGATCTCCTCTGCTTTTAATCGGTGCGTTCGCTCTCAAGGGTTTTGCCGTTGCATGTGTGAGCGGATCCATAGAAGCGATTTACATTGACAGCGTCTCTCAGGACCAGCTCGTAAGACTTAATGTCATTGAGCGATTCGTTTTCTATGCCTCTTATGCCATCTCCGCCTGCGTGGGCGGTTTCATTTCGTCTGTCGGTGCATATCTCATTGGTCTTTCGGCAGATATCATCGCAATGGTGTTGACGTTGGTTGTCGTTGTCTGCATTCCTGAGATGCGAAGAGGGGGCACTGCGGCGACACCTGAGCGTGGGATTAGCCCGAAGATCTTCGGTGCCTCTATTGCCTGTAATGGCATTCTTCGTTCAGCGTTTATCATGGACTGTTCTCAGGCATTTGCTTTTGTCGCCCTGGAAGACTTTTTCTCACTGCTGCTTGCGGGTCGCGGAATGAATGCCGTCGCTTCGGGTGTGACCATTGCGGTCCAGCTCCTTGTCTCGGCCTCTATGGGGTTTATTGTGCCCAGTGTGATTGCTCATGTCGACAAGGGCTGTTTTGCGCGTATCTGCGGCATCGTGCGCTTAGTATTGACAGCTTTGTTTTTGATCCCCCTTACTCCGGCTAATTTGCTGCCCGTGTTCTATGTGCTGCAGACGGTTGCGTACTCGTTATTTGCTCCAATTAAATACTCAATTTTTCAAAAGGCAGCCGATTCTTCGATGCGCTGTTCACTGATTTCGGTTCAAAGCCAGATGGTGGCGGTGGGTGCCGTTCTTTTCTATCTGCTCAACGCTGTGTTGAGTAGCGTTGCGGGCATTCGAGTCGTATTGCTTGTCGCGCTCGGGATTTCTTCCCTTGTGTATATCCCCGCGCTATTTCGTCTTACAAGCCAAAGGTCATGAGTATTTGGGCACCGATAACTTATATATCAACGCAATAAACCCGAGCGCGAGGGCGTTTGGGTTTATTATTGAAGCGTATGTAACCTGGCGGCGCCACACCGCCTGTTAGTAGGGAGACACATGAACGTTCTGGTCGTCAACGCAGGATCTTCGACCCTTAAGTATCAGGTCATCGATACCAAGTCCCACAAGGTGTCCGCAAAGGGCTCCTGCGAGCGCGTCTGTTTTACCGGCGGTACCTTCACCCACGCTGCCAACGGCTCCAAGAAGGTGACCGAGAACATCGAGTTCCCCGACCACAAGGTCGCCATCGAGGTCGTCCTGAAGGACCTCGAGGCCAACGGCGTCAAGATCGAGGGTATCGGCCACCGTATCGTTCAGGGCGGTTGGTACTTCGGTGATTCCTCCCTCGTCGACGAGGACGTCCTCGCCAAGATCCGTGAGGTTGCTCCGCTCGCCCCGCTGCACAATAACCCCGAGGCCAACGTTATCGAGTACTGCCTGGAGCAGTATCCCGACCTGCCCAACGTCACGGTCTATGACACCGCTTTCCACTTCAACATGCCCGAGGTCGCCAAGACTTACGCTCTGCCCAAGGATGTTTGCGACAAGCTGCACATTCGTAAGTACGGCGCCCACGGCACCAGCTACCGCTACATCTCCAAGAAGGTCGCCGAGATGACCAACGGCGGGGCCCGCAAGGTCGTCGTGTGCCACATCGGTTCCGGTGCCTCCCTGTGCGCCATCGAGGACGGCAAGTGCATGGACACCACCATGGGTCTCACCCCGCTTGACGGCGTCATGATGGGCACCCGCTGTGGCTCCATCGACCCGGCTACCGTGTGCTACCTGCAGCGCGAGGGCGGCTACACCTTCGACGAGGTTGACGAGATGATGAACAAGAAGTCCGGCCTTTTGGCTGTGACCGGTGGCAAGACCAACGACTGCCGCAATGTCGAGGAGCTCGCTGCCGCTGGCGACCCCGAGGCTCAGCTCGCCTTCGATATGTTCGTCTACAAGATTGCCGCCAAGGCTGCCGAGATGGCCACTTCTATGTGCGGTATGGACACCCTGGTCTTTACCGCCGGCATCGGCGAGCACGCTCCGGCCGTCCGCGCCGGCGTTGCCGACCGCCTGGCCTTTATGGGCGTCAAGATGGATCATGCCCGCAACGCCCTGCGTGGTGACGGCGCTTGGTGCCTGTCTGCCAAGGATTCCAAGGTCAAGATTTTCGTCATCCCCACGGACGAGGAGTTCATGATCGCTTCCGACGTCGAGCGCATCGTCAACGGCAAGTAATTGCAAGAGGGGAGGGGCTGGACGACCGAGCGCCGTTCAGCCCCTCTTTCGTCTCGTTGAGCGATATGCCTGATAGCTATTTATCAAGTTGTGATAACTTCTTATTAACATGCGGCCGCCTTAAGGGGTCTGCGCCGACCGTATCGCACTGCAAAGGAGTCTCATGAACGTACTTGTTGTCAACGCCGGCAGCTCGAGCCTTAAATATCAGCTTTTGGATACCGATACCCGCGAGGTTTTCGCCAAGGGCAACTGCGAGCGTATCGGCTCGGACATGGGCATCTTTGGCCACTCCGAGAACGGTGGTGCCAAGCAGACCGAGGAGATTCCTTTTCCCGATCATCGCTGCGCCATTGCGCGCGTGCTCGAGGAGCTCGAGAAGACCGACTTTACGATCGATGGCATCGGCCACCGTATCGTTCAGGGTGGCTGGCACTTCGATGATTCCGCGGTCGTCGACGATGAGGTCATGGCTAAGATCCTCGAGGTTGCCCCGCTCGCCCCGCTGCACAACTACGGCGAGGCCGCGGCGATTGAGTATTGCCGCGAGAAGTATCCGGAGCTGCCCAACGTGGCCGTCTTCGATACCTCGTTCCACATGACCATGCCCGAGGTCGCCTACACCTACGCGCTGCCCAAGGACGTGTGCGACAAGTACCACGTGCGCAAGTACGGTGCCCACGGCACGAGCCACCGCTATGAGTGGATGATGGCCAAGGAGATCCTGGGCTCGCGCTGCCACCGCCTGCTCTCGTGCCATTTGGGCAACGGCGCCTCGCTTGCCGCCATCGAGGACGGTGTATGCCGCGATACCACGATGGGCCTCACGCCGCTCGACGGCCTGATGATGGGCACCCGTTGTGGTTCCATTGACCCGGCTACCGTGTGCTACCTGCAACGCGAGGGTGGCTACAGCTACCAGGAAGTCGATGACATGATGAACAAGCAGTCCGGTCTGCTTGCCATCTCGGGCATCTCCAACGATGCCCGTGATATTCGTACGCGCGCCTCTGAGGGTGACGAGCGCTGCCTGCTCGCCTTCGATATGTTCGCATACAAGGCCATGCAGCAGGCCGGTTCCATGATTGCCTCCATGGCGGGCGTGGACACCATTACCTTTACCGCCGGCATCGGTGAGAATGACTGGTCGATCCGCAAGGCCTTCTGCGACTGCTTTGAGTGGCTGGGCGTGCGCATCGACAACAACAAGAACCGCGAGGCCGTGGGCAACGGTCCGCAGGTCATCAGCGCTGCCGGTTCCGCCGTCACGGTCATGGTCATCCCCACCGACGAGGAATACATGATCGCCCACGACGTCGAGCGCCTGACCGCGAACAACTAGCGCTCATTTGCAACTAAACGAAAGGCCTTCAGAGCAAACGGCTTCGGAGGCCTTTTTGTTGTCAGGGGGACGGCGGCCGCACTCCGCCTTTCGGATCCAAAGTGATCGATCCCAAACGCATGTGCTCTCAGCAACAGGACCCATTCATTCAGATCCTCAGCCCCAGCTCGTAGCCAAGCCGCCGTCCACTCCAGATTCCTTAGCTGCCACGTAGCGGCAGGGACCCTACAGGGTAAAGCTCTGAAAACATTCCGCACTGGACGGAGGAAGCCCCCGCCGCACGTAGTGCGCAGCGGGGGCTTCCGACATGTCCGAGGACGTTTTCAGAGCTTTACCCTGTAGGGTCCCGAGGGGATACGTCCGCTACTCAGCCATCTGAGCCTGGACGGCGGTGATGGCCACGACACCCACGATGTCGTCGGCAGAGCAGCCGCGCGACAGGTCGTTAACCGGCTTGGCGATGCCCTGCAGGATGGGGCCGTAGGCGTCAGCGCCGGCGAAGCGCTGGACCAGCTTGTAGCCGATGTTGCCGGCCTCAAGATCGGGGAACACGAGCACGTTGGCCTTACCGGCGACGGAGGAGCCGGGAGCCTTGAGCTGGGCGACGGTGGGGACGATAGCGGCATCGAGCTGCAGGTCGCCGTCGATGGCGAGCTCGGGAGCCTTCTCCTTGCAGAACTTCACGGCCTCCTGGACCTTCTTGGCGACCTCGCCACCGGCGGAGCCCATGGTGGAGTAGGAGAGCATGGCCACGTGCGGCTCAACATTGCCCATGAAGGTGGACCAGGAGTGGGCCGAGGCGATGGCGATCTCGGAGAGCTCGTCGGAGGACGGGTTGATGTTGAGGCCGCAGTCGGCGAAGATCAGCGTGCCGTCGGTGCCGAACTGCGGGGTGTCGGTGCACATCACGAAGAAGGCCGAGACCAGCTTGGTGCCCGGGGCGGTCTTGAGGATCTGAAGCGCGGGGCGCAGGGTGTCGGCGGTGGAGTGGCAGGCGCCGGAGACCAGGCCGTCGGCGTCGCCCATCTTGACCATCATGGTGCCAAAGTAGGTGGCGTCCATCACCTGGGCGCGAGCCTGCTCGATGGTAACGCCCTTCTTGGCGCGGAGCTCGGCAAACTTCTGTGCGTACTCCTCGTGCTTCTCGGCGTTGCGCGGATCGATGACGGTGGCGCCGGGGACGTTGATCTCGTTGGGATCGCCCAGGATGACGATGTTGGCCAGGCCCTCCTCGATGATTTTGTTAGCCGCGACGATGGTGCGCGGATCCTCGCCCTCGGGCAGGACGATGGTCTTAAGGTCGGCCTTGGCGGCAGACTTCATACGGTTTAGGAAATCGCTCATGTTACTCCTTGCAAGCGTTTCGCTAAGCTCCAGGCGCCCGGCTGTTCACGAATAAACCCGCTGCTAGCGGGTTTACCTTTCAATAATGTACGCCGCGGTGCTTGAGCTTTCCTTGTGTGGCAAGCTCATTATAGGACGCATTAGCGCTATAATCGCTCTGATAAATATGTCTCGAAGAATGTTCGAGAAAAGCCCAGCTAACGAGCCCGTGGCTTTTGACAAGGAGTATCGATGCAGATTACCTCAGGCCTGCCTGAAGGCTTTAACGCCGGCGCGTACGACATGATTGTCGTCGGTGCTGGATATGCCGGTGCCGTTTGCGCCCGCCGTCTTGCCGAGACCATCGGCTATCGTGTTGCCGTTTTGGAGCGCCGTAGCCACATTGCGGGCAATGCCTATGACTGCACTGACGAGGCCGGAATCCTGATCCACGAGTACGGTCCGCATATCTATCACACCTTTAACGAGCGCGTGCATAATTTCCTGTCGCGCTTTACCAAGTGGACGGATTATCAGCACAAGGTGCTCGCCAACATCAACGGTACCCTTATGCCCGTGCCCTTCAACCATGCGAGTCTCAAGCTCGCCTTTGGTGATGAGCGCGGCGAGGAGCTGTATCAGAAGCTCGTGGAGACCTTTGGCAAGGATGTCAAAGTGCCCATCATGGAGCTGCGTAAGAAGAACGACCCCGACTTGGCCGAGGTCGCCGATTACGTCTACGAGAACGTCTTTTTGCATTACACCATGAAGCAGTGGGGCCAGACGCCCGACCAGATCGATCCCTCGATCACCGGCCGCGTTCCCGTCTTTGTGGGCGACGATGACCGCTACTTCCCGCAGGCCCCCTTCCAGGGTATGCCGCAGGATGGCTACACGGCGCTGTTTGAGCACATGCTCGACCACGACCTGATTGATGTGTTCTGCGACGTGGATGCTCGCGATCTCTTCGAGATCGACGAGACAACCGTCAAGGTCGACGGCAAGGTCTACGGCGGCGAGATCGTCTATACCGGTCCGCTCGATGAGCTGTTCAACCTCGACCTGGGCGCGCTGCCGTACCGCACGCTCGACATGAAGTTCGAGACGCTCGATATGGATCAGTTCCAGCCCGTGGGCACCGTCAACTACACCACGAGCGAGGACTACACCCGCATTACCGAGTTCAAGAACATGACTGGTCAGGTCCTGCCCGGCAAGACCACCATCATGAAGGAGTACTCCAAGGCCTATACGCCCGGCTCGGGCGAGACGCCGTATTACGCCATTCTTGAGCCCGAGAACCGTGAGCTCTATGAGCGCTATCTTGAGCGCGTCCAGAACCTGACAAACTTCCACCCGGTGGGTCGTCTGGCCGAGTATCGTTACTACGATATGGATGCCGTGACCAATTCCGCCCTCGATCTTTCGGATGAGATTATCGCCTGCCATGCATAAAGTCATAACATTCGGTATTCCCTCGTATAACGCCGCCAAGGACATGGACCATTGCATCACCTCCATCTTGGAGGGGAGCAATTACGCCACCGATATCGAGATTATCGTGGTGGACGACGGCTCCAAGGACGAGACGGCCGCCAAGGCCGACGAGTGGGAGGCCCGTTATCCTGGAATCATCCGCGCGGTGCACCAGGAGAATGGCGGCCACGGTATTGCCGTCCTTTCGGGTCTGCGCGAGGCGCAGGGCACCTACTACAAGGTCGTCGACTCGGACGACTGGCTTGACGGCGCTGCCCTTTCGACCATGCTGTCGATTCTGCGCGGCTTTGAAGAGCGCGACCAGCGCGTTGACCTGTTTATCTCGAACTACGTGTACGAGAAGGTTTACGAGGGTACGCATACGGCCATTGGTTACAAGTTTGCCCTGCCTCGAAAAAAGATCTTTACCTGGGACCAGATCGGCCATTTCCGTTTGGACCAGAATCTGCTCATGCACAGCCTGTGCTATCGCACGGATGTGCTGCGCGAGTCCAACCTGCCCATGCCGCCGCACACGTTCTATGTGGACAACATCTACGCCTACGTGCCGCTGCCGCGTTGCAAGACCATGTACTACGCCGACATCGACCTCTATCGCTACTTTATCGGTCGCGAGGGCCAGAGTGTCAACGAGGCCACGATGGTCAAGCGTCTGGACCAGCAGTTCCGTGTTACGCGTATCATGATGGAGTCGTACCACCTGTACAGCGATGTCGAGTCGTCGCGTCTGCGTTCGTACATGATGGGCTACTTCACCATGATGATGGCGATCTGCTCGGTGCTCACCAAGCTTTCCGACGAGGATTGTGCCGATGAGCGTCTGAAGACGCTGTGGAATGATTTGAAGGCCTATGACGAGCGTATGTATCGTCGTGCACGTTACGGTGTGGTCGGCTTCTTCACTAACCTCCGCGGTCGTGCCGGAGACAAAACCACACTCGGCCTATACCGTCTTGCCTCAAAGATCTTCAAATTCAACTAGGGCAGAAACGCTCGGGTAACGGGGACCCCTGGTCCTTAACTTGCTACTTCGAACAGTCCTGCGCAAGACGGAGGCGCCACTGGCGCCTCCTTTGCGTGCGGAACTCGTATCAAGTTAAGGACCAGGGGTCCTCTGTTATGTCTTGCTTTATGTCAGCAAGCTGAGTTTGAAGATCTTAGACGCGCGGTACACAGGGGCCTGGGCTGAAAAGATTTTGGTTGGTAGGTTGCCCGGTGGGGCTTGGTTATGTTTGTCGCGAGTTCCGCACGAGCCGAAGAGCACTTAATGTGCTCTTCGTGCGAGCCAGGACTGTAGAACAGCAAACATAACCAAGCCCCACCGGGCAACCGGTCAAGTTAGGCTACTTCGCGGCGCCGGGGATGCCGTGGGAGGTTTTGGCGGTTTTGGCTCCGTTTACGATGGCGGTTTGCAAAGCCCTTACGGCGAGCATGCCCAGCAGGTCTAGGGGAACGGCGGCGTTTGCCTGGGCGCCCAGTTTGCCGCTGGCGAGGGTGTAGATGGTGTCGCCGTCGTTGGTGGTGTGCGTGGGACGGATGGCGTGTGCGTAGGCGTCTGCGGCCATCTGGGAGACCTTGGTGGCTTGTGCCTTAGTGAGTTCCACGTTGGTGACGATGCAGCTGATGGTGGTGTTGGTGCGGTCGAGCGGCATCTGCATGGATCCGGCGGCGGCAAAGGCTGCGAGTTCCATATCGACGATTTGGTCGCTATCGGCTGAGGCGCGCATGCCGGCGACCCACTCGCCGGTGAGGGGGTCGACAACGTTGCCGCAGGCGTTGACCGAGACCACGGCGCCCACCTTGATGGGGCCGAGCGCCACGGCGGCAGCGCCAAGGCCGGCCTTCATGCAGGTGGCGGGGCCCATGAGCTTACCCACGGTAGCGCCCGTGCCGGCGCCTACGTTGCCCTGTTCGAGCTTGGTGGGGGTGTGGTCGAGCGCCTCGCGCACGGCGGCGATGCCGGCCTCAATGTCGGGGCGAACGGTGGGGTCGCCAAAGGCAAGGTCGAAGATACAGCTGGAGCACACGATGGGCACCTGCGTGGGGCCGACGGGCAGACCAATGCCGCGGCTCTCGAGTTCGCGGGCCACGCCGCTTGCAGCCTCGAGGCCAAAGGCCGATCCGCCCGAAAGGCAGACGGCGTGGACCTTATCGACGGTGTTTTCGGGACGCAGCAGGTCGGTCTCACGCGAAGCGGGGGCGCCACCACGTACGTCAACGCCACCGGTGGCACCCTCGGGCGCCACGATTACGGTGCAGCCGGTGCCAGCCTCCTCGTCCGTATAGTTGCCAAAGCAAAAGCCATCGACATTGCAAACATCGATGGCTTCGAGCAGTGTGTCCATGTGTTCTCCTATCGGTTTTCCGCCGGGCCTTATGCCCGGTCGGGATCCGTACGGTACGGCAAAATTGTAGGCGCTGGGGGATACCCAGCGCCAGATGCAATTACGAGAGTTTTTGAATCGCGCGTGCGACGCGAGCGATGGGCAAGCCCACCACGTTGTAGAAGTCACCCGAAATATCGTGCACAAGCATGCGGCCGCCTGTGCCTTGGATGCCGTAGGCCCCGGCCTTGTCCATGGGTTCGCCGGAGGCAACATAGCGCTCGATCTGCTCTTCGGTAAGCTCATAGAACGTCACGTCGGTCACATCGACAAACGACAGGCTCTCGGCGGCATGCGGAGCTGTAGCGTCGCCGGCTTTAACGATGCAGACGCCGGTTGCGACCTGGTGCGTGCGGCCCGAAAGCTCGCGGAGCATGGTGCGCGCCTCGTCCCCGTCTGCCGGCTTGCCCAAAATTTGGCCGTCAAAGGTGACAATAGTATCGGCCGCGACGGTCAGTTCGTTGGGCTCGGCATGCTCGGCGGCAACGGCGGCGGCTTTGGCACGCGCCAAGCGCTCGACGAGTGTAAGCGGAGCTTCGCCATCAAAAGGCGTTTCGTCGATATCTGCGGGAATCACGCGAATGTCATAGCCCGCCTCGCGCATCAACTCGATGCGGCGCGGTGATTGCGAAGCCAAAATCATAGCTGAATGCCCTCGGCAACCTTCTCGACAGCCTTGTCGCCGGCGAGCGTGCGCAGCAGCTCAAGCGCAAAGGGGAGCGACTGGGCCATGCCGCTGGCGGTGATGATGTTGCCGTCTTGCGTAACCTTCTCGCCGGTATAGGCGCCTTCGGGGAAGCTCTTCTCAAAGCCAGGGAAGCACGTGGCGTGGCGCCCCTCGAGCAGGTCGAGCTCACCCAGGATAAACGGGGCGGCGCAGATGGCGGCGACGTGTTTGGCGGCGGCGAACTCGCAGACCACGTCGCAGACGCGCTGGTCGGCACGCAGGTTGGTGGCGCCGGGCAGGCCGCCAGGTAGCACGACGCAGTCGTACTCGTCAAAGTTGATCTCGTCAAAGAGCGCATCGCAGGTCACGGGAATCTGCAGCGAGCTTACGACCTCGCGCGTGGGCATGATCGAGACAAGCGTGGCGCGCACGCCGCCGCGACGCATGACATCGACCATGGTCAGGCATTCAATAGTTTCAAAGCCATCGGCGGCGAGAACGGCAACGCTGGGCATGAGGGTTCCTTTCATAGGCGGCATACAATTAGCCGTCTTATACCCCGAAGACCTCCGCTTGCCACGCTCGATTTCCCAATGTTTAAAATAGCCCCGTCCGAATTAGCTACCCCACCCATCCTCAACAATCTCAATCTGTAACATCCATCGACCAAAACTAGCCCCAACTGTTACAGATCGAGACAGTCCCCAACAGCACCGCCCCGTTCGGGGAACGACCGCCACAGGTACGGCGGGCAGAGGCTCACTTTTTTCCTCGGTTTTTCTTGACGGAATCTCACCTGTTGTAGTACATTGTCCCAGTCTAAAAACGCGTGGACTTTTCTGGGCGCTAGCCACCTTTTTGCCACGCAACCGAGCAATCGGTTGCGTGGCTTTTTTCGTCTTGGCAGCAGGTGCCACATGCACCGCCAGAAGACCGCACGAGCCCACCTTCCGACTGCAGGGAACAGACGCACGAGACGTGCGTCTGCAAGACAGCAGACGGAAGGGAGCCTAATGGCAGGAACAAACACAATCAAGCAACAGGCCGCCGGGGCGGGAGCCACGAGCGCGGGACAGGCCAAGGCGGCGCTCCAGGTCTTTGCGGGCGGCGCCTGCTACGGCGCGATGGCCACGACCTACAAGCTCGCCTACGCCGCGGGCTTCACCTCGGCACAGGTGGTGGCGAGCCAAGCGTGGCTCGGCTGCCTCTTCTTCGCCCTCGCCACGCTCGCAGGGCACGCACTCGGGCACCGCTGGCAGCGCGTGGGCTGGAAGCTCGCCCTTAAGCTCATGGGCCTGGGAGCCCTCACCTGCCTCACCTCAATCCTCTACTGCTACGCCATGAGCGTGCTGCCCGCCCCGGTGGCGCTCACGCTCCTCTTCCAGTTCACGTGGCTGGGGCTCGTGTGGCAGACCGTCATGACGCGCCGGCCGCCGAGGCCCCTCCAAGTGGCCTCCGCCCTGGCCATCGTCTTCGGGACGGTGTTCGCGAGCGGCGTTTACAAGACCGGCATCACCGGGTACGACCCCGTGGCCCTGCTCTGCGCGCTGGGGGCGGCCGTGTCCTGCTCCCTCTTTGTCACCCTCTCCGGCAAGGTCGAGGCCCCCTGCTCGTCCGAGCAGCGCGGCGTCATCGTGTGCGCGGGCTCCGTGGTCATGTCGCTCACGGTGTGCCCGGACTACGTCGTCTCGGGCGTCCTCGCCCAGGGCATCCTGCCCTTTGCCGTCATCGCCGGCTTCTTTGGCATGCTCTGCCCGGTCTTGCTCTTCGGCATGGGCTCTCCGCACCTGCCCGCGGGTCTCTCCACTGTCATGGCCGCCGCGGAACTCCCCGCCGGCCTGCTCATCGCCATGATCGTCCTCGGCGAGCCGCTCGGCGTCGTCGAGTGGCTGGGCGTCGCCATCATCCTCGCCGGCGTGTGCCTGGCACAGGTCCCCTCCCTGCTTGGAGGCCGGGAGGCACGTCGCGCCGCCGCAGGACAAGCCGTCAGCTAGTCACCCCTTCACGGGCGGCCCGCGCGCATCAGGGAAAGGGCCACGGGCCCGGCGCGTGAGGTCGCAAGGACGTTATAAAGCGTCCCCGCAGAGGTGGGGGCGCCAGAGAGAAGGAGGCACCATGCCATTTCCAAAAGGGTTCCTTTGGGGAGGAGCCACCGCTGCTAACCAATGCGAGGGAGGTTATGACGAGGGCGGCCGCGGCCTTGCCAATGTCGACGTCATCCCACACGGGTCGGAGCGCAACGACGTAAGTCGCGGCCTGAGGCGCATGCTCGACTTTGAGCCCGGGTACTACTACCCGGCCCAGACGGGCATCGACTTCTACCACCACTACCGCGAGGACATAGCCCTCTTCGCGGAGATGGGCTTTAAGGTCTTTCGCCTCTCCATTGCCTGGAGCCGCATCTTCCCCAATGGCGACGAGGAGGAGCCCAACGAGGCCGGGCTCGCCTTCTACGAGGACGTGTTCCGCTGCTGCCGCGAGCACAGGATCGAGCCCCTCGTGACCATCACACACTTCGACTGCCCCATCCACCTCGTCAAGAAGTACGGCGCCTGGCGAAACCGCGCCCTCATCGAGCTCTACAAGCGGCTCGTGAAGGTGCTCTTCAACCGCTACCGCGGCCTCGTGCATTGGTGGATCACGTTCAACGAGATGAACATGATCTTGCACCGTCCCTTCATGGGTGCCGGCATCGTCCTCGAGCCCGGGGAGAATGCCCGCGAGGCCGAGTACCGCGCCGCGCACAACGAGCTTGTGGCGAGCGCCTGGGCCACCAAGATCGCCCACGAGGTCGACCCGGAGAACAAGGTTGGCTGCATGCTCGCCGCGGGAAGCTACTACCCCTACTCCTGTCGTCCCGAGGACGTCCGTGCAGCGCAGGTCAAGAACCAGGAGGACCTCTTCTTCGTGGACGTGCAGGCACGCGGGCACTACCCCGGCTACGCGCTCAAGATGCTCGAGCGCGAGGGCATCGACGTGGGCATGACCGCCGAGGACGAGCGCATCCTTGCGGAGAACACCGTCGACTTCATCTCGTTTAGCTACTACTCCTCGCGCTGTACCGCGGGCGACCCCGATTCCGTGGGCGGCGTCGCCGAGGGCAACGCCTTCGCCGGCGTAGAGAACCCCTACGTGCGCACGAGCGACTGGGGCTGGGTCATCGACCCGCTGGGGTTCCGCATCACGATCAACGACCTCTGGGACCGCTACCAGAAGCCGCTCTTTGTGGTGGAGAACGGCCTCGGCGCCTATGACGAGGTGCTTCCCGACGGCACGATCGAGGATGACTACCGCATTGCCTACCTGCGCGAGCACATCGAGGCCATGCGCGACGCTATCGAGCAGGACGGCGTCGAGATGCTCGGCTACACCACCTGGGGGCCGATCGACCTCGTGAGCGCGGGCTCCGGCGAGATGGAGAAGCGCTACGGCTTCATCTACGTGGACCGCGACAACCTGGGCAACGGCACGCTCGAGCGCAGGCGCAAGAAGAGCTTCTACTGGTATCAACAGGCCATCGCCACCAACGGAGGCGACCTGGGCTAACCACCCGGGCAATATCACTAAGGAGAAAATAATGGCTGAAAAATACGACGACCTGGCCAGATCCATACTCGAGAACGTAGGCGGCGCTGAGAACGTCGCCAGCGTCGCGCACTGCATCACGCGCGTGCGCTTCAAGCTCAAGGACGAGTCCCGCGCCAACACGGCCAAGATCGAGGCCCTCAAGGGCGTCATCCAGGTCATCCAGGCCAACGGCCAGTACCAGGTGGTCGTGGGTAACATCGTCGAGGACGTCTACGACGCGGTCCTGGAGGCCGGCAACTTCTCGAGCGGCGCAAGCGCCGACGACGAGCCCCAGGGCGAGAAGACCGTGGCCTCCGTCATCATCGACCTCATCTCTGGCATCTTCCAGCCCATCCTGGGACCGCTTGCCGCCGCAGGCATCATGAAGGGACTGCTTGCCCTCATCACCTACTTCGTCCCGGACTTTGCAAACGACGGCCTCTACACGCTGCTCTACACCGTGGCTGACGGCTTCTTCTACTTCCTTCCCGTCGCCCTGGCGTTCAGTGCCGCGCGCAAGTTCCGCATGAACGAGTTCACCGGTGTGGCAATCGGCGTGGCGCTCCTCTACCCGACGATGGTCGCCCTGACCTCGGGCGAGGCGCTCGGCAGCATCGACCTCGGCGTGGCCGGCACGTTCTCGTGGTACGCCACCGCCCTCGGGCTCCCCATCATCATGCCCGTGTCCGGCTACGTGAGCTCGGTGATCCCCGTCCTTCTCATGGTGTGGTTCGGCTCTATCCTTGAGCGCTGGCTCAAGAGCTGGATGCCGGCTGCGCTCAAGATGTTCCTTGTCCCGCTTGCCACGATGACGGTCTCCATCGTCTTGGGGTACCTCATCATCGGCCCAGTGGCCACCCTCATCACCAACCTGCTGAGCGCGGCGTTCTCGTTCATCTTCCAGCTCCCCGTGGTTGGTTCCGTCCTGGGCAGCGCCCTAGTCGGCGGACTGTGGATGTGCCTCGTCATCTTCGGCTTCCACTGGAGCCTCATCCCCATCTCCATCATGAACCTGAACACCCTCGGCCACGATAGCGTGCTCGCCGCCACCATCGGCCACGGGTTCGCACTCGGAGCGGTCATCTTTGCCATGTACCTCAGAAACAAGGACGAGCGCTTCCGCGGCATCGCCCTTCCCGCGATGATCTCCGCCTTCTTCTTCGGCGTCACCGAGCCGGGCATCTACGGCATCGCCCTCCCCAACAAGCGCGCGTTCGTCGTGGCATGCCTGAGCTCCGCCGTGGGCGGCGCTATCGTGGGAATGACTGGCGCTCTCATGTACATCTCGGGCGGCCTCGGCGTCTTCAACCTGCTCAACTTCATCGACGGGACCCCTGGTGGCGCCGGGATCTCCCATATGATCTTCGCGATCATCGCCTCGCTCATTTCCGCCGTCCTGGCCTTTGTTATCGAGTTCATCACCTACCGACCCAACGACGAGGAGGAAGGCGCCCACTAGCTTGCGCCCTCCTCAATCAGCTCTATGTAATTGAGGAGCAGTTGAGGTGGGTGAGGGCCGAGGGCGATCAAGGTGGCCGCCCTCGGCCCGGGACAACCTGCCAGAAGGCGTTTAGCTTTCTCGGGCGGCGCTGAAATGAACTGCGCCCCGAAACTTAGACGGGTCAATTAGCGGCCTATGCCGCACATGGGGACTGATTCCGGAACTCCTCCGGGGTCAGTCCCTTTTGCTTAACCTGCCTCCTCTTGTTCCAGTGAACGGTGTAGGCGTGGAGGTCCCGCTTGAACTCCTCGAAGCTCCGCCACGTCCGGTTCCTGTAGAACTCGTCCTTCAGGCGCCCGGGCAGCAGCTCCGTCGCAAGAGCTCGCCCTCGCGCGCCGCCGGCCCCGGCCGGGTCCGGGCGCCCTTCGGCCTTCGGTGCGCCCGTATCCCCTGTCGCAAAACTCTGCTGCAAGAGTCCTCAGCGTGGCGTCGTGTCCGACTTTCCCGTCCATAAAGAAGCCCCCCATTTCTAATGTCCAAGAAATGAGGGGGCGGTTCAATTTCGGGACGGGGATTAAATAATCATTCAGAACAATTTTTTTATCCCCGTCCCAGAAAAATCATCGGGCGTGGTCTTGGGCAAACGGTCTAGTTACGCTTGAGGTGGACGACGGTTTCGCAGTGGAAGGTTTGCGGGAATAGGTCGACCGGCGTGATCTTCACGGGGGAGAAGGTGCCTTCCTCGACAAAGCGCTTGAGGTCGCGTGCCAGGGTGGCCGGATCACAACTCACATAGGCGACATCGCGGGCGCTCGTGCTCGCGATGAGGTCGATGGCTTCGGGCGCCAATCCTGCGCGTGGCGGATCGACTACCAGGACATCGGCGTCCTGGTCGGGGAACTCGCGCACGGCATCGCCGCCGATGACATCGACGTTATCGAGCTTGTTGATCTCCAGGTTGCGACGCAGGTCGCGCACGGCCGGGCCGTAGGCCTCGACGGCGGCGACGTAATCGCAGCGGCGGGCGAGCGGTAGGGTAAAGGTGCCAGCACCGCAGTACAGGTCCACGGCTAGCTCGTCTTCCTGCGGGTCGAGGGCGTCCATGACGAGCTCAATCAAAATCTCGGCGCCCTTGGTATTGACCTGGAAAAACGACGGGGCAGATAAGCGCATCTGGCCTTCGGCGATATTCTCGGTCCACGAGCCCTCGCCGGCGAGCATCTCGACTTTGGAGACACGGCGGGCTTTCTTTTCGCCCTTGCTCATCACGCGCACGATGCTCGTGGGATGAGCGGCGTCCGCCAGCACGCGGGAGACCTGCGAGCGCGGAAAAGAGCCTGTAGGCGTCCAGAGTGCGACCTCGAGTGCCTTGGTACGGCGCGATGCACGAATGCCCACGCGTTCGAGTCCCAAGTCATGGCTGCCGCTTAGATAGTTGAGTGCGCCGACGACCGATTTGAGCGCCTTCGGGAAGCGCTTATCGAACAGCGGGCACGCATCGACGGTCACGATTTTGCTGGGGTCGACACCGTGCATGCCAAGGCGCACGCGACCGTTGACGACGGTCGGTTCGAGCTCGATTTTATTGCGGTAGCCCCAGTCGTCCTTGGTGTGGCAGATGGGCTGTACCAACTCATCGACCTGCTCAGGAGCGAACTTGCCGATGCGCTCGAGCGTGGAGCGCAGGTTTTGCTCCTTGGCGGCGAGCTGTGCCGTGCGTGAGAGATTGCCCCACGAACAACCGCCGCAGATGCCAACGAAGGGGCAGGGGGGCTGAATGCGATCGGGGCTCGGCTCCAGAATCTCGGTCGTGCGGGCGCGCATGAACGACTTGCCGTCCTGTACGACCTCGGCCTCGACGGTGTCGCCTGCCACGGCGCCCTGCACAAAGACGGCCTTGCCGTTGTCGGCGTGCGCCAGCCCGTCGGCGCCGTAGGTCATCGATTCTATAGTGAGCTTCATATCCCTGCCTGTCATTCGTGTTGTTGCTCGCACCATGGTAGCAGGGAAAAGCGCCCCGCATCCGAGGCTTTCCTCAAATGCGGGGCGCTTCTACAAACTGCTTCTACAAACGACTATTTCGTCTTGCCGGTAATGAGCGTCTTAAGACCCAGGCCGATCAGGCCTAGGCCCATGCGCACACGACCGGGGCGATGGCGCTCAATGGCCTTGGTCTTGCCGGCGGGCTTATCGCGACGGGTGCTCGTCTCGGGTGCGGGCTTAGCTGCCTGCGGCTCGGGCTGAGGTGCAGGTGCGGGCTCGGGCTCAATGACGGTCGCCTGGACCTTCTGAACCTCGGGTGTGGCCGGCTGCGGCTTAGGAGCAGGGGCGGGCTTTGCCTCAATGACGGGCTCGGGCGCGGCCTCGGCGTTGCGGTAGGCACGCTCCAGCAGGGCTTCCTGCGAGTTGAAGGGTTTCTCACCCTCTGCGCGCTCCACGGGGACCCAGGTGCCGTCGCTCGTGAGGCTGCGGGCCTTCACGTTGTCGCGCAGCTGCATGCTCATGTACTCGTGCACCAGGGCGCGGCAGGTGGGGTCGAGCACGGGGAAGGCGATCTCCACGCGGTGCTCGGTGTTGCGCGTCATCATGTCGGCCGAGCTCAGATAGATCATGTCCGAGTCCACGCCAAAGGCGTAAACGCGCGCATGCTCCAAAAAGCGTCCGACGATAGAACGGACATGCACGTTCTCGGTCTTGCCAGGAACGCCCGGCTTGAGGCACGAGATGCCGCGGATGATCATGTCCACGCGGACTCCTGCGCACGATGCCTCGGCGATCTTGTCGATGACCTCGCGGTCGGTGAGCGAGTTGAGTTTAAAGAACACGCGGGCGGGCTCGCCGGCGAGGGCGCGCTGGATCTCGCGGTCAAGCCCGCGCATGATGAGCGGTTTCAGTCCGACGGGCGCCACGCCCAGGAAGCGGTAATCGCCGCGCAGGTTGCCCAGCGACAGGTTGCGGAAGAACAAGTTGGCGTCCTCGCCGATGCCGGGATGGGCGGTCATGAGCATAAAGTCGCTGTAGAGCTTGGCCGTCTTCTCGTTAAAGTTGCCGGTGCCCAACAGCGTCAGGCGTGTAAGCGCCATGCCCTCGCGATAGGTGAGCTGGCAGATCTTGGAGTGGCACTTAAAGCCTTCGGAGCCGTAGATGACGGTGCAGCCTGCCTCTTCCAGACGCTCGGCCCACTCGATGTTGTTCTGCTCGTCAAAGCGCGCGCGGAGCTCCATGAGCACCGTGACCTCTTTGCCGTTCTCGGCGGCATCGATCAGCGACTCGCACAGGCGGCTCTGCTTGGCCACGCGGTAGAGCGTGATGCGCAGTGAGATGCACTCGGGGTCGTAGGCGGCCTCGTGCACCAGATCCAGGAAGGGGTTCATAGCCTCATAGGGATAAAAGAGCAGCTTGTCGTGCTGAAGTACCTGCTCGCGGATGGAGCGGGTCATATCGATGGTGGGGTTGGGCTGCGGCTTAAACGGCGTAAAGAGCAGCTCGTTGCGCAGGTGCTCGGGAATCTTGCCCTCAATGCCAAAGACATAGCCCAGGTCGAGTGGGATATCGCAGGTAAAAACCGAGCGGCGCGAAAGCTCGAGCGCTTTGCGGATGGTCTTGAGCGTCGCCTTCTCGAGCGAACCGGAGACGGCAAGCACCACCGGCTGCAGGCGCAAACGCTTTTTGAGGATGCGCTTCATGTGCTGGCGGTAATCCTCTTCCTCCTCGACGCCCTCGCCGTCCGGGTCGATATCGGCATTGCGGGTGACGCGGATCAGAGCGCGGTCGAGCGGCTTATAGGAGCCAAAGCAACTGTCCAAGCAGGCAAGAATGACGTCCTCGAGCAAGATGTAGGAGTAGGTGCCGGCGGGCGAGGGAATCTCGACCACGCGGTTCATCGAGGCGGGAATCTCGATAAGGCCCAGCAGACTTTCCTCGTCCGTGACACCGTCCAGTCCGCAAGCTAGATAGAGTGCGCCGTTGCGCAGGTTGGGGAAGGGGTGGCGCGGGTCAATGACCAACGGCGAGATGACCGGCGACACGTAGGCCTGGAAGTAGCGGGTGACAAAGGTGCGCTCCTCGGGCGTAAGCGAATCGATGCGAGCGCGGTGAACGCCCAAGGCGTCGAGTTTGCCCTCGATGCTCTTGAAGATGGACTCCCAACGGGTAAGGAGTTCGGGCAGCTCTGCCATGACGGCATCGACCTGTTCAGAGGCGGTCATATTACTCTTGTTGTCCACGGGCTGTTTTTTGAGTTCTGCCAGGTCGGACAGGCCGCCCACACGCACCATGAGAAACTCGTCCAGGTTGGACTCGAAGATCGACACGAACTTGAGGCGCTCAAACAGCGGGACGGTCTCGTCGAAGGCCTCGTCAAGCACGCGGTTGTCAAAGCGCAGCCAGCTAAGCTCTCGGTTCTGCGTGTACGAGAAGTCGCGCGGCGGTTTGCGCAGCTTTGCGGCGGCTTGCTTCTTTTCGATTTTGCTCGGCATATGCATCTGTCCGTTCAGTCCCCGCAGGGGACGGTTGCCTAACACTATTCACTATTGTCTCAATTTAGTCGACTTGTGGCACGGACGTATTGTGCGAACGGTATCTTAACCTACTTCTTACGCTGTCAAGCCATAGAGCTGACGCCCGTCGCGTTGCGAAAAACGGTCTAGATCCTCACTCAACTGCTGAGTATGTGTGAATAAGAATGATAGATAGCTGAATATCATCGAATACAGGCAGAAACGTAAACAAGCGTCATTTATATACATAAAACCGTTGTAGATATGCAATTCTTAATCGAAAGATTGGAGTTGTAATTGCGAATGATTTTTGAGAAAAAAGAGCGTTTACCTTAGAAAAGCTACTTTAGAACGCCGAAGTGCATTATGGGGGAATCATATTCGATATACCGTTCATCGAACTTTGTTGACCGTTCGGGGGCGAGGTGGAATTGCGGTTGGAATTTGGATATAACTAGAGCTGTCAGTAAGCAGCACCCGTTACGGAAGGGTGCTGAGAGATTCGGCCGAAAGGCCCGAAAGAAAGGTAGGAGGCCATGACGAAAGGTCTGCACGTGCCTTCCGAGATCGGCAAGCTCAGGAAGGTCTGCCTGCACCGTCCCGGCGACGAGCTCCTCAACCTGCCGCCCGACGAGCTCGAGCGACTCCTGTTCGACGACGTCCCGTTCCTTGAGGTCGCGCAGCAGGAGCACGACACCTTCGCCCAGATCCTGAGGGACCAGGGCGTGGAGGTGCTCTACCTCGAGAACCTCGTCGCAGAGGTGTTCGACCAGGTCCCCGGCGCCCGCGCCGAGTTCACCGACCAGTACATCGCCGAGGCAGGCATCCGCGGCCAGCACATGCCGCAGATCGTCCGCGAGAAGCTGGACTCCATCGAGGACAACCTCGAGTTCGTCAAGAAGACCATGGCCGGCATGACCAAGGCCGAGATCGACATGCCCCTCACGGCGTCCACGACCCTCGACTCCCTGGTCAACTCCGAGTCCGAGTCCGACCTGATCATCGACCCGATGCCCAACCTCTACTTCACCCGCGACCCGTTCGCGGTCGTCGGCGAGGGCGTCAACCTCAACCGCATGTACTCGGTCACCCGCAACCGCGAGACCCTGTACGGCAAGTACGTCTTCAAGTACCACCCCGACTACAAGGACGTCTCCCTGTACTTCCGCCGCGACTGCCAGTTCCACACCGAGGGCGGCGACGTGCTGAACATCAACGAGAAGACCCTCGCCGTCGGCATCTCCCAGCGCACCCAGGCAGCCGCCATCGACGTCATGGCCCAGAACATCTTCTGGAACTCCGACTCCAAGGTCGAGCGCATCCTGGCCTTCGACATCCCGGTCTCGCGCGCCTTCATGCACCTCGACACGGTCTTCACCCAGATCGACGTCGATAAGTTCACGATCCACCCCGCCATCATGGGCACCCTGCGCGTCTACGAGCTGACCGCCGGCAAGAACCCGGGCGACGTGAACATCCGCCTGATCGAGGACACCCTCGAGCACGTCCTGGAGGACGCCACCGGCGTCGACCAGGTCAAGCTGATCCCCTGCGGCGGCGGCGACCCGATCGCGGCCTCCCGCGAGCAGTGGAACGACGGCTCCAACACCCTGTGCGTCGAGCCCGGCAAGATCTGCGTCTACGCCCGCAACACCGTCACCAACGACGTGCTGTACAAGGAGGGCCTGGACCTTCTCGTCGTGCCCTCCGCCGAGCTCTCCCGCGGCCGCGGCGGCCCGCGCTGCATGAGCATGCCCTTCTGGCGCGAGGACCTCTAAGGTTTTCAAAGACCCGTACAGGTCTTAATACAAACATCTAGCTGACATTAGATGTCTCCCAATGGGACGGTGCGGTTCTTTCGCACCGTCCCATTCATGTTTATTGACGCTAAATTAAGATCAGATAAGGTGGCCATGGATATCAAGACAATTGGCGTTGAGGATTGGCTCAACGTTTGGGAGAAGAGTGCTACCTGGGATATCGCTCAGTCGACGATCTCGTCGCTGACCATGGGTGAGCTTCGCGCACTTGACGAGCAGGACGGTGCTACGTTCTACGAGCGCCTGGATCGCGAGAAGATGAATTACGGCTGGATCGAGGGTTCGCCGGAGTTTAAGGCCGAAGTCGCCAAGCTGTATCGTCGCGAGGTCAATCCCGATCACATTTTGCAGACCAATGGCTGTACGGGTGCTAACCTCAACGCCATCATGGCCGTGGTCGAGCCCGGCGACCATGTGATTGCCGAGTGGCCCACCTATGCGCCGCTCTATGAGATTCCGCGTACGCTCGGTGCCGAGGTCGAGTATTGGGAGCTTCGCGAGGAGCTCGGCTGGAAGCCCGATATCGAACAGCTCAAGCACCTCGTTCACCCCAACACCAAGCTCATCTGCATCAATAACGCATCGAACCCCATCGGTACGGTGCTCGATGCCGATACGCTCGGCCAGATTGCCGAGATCGCCCGCTCGGTGGGCGCCTATGTGCTGTGCGACGAGGTGTACCTGCCGCTCGAGAACACCGAGGCCTTTATGTCGATGGCCGACGTGTACGAGAAGGCCATCGTCACCAACTCGGTGTCCAAGACCTATTCAACGCCTGCGGCCCGCGTGGGCTGGGTCGTGGCCGACGGAGAGGTCTCCAACCGCATCCGCACCTATCGTGACTACACCATGATCTGCGGCGGCGTGTTCAACGACGCCCTGGCGACCTACGTGCTCGAGCACAAGGATAAGATCCTTGAGCGCAACCGTAAGATCGTGTTTGGCAACCGTGATATCGCTCAGGCATGGATCGATGCGCAGAGCCGCGTCTCTTGGACGGCGCCGCAGGGCGTATCCACCTCGTTTATCCAGCTGGATATTCCCGAGGACGATGAGGAGTTCTGCAAGCGCCTGTTGGCCGAGAGGGGAGTGCTGCTGGTTCCCGGCAGCCGCTTTGAGCTTCCCTGCGGCGCGCGTCTGGGCTACTGCGCGAGCGAAGACGTTCTTCGCGAGGGCCTGAGGCTTCTGGGCGAGGCGCTGGCGGAGTTTGATCGCTAGGATTCCGACGGCTCTCAAAGCCACTCAAATCTGTCTACGATTATCGATAACAGACCCGTTTCCCATGAGGGGAGCGGGTCTGTTTTTCTATACCGAGAAGTCAAGTTGTTACAAATGAGGCCGTAAGGCGAGCCGGTGTTCGTTGGACCTTATACTGAACTTCCGGTGAACGGTACCAAGCGTCTGGTAAACGGTAATATGCATACCAGAAATGAATAGGACAAACTTTTTTCTGAATAAAAATGAAAATGGTTGAGACGCGGTATGAATCGTTAATTCTATTCATAGCTTTATTAGAAATATGCAATTTGAGGGTGGTTCAATAAAGTTAAGTTCCATTTGCTATTTGGTTTGAAAAAGCATTTAAGCACGTAAATAAACTTTATTAAATCAAAGTGTGCCATGCGTGAAGTATATGTGTATGCCGTTCACCCCTCATAAAAAACCGTTCGGGGGCGAGGTGGAAGTATGGGCTGATTTTGGATATAAATATGTCGTCAGCAATAACGCCTCACACGGAGGGGCGCTAACGAATCGGCCCTGACAAGGGCCCGAAAGAAAGGTAGGAGGCCATGACGAAAGGTCTGCACGTGCCTTCCGAGATCGGCAAGCTCAGGAAGGTCTGCCTGCACCGTCCCGGCGACGAGCTCCTCAACCTGCCGCCCGACGAGCTCGAGCGACTCCTGTTCGACGACGTCCCGTTCCTTGAGGTCGCGCAGCAGGAGCACGACACCTTCGCCCAGATCCTGAGGGACCAGGGCGTGGAGGTGCTCTACCTCGAGAACCTCGTCGCAGAGGTGTTCGACCAGGTCCCCGGCGCCCGCGCCGAGTTCACCGACCAGTACATCGCCGAGGCAGGCATCCGCGGCCAGCACATGCCGCAGATCGTCCGCGAGAAGCTGGACTCCATCGAGGACAACCTCGAGTTCGTCAAGAAGACCATGGCCGGCATGACCAAGGCCGAGATCGACATGCCCCTCACGGCGTCCACGACCCTCGACTCCCTGGTCAACTCCGAGTCCGAGTCCGACCTGATCATCGACCCGATGCCCAACCTCTACTTCACCCGCGACCCGTTCGCGGTCGTCGGCGAGGGCGTCAACCTCAACCGCATGTACTCGGTCACCCGCAACCGCGAGACCCTGTACGGCAAGTACGTCTTCAAGTACCACCCCGACTACAAGGACGTCTCCCTGTACTTCCGCCGCGACTGCCAGTTCCACACCGAGGGCGGCGACGTGCTGAACATCAACGAGAAGACCCTCGCCGTCGGCATCTCCCAGCGCACCCAGGCAGCCGCCATCGACGTCATGGCCCAGAACATCTTCTGGAACTCCGACTCCAAGGTCGAGCGCATCCTGGCCTTCGACATCCCGGTCTCGCGCGCCTTCATGCACCTCGACACGGTCTTCACCCAGATCGACGTCGATAAGTTCACGATCCACCCCGCCATCATGGGCACCCTGCGCGTCTACGAGCTGACCGCCGGCAAGAACCCGGGCGACGTGAACATCCGCCTGATCGAGGACACCCTCGAGCACGTCCTGGAGGACGCCACCGGCGTCGACCAGGTCAAGCTGATCCCCTGCGGCGGCGGCGACCCGATCGCGGCCTCCCGCGAGCAGTGGAACGACGGCTCCAACACCCTGTGCGTCGAGCCCGGCAAGATCTGCGTCTACGCCCGCAACACCGTCACCAACGACGTGCTGTACAAGGAGGGCCTGGACCTTCTCGTCGTGCCCTCCGCCGAGCTCTCCCGCGGCCGTGGCGGCCCGCGCTGCATGAGCATGCCCTTCTGGCGCGAGGACCTCTAAGTCTTTCAGTTTCCGGTGCGGTCTCCCTACAACCGCACCGGTTTCGCCCGTCAAACGGGCGCTATTACGTAAGTAATTAAGGAATTCATTTCTTCGAAAGGAAACGAACCATGGGTGTTAACCTCTCCGGCCGTAGCTTCCTCAAGCTCCTCGACCTCACCACCGAGGAGATCGAGTACCTGCTCAAGCTCTCCAAGAACTTCAAGGACATGAAGCGCGCTGGCGTTCCGCACCGCTATCTCGAGGGCAAGAACATCGTCCTGCTCTTCCAGAAGACCTCCACTCGTACCCGCTGTGCCTTCGAGGTCGGCGGCATGGATCTGGGCATGGGCGTCACCTACCTCGATCCCGGTTCGTCCCAGATGGGCAAGAAGGAGTCCATCGAGGACACCGCCCGCGTTCTCGGCCGCATGTATGACGGCATCGAGTTCCGTGGCTTTGCCCAGGACGACGTCGAGGAGCTCGCCGCTAAGTCCGGCGTGCCCGTGTGGAACGGCCTGACCACCGAGTGGCATCCCACCCAGATGCTCGCCGACATCCTGACCGTCCAGGAGAACTTCAACTACGACATCAAGGGCAAGACCCTCGTCTTCATGGGCGATTGCAAGAACAACGTCGCTCGCTCCCTCATGGTTGTCTGCTCCAAGCTCGGCATGAACTTCGTGGCCTGCGGCCCCGAGGAGTGCATGCCCGCTGACGACGTCATCGAGGCCTGCAAGCCCATCGCCGAGGCCAACGGCTGCACCATCAAGCTGACCACCGACGTCAAGGACGGCGTCACCGGTGCCGACGTCATCTACACCGACGTGTGGGTCTCCATGGGCGAGCCCGACGAGGTCTGGGCCGAGCGCATCGCTCAGCTCACCCCGTATCGTGTTACCTCCGAGGTCATGGCTATGGCCAACCCGGGTGCCATCTTCCTGCACTGCCTGCCCAGCTTCCACGACACCAACACCACGATTGGCGCCGAGAAGTGCGAGCAGTTCGGCATCACCGAGCAGGAGGTCACCGACGAGGTCTTCGAGAGCCCCGCTTCCAAGGTCTTCGACGAGGCCGAGAACCGCATGCACACCATCAAGGCTGTCATGTACGCTACGCTCAAGTAAGAGCATCTAGCATCTCGCTCGGGGTGCATTGCTGCGCACCCCGAGCGCTTTTGTCTGGTAAAAATCTCGCACCGAGCGACATGCACGGCACGGAAGAGCCGCTTCGGGCGAGATCAGTAAATGATTTATGAAGGGGGGATGAGAACTATGACTGAGACCGCTAAGAAAAAGCGCGGTATGCCTTCATCGTTCACCATTCTTCTTGCTCTGCTGGCAATCGTCGCGGTTGTTACCGTTATCGTCTCCGGTACGTCCGGTGGCGCGGTTACCGCTGCCCGCCTGAGCGATTTCTGCACCGCCCCGGTCAAGGGCTTCGCTGATGCTCTGCCCGTCTGCCTCTTCGTTATGATCCTCGGCGGCTTCCTCGGCATGATGACCGAGACCGGCGCCCTGGACAACGGCATTGCCGTTCTGGTGCAGAAGCTTAAGGGCAATGAGATCATGCTCATTCCCGTGCTGATGCTCATCTTCTCCCTCGGTGGTACCACCTATGGTATGTGCGAGGAGACCGTTCCCTTCTACGCCCTGCTCGCCGCTACCATGATGGCCGCTGGCTTCGACCCCATGGTCGGTGCCGCCACCGTCCTGCTCGGCGCTGGCTGCGGCTGCCTGGGCTCCACGGTTAACCCGTTCGCCGTCGGCGCTGCCGTCGACGCTCTGACCGGCGTTGGCATTGAGGTCAACCAGTCCATCATCATCGGCCTCGGTGCCGTCCTGTGGATTGTCACTACCGCTATGTCCATCGTCTTCGTGATGAACTATGCCAAGAAGGTCAAGGCTGACAAGGGTTCCACCATCCTTTCGATGCAGGAGCTCAAGGACGCCGAAGAGGCTCACGGCAAGGCTGCTTCCGAGGTTAACAAGGAGGTCAAGCTCACCGGTCGTCAGAAGGGTGTTCTGATCGCCTTTGCCTTCACCTTCGTCGTCATGATCGTCGGCTTCATCCCGCTGGCCGACCTCAACGAGGGCGTCGCCAACTTCTTTGACGCTGGCGCTGTCTACGACGCCGACGGTAACGCCGTCGTCCAGGGCTGGTCTGCCCTGATCACCGGCCTGCCCATTGGCCAGTGGTACTTCGACGAGGCTTCCACCTGGTTCTTCCTCATGGCTATCCTGATCGGTATCATCGGTGGCCTGTCCGAGAAGCAGATCGTCAACACCTTCATCACCGGCGCTGCCGACATGATGTCCGTTGTTCTCGTCATCGCTCTCGCCCGTGGTATCTCCGTCCTCATGGCTAGCACCGGCCTCGACGTCTACGTCCTCGACGCTGCCGCCAATGCTCTGGCTGGTCTGTCCGGCGTGATCTTCGCTCCCATGAGCTTCCTGGTCTACTTCGGCCTGTCCTTCCTGATCCCCTCGACCTCCGGTATGGCCACTGTCTCCATGCCCATCATGGGACCGCTGGCTGTTAAGCTCGGCTTCTCGCCCGAGGTCATGGTTATGATCTTCTCCGCTGCCATCGGCGTCGTGAACCTGTTCACCCCGACCTCTGGCGCCATCATGGGCGGTCTTGCCCTGGCCAAGATCGAGTGGACGACCTGGCTCAAGTTTGCCCTTAAGCTCATCGTCGCTCTCTCCGTCGTCTGCGCCATCATCCTGACCGTCGCTTGCGTGATGCTCTAAGTACCCAACGGGTACCCCACGGAAACCTTGACGATCCTGTAGAGGATCATCTGGTCATCGTCTGTCCGGTGGGGTCAACCCACCGGTAGACTCCTACCTTTAGCCCCCTCCCGTTCCGTGCGCGGGAGGGGGCGCTCTTTTGTTCCGCGGTTTTACCAAACCGCGGAACCGGTCGACGCTGCGCGCCCGCCAGAGCGGCAATCTGACGTTCAATCGTCGGGCATGGCCAAAAGGCCTATGCCCTCCTCTTTCACGTCACCTTGCTCGCTCTGGCGGGCGCTCGCTGACTTATGCTCCACCTGCGATGTTTCCATTATTGATGCAAAGGGGTCAGGTTAGCTTGTACCAAAAAAGGGGAAGTTGCGGTGGAATAGCTCCTGTTTGTGTGTCCTGAGGGACTAAGCGGGAACTATTCCACCGCAACTTATCAAGCGCGTGTTTGGTTGGTGCCTGTTGATGGCCTGGGCATCGGGGAGGGTCTGCTCCGTTATAATCGCCTAGAACATTAAATGGAAACGGGACGGGAGCCATACATGCGCCAGGGTTTCGACAACGCGAAGTATATCGAGCTGCAGGCCGCTCACATTAAGGAGCGCATCTCGCAGTTTGGCGGCAAGCTGTATTTGGAGTTTGGCGGCAAGCTGTTTGACGACTATCACGCGAGCCGCGTGCTACCGGGTTTTGAACCGGACAGCAAGTTCCGCATGCTCAAGAGCATCGCCGACGATGTCGAGGTTATCATCGCGATCAACGCGAACCATATCGAGAAGAACAAGGCTCGCGGTGACCTGGGCATTACCTATGACGAGGATGTGCTGCGCCTGGTTGACCTGTTCCGCGGCAACGGCTTTGCCGTCGCGGCTGTGGTTATCACCCAGTACGCCGGCCAGCCTGCTGCCGATGTGTTCCGCAACCGCCTGAACGCGCTCGGCATTCCCGCCAAGCTGCACTATCCCATCGAGGGCTATCCGCACGACGTCGACCTGATCGTGTCTGACGACGGCTATGGCAAGAACGAGTTTGTCGAGACCACCCGTCCGCTCGTCGTCGTGACTGCGCCCGGCCCTGGCTCGGGCAAGCTCGCCACCTGCCTCTCGCAGCTGTATCACGAGCATAAGCACGGTACCGCCGCCGGCTATGCCAAGTTTGAGACCTTCCCGGTCTGGAATCTTCCTCTGACGCATCCGGTCAATATTGCCTACGAGGCCGCCACGGCCGACCTCGACGATGCCAATATCATCGACTCCTTCCACTTGGAGGCCTACAACAAGACTACGGTCAACTACAACCGTGACGTCGAGGCTTTCCCGGTGGTCCGTGCCCTGATGGAAAAGATTCTGGGGGAGAGCCCCTACCAGAGCCCCACCGACATGGGCGTCAATATGGTCGGCTTTGCCATCACCGATGACGATGCCTGTCGCGATGCCTCCAAGATGGAGATCGTCCGCCGCTACTTTTCTGCGGTCGAGGCCGTGCGCCGCACCGGCGTGGGCGATGAGCAGGTTGATCGTCTCAAGCTCATTATGAAAAAGGCCGGTATCGACAAGAATTACTCGCCAGCACGCTCGGCCGCCCTTACCAGGGAGCAGCTGACGGGTGGCCCCGTAGGCGCCATGGTCATGCCCGATGGCTCCGTGGTGACCGGTAAGACCTCCACGCGCCTGGGCGCCGCAAGTTCGCTCATTATGAACGCCCTCAAGCATGTCTCGGGCGTCGACCTTGAGCTCGAGGTCATTAGCGATGAGGCGATCGAGCCCATCAGCAAGCTCAAGACGCATTTCCTGGGAAGTAAAAACCCGCGCCTCCACACCGACGAGACGCTTATGGCGCTGTCGATCACCTCGGCCACGAGTGAGACGGCCGCTCGCGTCCTTTTGGGCCTGGAGCAGTTGCGCGGTTGCGATGCCTTCTTTAGCGTGATCATCTCGCCGACGGACGAGACGGTACTGCGCAAACTGGGTATCAACGTGTGCTGCGAGCCCAAGTTTGAGCGCCGCGGTTTCTTCCATCGCTAAGTTTGAAGCACCGCGGTAATTGCATTGCATTTTGGCCGTATCGGGTTAGCGCCCGGTACGGCTTTTTGATCAATAAAGCGCCTATTTCGGCGAAAAATAGCCGTTTACCTGCCTAGAAACAATTTGAGCGGTATACAATAACCATAACTGTTTCATCCTTAGCGGGATGCCGCATGATGGATATTACCTGACATCGTGAGGTGTGTCGGTCGCGCACGGCGCGTTAGATGCTCGTGCTCGGTTTGAGGAGGCTGCTATGGCGGGCAAGGGTCGTGCGAGTGTCAACGATATGAAGCGTGTCGAGGTGCTGGTGTTGATGGAGATCGCCCAGCAAACCGAAGACAATGGCGGGCCGTATGGTTTCTCGCGCAAAACGCTTGCCGAGCGCGTGGGGGTTTCGCCGTATCGTGCCCGCGCCGCAATCGATCGCTTGGATTCCGAAGGCATGATTGATGTCGTCTCGCGTTATAGCGACGACGGCGGTCAGCTTGCAAATGGCATTTGCCTCACCGAACGTGGCGAGTGGTATCTTGAGGGCGTCCGTACCGGCATGCTCGTTCAGGAAATGCTTGAGGACGAGGTTGCTGATCGATAGCAGCATGTAACCCTTGCCATAGCGACGCCGCCTGGGAAACCGGGCGGCGTTTTGTTTCAAGATTGAGAAATGCAATCGCACGCGAGAAAAATTGCGAACGGTCCGCGGCGCGAGTATTACAATGAAGACCCGTAAGATGTGGATAAACAACTTCTACGGGAAGCGCAGGTAACTCAATATGACCAAGCATGTGTTCGTAACCGGCGGCGTGGTTTCGTCCCTGGGCAAGGGTATCACCGCGGCCTCGCTGGGCCGTCTGCTCAAGTCGCGTGGCTACAAAGTAACGATGCAGAAGGCCGACCCGTATCTGAACGTCGACCCCGGTACCATGAGCCCGTTCCAGCATGGTGAGGTCTTCGTTACCGAGGATGGTTACGAGTCCGACCTGGACTTGGGTCATTACGAGCGCTTTATTGATGAGAACCTGACCCGCGATTCCAACTTTACGACCGGTGCCATCTACAAAAGCCTAATCGCCCGTGAGCGTCGCGGCGACTTTTTGGGCGGTACCGTGCAGGTGATTCCCCACGTCACCAATGCCATTAAGGACAAGTTCCGCCGCATCGAGGAGCAGACCGGCTCCGATGTAGTCATCACCGAGCTGGGCGGCACGATCGGCGACATCGAGTCCCAACCGTTTGTCGAGGCCATCCGTCAGTACCGCAAAGAGGCCGGCCCCGAGAACGTCTGCTACATCCACGTGTCGCTCGTTCCCTATATCGCCGCCGCCCACGAGGTCAAGACCAAGCCCACGCAGCATTCCGTCAAGGAGCTCCGCAGCTTTGGCATCCAGCCCGATATTATCGTGCTGCGCTCCGACCACCATATCGATGACGCTATCCGCGGAAAGATCGCAAGCTTCTGCGACGTCGACACCGATTGCGTCTTTACCAACGAGGACTGCGCGAGCATTTACGATGTTCCGCAGCTGCTTGCCGAGCAGGACTTTGACCTGCGCATTTGCGAGCGCCTGGGTCTGGATCCGCGTGAGCGCGACATGAGCGAGTGGAACGAGTTCCTGCGCAAACAGAATCACGCCAACCATCACGCCGACAAGGTGAAGATCGCCGTCGTGGGTAAGTACACGCAGCTGCCCGATGCGTACCTGTCGGTTATCGAGGCCCTGCACCATGCGGGCGTCTTCTACGATCGCCATGTGGACGTCCAGCTAGTCGACGGCGAGAGCCTCGACGAGCAGAATGTCTCCGAGGTTCTGGGCGACGCCTCGGGCATCCTGGTCCCCGGCGGCTTTGGCAAGCGCGCCCTGGAGGGCAAGATCCTCGCGGCCGAGTTTGCCCGTGAGCACAAGATTCCGTATCTGGGCATTTGCCTGGGTATGCAGGTCGCCGTGTGCGAGTTCGCCCGCAATGTCGTTGGCCTTGCTGGTGCCAGCTCCTCCGAGTTTGATCCGGACGGTCCGTATAGCGTCATCGATCTGATGAGCTCGCAGGAGGACGTGACCGAGAAGGGCGGCACCATGCGCCTGGGCGCCTATCCGTGCAAGCTCGCCGCCGATACTCTTGCTCGTGAGGCATATGGCGAGGAACTCGTCTACGAGCGTCACCGTCACCGCTTTGAGTTCAACAACGCCTTCCGCGACCAGCTCGAGGACGCCGGTTTGGTTATCTCGGGTTTGTCGCCCGACGAGCGCCTGGTCGAGATGGTCGAGCTGCCGCGCGACGTTCATCCGTGGTATGTGGCAACCCAGGCTCACCCCGAGTTCAAGAGCCGCCCGACCAACCCGCAGCCGCTGTTCCGCGAGTTCGTGCGCGCTTCGATCGGCCAGCACGAGGGTGTCGACCGTCTGCAGGTGACGCCCATGAACCTCGCTACGGACTAAGGGTGCCGGCGAATAAGGAACATACCGAAGCTACTCCCTCGTCGCTCGCCGTGGCGGCGGGGGAGTATCTCGATTACCTCGCGGTCGAGCGGGGCTTGGCGCGCAACACGATTGTGGCCTATCGTCGTGACCTGACGACGTACTGCGCCTATCTGGAGCGGGCGGGTATTGTGTCTTTTGAAGAGGTGACCCGTCAGGTCGTGGGGGGCTTTGTCGCCGATCGCCGCGGCGGAGGCTATTCCGACGCCTCGGTGGAGCGCGCGCTTGCTGCCGTGAAGGGCCTGCATGCCTTTTTGGTGCGCGATGGGGCCGTGGCCCAAAACCCGACGGCGGCGTTGCGCCTGCCTAAAAAGGCTGAGCGTTTGCCGGAGTATCTATCGGTGGAGGATGTCTCGGCGCTGCTCGATCAAGACTTTCCCGAGGGCGAGATGGGACTGCGCGACCATGCCATCTTGGAAGTGCTCTACGGATGCGGTTTGCGTGTGAGTGAGCTGGTTGGGCTCGATGTGGGCGATATCCATATTGACGATGGCTTTGTACTCGTTCGCGGTAAGGGCTCAAAGGAACGCCTGTCCCCACTGGTGGGAAGCGCGGCGCGAGCTCTGACGCTCTATGTAACTGAGGGACGTTCTCGCTTGGCGGCCCATGCCCGCGGAACCGAGACCTCGGCGGTCTTTTTAAATAAGAACGGACGTCGCCTGTCGCGCCAGGCCGTGCATGCGATATGCGAGCGGTATGGGCGTCAGGTGGGGCTGGTGGGGCTCCATCCCCATACCTTGCGCCACTCCTTTGCCACCCACATGCTCGCGGGCGGTGCCGACCTGCGTGTGCTGCAGGAGATTTTGGGCCATGCCGATATTTCGACCACCCAGGTCTACACGCATGTCGACCGAACGCAACTGACCGAGGTCTATCTGGCGGCGCATCCGCTAGCACATCGCTAGCACCTCGCTGACCTGCATATTTATAAATACTAAAGGGGACGGGCCCCAGATTGCCGAGACGCACTTTTGCGCGCATGGGCAATCTGGGGCTCGTCCCATTTTTCGCTAGACACCGACGCGGCGGTGGGCCGTGTGTACCGTGGGTGGGGGAGTTTGGGGGCGATGTGAACGGCGTGTAAAGGGACGTAAAAATCGCCTCAAGGTCAACTTGAAGGTTGAGGTTCGCGGGCGTGGTTCTACAGGTGGCATCCCGCCTTTGCTGCAAACACAACATATTGTGTTTTCGAACATATGCTCGGGGGTGTTTTACAACATATTGGGGGTGGAATGGTGGGGAGGGGTGGGGGAAGGGGTGGGGAAAGGTGTTGAAAAATGGGGCGGTTCCCCATATTATTGATGACGTCGACAGGCGGGGTGGTTCCCCGCGTACGTGCCATCTGAGTAACCGAGGGGAGGGCGCACATGGGAATGACTGGTGCATACGAGCGCAATCTCGATGCAAAAGGTCGTCTGTCCCTGCCTGCACCCCTTCGCGAGGAGCTTGGAGAGCACGTTCGCGTGTTCAAAGCCCTGGATGTCGATGCTCTGTACGTGTTCTCTGCCGAGGCCTTCGATAAGTGGGTCGAAGGACTCTTCGCGGGTCGTGAGGGCCACGAGGGTTTTAACCCGCGTGACATTAACGACCAGAAGCTCATGAGGGCGATCAACAAGCGCACCACGTCGATGGATGTGGACAGCGCCGGTCGTATCGGTCTTTCCGAGTCTCTCCGCAAGCAGGCGAACCTCGACCGCGAGGTCACGGTTGTGGGCAACTACGACCACCTTGAGGTTTGGGATCGCGCCGCGGCCGATGAGGACGATGACGATGAGGCCCTGCTGGACCTCTTCTTCTCGTAAGGGCAAGGCACGGGTAACGGATGGAGCGTGGGATCTTGACACAAGAATATCGGCATGAACCTGTCATGCTCGGCGAAGTGCTTGAGTCGCTGCAGCTAAAGAGCGGCTCCGTTGTCTGCGATTGCACCCTTGGCGGTGCCGGCCATTCGGTAAAGATGGCCGCACAGGTGGGGGAGACGGGCCTTTTGCTCGGCGTCGATCAGGACGACATGGCCCTCGAGGCCGCTGGCGCCCGTCTGGACCGCGAGGTTCCCGGCGTTCCGCACCAGCTGCTGAAGGGCAACTTCGGCGACTTGGACGAGCTGCTTTGCTCGGCCGAGGTGCCCGGGGTCGATGGCTTCCTGTTCGATTTGGGCGTTTCGTCACCGCAACTCGATATCCCTGGCAGGGGCTTTTCGTATAACGAGGACGCCCCATTGGACATGCGGATGGATCCGGGCAATAACACCTTAAACGCAGCTGAGGTCATCAACACCTATAACGAACACGACCTCGCCCGGATTCTACGCGTCTACGGCGAAGAGAAGTTCGCCTCGCAGATCGCGCGCGAGATCGTGCGCCGCCGCGAGCAAGAACCGATCGAAACCACCGGCCAATTTGTCGAGATCATCAAGGCGGGTATCCCGGCTGCCGCTCGTCGGCATGGTGGACACCCGGCCAAGAAAAGTTTCCAGGCCATTCGCATCGAGGTCAATCACGAGCTCGATGTGCTCGAACGAGGGCTTGATGCCGCCACCAGGTGGCTCAACCCGGGCGGACGTATCTGCGTCATTTCGTATCACTCGCTCGAGGACCGTATCGTAAAGAACCACTTTAAGGAGATGAGCCAGGGGTGCACGTGTCCGCCGGAGATTCCGGTGTGCGTGTGCGGCAACGTGCCGATACTCAAGGTCATCACCCGCAAACCCCTGGTTGCCCAGCCTGATGAGGTTGAGCGCAACCCTCGGGCGAGATCAGCCAAAATCCGCGTGGCGCAGCGTCTGTAGGCGCGACCGCGCGATATTGGACCTCCCGCTCGCACCATAAACGAAGCTTAAACACACTACCAACGTACTCGGGATGGGAGGCGGCATATCATGGGCTACAACACTTCAAACGCAGCACTCGCCTATGATATGAACGCCATGCCCGCCTATCGTGAGACGCCGCAGGCCCCCGTTGCTCCCCGTGAGCAGCGCACGCCGCGCTTTGATGTCTACACGGGCGCGGGCCGTCAGGCAAACCAGGCGGTAAGCCCGGTTTTCATGAGCGTTCTTAAAACGTTTTGCATCATTGCGGCTATCTTCATGACGATCGGCGTCGCCCGCGTGGCGCTCGCCGGCGTTACGGCCCAGGTGCTCAACAGCAACGCCGAGCTTACCAACACGCTCGAAAAGGCGACCGATGAGAGCTCCGACCTGGAGGTCATGCATTCGGTCTATGGCGCCGACACGCGCATTCGCGACCTTGCGGGCGCTTATGGCATGGTGGAGCCCAGCGAGAGCGTTACACTTGACTTTTCGCAGGATGCAGCCGCGGGCGCCAACGCGACCGCGACCGCTCAGTAGCAAGACGGTAGCTGAGTATGACAAATGACTATCGCCGCGGTTCCGATGGGGGCCGCGGTTCTGGACGTCCCTCGTCGCGGGGGCGTTCTGGTTATCAAGGAACGGGTCGGCAATCTTACAACGCCGGGCAGTCCCGTGGCAACGACCCGGCGTCGCGACTTTGCGGCTCGGGCGGCCCCCAAGTGCATAACACCAGGTCGCGCAAGAGTTCGTCGACCGAATGGCTCACAGGCACGCCTCTGCCTCGCCGCAAAGCCGTCATGGGCTTCATTGGGCTTGGCTTGGGCTTGGGCGTCTTTCGCCTTGCCGACTATCAAATTGTCGAAGCCGATAAACTGCGCGAGCGTGCCGATGCGCGCCGACTGCTTGCGCAGACCCTCTATGCCAAACGCGGTACCATCTACGACCGCAACGGTAACGTGCTGGCGTCGTCGGTCGAATGTCGCAACATCGCCGTGAACCCGCAGCTTGTCGAGGATGTTGACAAGACGGTGTCGGCGCTGGTCAAGGCAACTGGAATCGATAAAAAGACCTGCCGCAAGCTCGTTGAGTCCGATGGAACCTGGGTGTATATCAAGCGCCAGGTGGACGAAGACGATGCTGCGGCGCTGGAGAAGAAGAACCTGCCCGGCGTGCTTTTTGAGCAGGCTATGAAGCGCGTATATCCATACGGCAATCTGGCATCGCAGGTGCTGGGTGTAGTGAATGTAGACAACGACGGCTTGACGGGTCTCGAAAAGCAATACAACAAGCTTCTGACCGGTACGAACGGTTCTCTCGTACGCGAACGCGCGAGGGACGGCAGCTATATCGCGGGCGGTGCCTATAAAAAGGTGGCTGCGGTCGACGGCGTTGATATCGTGACGACGCTCGACGTCAATATCCAGCGTGCGGCCGAGGATGCCCTGGCAGAGGCTGTCGAGAAGACTAAGGCCAAGAACGGCTCGGCTTTGGTCACCGACCCCACGACCGGTGAAATTCTCGCTGCTTGCTCGTACCCGACTTACGACCAGACCGATCTGGAAAACGCCAAGACCGAGGATATGAACCTGCGCCTGGTCACCGACGCCTACGAGCCCGGCTCGGTCTTTAAGACGCTCGTGGCGGGCGCCGGCTTCGACTTGGGTGTCGTGCGGTCGAGTACGTCGTTTGAGGTGCCGGCGAGCATCAAGGTGGGCGACGATACCGTCACCGATGCCGACAAGCGCGACTATGCCATGACCATGGATGTGCGCGAGATGATGCGCCGTTCGTCCAACGTGGGCTTTGTCCTGGTGGGGCGCAAGATCGGTGCTGACGACTTTGCCGCCTATGTGGACAAGTGGGGCATCGGTCATAGCTCCGGTGTCGATTTTCCGGGCGAGAGCCTGGGCATCGTCAAGGAGCGTGACCAGTATGACGGCGCCACGCTGGGCTCGATGAGCTTTGGACAGGCGCTGTCTGTCTCGCCGATTGAGATCGCACGTGCCGTGGGCGGCATCGCCAACGGCGGCGTGATGATGACCCCGCACTTCTATAAGTCCAGCAAAGGTGACGAGAAGGACTGGGGCGAAGGCGAGCGCGCGATTTCGGAGGATGCCGCATCCCAGGTGACATCGTGCATGCAGACGGTCGTGTCGGAGGGAACGGGCGTTGGCGGCGCGGTTGACGGCTATGACGTGGCGGGTAAGACCGGTACGGCCGAACGTGCCGACGAGAACGGCGGCTACCTCAAGGAGAACTACATGTCGTCCTTTATGGGCTTTGCACCGGCACAATCGCCCAAGGTGCTGTGCTATATCACGCTCGACGGAACGCCGAGCGGCTCAGATGCCGCTGCGGTTCCGTTCCAGTTCATTATGGCCAACGCGCTCGACGTGCTGGGTATCCCGCACACGAAGTAGGGGGTTACAATCTTTGGGGCGTGGTTTGTTGTCCCATATGAGGGGTGTTCACATGCCCTGCACCACGCATACGCGGCGCTGGGATACAATACGCCGATAGCATTATTAGGTTTACAGGGGAGCTGCAATGATAGAGATCGCCGTCAACAACCTCGCGGCCGCAACAGGGGCCCGAACCGTGACGGGAGAAGCCGATCGGGTATGCCGCGGGTGCGTTATCGACTCGCGCCAGGTCGAGGAAGGGACGATTTTCGTCGCCTTTCCCGGTGAAAACGTCGACGGCAATGATTTTGCTTCCCGTGCCGTCCAGTCGGGTGCCGGCGCCGTCGTGATGACGCGTGAGCCCGAGGCCGAGCTGGTCTCGCTGGCGCAGGACAAGGGCTGTGCCATCTTGCTGACCGATGATCCCGAGGAGTTTCTGCTGCGTTTGGCGCATGCGTATCGCCTGGAGCTTGGCTGCCTGGTCGTTGGCATTACCGGTTCCATCGGCAAGACGACGACCAAGGACGTGCTCGCCGCTGTGCTCGCCAAGCGCTATCGTGTCTGGGCCACCAAGGGCAATTTCAATAACCTGATCGGCATGCCGCTCACGGTGCTTTCCGCTCCGGCCGATACCGAGGTCCTGGTGCTCGAGATGGGCATGAACCATTTCCACGAGATCGAGCGCCTGTCTCAGTCTGCCAATCCCAACCTTGCCATCGTGAGCAAGATCGGCACCTCTCATATCGGCATTTTGGGCAGCCGCGAGAACATCGCCCGCGCTAAGGCCGAGATTGTCCAGGGTATGTGCGCCGCCGGCGACTTCTTGCCGCTGCTGGTTTTGGGCGGTGAGGACGACTTTACGCCGTTCATTCGCGATACGTTCGCCCAGCCTGCTGGTATCGATGTGATGCTGGCCGGCGTCTCGGACGATGATGAGGTCCGTGCCCGCGACGTTCGAGCTGATGACGAGGGCCGTCCGGTCTTTACGCTCGATTTTGGTCAGGGCGAGACGATCGATACCATGCTTGCCATCCCCGGCGTGCAGTCCGTTCCTAATGCCGTTAAGGCTGCCGCGGTTGCCTATCGCCTGGGCGTGACGCCCGAGCAGATCGATGCTGCCTTTAGGGGCCTCACGATCACCGGTCACCGCCAGGAGATCAAGCGCGCCAAGAGCGGTGCCCGCGTCATCGATGACTCCTATAACGCCAGCGCCGAATCGATGGCGGCCGGTCTCGATCTGCTGTGCTCGCTTTCGTGCACGGGGTCTCGCATGGCGATCCTGGGCGAGATGGGCGAGATGGGCGATGAGGCTCCTCGCATGCATGAGCTCGTGGGCGCCTATGCCGCCGCCAAGAAGCTCGACATGCTGGCGTGCGTGGGTGGTGAGCTGGCCCAGCTTATGGCCGATGCCGCACGCATGATGGGCATGGACGAGGACCGCATCCAGGTGTTCTCCGATTATCAGCAGGTGCTCGACCGCATGGGCGGCGCGCTTGAAAAACATGATGTTGTACTGGTCAAGGGTTCCCGCTTTGTTGAGCTCGACCGCTTTGTGGAAGGTGTGTGCTAGCCCATGTTCGGCAATCCCTCGTATCCAACGTATCAGGCTTTTTTGGGGCTTGGCATCGCCGCAGCCATTGCGCTGCTGCTCATGCCGTGGTGGATCAAGCTGCTCAAGGTCGAGGGTATCGGCCAGCAGGTTCGTGCCGACGGCCCCAAGCGTCATTTGGTTAAGCAGGGAACGCCCACCATGGGTGGCGTTGTCATCCTCGTCGCGATCTCGCTGACCTGCCTGCTGATGGGCAAGCTCACCACCGAGCTCGTACTCGTACTGCTCGCCACGCTGGCGACCGGCGTGCTGGGCCTGATCGACGACCTGACCTCCGTTACGCATGGGCGCTCGCTCGGTCTGACGCCTCATGCCAAGATGATCGGCCTAACCATTATCTGTGTCACCTTTACGGTACTTGCCGTCAACTGGTGCGGCGTCGCCCCCGAGATTCGTTTTCCCGGTGGGTTGACGATCGACCTTGGCGTGCTTTCGACCACCATCTGCGGCTATTCGTTCCCGTGGCTCTATATTGTCTTTTGCTGGCTGATGATTGCCGGTCTTTCTAATGCCGTGAACCTGACCGATGGCCTTGACGGTCTTGCTGGCGGCACCTCCATGATCGCCATGCTCGCCATGGCTGCCATGGCGTTTTTGCACGGAGACGTGAACCTGTCCATCTTCTGTACCGCGTGTGCCGGTGCCTGCTTGGGCTTTCTGTGGTTCAACTGCTATCCGGCGAGCATCTTTATGGGCGATACCGGCTCGCTTGCTCTGGGCGCCGCGTTTGCCTGCACGTCCATCATGACCAACACCGAGGTCGTCTCCCTCATCATCGGCGGCCTGTTTATCGTTGAGACCCTGTCGGTCATGATTCAGGTTGTCTACTTCCATTTTACGCACAAGCGCGTCTTCCTTATGGCGCCCATCCATCATCATTTCGAAAAGAAGGGCTGGGCCGAGACCAAGGTCGTCATCCGTTTTTGGATTATCGCTGCGGCCTTTGGTGCCGTTGGCCTTGCTCTGTTCTTCCAGTTGGGATAGTGGTCTTTCATGCCTCTTGCTGATGTCTTTAGCCTGCTCGTTTTGGGTCAGGGCAAATCCGGTCTCGATGTCGCCCGCTGGGCGCTGGCACATCCCGAGCGCGTAAGCGCCGTTACCGTGTATGGCGGCGGCACCTCTGAGCCCAATGACGCCACGCGTGCGCTCGAGGCTGCTGGTGCGTCGTTTGTCTATGGGACCGAACAGGTCGAGGGCGCCTATGACGTATGCGTGACGTGCCCGGGCATCTCGGAGTTCTCGGGCTTCTTTAAGGCCGGGCGCGAACATGCCGCTCAGATTATGGGTGAGCCCGAGTTTGCCTATCGCCTGTCGCCCGATAACTGGATTGCCATCACGGGCACCAACGGCAAAACGACCACCACGTCGCTGACTGATTATCTGCTCAAGGCTGCCGGCGAGGCCAGCGTTGCTGTCGGCAACATCGGCGAGCCGCCGGTCAACGAGATTGACGGCCGAGCCCACAACGAGTGGTTTGTGGCTGAGCTCTCGAGCTATCAGATTGCTACGACCACCGAGCTCCACCCGCGCGTGGCGGTGCTGCTCAACATCACTCCCGACCACTTGGGCTGGCATAAGAGCCATAAGAACTACGCGCTTGCCAAGGTCAAACTGTTTGACAATATGGTCGATGACGATCTGGCGGTTGTCGACGTCGAAGACGCCGGCATTCACGAGTTCGATGAGTACATCTACACGCCGGGTCGTCGCATCTGCAAGGTCGCTTTTGACGAGCCCGAGGGCGAGGATGCCGCCTTTGTGCGCGACGGCAAGATGGTCGTGCGCCTGAAGGGCGTCGAGACCCCGCTCATCGCTGCATCCGAGCTCAAGATCTCGGGCCATCACAATGTTATCAATGCCCTGTGCGCTGCCACGGCTGCCCTGGCAGTCGGTGCCGATGTCGATGGCGTCTGCCGCGGTCTGGCCTCGTTCCAGCCGCTCGAGCACCGCGTGGAGCCGTGTGGCGAGATTGACGGCGTGCGCTACGTCAACGATTCCAAGGCGACCAACACCGATGCGGTCGAGAAGGCACTGACGGCATTTCCCGATGACGATGTGATCTTGCTGCTCGGCGGCCACGATAAGGGCACGCCGCTCACGGACTTCGCGCGCTTCATTATGGACAACGTGCGCTCGGTCGTCTGCTTTGGCGATGCGCGTGAGCGCTTCACCGCCGCTATGGACGAGGCCGATGTCGATGGCGATGTGGATATCGCCCAGGCGGATGACCTACGCGACGCCGTGGACGTCGCCCGTTCGCTGTCGAGCCGTGGTGACGTGATCTTACTTTCTCCTGCCTGCTCTTCGTTCGATGAGTTCTCGGGCTATGAGGAGCGCGGCCGCGTGTTTAAGGACTACGTGGCCCAGCTTGCCGCTGCAGCGAAATCACAAATGGAATAGGGGTTGCGGTGAGAGAGGAGAGCCCCCGACAAGGTATGAGGAGGCCCGACTCGGACCGTGCTTCCTCGCGGCGCATAACACCGCGTTCCGGCCGCGGCGGGCAGTCGTTTAGCGAACGCTATATTGCCGGCGTTCCCGCCCGTATCATGCGCCCCCGTTTGATATTCATGGCCTGCCTGTTTACTTTGGTGTGCTTTGGCCTGCTGATGGTGTACTCGGCGTCTTCGGTCGAGGCGCTGCACGAGAATGGCTCGGCGACGTTTTTTCTGGGTCGACAGGCCGCGTTTGCCGTGGTCGGTGTTCTGGCGCTGATTGCCATCGTGCGCGTTTTGCCGGACAGCTGGTTTGGGGAGGATGTGCTCAGGATCTTCCTTATCGGCATGATAGGGCTACTGCTTCTGGTGTTCTTGGTGGGCAGCGGCAGCCGTGGCGCCACGCGCTGGCTCAACATCGCCGGTATTCAGTTCCAGCCTTCCGAGTTTTTAAAGCCATTTGCCATTGCGTATTCGGCCATCATGCTTGATCGCTTCTTTTCGCCCGGTGGCAACATCAACGAATTCCTTCGCAAGATGGGCATCTACCTGGGTATTTCGCTCTTTCTGATCTTTATCCAGCCCGATTTCGGTACTGTCCTGATCATCCTGTTGACCCTTATGTGCATGGCGTTGTTTGCGGGTCTCGACCCCAGATTTATCATCGGCGTGCTAATCTTCGGCATTCTCGTGATCGTGATTGCGCTTGTCGCAGAGCCGTACCGTATGGTGCGTATTCAGGTTGCCTTGAACCCTTGGGCCGACGAGTATGGTGACGGCTATCAGGCCACGCTTGCCATCATGGCCTTTGCCTCGGGCGGTCTGTTCGGCCGTGGCATCGGCAACTCAACCATGAAGTACTCGTATCTGCCCGAGGCGCACAATGACTACATCCTGGCCATCATTGGCGAGGAAGTCGGTTTTGTCGGAACCGTGCTGTTCTTCTTGGTGTTTGCGATGCTGATCTACTCGGCGTTTCGCATTGCCGAGCAGGCGACCGATCGTCGGGGCGCGCTCATGGCGTCTGGCTCCGCGGTCATTCTCGCGGTGCAGTTTTTGATTAACGCGCTTGGCATCCTCAACGTGTTTCCCATGACGGGCAAACCGTTGCCGTTTATTAGCTACGGCGGTTCGTCGATTATCGTGTCGCTCATGCTTGCCGGGTTGATCCTGCGCGTTTCGTACGAGAGCGCCCGCCGCGATGAGTACGCCCGCCGCCGTGAGAGCTTTGCCGTTATGGACGAGAGCACCGCCGGCGTGGCCCATGTGCGCGGTGAACGACCTTCGCGTAGTGGCTTTACCGTTCTGGATGGTTCTGCATCCGAGCCGGCAGCTCGTCCACGCCCGCGAACGGCTCCGCAAGGTCGTCCGCAGCGCCCCTGCTCTCGCAACGCGGGCGGCGGATATAATCGAATCGATTTGAACTCGGACCCGTCGGCGCGTTTGCGCACCGACGACCAGGGACCGCGTGTACGAAGGGACTACCATGACCGATAAGATGACCGTTGCTATTGCAGCCGGCGGCACGGCAGGGCATATCAACCCCGCGCTCGCCTTGGCCGAAGAGCTGCGTGACCGTGGCCACCACGTTGTGTTCGTGGGCCAGTCGCGCAAGCTCGAGGGTCGTCTGGTCCCCGAGGCTGGGTTTGATTTTGTGCCCATTACGGTTACGGGCTTCGACCGCTCCCGTCCTTGGACGGCGCTGACCTCGCTGTGGCGTGTCAACAAGGCCAAGCGTGCGCTCGCCAGTCATTTCTCAAAGGTCGGCAAGCCCGATGCCGCCATCGGTTTTGGTGCCTATGTCGAGGTTCCGTTGCTGGGGTGGTGCAAGGGCGCAGGCGTTCCGTATCTGCTGCATGAGCAGAACTCTGTTCCGGGCCTGGCCAACAAGATGATGAACTCCCACGCCGCTCGCGTGTGCATCTCGGTGCCGGCAGCGCGTTCGGTCTTTGAGCGCGAAGGTGACCCTGACCACGTGCTCATGACCGGCAACCCCGTACGTCGCTCGGTGATCGAGGGCGATCGCGCTCGCGGCCGCAAGGCACTTGGCGTTCCCGAGGACGCTACGCTGCTGCTCGTCTTTGGCGGTTCACTTGGCGCCCAGCACCTCAACGAGCGCGTGGCTTCGCTCAAAAACGAGCTGCTTTCGCGCAAGAACCTCTATGTGTTGCATTCGACGGGTGCCGACGGCTTTGAGGAGACCGAGCGCGCTTTGGCGCTGACGCCCGAGGAGGCGAAGCGTTACCGCGTCCAGCCTTACATCGACAACATGGGCGACATGCTGGCTGCTGCCGATTTGGTGCTATCGCGTTCGGGCGCATCGAGCGTGGCCGAGATCGCTGCGCTCGCCGTGCCCTCGGTGCTCGTGCCGTACCCGCATGCGACGGCCGACCACCAAACCACCAATGCCCGTTATCTGGTCGACGCCGGGGCCGGCGTGCTCTGTGCCGATGCCGATATCGACGGTTCTGCCTTTGCCGATGAGCTGCTGCACCTGGTCGATGACGCGGCGGCACGCGACGCCATGCGTCAGGCGGCGCGTGGTCTGGCTCAGGATAGGGCCGCCGCTCTTCTGGCGGATGCGGTAGAGGGTTTGCGTTAGTTAGACGGGATATCGTCGGTCGCCCTCGCGCTGATGCGGTAGGTGCGGTACAGTTAACGGGTTACAGGCAGTGTTTACGCAAGGAGTACACGAGCACATGGCTGATTCCCAGACTGCAACCTCCGCGCCCGAGTTTAAGAGCGCCCACTTTATCGGTATCGGCGGCGCCGGCATGAGCGGCATCGCCCTCGTTCTGCACGAGCGCGGTTATGCCGTTACCGGCTCCGACCTTAAGACGTCACGTTATATCCGCCAGCTTACCCGCGCTGGTGTGAAGGTGCATGTGGGCCATGAGGCCGCCACGATCGACGAGGTCAAGCCCGACGTGGTTGTTGTGTCCACCGCTATTCCGGAGTCCAACCCTGAACTCGTGCGCGCTCGCGAGCTGGGTATTCCCGTGTGGCCCCGTGCCAAGATGCTCTCTGCTTTGGGCCACGGCTACACCACCGTCGCTGTTGCCGGCACGCATGGCAAGACCACCACGTCTTCGATGTGCGCCACCATGCTCGACCGCATGGGTCTGGATCCGAGCTTCTTGATCGGCGGCATCGTCGAGGGCTATGACACGAACGGCAAGAACGGCTCGGGCGACTACTTTGTCGCCGAGGCCGACGAGTCCGACAGCTCCTTCCTGTTCCTGAACCCCAACGTGGTCATTGTGACCAACGTCGAGGCCGACCACCTCGATCACTACTCGGGTATCGAGGAGATCGAGGCAACTTTCGCCAAATTCATGAGCCTGGTGGGCGAGGACGGCACCGTCATCGTCTGCGGCGAGGACCCGCATCTGGTCGAGCTCGCCAAGTCGACGGGCCGTCACGTGCTTTCCTACGGCTTTGCCGAGAGCAACGACATCGTCTGCGTGCACCCGGATGTCAAGGGCATCCAGAGTGACTTTATCGTTCGCTTTGAGGACGGCACTGAGCACGCTGTGGAGATCAAGAGCAACCCCGGTCGCCACAACATGCTCAACGCCACGGCGGTGCTCACCGTCGCCCATGTCCTGGGCCTTGACATCGACGCCGCCGCCAAGGCGCTCTCGAGCTTTGAGGGCGTCCGCCGTCGCTTTACCCACGTGGGCGATATCGATGGCATCACCGTGGTCGATGATTACGGCCATCACCCCACCGAGATCAAGGCGACGCTTGCTGCCGCTTCCTCGCTGGGCTACAAGCACGTCGATGTCGTGTTCCAGCCGCACCGCTATTCGCGCCTGCAGGCCCTGTGCGACGACTTTGCCGATGCATTTGCCAATGCCGATAAACTGCTGCTGATTGATGTGTTCTCGGCTGGCGAGATGCCCATTCCGGGTGTCACCTCTAAGATGCTCGCCGATACCGTGCGCGCCAAGCATCCTGGCAAGGAGGTCGTGTACTGCTCCAGCCGTCTTGAGCTCAATCAGGAGCTCGAGCAGATGGTGGGCGAGGGCGACCTGCTGCTCACCATGGGTGCCGGCGACGTTACGACCGTCGGTCCCGAGTTCATTGAGTATCTGACTGCCAAGAAAGACGCTTAAGTCTAATGGGTCTGTTTAACGCCGTCATGGCGCTCTCGGGCATGATCGACACGGATGTGATCGAGGACGAGCGCCTTGCGCGTCATACGAGCTATCGTATCGGCGGCAAGGCCGACCTCTTTGTGACGTGCCATAGCTATCATGCCCTCCGCCGCGCCGTGGCGGTGCTCGATCGCGAGCAGGTGCCGTGGGTCATCATCGGCAAGGGCTCCAATCTGCTGGTTGCCGATGGCGGTTATCGCGGTGCCGTCATTTCGCTCGGACGTGAGTTTCAGCGCACGGTTGTTGCCGATGACGGTTGTACGCTGACGGTCGGTGCGGGCGTGATGTTTGCGCGCCTGGTCAACGATGCCCTGTCGCGTAGCCTCTCGGGCCTTGAGTTTGCCGTTGGCATTCCTGGTTCGGTCGGCGGTGCGATATCCATGAATGCCGGCACACGGACCGAGTGGATTGGCTCGCTGGTTGAGGATGTCGTAACGTTTGACCCGGCATCCGGTATCAAGCATTATGCGGGGTCCGAGATCACTTGGGACTACCGCGAATGTAGCCTTCCCCGCAATGAGATCATCCTCGAGTGCGTGTTCAAGCTTAAACCGGCGCCCAAGGCCGACATTCGCGAGCGCATGGAGCGGTACCTTACAAGGCGCAAGCGTACGCAGCCCATGGGTCGCGCATCCTGCGGGTCTGTCTTTCGCAACCCGCCCGATGCGAGTGTGGGCAAGCTTATCGAGGATTGTGGATTAAAGGGTTTTTCGATTGGCGGCGCGGAAGTTTCGCCCGTTCACGCTAATTTTATCGTTAATAACGGAACTGCCTCGGCCGATGACGTTGCCGCGGTTATTAGACATGTGCACGGAAAGGTGAGGGAGGCGTATGGCATCGAGCTCAGACCGGAAGTTAAATTCCTCGGCTTCTAGAGCATCGAAACCCACCTTCCGCCGCGCCGGAGGGCGTTCCGGCGCGCCTGCCAAACCTCAACGCAATACCGTCGCGCACTCTAAGTCTGTCGGGTATGCTCGACAGACCAGTCGTCCGGTCGTCGGCTCGCAGCTCGGTAATCGTCCGGCCGCAAAAAAGTCCTCGCGTCCCTCGATGACGTCAAAGCCTGTTATGGGCGCCAAGCCTGCCCGTCCCATGGCGGCTCCCAAGCCCTCGACGGGAACTAAAGCGGCGCGTCCAGGTCGCACGCTGGGCGCATCGAAACCGCGCTCGCTGACATCGGTGCCGGCTACCGCCAAGAAGCCTTCGAGTAAAAAAGGTTTCAACCCGTTATCTTCACTTGGAGCGATGGCAAATAAAACATCAGACGCCGCTTCTGTCGTTGCGGGCAAAGGCAAAATCGTGGGCGGCGTTCTGGCCGTCTTGGTCGTGCTCGTCGTCGTTGCCATCGTGGTGATCAACTCTGGATTGTTTACCGCCACTGATATTCAGATTCAAGGCAGCGAGCATGTGACGAAGCACGATGCTATCCAGCTGATCGATTTGCCCGAGGGAACGTCGCTTTTTAACGTCGATCCCGACCAGATTACCGAGGACCTCAAGCAGAACCCGTGGGTCTCGGGCGTGGATGTCCAGCGTCAGTTTCCGCATACGCTCATCATTACGCCGATGGAGCGCAAGGTCATCGCAATTGCCTATATCAGCTCCGATGACCTTGCCTGGGCCATCGGGGATGATGACACTTGGATCGCCCCACTGTCGACGTCGGTCGAAGTGGACGACCAGGGCAACGTCATCACGACAGGGCAGGGTTCAAATACCTTGACCGGAATCGATGCCGCGCTGGCGCTCGCTAAGCATTATGGCGCGGTGCTGTTGACTGATGTCTCGGCGGATGTCGCTCCGGTTTCCGGCCAGGCGGTGAGCTCCAAGGCCGTTAAGGCCGGCCTGGATTATGTGCGTGGTTTTTCGAGCGAGTTCTTGGGACAAGTCAAGGATATTTCCACGCCTTCGGTCGAAGCCATCTCGGCAAACCTCAATAACGGCATTGAGGTGTCGCTGGGCGATTCGGACGATATCGCCAAGAAGGAACGCGTAGTCACCAAGTTGCTTTCGCAGGTAGAGGGCGTAACGTATATCAATGTGCGCTCTCCGGGCAACTACACATTTAGGAATGCTCCGACCTCGTAGCGCTGGTTGATGCTTTGTTGAGGGGCCATACCACGCCGTTTATCTGGTTTGTTTGGTTTTCACGGTCAATTATTTGACTGATGCGTTCATAATGTGCAAACATAATACGGTTTACCTTTGCATTTACTTTCAACCTGAAGGTTAATGTGCGCAGGGGTCGACCCATGCTATGGCTATAACCTTTGTTCGGAGGACCGACATGCACGAGACAGAGATCAACAACTACCTTGCCGTCATTAAGGTGGTCGGCGTCGGCGGCGGCGGTACCAACGCGGTCAATCGAATGATCGAAGAGGGCATCCGCGGCGTCGAGTTTGTTGCCATCAACACCGATGCTCAGGCACTCGCGATCTCTGATGCCGATATCAAGGTGCACATCGGCACCGACCTCACCCGCGGCCTGGGCGCCGGCGCCAACCCCGAGGTTGGCCGCAAGGCTGCCGATGAGTCCCGCGACGACATTGCCGAGGCGCTCGCTGGCGCCGACATGGTGTTCATCACCTGCGGCGAGGGCGGTGGCACCGGTACCGGCGCCGCTCCCATCGTTGCCGATATCGCGATGAACGAGGTCGGCGCACTGACCGTCGCCGTCGTGACCAAGCCCTTCACCTTCGAGGGCCGCAAGCGCAAGAAGAGCGCCGAGGAGGGCATCAAGACCCTCTCCGATTGCGTCGATACCATGATCGTCATCCCTAACGATAAGCTGCTCGACATCGCCGAGAAGAAGACCACCATGCTCGAGGCCTTCGCGATTGCCGATGGCGTCCTTTCCCAGGGCACCCAGGGCATCACCGACCTCATCACCGTCCCCGGTATCATCAACCTGGACTTCGCCGATGTTAAGACCATCATGAAGCAGGCCGGTACCGCCATGATGGGTATCGGTACTTCTTCTGGGGATACCCGTGCCGTCGACGCTGCCCAGCAGGCCATCTCCAGCCCGCTGCTCGAGAGCTCCATCGATGGTGCCACGCGCGTGCTGCTCTCCATCGCCGGTTCCAAGGACCTGGGCATCCAGGAGATCAGCGACGCCGCCGACGTTGTCGCCAACGCCGTCGACCCCGAGGCGAACATCATCTTCGGTACCGTTGTCGACGAGTCCCTGGGCGATCAGGTGCGTATCACCGTCATCGCTACGGGCTTCTCCGACTCCAACGTCAACCGTCAGGATGAGCTCTTTGCTGCTCAGCAGTCTCAGAGCAAGGCTGCTGCCTCCGCTGAGCCGCAGCGCACCGCTCCGGCTGCCAGTCCGGCTCAGGCCGCTCCGACCCGCAACGTCGGTGGTACCGAGCTGCCCAACTTTGGCAACGACCAGTTCGAGCTTCCCGACTTCCTGAAGCGCGGTAGCTTCTAGTTCGTTTTTCTCAACGACCTGCACGGGGTGTGTCCATTTGGATGCACCCCGTTTTGTTTCTCGTTTGTAAACGAAAGCCTCCAATCTCCTTACGTTCCCTTTACGTTTGGTCCCTACCGCTGCGGGTATCCTTTTAAGGAAGTATGACAGCCGTATAAACGCGGACTGCGCGGCGACGCCGCGGTACTTGTGTTATTAGGAGGCTTTAGTATGGCAGCACGTGCGGACAACGTTTCGCGTGTCGACCATGATGGAGTTACGTTGGTGGAGGGCGCGACATCCGATGTCCGCTTTGCCTTTACCGAGCGCACCGGTGGCGTTTCTGAAGATGCGTACTCCTCGCTCAACCTGGGCTCGCATGTTGGCGATGATCCCTTTGCTGTTCAAGAAAATCGTCGTCGCGCGCTCGAGGCTATGGGTGCCGCCGAGTGCGAGCACAACCTGCTCGTTCCCAATCAGGTCCATGGTGACCATATCGTTGCGGTGACCTCGAACGGCGCCGATGACCTTGAGGACGTTCGCGAGCAGATTGCCGAGGGCTGCGATGCCATCGTCTGCACGGCACATGAGGTGCCCGTGATGCTCTGCTTCGCCGACTGCGTTCCCGTGGTGTTGGTGGCTCCCGGCGGTTTTGCCGTGGTGCATTCCGGCTGGAAGGGCACGATTGCGCGCATTTCCGCCAAGGCGTGCCAGGCGCTCTGCGATGCTGCCGGCTGCGATGCGAGCGACGTTTCCGCCTATATCGGCCCCCATATCTTGGCTGACGAATATGAGGTATCCCAGGAACTCATGGATCGCTTTGCCGTCGAGTTCTCTTGCATCGATGCGAGTGCCTCTCGCATGCTCGATCTTTCCGCTGCCATTTGTGAGGCGCTGGTAGATGCCGGTGTGGACGCGGATAATATCGTGGATACCCAGCTTTCGACTGTGCGCCAGAATGACCGCTTTTATTCCTACCGTAACGAGGACGGCACCTGTGGGCGCCATGCTGCGATCGGCGTGATGCTATGAGAAAGATCGTATCGGTCCTGAGCGCCGCTGTGCTTACGCTTACGCTGTGCGCCTGTTCTTCGGGATCTTCTACCTCTTCCATTACCGTGGCCGGCTCCACGACCTGCCTTCCTATCGCCGAAATTGCGGCAGAGGGCTTTAAGGAGGAGACCGGCATCGACGTGCTCGTTTCCGGTTTGGGCTCTTCCGCTGGCATCGAAGCCGTCAGCGCTGGCACGGCCGATATCGCCAGCTCCTCCCGTGGACTCAATGCCGACGAACAGGATCTGGGCCTGACTCCCATCGTCATTGCCCACGATGGTATCGCGGTCATCGTGAACGACGATAACCCGGTCGATAACCTCTCGACCGAGCAGCTCCGCGATATCTATGCCGGCAAGATTACTAATTGGAAAGAGGTCGGTGGCGAGGACCTGAAGATTCAGGTCATCAACCGAGACGAGGCATCCGGCACGCGTGAAGCATTCCGCACCATCGTGATGGACGGCACCCCGTTCGATCGCCGCTCGGCCGTTCTTTCGGGCACGGGCCAGGTGCGCGACGTGGTATCTCGTTCGCACGGTGCCATTGGCTACATTTCGCTGGGCTTCGTCGATAGCCTCAACGCCAAGACCTCGGTCAAGGCCGTCTCGGTCAATCATGTTGAGGCGTCCGAGAAGACGGTCGCGAGCGGCGGCTATCCCATCTCACGCGACCTTTACTTCTTTGTGAAGGGTGCGCCTTCGCAGCAGGCGCAGGATTACATCGACTATGTGACGTCCGAAAAGATGGACAAGCAGATTCGCGAGGCGGGCTTTATCCCCGTCACCAACGACGAGAAGGGGAGTGAGTAGCATGGAAGCACAGGAAAACTCCCAGACTGAGCAGAATGGTCAGGCGCCCAAGAAGCGCGAGCTGGCGCTCGTATCGCGCAGCACCTATATCAAGGAGAAGGCGCTGCAGTGGATCTTCTTTGCCTGCGCGTTCTTGGCGGTTGTTACCGTCATCCTGATTTTTGTCTTTACCACGTACTCGGCGCTGCCCGTCTTTACCGACATCGGTCTGGCGGACTTCTTTAGCTTTACGTGGGCGCCCTCTGAGGGTCACTACGGCATCGTGTCGCTGCTTGCCGGCTCGGGTCTGGTGACCGTCGGCGCGCTCGCCATGGGTGTGCCCCTAGGCGTGGGCACGGCCGTGTATCTGGTCGAGATCGCCAGCAAGCGCGTGCGCAAGCTCATCAGCCCTGCCGTTGACCTGTTGGCCGGCATCCCTTCTATCATCTATGGCTTCTTTGGCATGATCATCATCCGCCCGTTTATCGCACAACTGACCGGCGGTCTTGGTTTTGGCGCGCTGACGGCGTGGTTCGTGCTCGCCATTATGATCGTGCCCACCATCACGACGCTTACCATCGATGCTCTCAATTCCATTCCCATGGGCATTCGCGAGGCATCGTATGCCATGGGCGCCACCAAGTGGCAGACTATCTATAAGGTCGTGTTACCTGCCGCCAAGCTGGGTATCGTGGATGCCATCGTGCTGGGTATGGGCCGTGCCATCGGCGAGACCATGGCCGTGCTCATGGTCGTGGGTAACGCCCCGGTTATTCCCGACAGCATTGCGAGCCCCATCTCGACGCTCACGAGCCAGATTGCGCTCGACATGAGCTATTCCTCGGGTCCGCATCGCTCGGCGCTGTTCGGCATGGGCGTGGTCCTGTTTATCATTTCCGCCACGCTGGTGGGCATCGTCCGCCTGGTTTCCAAGAAGAAGAGGGGGTAGGCTATGTCCGATTCCGTTGACACGACGGTCGATACGACCTCGTCGCGCGAGCGCATCAAGCGTGCCCTTTCCCACGGCAAGAAGGGCCGCATCAACAAGGACCTGTCCAACAAGATCATGCTTGGCGTGTTCCGTGCCGCGGCATACATCACCACGCTGGTGCTGGTCGCTATCATCGCCTACGTGGTCATCAACGGCCTGCCACACATCTCGCTCGACTTTATCTTCGGTTGGCCCCAGGGCGTCAACGCCGAGGGCGGTATTTGGCCCACGATCGTCTCGACCGTCTATGTGACGGCGCTCGCCATGCTTATCTGCACGCCGATCGCTGTGCTGGCAGCCGTCTATCTGGCCGAGTACGCCAAGCAGGGCAAGATCGTCGAGCTCATTCGCTACGCTGCTGACGCTTTGGCCTCGGTGCCCTCCATCGTTATGGGCCTGTTTGGCTACGCCTTGTTTGTCGAGGCCATGGGCCTGGGCCTTTCGATGGTCTCGGCCGCTCTGGCGCTCGCGCTCTTGATGCTTCCCATCGTCATGCGCACCACCGAAGAGGCCATTCGCGCCGTCCCGCGCTATATCCGTTGGGGCGCGTACGGCCTGGGCGCCACCAAGTGGCAGGTTGTCTCCAAGATTGTGCTTCCTTCTGCCTTTGGCCGTATTGCCACGGGCATTGTCCTTGCCATCGGCCGTGCCATTGGCGAGACCGCCGTGGTGCTCTACACCATGGGCCAGGCCATCAATCTACCTATCTCGCCGCTCGATTCCGGCCGTCCCATGACCGTTCACCTGTACCTGCTTGCCAACGACGGCATCAACATGAACGCAGCCTACGGCACCGCGCTCTTGCTGATGGTGATCATTCTGGCCTTCAACCTGTTTGCGCGCTTCCTGTCGCGCAAGCGTCGCTAGTTAAGGAGTCCCATGTCCGTTTATCAGTCCGCTCCCACGCTGGAGCAAGCGGCCATTACGGCCAAGGATTTCAACTTTTGGTACGGTGACTTTCATGCGCTGACGGGGCTCGACCTCAACATCGCTAAAAACGCCATCACCTCCTTCATTGGCCCTTCGGGCTGCGGTAAGTCGACGTTTTTGCGCTGCATCAACCGCATGAATGATCTTATCGAGGGTACGCGCGTCGAGGGCACCATGACGCTCGACGGCAACGATATCTATGCCGAGGGCGTCGACCCGGTCGACCTCCGTCGCCGCGTGGGCATGATTTTTCAGCAGCCCAACCCGTTTCCCAAATCCATCTACGAGAATGTCGCCTTTGGCCCTCGTCTGCAGGGCGTGACTAGCAAAAGCGACCTCGATGACATCGTGGAAGAATCGCTCAAGCGCGCCAACCTCTGGAAAGAGGTATCCAATCAGCTCAACAAGGATGGTTTGGCGCTCTCGGGCGGTCAGCAGCAGCGTCTGTGCATCGCGCGCGTGCTTGCGGTGCAACCCGATGTCCTTCTGATGGACGAGCCCTGCTCCGCCATCGACCCCACGTCCGTCTCTAAGGTCGAGGATCTGATGGCCGAGCTGGCGCCCGAGATGACGATCATCATCGTCACGCATTCTATGCAGCAGGCAGCTCGTATCAGCGACTACACCGCATTCTTCTTGCAGGAAGTTGCCGGCGAGCCCGCCACGCTCATCGAGTATGGTCAAACCGACGCGATCTTCACCAGCCCGGTGGACTCGCGGACGGAAGACTATATCACCGGCCGCTTTGGCTGATCGGTGCGACTAGTCCCAAGCCGATCGGACCTGGTCCGGTGCGTATTCACTGTGCGGGCTGCATGACCGCACCCAACTGATTGGAGTGAACCATGCGCAAACTGTTTTCCCGTCAGCTCGTCGAGGCCCGTCACGAGATGCTGAGCATCTATGAGGCCGTCGATCTGGCTCTCCACGATGCCGTGAAGGCCTATGTGACCGACGACCGCAAGCTCGCCACCAAGACCAAGAAACGTACGCTTTCGATTGACGCGCGCTGCGCCAACCTGGAGGCCGTCTGCTACAACCTGATCGCCACGCAGTCACCGGTCGCCTCCGACTTCCGCCTGCTTCAGACGATCATCTACGTCGACTTTAACCTGCAGCGCATGACCGATAAGGTTCGCCAGATCTGCCGCGCCACGCGTCACATGGTCAAGGCCGACATCTCGCTGCCCCAGGAGCTCGTCGGTACGGTTGAGGCCGAGGCCGAAGCTGTTTACCAGGTGCTGGGCTCTTCGCTTTCTGCGCTCGTCACCAATGACATGTCCATCATCTGCAACCTGGCCGTCGAGGACGAGCCAGTGCACGCCGCCTACGAGAAGTTCTTCCGCACCTTTAACCGTATGGATACGGGCGACTTTATGGACGACGACAGCAACTATGACGACCTGCGCCGCGCCATCATGGTTTCGCGCTACCTCGATCGCATCGCTTCCATTTCCATCGATGCCGCTTGCCGTCTGACCTTCCTGTTGACTGGTCAGCGTATGAACGCCGGCGATATCGCCCGCACTGATGAGGACGAGCTCGAGAGCATGCGCGTGCCTTCGGGCGAGGGTGTTATCATGAGGCCCGCCGTCGCCGCGCGCTACGTTGCCAAGGTGCCCGCCAACGAGGTCAGCGAGGGTCTTCGCTACCTGCTCGATCATCTTGAGGACGAGGACGATGGCGAGGACGACGAGGAGTAAGTAGCCCCGTTCGTCGAAAGATTGTAAATACCTAAGTGAGCGCGGCCTTGCACATGCGGGGCCGCGCTCTTGCGTTAGCATGGGACTACTTGTTTGGCTGTCAGCGGAGGCGATTGGCAATGGATAACTATTTGGATTTGATGCGCGCTCGCCGCGAGCAGATTCTGGAACGTTTTTATGCGGCGCTCGATCGCGCGGGCCGCCCCCACGACGCCGCGCGCCTCATTGCCGTGTCCAAGACCGTTGGTGTCGATGAGACTGTTGCTGCCATCCAGGCGGGGTATCGCCATTTTGCCGAGAACCGCCCGCAGGAGCTGGTTCGCAAGCTCACGGGTCTGGCGGAGCATCCGGAGCTGCCCGAGGTGCGCTTCGATATGATCGGCAACCTGCAGACCAATAAGATCAATGCGGTGCTGGGCTCAGCCGAGCTGATTCACTCGGTGGGTTCGCTGCATCTGGCACAGGCGATCTCGAGCCGTGCTGTCCGCAAGATTGAGGCAGGCGAGCTCGCCGGCCCCCAGCGTGTGCTCATCGAGGTCAATGTGAGTGGTGAGGAGTCGAAGGGAGGCTTTTCGCCCGATGAGATTCGCGCCGCCGCGGGTGAGCTTGCGGAACTTGAGGGAATTTGCGTACAGGGGCTTATGACTATGGCGCCCCGGGGGAATAAGGATGTGGCACGCCGCACCTTTGCGGGGCTTCGTGAGCTGAGGGATGAGCTGGAGGCTGCGCATCCCGATTTGAACCTGCCTGAGCTTTCCTGCGGCATGAGCGAGGACTTTGAGCCTGCCCTTGAGGAGGGCTCTACGCTCGTTCGCCTGGGCAGGGTAGTATTTAGCCCGGAGTTTGCAGTAAAATAAGGCTCTGAAGTGCGCACTGATTATCGGGGCGCCTGCACTAAACCGCGAGAGGACACAACCATGGGCTTCCTTGACGAGATTAAAAATAAGATGCACCTGGGCGGCCAGCAGGGTTACGACCAGGGTTATGGCCAGGACGACGACTACGGCTACGATGACGGCTATGACGATAGTTATCAGGGCAACGGCTACGGCGGTGCTTCGGGCGAGGGCTTCTACACCCAAGACGAGCCGAGCAACGGCCTGCTTGGTCAGACGCGCCGCGGTGAAGCTGAGTCGGTTGCCGTGTATACGCGCTCCGGTCAGCTGGTCGGCGATGACTCCCGCCATGCCACGACGTATAACCCGCCTTCGCGCTCGCAGGACAGTGTTGCGAGCGGTTATCGTCCTGGTGCCTATGACACGCCGTCGAGCTACGCCGAGAACACCCGCGCCCGTGCCGCCGCTGCACCCGCGCCTGCACCGAGCGATGCCTCGGCCTATGCGAGCAATATCATCAACGCCACGCCGCAACTGCCGGCCTATGTCCTGCGCCCCGAGAGCTATGACGACGTGGAGACCGTGGTGCGCCGCGTTCGCACCAAGCAGCCTGTCGCACTGATTTTTGTGGGCGTACGCACCGAAGTTGCCAAGCGCGTCTTGGACTTCTCTTACGGCTTTGCCTGCGGTCTGGGCGCCACGGTCAAGGAGGTAGGCGACCGCGTGTTCATGGTGCTGCCCGCCGGTTGCGAGGTCAAAGATTCCGATCTCAAGAAGCTTCGTGCCGACGGCTACCTTAAGTAAAGACAAGACGAGGAGATTCCCATCAACATCTACACTATCGTCCAGCTGGTCAACACGCTGTTCAACTTCTATTCCACGCTCATTGTCGTCTACTGCTTTATGACGTGGATTCCCATGAAGCAGGGTGGTTTACTTCAGGATATTGCTGCGGTGCTCGATAGCGTGTGCGGTCCGTGGCTCAACCTGTTCCGTCGTTTCATTCCGCCGATGGGCGGTATCGATTTTTCGCCGGTCGTTGCGATTATTGCGTTGCAGTTGGTGCAGAGGCTGGTTCTGCAGCTTCTTATAGGTATACTCGTATAGAACTGACTTTGTAACTTACGTCGGGCGTGTAGCGCCGAGGCGATGAAAAAGGAGACTTGTTATGGCTATTACCCCTGCAGACATCCAGGCTCAGACTTTCTCTGAGGCCAAGCGTGGCTACGATCCTGCCGAGGTCGACGTCTTCTTGGAGACGCTGTCCTCCGAGGTTGACGCTATGCTCGCTAAGATCGTCGACCTTAAGGGTCGTCTGACTGCTACCGAGCAGCAGCTTGCCGATGCACAGGCTCAGCTTGCCCAGGCTCAGGATGCCACCGCCCAGGCCGTTCCTGCCGCCCCCGTGGCTGCTCCCGCCCCTGACTTCTCCGCTCAGGAGCGCCAGATTTCCGCTGCCCTGATCGCTGCCCAGCAGACCGCTGAGACCATCGTCAACGATGCCAACGAGAACGCTGAGCGTATCCGCAACGAGGCTGACGCTAAGGCCCGCGAGGTTATCCGCCAGGCTCTGACCGAAAAGCAGGCCGAGCTCGAGGAAATCGATCGTCTCAAGGCTTCCCGTGAGGAGTTCAAGGCAGAGTATCTCAAGCTCATCCAGCACTTCATGGACGATGCCCAGAACTCCTTCCCGACCGACCTCATGGCCTCCACGCCGGTCGGTTCTGCCGCTTCTCCTGCAGTGACTGTTCCCGCCGAGCCGCTGCCCGTCGCTGACCCGGTTGTCCCTGTGGCCGATCCTTTCGCCCCGATCGACAACTTTGCCGCTGACGACCTGGACTAACATTCGGCCTACAATTTAGTGCCTAGAAAGGACCCGCAGCTTGCGGGTCCTTTTTTATGACTGTGCCGGGGCGCGCATCATAAAAAACCGAGCCCTGAACATAGTGGCGCAGAGCTCGGCGAACGGGTGAGCGGTCAAGGGTAGGTTTTAAGGCATGTCCTAAAAATCTACTTGAGGAGGAAGTCGGGGAGGGGAATGGTGCGGGCCTCGCGATGCTCGGGATCGGCGATGTGGTCGGCAGGATAGCCACAGACGAGCATGTGATAGGGATAGACGCCCTCGGGCAGGTTGAACTGCTCGTAGGCAAGCTCGGGCTTAAAATGGCACACCCAGCACGTTCCCAGGCCCTGCTCCTCGGCCTCCATCATCATCTGATCGCAGACAATCGAAGTGTCGATGGCGCTGGAGTTCATCTGGTCATAGGGGCGCACCCAAGCGTCGTCGGTAACGCTGCAAATAAGGAAGATGAGCGGAGCGCCAAAGATGGACCCATCACGAGCAAACCGAGGCTGACAAGCAGCTGCCTTTTCCAGGAGCTCAGGCGTATCCAACACCATTACACGGGTTGGATGATTATTGCAAGCAGAAGGAGCAATGCGCCCAGCCTCAACAATGGCATCCACCACAGCCTGCTCCACAGCCCGATTCTCAAAAGAACGACAAGAATACCGACCACGAGCCAGATCCAAATACGCCATACGAGTCCTCCAAAGTCAACGAATCAATCCAAAGCAAAACAAAGGGTACCCAAAGCAACATTCAACCAAACGCCCACCGAATGCCAAAATGTTCAATTGGGTACTAAAGGCCCCCTCGGCCAAACCCCCATTACGCTATAACTATCAGCCAAAGTTCCAATGGTGGTACGTAAGGCGAAGGGCCGGCCACGGTTTACTTTCGAACGACTCTGCAAAGCAGCCGGAGTGAGAAAGCAAACCGTGGCCGGCCCTTCGCCGCCGGGACACGTACCCCCAATTAACTGTTCTTCATGACAATCGAATCCACGACATCGGCCACATTCTCGCAGCAGTCGGCGCAGTACTCCAGGAAGGCGTACACGTCACGCCAGGCGATAACCTCGAGCGGGTCCTTGCCGTTAACGTGCAGGTTGCGCATGGCGTTGATATAGAGCTCGTCGGCCTCGGACTCGATGGTGTTGATCTGGATGACGAGCTCGCGCAGGGTCTTGGACTTGCGGTAGTTGGGCAGCTCGATCATCAGGTCCTTCATGGCGCGACAGGCATCGGTTACCTTGTGGGCGATGACGGTGGCGTCGGGATGGATGCTCTGAATGTTGGTGAAGTAGACGCGCTGCACGACACCCTCGATGCGGTCGAGCACGGTGTCGAGTGAGCAGCTCATCAGATCCAGATCCTCGCGCTCGAGCGGGGTGATAAAGGCGGTGAGCAAGGCGTCTTCGAGCTCGTGGTGCTTCTTGTCTGCCGCATGCTCAATCGCATGCATCTTATCGAGCATGTCGTGGATCTGCGCGGGGTCAAAGTTCTCAAAAATCTTGGTGAGCAGCTCTGCGGCCTGGACGGCGAGGTCGGCGCAAGCGACGTAGTTGTCAAAGTAGAACGAATCGGGTTTCTTTGCCATGAGTGGGTCCTTTCGAGGCGAAGACGGGTGGGCGAAGTGTTGCGGTCCGGATGGACGTTCGGTTTGACTAGAGGAACATCATGAACAGCTTGGCCATGACAAAGCTGATGAGTCCGCAGGCGGGGAAGGTGAAGAACCAGGTGAACATCATGTCCTTGACGACGCCGAAGTTGATGGCCGAGAGGCGCTTGACGGCACCAACGCCCATGATGGCGCAGGTCTTGATGTGGGTGGAGGACACGGGGATGCCGGTAAGGGTGGCAAGCAGCAGGTTCGCCGCGCCCGCGAGGTCGGCGGAGAAGCCCTGATACTTCTCGAGCTTAACCATGCTCTGGCCGACGGACTTGATGATGCGCTCACCGCCCACGCTGGTGCCGATACCCATAGTGGCCGAGCACAGCAGCATAATCCAGATGGGGATGCCGGCATCGCCGACGCTAGTCTGGCCGTTTGCGAAGGCTACGCCTAAAAAGAGCACGCCGATGAACTTCTGTCCATCCTGCGCGCCGTGCATAAAGCTCATGGCCGCAGCGCTCGCGATCTGAGCGTATTTAAAGAAGACATTGGCACGTCGCCTGTTGGCGGCGGCGAAAAGAATCGAGACGAGTTTGCACAGGACCCAGCCCATGACAAAGCCCAGGCCGATGGAGAGTGCCAGGCCGTAGATGACCTTCATCCACTCGTGGACGTTGACGCTGCTCGCGCCGCCGAGGGCGATAGCGGCACCGGTCAGGCCGGCGATAAGGCTGTGGCTTTGCGAGGTGGGGATGCCGAAACGCGATGCTGTGGCGCCGTAGACGACGATGGAGAACAGGGCCGCGCACAGGCAGGCGAGCGCCATGGTGCTGTTTCCGCCAAAGTCAACGATATGCGAGATGGTATTGGCGACGCTCGCGTTAAAGTGCGTCATGATGAGCACGCCGAGGAAGTTGAATGCGGCGCTCATGAGAATGGCGGCGCGGGCGGGCATGCAACGCGTAGTGACGCAGGTCGCGATGGCGTTGGGCGCGTCGGTCCATCCGTTGACGAAGATGGCGCCCAACGCGAGGATCACGGTGACGGCAAGGACTGGGTTCGACACAATTTGGCCGAGGAAGGTTGAGAACGTTACGTCCATATATGGGCTTTCTCGAAGTTTGCAGGCACGTTACAAAAACATGATAAATCGTATCACCTCCTGCGGGTTTCTTTGCCGAGTTCTGATGGGAGAAGTAATTTTTTGGCACTAAAATTGAATATTAGCCCTGTTGACCGCGGGTGTTCTTTTTGCTATCACGCCATGCGCACACGTGCGATTGCTCCGACACTCCAAAACCACAGTCTGTTCGCTTTACAATATGCAAACATGCGTTCGATAATAGGAGACATGGAATATCGACAGACAGATGGCAAAACTCGGCGCGTGCACAAGCAGTATGTGGACGTCGTGGCTCGCATCCTCGCGGGCGGACAAGTCGTGCCGGTCACCGTCTGCTGGGTCGACGGTCGCTGCTTTACAATTGACGAGATTGTCTCGTCCACGGGCTTTGGCTTAACGGTTCACGGTGTTCGTACGGCAACGTATAAGGTTCGTTTTGGCGGGCATGCGACCGAGTTGTATCTGGAGGACCAGGCGTGCGGACGGCCGGACGGCTCGCAGGCCCACGTGATGCGTTGGTGGGTCTGGGCGTTTGACCGCACCCTCGAGGGCGAGCGCCGTAAGTAGGGACGCACGGCGTTCGGGTACAATGGTAGGAATCTTGTCATCTGCTGCGCCGTCATTCGCGGCGCTTTTTGAAAGGACGAAACTATGAACGATATCCAGGGCTATCAGAACGGCCCCATCGAGACCGGCGCAAGCCGTGCCAAGGAGATGTCGCCGCGCGCGTACAATCTCGCCATGTCCGCCCTGATCTTTTTGGGCTTTTGCGCCATGGGCGCCGGCGCCTACTTTACGAGCACCATGGCGTTTGCCCGCATGATGATGAGCGGCGCCGCTTTGCCGCTGGTCTTTGGCTCGTTTATTTTGACTATCGTCGGCATGGTCATGATGTCGGCCGCCGCGGGCAAGCAGTCTGTGGGCCTGTCCCTCGTGGGTTACGTGGTCTTTGCGAGCACTTTTGGCCTGACCGCGTCATTTGGCCTTGCCAACTACGACCTGCCCACCATCAACACTGCCTTTATCGCCACGGCCGCCATCACCTTTGTCTTTGGCGCTTTGGGCGTGACGTTCCCCAAGTTTTTCCAGCGCGTATATGGCATCGGTTTTGGCATTCTGCTCGCCACTATTCTGGTTGAGATCGTGCTGATGTTCATGGGCGTCTCGCAGACCATCACCGATCTGATCGTGATCGTGGTGTTCGCCGGTTTTATTGGCTACGACACCTATGTGGCCACGACGGTGCCACCCACGCTGCCCAACGCCGTGCTCATGGCGTCCAACCTGTTCGTGGATATCATCAACGTGTTCCTGCGTATCCTGAATATCCTTGGTCGTCGCGACTAGCGGCGAGTTGCAGCGGTGCTTGCCGCGTGCGTAAATCAATGCGAAAGGCGGTCCTTCGGGGCCGTCTTTTTTGTACGTGGCGGGGTATCATGGATGGGAAAAACCGAAAGCGGCAGCGACAGGAAAGGTGACCACTCATGGCAGATGTCGACAACAGGAACCGTAACCGCAGGCCCAACCGCGCGGGACAGCCCAACCCCAAGCGTGAGGCTCGCGCAAAGGCCGCCGAGCGCCACGTGGCGGCTGTGTCCGAGGCGTGTGCCAAGGATATCGAGCGCTCGCTTGCCGGCGTTCGCGAATTCGACGGTATGCCTGCCGGCTTTGTCGCGGCGATGAAGGCCAAGGCCCAAGCGGCTGCGGTTGCCGAGGAGCCGGTTGCCGAGGAGTCTGAGTCCGCCGAGGTCGAGGCCGCTGAGGTTGCGTCCGTCGAGACCGAGGTCACGGACGAGTCTGCGCCTGCCGAGGAGCCCGCTCCGACCCTGCCCGAGGTCACCGTGCTTGATGCCTCCGCCACGCAGGCCATTCTGGACAACGGCCGTGGCTATGCGCAGTTTTGCGACATGGCAGTGCTCGCCTTTGCCTCGTTCACCAACCCGGGTGGCGGCTACATCCAGGGCTATCTGGGCCAGGAGGCTACGCTCTGCGCCGATTCGTATCTGTACAACGTGCTCGACAAGCAGCGCAAGTGGTATGGCGAGAACCGTCGCCGCAATATCAACTGCGAGCTCTACCGCAACCGTGCGCTGGTAGTGCCTGCGGTGCGTTTTGACCGCAACCACGTGCATGCGTATGCCGATGTGATCGTGGCCGCCGCGCCCAATGCCAAGCGCGCACGCCAGGAGTACCGCGTGAGCGACGATGCGCTGCTGGACGCGCTGCGCGACCGTATCCGCTTTGTGCTCGCCATCTGCGACGAGCTGGATCGCGAGAAGCTCGTACTGGGCGCTTGGGGCTGCGACAACAACGGTTTTGATGCCGAGGCCGTGGCCGAGATTTTCCGCAAGGAGCTCGCATCGGGCGACTTCAAGGTCAAGCAGGTCTTCTTTGCTGTGCCCTCTACGCGCTGGGATGAGGACTTCGCCAAGTTCGAGCATGTGTTGGCAAGCTTCCCCGAGCGCAACGAGGAGTCCTATGCCCAGGTTGCCGCCCGCGCTGCGGCCGCCTGTGCCGCCGAGCAGGCTCAGGCCGCTGCCGAGGACGATGAGGACGAGGATGACTGGCGCAAGTACCTGTAAGCGGTGCGCGCGATGTGATATGCCAAGCCGACGGGAGGGGTTGCCCCCGTCGGCTTTTTACTGAATGAGGAGCTCAAGATGAAAAACGTTCTGTGCTTTGGTGACAGCAACACCTATGGCTATGATCCGGCGGGTATGCGCGACGGTACCGCAGTGCGCTATGCGCAGGATGTGCGCTGGTGCGGCGTGGTGCAGCGTGACCTGGGTGAGGGCTGGCATGTGATTGAGGAAGGTCTAAATGGTCGCACGACGGTGCGCGACGATATGTGCCATCTGGACACCAACCTCAACGGCATTCGCGCGCTTCCGATGCTGCTCGAGGCCCATAAGCCGCTGGATGCGATCGTGATCATGCTGGGCACCAACGACTGTAAGACGGTCTTTAACGTGACGGCTTCCGATATCGCCCGTGGCGCCATGGCGCTGATTCGCGCCGTCCGCGCGTTTCCCTGGACCGATGCCGCGCCCTGCCCGCGCATTTTGCTGATGGCGCCTATCAAGATTAAGCCGCAGATCGCCGATGTGTATATGACCGATTTTGACGAGCATTCCGTAGAAGCCTCGGAACATTTTGGTGAGTACTACGCACATGTGGCCGAGCAGTTTGGCTGCGACTTTTTGAATGCAGCGGAGTTTGCCGAGCCGGGCGATATCGACTATCTGCATATGATGCCCGAAAGCCACGAGAGCCTGGGTCACGCCGTGGCAGCCAAGCTCCAAGAGATGCTCGGTGAGTAGCGCGACCCAAAGCGGTGCAAAAGTTTCCCTTGCGGCGGCTTGTTTCGCTGCTTTGTCTTGATCTGTAACAGTTCCAAGGCCGGAAACGGGCTAGATGTTACAGATTAAGATTATTTAGGTCGATATCGGTCGTTTGTCTCGATCTGTAACATCTAGGGTCGATTTTGCCGAGTTACTGTTACAGATTGAGATTATCTTCTCAGCGGAATTTGAATGTCTCGATCTGTAACAGGTGGGCCGAAAAATGGGCTCTAACTGTTACAGATCGAGATGTTTGTGGGAGCCACCGCAAAGGTGCCTGCCCCCTTTGCGGTGGCTCTGGGCTGTGAATCTTAATACTGCCACATGTGGTTGACGGGGCCGGAACCTTTACCCATATCAAAGCCGGCGGCGAGAGCGCCCGTTAGGTAGGCCTTGCCGGCGTTGACGGCATCGGCAAGATCCATGCCCTGGGCCAGCGCGCAGGCGATGGCGGACGAAAGCGTGCAGCCGGTGCCGTGTGTGTTGTCGGTCTCGATGCGCTTGTGGCGGAACCACGTGGTGAGCGGATCGCCCAGATGGTTGCCCTCGTCATCGAGTGGCGCGGGTTCGGCCAATACATCGTTGGCCTCGTTGACAAGATGCCCACCCTTAACGAGGGATGCGCAACCAAAGCGGCGGGTGAGGAGCATGGCAGCATTTTGCTGTGTGCGCTCGGAGTCGACCTCGTAGTCAAGCAGGGCCATGGCCTCGGGAATATTGGGCGTGATGACGGTTGCTAGTGGGAACAGGCGGCGGGTGAGCGCCTCGGCGGCATCTTCGGCAATCAGCCGTGCGCCCGAGGTGGCTACCATGACGGGGTCGACGACCACGTTTGTCGCGTTCCAGGCGCTCAGGCGGTCGGCGATAACCTCGATAATCTCGGCAGAGGAAACCATGCCGATCTTGACGGCGCTGGGGCGGATATCGTCAAATACGGCGTCGATCTGCGCAGCGACGATATCAGGGGAGATATTCTGCACGGCGGTGACACCGAGCGTGTTTTGTGCGGTGATGGCGGTGATGGCCGTCTCGGCATACAGGCGGTGCGCCGTGATGGTCTTGATGTCGGCCTGAATGCCGGCGCCACCGCTGGAATCGGATCCTGCGATGGATAGAACGGCAGGTACCTTACTGCGATCCATGTTTGCTCCCTTGTTCGGTCGGAATCAAATGGGTCTTTAAGCCAGCATTATAAAGATGCCCGGGCCGACTCTATGTCGAACCCGGGCGGGCGATGCAATCTTTACGCAAATGTAAGCAAATGTTCACACGTCAACAATTGACGAACACCATGTTACTGATTGTGGCTCCGGTGACGAGTTAGTCCTCCATGCCGAGATCGATCGTCGTACCCTCGAACACCTTGTTGACGGTGCGGACGGCGCACATCTTGCCACACATGGTGCAGGTGCCCTCGGTGGCGGCGGGGGACTCCTCGTAGCGCTTCTTACCGGTGACCGGGTCGAGCGCGCACTTCCACATGGAGTCCCAGTCGAGCTTGCGGCGTGCCTGGCCCATCTTGTCGTCCATGTCGCGGGCGTGCGGCACCTTCTTGGCGATATCGGCGGCGTGCGCGGCGATCTTGGTGGCCATGAGGCCATCGAGCACGTCTTGGGCGTTGGGCAGGCACAAGTGCTCGGCCGGCGTCACGTAGCACAGGAAGTCGGCGCCGGAGCTGGCGGAGATAGCGCCGCCGATGGCGGCGGTGATGTGGTCGTAACCCACGCCGATATCGGTCACCAGCGGCCCGAGCACATAGAACGGGGCGTTGTGGCACAGGCGCTTCTGCAGTTTCATGTTGGCGGCGATCTCGTCGAGCGCCATGTGACCCGGGCCCTCGACCATGACTTGGACGCCGGCGGCCCAAGCGCGCTTGCACAGCTTGCCCAGCTCGATCATCTCGGCGGTCTCGGTGGCGTCGTTGGAGTCGTAGAGGCAGCCCGGGCGGCAGGAGTCGCCGAGCGAAATCGTCACGTCGTACTCGTGGCAAATCTCGAGCAGCTCGTCAAAGTACTCGTAGAAGGGGTTTTCGTTGCCGGTGACCTCCATCCAGCCAAACAGCAGCGAGCCGCCGCGGCTCACGATGTTCATCAAGCGGCCGGTCTCCTTAAAGGTCTTGGTGACCGACTTGTTGATGCCGCAGTGGATGGTCATAAAGTCCACGCCGTCCTCGGCGTGCGCGCGCACGACCTCGAACAGGTCATCCTTGGTAAGCTTGACCAGCGGCTTTTCCATGTAGCCGATGGCGTCGTACATGGGGACGGTGCCCACCATGAGCGGCGTCTCGTCGATGAGCTGCTGGCGGAACTGGCGCGTCTTGCCCGAGTTGGAAAGGTCCATGATGGCGTCGGCGCCAAAGTCCTCGGCGATCTTGACCTTCTTCCATTCCTCGGCGGCATCGGCTTTATCGCCCGAGATGCCCAGGTTGACGTTGACCTTAGTAGACAGGCCCTCGCCGACACCAAAGGCGCGCATGCCTTTTTTGATGTGCACGATGTTGGCGGGGATGGCGATGCGGCCGTCGGCCACGCGCTCGCGGATGTACTCGGGGTCGCGATGCTCGCGCTCGGCGACCTCTTTCATCTGCGGCGTGATCTGCCCGGCGCGGGCGAAGTCGATTTGCGTGACGAGCTTGGGCTCGGTCTGTGTGCTCATTGGCACGGCTCCCTTCGTTGGCATTACCCATATCAGGTTCGCGGGTCAGGGCGGGCGCGCCCAATCTCAGCCTGCCGTCTTGTCCCGCAAGCTCCCCGTTTATGTAATGGGCTCAAGTATAGCTCGAATGGGTACGATTGGCCTAACGAGCGTGCCTGCGGGGAGGCGAACATGGAAGACAAGCATCTATATCGAGAGACGCAGTGGGATGTGTCGGCCGAGGAGGGCCGTGCGCACCATGGCCTTGTTGCGATTGGTTTTGCGGTGCTTGCCGTGTTGGTGATTGCCTTTTGTATTTGGACGTTTGGCGGTCGCGGCGGCGCTGGCTGGGAGTTCGAGGCTGATGATAGCCTACCGATTATGACGGTGAGGAGTACTGGCGGTAATGCCAATACGCTCGCCGTTCCGGGCGATTATTGGTACCCGCGCGATGAGTTTGTGCAGTTGCAGCTGAGTGGTGGGTCCATTCCAGGTGAAGAAATCGAACGCGTGACGTTTGATGCGGCGCTCAAAACGCTGACGGTGAAGCTCAAAAATCAAGGAGACGTTCCCACGACCATGGATATCGCCCTGACGGAATGGCGCCTGGAGCCTCCGTCGGGCGTCAAGGTGTCCGAGGTAAAACATGTCAAGATTACCTATCAGGACGGCTCGACAAATGAAATTGCCAGAGCCGACGGCTTGGCGGAATAGACGCCGTGCCTAGGCGGCACATTCAAAAGTAGCGGTGGTCCTACAAGGCCTGTTCGTTCAGGAAGACCAAAGTGTTTTTATTTGAAAGCTCGGGAAAGTGGCGATAGCCAACGTCGAACGCGGTGAGCCCGCTTACATCTTCGAGCTTGTTTTCTGCCATCCAGCGCACCATGGAGCCGCGTGCCTTTTTGCTGGCGGTCGAGCGCTGGATGGGCTTGCCGTTGCGGATGCCTTCGCCAAAGAGACACGTGACGACCGTGGCATCGGTGGTGAGGCGGGGCAGAACGGCTTTGGCGTATTCCGCACTGGCGAGGTTGACGATTGTAGCGTTGGAGCCCGCCGGAGCGATGGCCCGTGCGAGCTTGTCGTCCCAAAACGCGTAGAGGTCTCGGGCATCGCCGACGGCAAGCTTCGCGCCCATCTCCAGTCGATACGGTTCAACGGCATGAAAGGGGCGTACGCATCCGTAAAGGCCCGAGAGGATCCACAGATGGTCTTGCAGCCATGCGAGCTGCGCGGAATCCATCACCTCGGGCGCCATGCTCTGGTATTGAATGCCGTGATAGGACATGACGGCAGGGGAGAGGTGACGGGCGAGTGCGGGATTGTCGAGATCGCCGTTTTTCAGGATGGGCCCAAACTCATGCAGGGTGTTGAGGCAAGGCCCCAGCAGTTTGTCACTCACGTTCCAGAGCGCCTGCAGACCTCCGCTGCCTTCATTCCGCTCGATATCTAGCAGTGCGCGGTGGAGGCGAGCCGTCTTGTGCGCAAAAGGTGGAATGCCCTGGACTTCAAAAGCATCTTGGGCCGTGCGCATTTGCTTGGCGGGCGAAATGATGACCTGCAGCATGGACTCTCCTCTGCCAAAAAAAGAAGTTGCGGTGGAATACGGTCTGTTTTGGCCGTTTATGGGCCAGGTTAGTCTGTATTTCACCGCAACTGATGAAGGGTTGGTTATGCGCGCTCGATGAAGGCCTTGTAGCCGCGATAGGCCTCGTAGATATCGGCCTTGTTGGCGACCTCCCACAGGGCGTGCATGGACAGGACGGCAACACCGGAGTCGATGACGTTCATGCCGTACTTGGCCATGATGTAGGCGATGGTGCCGCCGCCGCCCGCGTTGACGCGACCGAGCTCGCAGGTCTGGAAGTCCACGCCGGCCTCGTCCATGATGTCGCGGACGAGGGCCACGTACTCGGCGTCGGCGTCGTTTGAACCGCCCTTGCCGCGGCTGCCCGTGTACTTGTTAAAGCACAGGCCGCGACCCATGAAGGCTGCGTTCTTGGTTTCGAACTTGCCGGCGTAGCCCGGGTCGAAGCCGGCGGACACGTCAGAGGAGAGCATGCGGCTGTGGGCGAGTGCACGGCGCAGGGCCAGCGGGCTATCCTCGCCGGCGAGCGTCATGATCTCGGCGACGGTGTTCTCGAAGAAGCGGCTCGTCATGCCGGTGGCGCCTACGGAGCCAATCTCCTCCTTGTCGACGATGAGTGTGATGCTCGTGCGCTCCACGTTGGCGACGTTGATCTGGGCGAGCATGGACGGATAGGCGCAGACACGGTCGTCGTGGCCATAGCCCAAAATCATGGAGCGGTCGAGGCCCATGTCGCGGGCCGGGCCGGCGGGCACGACCTCGATCTCGGCGGAGAGGAAGTCCTCCTCCTCGACGTCGTACTGCTCCTTGAGGATGTCCAGGAACATCTGCTTGACGGGCTCCTTGGGGGCGTCCTTGTCGTCCTCATCGAACTTGACGGGACGGCCGCCCACGATTATGTCGAGGATCTCGGCGTCGACGGCGTCCTTGGCGGGCTTGGCCATCTGCTCGCTCGAGAGGTGGATCAGCAGGTCGGAGATGGTAAAGACCGGGTCGTCGGCCTTGTCGCCGATGTTGATGTCGACGGTGGTGCCGTCCTTTTTGCAGATGACGCCTACGAGCGCGAGCGGGGAAGCGACCCAGTGGTAGCTCTTGACGCCGCCATAGTAGTGCGTGTCGAGGTAGGCCATGTCGCCGGCCTCGAAGGCGGGGTTCTGCTTAAGGTCCAGACGCGGCGAGTCCACGTGGGCGCCCAGGATGTTAAAGCCCTGCTCGAGCGGGGCGGTGCCCAGGTTGACGAGCATGAGGTCCTTGCCGTGGTTGGCGGCGTACACCTTGTCGCCGGCCTTGAGCGCGCGGCCCTCGGCGATCACGGTCTCCAGATTGACGTAGCCCGCCTCCTCGGCCATCTTGATACCGGTCTTGACGCACAGGCGCTCGGTCTTGTTCTCACTCAAAAACTGCTTATAGCCGCAGCAAAGCTCCTCGAGCTCCTCGATCTGCTGTGGCGTGTACTTTTTCCATGCGCAGGGACGCTCCATGACGCAGGCTCCTTTCGGATCGATCGTGCTGGTTGATGTACCGTGAGCCATCGTATCACGCGCGGGCCCGCGGCGGCAGGGAAGCCTGATGTGCAGTGGCCGCGGGGCGGGGAGCGTGTAAACTGGAGTGAGCAAACCGTGCCCAGCCCAAAGCGAGGTATTCAATATGTCTGACAAGCGCCGTACCTTTGCCGTCATCGACGGCAACTCGCTCATGCACCGCGCCTTCCATGCCGTGCCGCCCACCATGAACGCGCCGGACGGTCGTCCCACCAACGCGATCTTTGGCTTTTTGAATATGTTCCTCAAGATGATTGACGCCTTTAATCCCGACGGCGTTGTCGTGGCGTTTGACAAGGGCAAGCCGCGCGTGCGCATGGAGATGCTGCCGCAGTACAAGGCTCAGCGCCCGCCCATGGACCCCGATCTGCACGCGCAGTTTCCCATGATTAAGGAGCTGCTCACCGCGCTCAACGTGCCAATTCTGCAGTCCGAGGGCTGGGAAGGCGATGACATCCTGGGCACTATGGCGCGCCTGGGCGAGCAGGCCGGCTGTGACATGTTGCTGGTGACCGGTGATCGCGATATGTATCAGCTCGTGACCGAGCACGTCAACGTGGTCTCGACCCGCAAGGGCCTGTCCGACGTGGCGATCATGACGCCCGAGAGCGTGGACGATCTGTATCACGGTATCACGCCGGCGCTCGTGCCCGACTTTTATGGCCTGAAGGGCGACACGTCCGATAACATCCCCGGCGTGCCGGGCATCGGCCCAAAAAAGGCGAGCGCGCTCATTGCGCAGTACGGAAGCCTGGACGAGGTCATCGCACATGCCGACGAGGTCAAGGGCAAGATGGGCGAAAACCTGCGCGCGCACATCGACGACGCGCTGCTGAGCCGCAAAGTCGCGACCATCCGCACCGATGCGCCCGTTGAACTCGATTTTGAGGCGACGTCCTTCCCGGCGTTTTCTGCCGATGAGGTTTCCGCGGCGCTGGGTACGCTTGGTATCACCGCCATGCAGAACCGTTTCTTGGCGCTGATCGGCGGCGAGGGCGGGGCTGCTGCTGCCTCCAGTGTGTTTGAGATGCCTGCTATGGTTCGCGCAGCCGCTGGCGATGCTGGCGCGCTTGGCGCCGTTGCGGCTGAGGTCTCCCGCGCGATTGATGCCGGCGAGTGGGTCGCCGCTGTGGTGGACGATGACAAGGAGGAGGGCGCGCTCTTTGGACTGACGCGCACGCTGTGGCTGGCGACGTCCAAGGGCCTGTTCGCGCTCGAGGAGGGCGACAGCGGTGCGGCGGCTGAGGTTGAGGGCTTCAACTTCGTCCACGGCGTGATCGCCGGTGTGCTCGCGCGCCTGTTTATGGAAGGCCGTGTGGCGAGCCCGGATATGAAGGCGCTGTTGCATGAGCTTTCGCCCATCGATTCTTCTGAGCCCGAGCTCATGGATCCGCTCGCTGCCGATTCCACGCGTATCTTCGATACCGTGGTCGCTGCCTATCTGCTGGATTCCGATCGCTCCGAGTTCGATGAGGCATATCTTGCCGATACGTATCTGCAGATGGCGCTGCCGGCGGCGCGCGGTGCAGAGGGTGCTGGTGATGACGCTCCGGCGCCTGCCGCCCGTACTGCGGCCCTGACGCTGGCGCTCGTGGCGCCGTTGCGCGAGCGCATGGCCCGCGAGAACGCCGCCAACGTGTTCGATGGCATCGAGATGCCGCTCGTTCCGGTGCTTGCCAAGATGGAGCGCGCGGGCATGCTCGTGGACCCCGATCGCCTGCATAGTCTGTCCGAGGGCCTGGCGACCCAGATTGCCGAGGTCGAGCGGAGCATTCGCGATCTGGCCGGCGACGAGACCTTTAACATCGGCAGTCCCATGCAGCTCTCGCACGTGCTCTTTGACGTGATGGGGCTTCCGACCAAGGGGCTCAAAAAGACCAAGCGTGGCTATTATTCGACCAACGCCAAGGTGTTGAGCGATCTTGCCCGCGACCACGAGATCGTGCGCCTGATTTTGGACTGGCGTGAGAAGTCCAAGATTAAGTCGACCTATCTGGACACGCTAGGTCCGCTGCGTCGTGGCGACGGTCGTGTACACACTACGTACAACCAGACCATCACCGCGACGGGGCGTCTGTCTTCGAGTGATCCGAACCTGCAGAACATCCCGACGCGCTCGGAGCTGGGCCGTACCGTCAAGACGGCGTTTTCGGCAGGCGAGGGAAGCGTCTTTTTGGCGGTGGACTACTCGCAGATCGAGCTGCGTCTTTTGGCACATCTCTCGGGTGACGAGCACCTGGTGCGCGCCTTTAACGAGGGCGAGGACTTTCATGCCGAGACAGCCGCGCGCGTGTTTGGCGTGCCGGTGTCCGAGGTGACGCCTGACTTGCGCAGCCGCGCCAAGGCCGTGAACTTTGGCATTGTGTACGGTCAGCAGGCTTACGGCCTGTCGCAGTCGCTGCATATCTCGATGGCCGAGGCACGCGATATGATCGACCGCTACTACGAGGCATATCCGGGCGTGCGCACGTTCCTCGACAACGTGGTGGCGCGCGCCAAGCAGACGGGCTATGCCGAGACCATGTACGGCCGCCGTCGCCATATTCCGGAGCTCAAGGCCAAAAATCCGCAGCTCCGCGGTTTTGGCGAGCGCACGGCCATGAACCACCCCATGCAGGGAACCGCGGCCGACATCATCAAGATCGCCATGGCCCGCGTAAGCCGCCGCCTGGAAGAAGAGGGCTTTGCCGCCCACATGATTCTGCAGGTACACGACGAACTGGACTTTGAGTGCCCCGTCGACGAAGTCGAGCGCCTCACCGCCATGGTCCGCGACGTCATGGAGCACGTAGTAGACCTCCGCGTACCGTTAATCGCCGAAGCCAGCACCGGCATAACCTGGGCCGACGCCAAGTAAAGACGTGCCAACAGCCCCAAAGTAACCAAAAGCAAAAGGGGGGTTCCTTGCCAACAAGGAACCCCCCTTCATTCCAAAAAAAATCAGCCAAGTATCTAGGCGCCGAGACGCTATCCTGGCGGTAAGTAAGGCAACGTAGCCATGCCCGGGGCCGGCCGTTTGATTTTTGTAGATTCCGCACGAGCCGAAGAGCACTTAATGTGCTCTTCGAGCGAGCCCAGGACCTGACCGAACAAAAATCAAACGGCCGGCCCCGGGCATGGCGGCGAGTTTAACGAGCCGCCAGGATGGCGTCGATGAGCGTCAGTACGCCCCCGTCGTTGTTGCTCGGAATGCGCCACTTAGCATGCGCGTTCATATGCTCCTCAGCATTGTCCACGATATAGCTGTGACCGACGCGCTCCAGCATGGGGATATCGTTGTAGGTGTCGCCCACGGCGGCGGCATCGGCGATATCGATGCCGAGCTGCTCACACAGGTGCGCGACGCCCGAACCCTTGTCGACGCCCAGGTTCATAAAGTCGATCCACTCGCGGCCGGCATTGGTGACGTAGAGCTTGTCCGAGAACTCGGGGCTATAGTCCTCGCGAAATGCGGGCTCGGCATCGTAGGCGGGGAAAAAGATCGAGATCTTATTGGACTCGATATCAAGGCCCTCAAAGGTGTCGACGTAGTTGATCGTGTTGTAGTAGACGCTGATCTCGTCGTGGTACTGATGGTCGCGGGCGAGCACATAGAACTCGTCGTAGCAGCACAGGACGGGAACGGCGCGCGGGTCCTCCGAGGCACGAGCGAGCACCTGCTGATACAGCGCCACATCGATGTTGCTCTTATAGATATAGTTGCCGCGGTAGATAACGCAGGCTCCATTGTCGGGGCAAAAAGCAAGGCGGTTCTTAATGCTCTCGAACATTTCTTCGAGTTTTGGGGCGGGGCGTCCGCTGGCGGGGCAGAACACGATGCCAGCCTCGGCGAGCTTGTCTAGGCGCTCATCAAGACCCTGCGGCAACACGCGCTCGTCGGTGAGAAGCGTCTTGTCCATATCAACGGCGAGAATCTTAATGCTTCCGATATTGGTGTCCGATTCGTAAGTTTGCATAAAAGCGCGCCTTTCGTTTCGAAATTGTTTCAGACGTTATAACCATCAACCAGTAACCGAGCGTATTGTCGCAGGAACGGAGCGTATTTGCACCACGCTTCACAAAGTAATGAAAAAAATTATCAGAAATTTGAATTTGTCGCTTGCGCTGTAGGCACTTTAGCGTAATATAGCGACCATCGAAAACGGAGACGGAAAAACAACCGCTTACCGAGGAAAAGGTACCGTTTACGATATTAGAATTGCGCCCGGCGATAGGTGAAAGGAGAGGCAGATGCAGTTCGTAAAGATCATCACTACTGCAGACAATGCCATCCGACGCCAGCGCGCAATTTCCCGACGACGATAACAATCGTCTCTGTCCGTATGGGGCTAAATGCCCCAACAGAGTCATTTTGAGGTCGTTGGGTTTTAGCACGACATAGACGCATGTTTCTAGGGCATGTTGTGCTGCTTTTTGCTATTTAACCTGATATTGCACGGTTTTTGACCTCGAAATGACTTGCAACTGACCGATGTTCTAACTAGCTACCAAGGGCGAAAGGAAACAGCCATGAGCAAGGAAAAAGTCGTTCTCGCATATTCCGGTGGTCTTGATACATCCGTATGTGTCAAGTGGCTCCAGGACGAGAAGAATCTCGATGTTGTTTGTGTCTGCGGCAACGTGGGCCAGGAGGAGACCGGTCTGGACGCCAAGAAGCAGAAGGCCCTCGACCTGGGCGTTCTGGATTGCCAGGTGCTCGATCTGCGCGACGAGTTCTCCGATGAGTTCCTGACTAAGGCTATCGCCGCAAACTCTATGTACGAGAACAAGTATCCGCTGCTCTCCGCCCTGTCCCGCCCGTTGCTCGCCAAGAAGCTTGTCGAGGTCGCTCACGAGTTTGGCGCGACCTACGTCGCTCACGGCTGCACCGGCAAGGGTAACGACCAGGTTCGTTTTGAGTCTGCCGTCAAGGCCCTCGACCCCGAGCTTAAGGTTATCGCCCCGGTTCGCGAGTGGGATCTTAAGTGCCGTCCCGACGAGGTCGCCTATGCTCACGCCCACAACGTGCCGGTTCCCGAGGGTGCCAACGACAACCCCTATTCCATCGACGACAACCTGTGGGGTCGTGCCATTGAGTGCGGCCACCTGGAGGATCCCTGGAACGAGCCGCTCGACGACGCCTGGGTTATGACCAAGAATCCCGAGGACACGCCCGACACCCCGACGTATACCGAGATTGAGTTTGAGGCCGGCAAGCCCGTCGCCGTCGACGGCAAGAAGATGAAGCTCTCCGAGATCATCATCGCACTCAACAAGATCTCGGGCGACAACGGCTTTGGCCGTCTCGACCTGGTCGAAGACCGTCTGGTGGGCCTTAAGAGCCGCGAGTGCTATGAGGTTCCCGGCGCCCTGACGCTCATCACCGCCCACAAGGCACTCGAGGATATCTGCGTCGAGGGCGACCTGCTCAAGACCAAGATTAAGCTCGAGCAGGATTGGGCCACTGCCGTGTACAACGGCCAGTGGTACAGCCCGCTCAAGAACGCGCTCGACGCCTTTATGGCCGACACCCAGAAGTTCGTGACCGGTACCGTCCGTCTGAAGTTCTTTAAGGGCAACTGTCATGTCGTCGGCCGCAAGAGCCCCTTCAGCCTCTACGACTACGGTCTGGCTACCTACGACCGCGACACCACGTTTGACGAGAAGGCCAGCGCCGGCTTTATCGAGATCGATACGCTGTCGCTCAAGACGTGGGCAAAGGTCCAGGGTCCCAGCTCCGCTGCCGCCCAGGCCTAGCGCCTCCTTTCCTTGGTATCCGCGCGGCCCATCCGCGTGATACAAAACGGGCGCACGGGGTCCCTACCTTTCGTTATGCTTGCTGACACTTCTTAACATCGGTGGCCCCTACGTTCCGCCCGCATATATGACGCCGCGCCTGCGGCTGAGTCCGAGCCCCGCCGGGGTTGTCCGGCGGGGCTCCTTCTATCAATTTGGCGGCTCTGTGCCTATATATATGAGGAGTATCCATTATGTTCAACGCTATCGCGCATGCCTTACTTGCCCTCGCGCCCGAGTTCGATGCTGCAAAGGTCGAGGACGTTCCTGTGAGCCTGAAGGCTTGGATCGATGGTTCGCAAGGCAACATCCGGAGGGAGACGTTGGGCGCCAAGTGCCTGGTGCGTCACTTCTTTGCAAATTAGCAACATGGTCCCGCGCACGGTAGGGATTGTGTAAAACTGGCGGTTGAAAAATCGCTTTAGCGACATGGCGCATTGCTTTGGGCGCTTGTTTTGGTATTTGGAGAAAGGGGACAGTTCCATGGCTCTTTGGGGCGGTCGTTTTGAGGCGGGAGTGGCCGAGGTCACGCAGGAGTTTGGCGCGTCGCTGCCGGTCGACAAACATCTCTATAAGCAGGATATCGCCGGTTCTAAGGCGCATGCCAAGATGCTGGCGGCCCAGGGCATCATCAGTGCCGAGGATGAGCAGGCGATTGCCGAGGGCCTGACCGGAATCGAACAGGATATCGATGCCGGCAACTTCACCTTCGATATCAACGACGAGGACATCCATATGTCCATCGAGAGCGAGCTGACGCGTCGCATCGGCGAGGCCGGCAAGCGCTTGCATACCGGGCGTTCGCGCAACGACCAGGTGGCGACCGATACGCGCCTGGGCGTCAAGGCGTTGGCCAAGGAGCTCATGGAGGCCAACCTGCAGTTGCGCCACGTGCTGGTGGATGCGGCCAAGAAGTACGACAAGGTGATTCTGCCGGGTTACACGCACATGCAGCATGCTCAGCCCGTGCTGCTGTCACATCATCTGCTGGCGTATTCCTGGATGTTCGCGCGCGACTTTACACGTCTGAAGGCCGCCTTTGATGCCGCCGACAACTGCCCGCTGGGTGCTGCTGCGCTTGCCGGTACGAGCTATCCGCTCGATCGCCAGATGACGGCTGCCGAGCTTGGCTTTGCGGGTGTGATTCCTAACTCACTCGATGCTGTTTCCGACCGTGATTTCCTGCTCGATCTGCATTACGCCGGCTCCGTCATGGCCATGCACCTGTCGCGTCTTTCCGAGGAGATCGTGCTGTGGTCGAGCTCTGAATTTGGCTTTATCACGCTGTCCGATTCGTACTCCACCGGCTCGTCCATCATGCCTCAGAAGAAAAACCCCGACTTTGCCGAGCTTATTCGCGGCAAGAGCGGTCGCGTGTACGGCAACCTGGTCCAGCTGCTGGTGACCATGAAGGGTCTGCCGTTGGCCTATAACAAGGACCTGCAGGAGGACAAGGAGGGCGCGCTCGATACCGCCCGCACGCTCATGCAGTGCCTGTCGGTTATGGCCGGTATGATTTCGACTTGGACCGTCAACGAGGGCGCCATGGCACGCGAGTGCGGCGTGGGTCACCTTGCCGCCACCGACGTTGCCGACTACCTGGCCAAGCGCGGTCTGCCGTTCCGCGAGGCGCACGCCGTGGTGGGGCATTTGGTCCTGATGTGTGAGAAGCGCGGCTGCAATCTTGAGGACCTGCCGTTTGAGGTGTTCCAGGAAGCAAGCCCGCTCTTTGAGCGCGATATTACCGAGGCGCTTGACATCCCGTCGATTGTCGCCGCGCGCACGACCGAGGGCGGCACCGCTCCCGCCGCCGTTGCCGTGCAGTTGGGGCGCGCCGAAGCGCAGCTTGCGGCCGATGAGGGTGTGTTTGGCTCGTTGACTAAGGTCGTCGAGATGGGCCACGGAGCTAATTAGCTTATTGGATGCGTCTGTCTGGTGCGTTCACCATATCTTGCCTTTACGGGTGCCCGCTACGGTAGGCGCCCGTTTTGTTATAGAGAAGGAAAGAGCTTGTCGAGAACTTTTGTAGGACATTTGCGCAGGTTGTGAAGGGGGTGCGTTCACGGGCGGCAATCGACCGTCCGTTCTGTTCGGTGCAGTTGGAAGTGGGGCGGATGGTACTCTAGTCGGGCTTCGGAACAGAAGTGACACATATGGAGCGCTTCAATAAATAATAACGCTTCAATAAACGGCTTTTTGTTTAACTGCAGCTAGAACTCTGTTACGATGCAGTCCAGGCGGGTGCCGGAATGGGACTTGGGCACGCGCGAACCTACTTGAAAGGCTACCTTATGGCTATCGAGAAGACCTTCATCATGATTAAGCCCGACGCCGTGCGCGATCGCAAGATCGGCGAGATCGTTGCTCGTATCGAGCGCAGCGGCCTTGTTATCGAGCGCATGGAGATGACCACGCTTGAGCGCGCCACCGTCGAGGAGCACTATGCTCATCTGGCCGATAAGCCCTTCTTTGGCGGTCTGTGTGACTTTATGACGAGCGGTCCGGTCGTCAAGATGGTCGTTTCCGGTCTCTCCGCTGTCTCCAAGATGCGCACCCTTATGGGCGCCACCAACCCGCTTGATGCCGCTCCCGGCACCATTCGCGGCGACTTTGCCGTCGATGTCAACGCCAACGTGATCCATGGCTCCGACTGCCTGGAGAACGCCGAGATCGAGATCAAGCGCTTTTTTGGCTAAACCAGCTTTGACTCCTTAAAGCTGTTAGCGTGTGGCTTGAGCGCCGCGGAACTCCATCCGCGGCGCCCTTTTTATTCCAGTAGATTTTGGTAAACGCCCACAAATCTACTAAAGAGCCCCCGTCCGGATGTTTCTTCCGGGCGGGGGCTGGCGTTAGCGTATGGCTTTGTGAATCTTTAGGCTTCGTCGACGATCTTAAGGCCGCGCGTCTGGTCGATCTCGTTGAGGAGATTGACGCGACGCTCGTGACGACCGCCCTCAAACTCGGCGTCGAGCCACTCGTCGACAATCATCTTGGCGAGCTCGGAGCCCACGACGCGGGCGCCAAAGGCGAGCACGTTGGTATTGTTGTGCATGCGCGAGAGCTTGGCGCTGAAGGGCTCGGAGCACACGACGGCGCGAACGCCCTCCACCTTGTTGGCAGCCAGGCTGATGCCGACGCCGGTGCCGCAGATCAGGATGCCCAGGTCGACGTCGCCGTTGGCAACGGCCTTACCCACCTTGTAGCCGGCGATGGGGTAATCAAAGCTCTCGGAGGTGTCGGTTCCAAAGTTCACGACCTCACAGCCGCGCTCCTTCAGGTGCTCGGAAATGATGTTCTTGAGCTCGACGGCGGCGTGGTCGTTACCGATACCAATCTTCATGAGTGGTTCCTCTCTGGTCCGTGCGGCGGAATTGCTAAAGGTTTTACCGCGTTCGACTGCATGATAGCGCGACTTTTGTGTAAACGCTCGGGCGTTTTTTGGTCAAACGCTTTAGCATGCAACAAGACCGGCTTTTCATGAATGAATGCCGTCGGATTGCGCTTGAACGCCGTCCGTCGGAACTATGGTTGCGGTTTTTGATGCATTGTTATCAAATAAAAGAGCTAACTATTATCGAGAGTCCAGTCCGTTATGTAAGCAGGAGATACCTATGCCTACCGATTCCATCCGCGATGCCGCTTTTTGCGATGTCTTGAACCGCGAGCTTGTCTGTGCGCTCGGCTGCACCGAGCCTATTGCCGTTGCCTATGCAGCGGCGCTGGCGAGCCAGACACTCGGTTGCGAGCCCGATCATATGGACGTTGCCTGCTCGGGCAACATCATCAAGAACGTTAAGAGCGTGACCGTGCCCAATTCGGGCGGTATGCACGGTATTGAAGCAGCGGCCGTACTGGGTGCCGTGGGCGGTGACGCCAAGAGCGCGCTCGAGGTGCTCGAGTGCGTTAACGACGAAGATCGTGCTCGCGTGGCCGAGCTCCTCGTCGATGCCGGTTACTGCGATGTGTCGCTTGTCGAGGGTGTGCCCAACCTCTACATCAAGGTGACTGCCACAGCCGGGGGCCATACCGCGGTCGTCGAGATTACCGACCACCACACCAATGTCACGTGCCATACGCTCGACGGTATTCCGGTGTGCGGCAAGTCGGCGGGGGAGTGCGCCGCCTGCGCCGAGCGCGTCGTGGCCGAGCGCGCGGCAGATAACGCCGACACGCCCATGTCGATCGAGTCCATCATCGACTTTATCGAGGGCGGCGACATCGAGAGCGCCCGCGCGGCCGTTGAGCGCCAGATTGAGCTGAACGGTGCGATCAGTGCCGAGGGCCTCGCGCACGCTTGGGGCGCCGAGGTGGGCCGTACGTTGCTGGGTGCTCGTGCCGATGACGTCGCCTGCCGTGCCCGTGCCCGTGCGGCCGCCGGGTCCGACGCCCGCATGAACGGTTGCGCGCTGCCGGTCGCCATTGTGTGCGGCTCTGGCAATCAGGGCATTACCTGCGTATTGCCCGTCATGGAGTATGCCGAGTACCTGCGCTGCGACCACGATCGCCTGGTGCGCGCCGTAATTCTGTCCGATCTTATCGCCGTGCATATCAAAAGTTATATTGGTGCGCTCTCGGCGTTTTGCGGTGCTATTTGCGCCGCATGCGGTGCCGGTGCCGCGATTACCTGGCTGTGTGGTGGCACACGCGAGCAGATTGGCGCGACGGTCTCGAACACGCTCGGCAACGTTGGCGGCATCGTGTGCGATGGCGCCAAGGCAAGCTGCGCCGCCAAGATTTCCGCTGCCGTTGATGCGGCGATTTTGGGTCACGATATGGCCATGCAGGGTCGCGGCTTCCGCGCCGGCGAGGGCCTCATCCAGGATACCGTCGAGCAGACAATCGCCAGCATGGGCTACGTGGGCCGTGTGGGCATGAAGGACACCGACGTCGAGATCCTCAACATCATGATCGGCAAGACCCAGGTTTGCTAGCTACGCGGTTTTACCAAACCGCGTAGCTAGCCGACGCTGCAAACGTCCCTAAGCGGCAATCTGCCTTTCAACTTCGGCGGCATGACCAGAAGGTCAATGCCGCCTCGTTTCAAGGCACCTTGCTCGCTCTGGCGGGTTTTCGCTCATATGACCCAATCCGCTGTCAAGAGCCACAATGGCCCCGCCGACCGCTTGCAATCGGTCGGCGGGGCCTGCCGTTAACCCGTCCCGGTCCGCCCCCGGCATGTCATCGACGCCTTCGGCTCAGTCTCATATCCGCGGATACCGTTCTGTCGGCCCGCACTCCATTCCTTCGGCGGGGTTCCCCAAGTCTGTCGAGGCGCATGCGGAGGGCTCCGCGCGCACAGCGAAATAGGGGGTATCCCCGAAGGCCGCCCGGCTCGCCGGGGCGGGGGCTATGTCTATTCCGCGCCCTCCCGGCACATCATGCCGAGGGCCCAGAGCCACCTCACGAGCTCGGCCGCGGTGGCCGCGTTAGCCTTCGCCTGGGGCATGCCGCGGGCGAGCATCTCCTCGCGCCGCCGCAGGAGCCGCTCGGATCCCTTCCTCCCGTGCATCCTTATCTCGAGGGCACGCCCGTGTCCCTCGGCATGAGCTTCGGCTGGTGCCGCGCCGCGGCGTAGCACCATGAACCCTCAACGGCCAGCTTCCTCACGAGCGCGTTGCCCGCACCGCTGATGCCTCCGAGCCGCACGGAGTCGCCGCTCGACCTCTGACTCGGCGCGAGGCCGAAATAGGCCGTGACCTGCCTTCCGGAACGGAACCTCGTGAAGTCGCCGACCTCGGCCGAGAAGGCTGCGGCCAGCGCGAAGGCGCAGCCCTTGATCGACTGGAGGGCGGCCACCTCCGCGGCGATCGGGCTGGCATCCACGGCCGCCCTGTACTCGGAGAGCAGATCCGCCCGGGCCTCCGCCGCGGCCTCGACCTCGCTCCTCAGAGCGGCGAGCGTCCGAACCCCGCCATCGTCCTCCGGCCTGACCTTGTCGAGCCACCTCAGGAAGTCGTAGGTCCAGTACTTCCTCGGGTTGCCGGCGGGCGTGGTGCCGCCGTAGGCGAACCCTCGCTTTGCGAGGAAGGCGAGCAGCCGCTGCTTGGCGGTCGCCAGGCGCGCGGTCGCCCCGTCGTAGGCGCCGGCGAGGTCCCTGATGCCCTCGACCTCGGGGGAGGGGACCCATACGGGGGAGATGTCGTGGGCGAGTATCGCCTTGGCCATCCTGGCGGCGTCGTTCCTGTCGTTCTTGGAGGCCGAGTCGGCGGCCGACCTGGGGATCTTCGAGACCGCGGCGACGATACACTCGACGCCGAGCCCGGCGAGCTCCCTCTGCGGGGCGAAGCCGGGGTAGCCGCTCTCGTAGGCCGCGAGCGACGGCCCGGGGAACCCACCCATCCACCCGGCGATCTCGCCCCAGGGGTTGCCGGGGAACCTCCTCGTCACGGCCTCGCCGGTGTCCGCGTCGAGGGCGCAGACGGTGGTCGACCTCAGGTGGACGTCCATCCCGAACGCGGTAGAATACTCTGGCATGGGAGCCTCCCAACCTCGTTGCGGCGCGGCTGCGCCTATGGCACTTCAACATCATTGTCGCAGCCCCGACCCGCGGTCACGAGCGGGGGCTCCTATCTTTTTAGTGCCCTCGGATTGGGTCATAGTGTCTGTCGTTGCCAAAACACCGGCGTTGTCGGAGTAGTCGTTGGGGACGTTCTTGTTTGACTAGTCGTTTAAGAACGTCCCCAACGACTATCCCTTACGACAGTTCGTCGGCTACTTGGTGCTCGTAGAAGGCTTCTACTACGGCGTTGAAGTCGCGGGCGAAGTCTTCCATGGTTCCGTGCCAGGTGGCTCGGCCGGGTTTTCCCTGGCCAACATAGGCAGTCTGAATGCCGCAGGCGGGGCTGGGGAAGTCGCGCTTGGGGTCGTTGCCCACCATGAGGACCTCATGAGGCTCGAGTCCCATTACCTGAAGCTGCTCTAGATAGTAGGTGGCATCGGGCTTGCAGCGGGTGGCGTTTCCCATGTGCGTCACGAGTTCAAAGGGGGCGTCGGCCATGTCGCCCCAGCCCATGCGGCACTCGATGGCCCCCTGCGGAAAGCTGGGGTTCGTAAAGAGCGCGCAGCGCAGGCCCGCGTTCTGTACCGCCTCGAGCGCGGCGTGTGCACCCGGCATGGCTTTCGCATTGATCATGTCATCGTTCTTGTACGGCAGGACTTCACGATCGTAGTAGGTAAACGCCTCGTAGATGAGTGGGTCTGAGAGGCAAATGCCGCACCGGCGCTCAACCTCTTCTTGGTAGAACTCAAGATTGGTGCGATTATCCGTGCTGCTGCGACGGTTGGCGTTGAGGTCGACCAAGATGGTGCCGAGGCGTGCCATCGTGCCACCGCGGCTGCGGCGACCAATATCCGCGAGCATCGACGAGACATCCTTAAAATAGCGAAGGATGAACGCGTTGAGGTTGATGCTAAGAAGCGTTTCGTCCATATCGAAAACGACTGCTTTGAGCACGCGGGCACCTTTCTCGATAAATCGTTCCAGAATCGTTGGCTCCGAATACTTTACCCCAAAGCCGTATGCCTAACTGCCTATCGTCAACTTATGGAGACGGTCGTCAACAAGATTGCGAAAAAGTCTCCATACGAGTAAAAAATCGCAGTTCACGCTTGAAATCGAAATGATTTCCCCGTAACCTATACGAACGTGATTGCATAAGCGTCACATTAGTATCTGTCGGCTCCCGAGTGTTCCTAAACGTTGTGTGCTTGTCGCACCCTTCTGTAGGTCCTAGCAATCGGGGCCCCGTAGTTCGAAAGGGGTCCACCTTTGAGTGAGATTCAGAACTCGTCCATTTTCTCTCTTGACGATGTCAACGAGGAGGAGATGAACAACCTCATCGACGGTACGATTACCGACTTTGATGAGGGCGATCTCGTTAACGGCACTGTCGTTAAGATCGAGCATGACGAGGTGCTCGTTGACATCGGATTCAAGTCCGAGGGCGTTATCCCGGTCCGCGAGCTGTCCATCCGCAAGGACGCTAACCCTGCAGACATCGTTGCACTCGGTGATCCCATCGAGGCCCTCGTTCTCCAGAAGGAGGACAAGGACGGTCGTCTGGTCCTGTCCAAGAAGCGTGCCGAGTACGAGCGTGCTTGGAACCGCATCGAGGAGAAGTTCAACTCCGGCGAGAACGTCGAGGGCGAGGTTATCGAGGTTGTCAAGGGCGGCCTGATCCTCGACATCGGCCTGCGTGGCTTCCTGCCCGCTTCCCTCGTCGACCTCCGTCGCGTCAAGGACCTCACCTCCTACATGGGCACCCGCATCGAGGCCCGCGTCATCGAGATGGACCGCAACCGCAACAACGTCGTCCTCTCCCGTCGCGTCGTGCTCGAGGAGTCCCGTAAGGCCGAGCGCTCCGAGATCCTGTCCAAGCTCAAGTCTGGCATGCGTCTCCAGGGCACCGTTTCCTCCATCGTCGACTTCGGCGCCTTCGTCGACCTCGGCGGCATCGACGGCCTTATCCACATCTCTGAGCTCTCCTGGAACCACGTCAACCATCCTTCTGAGGTTGTCAAGGTCGGCCAGGAGGTCGAGGTCGAGGTTCTCGACGTCGATCTCAACCGCGAGCGCATCTCCCTGGGTCTCAAGCAGACCACCGAGGATCCGTGGCGCGCACTGGTCAAGAAGTACCCCGTCGGCGCTATCGTCGAGGGCACTGTGACCAAGCTTGTCCCGTTCGGCGCTTTCGTCGACTTGGGCGAGGGCATCGAGGGCCTGGTGCACATCTCCGAGATGGCCAACAAGCACGTCGATCAGCCTTCTCAGGTCACCCACGTGGGCGACAAGGTTCAGGTCAAGGTCATGGAGATCGACCTCGACCGTCGTCGTATCTCCCTGTCCATGAAGTCTGCTGCTGAGACTCTGGGCGTCGAGATTGAGGTTACCCCGCTGCCTTCCGAGAAGAAGGACGAGGAGACCGACGCCGAGTAAATCGGTTTGACGATCACTTGTTTTAAGGGATCCGTCCGTAATGGACGGGTCCCTTTTTGCATTTGCAGCTGTGGTGCACGATGATGCCGGGCTATCTGTTTGCTATTTGGTTGTCAGTGCATAAAATATGCCGACATCCCGCCTCGGGGAGGAGGCGGGAACGCACCGAGTAGACGGAGGGGTGCGGAGCGCGGTCGCGTCTCGACTGACGACGTTGCCCATCGACAAGTCTATTGTACTGCATAGCGTGGTTCTTGGTTTATCGTGTCGAACGCTTGTGTTGTGCCATTTCCTGCGGCAACGGTGTGCTACACTCTTGCACTGCTGAGTGGGCCAGACGGTCGCGCGATGTGCTGCTTGCAGCACGCGTGAGGAAAGTCCGGGCTCCAGAGGGCGGGATGCCGGCTAACGGCCGGGCGGAGTGATCCGACGGAAAGCGCCGCAGAAAAGAAGACTCCCACCTGCGCCGCAAGGCGTAAAGGGAAAAGCTGAAACGGTGGTGTAAGAGACCACCAGCGTCGTGGCAACACGGCGGCTTGGCAAGCCCCATCCGGAGCAAGCGCGAATAGGAACGCTATGGGCCGGCCCGGTCCGCGTTCGGGTAGCGTGCGTGGAGCTGCACGGTAACGTGCAGACAAGATAAATGACCGTTCACGACAGAACCCGGCTTACAGGCCCACTCAGCACTTTGTTGACGCTGCGAACCCGTCAGCGCGGCAATCTGCCTTTCAAGCCTTCGGGCATGACCATAAGGTCAATGCCCTCGTCTTTCAAGGCACCTTGCTCGCGCTGACGGGTTCTCGCTGTTGGTGACGGCATCATTGGCGTTTCCGTTCTTGTTGGAGAGGGCAACGGTACGACCTTTGCCGTATTATTGAGGCTGTTTGTTGCTCTGCTTGTTGTTGAGGGGCTTTTTTGGACAGTTATTTTACTCTGCAATTGAATATTGAGGCTTCGGGCGAGTTTGTGGACCGCAAGAGCCGGTTTATTGCCCAGTTGATCCATATTGAGTCCGAGGACGAGGCGAATGCTTTTATCGAGATGGTTCGCAAGCGTCATTATGACGCTCGGCATAATGTGCTCGCGTGGATTTTGGTCGATGGACGCGAGCGCCAGAGCGATGATGGTGAGCCGAGCCGCACGAGTGGTATGCCGACGCTCGAGGTGCTGCGTGGTGCGGGACTTAAAAACGTATGCTGTGTTGTGACGCGTTATTTTGGCGGCACGTTGTTGGGGCCCGGTGGTCTGGTACGAGCCTATACGGCGGCGACACAGGCGGCGGTGGCCGCGGCTCAGGAGACTGGGCAGATCGTTGAGATGACGAGTGTCGTGCCGGTTGACGTGCATGTGGCCTATCCACAGTATGAGCAGGTGCTTCGTTTAGCGCAGGATTCGGGTGCCAAGGTTTCGGATACCGATTACGCGGATGCCGTGACACTTCACTTGGTGTTTAAGGCGGGGGAGCAGGAGCTGTTTTGCGCCAAGATGCGCGAGCTTATGGCGGGGCGCGAGGAGATCGAGGTCGGCGCTCCCGAATTTGCTGAGTTCTAACGGCGACGGCCGGCGTGCTTTTGGATGGATCCCAAGCGCGCCGGCCGTCGTTTTCTGTTGCTGCCATTTACTCGGCGAGCTGCTTTAGCATATCGCAGGCGATTTCGACGGCATCGTCGATGCAGCCGGGGCAGCTACGGAGCGGACCCTCGTCCGATCCGACGCCCTTGAGCGTGCCGCAGACGGTCGTCGTGTTCTTCGTTTTAAAACGCTTGGCGATTTCGCGCGACAGCTTGTAGGTCTGGCCCTTGGTCTTGGGGTTTTCCATGCCGTCGCTCATTACAAAGCCCATGATGGCCACGGCACCCGAGATGGCGCCGCAGGTTTCGGTCATGCCGCCCATGCCGGCGCCAAAGCCCTCGGTGAGGGTAAAGGCGACTTGGGGGTCAAGCCCGACGGCGGGCGCGAGCGTGCAGGCGACGGCCTGCGCGCAGTTAAAGCCACGGGCGTGGTACTCGGCAGCCTGAGCCTGACAGGCGGTGATGTCGAGCTGGGCTGTATCGATTTGCTTCATCGTTGTCTCCTTGGTCACGGTGTACCCGCCTATGGTACCCGTGACGGGGCATGTAATCATCGAGAGCTTCATGTATGCCTCATTTATATCCATCGATTAAATGCCTAAGGCTGAGACGAATGCCCCTGATTTATTTGTCTCATAACCTATCGGCGGGATGGGTTGAGAGGGGTGCGGGGTAGCGGTATCGTGAACCGAATAAAAACAAAACCCAAGTAAGGGAGTTGGATATGAGCGAGCAGACCATCGGTACCACGTGTGTTCAGGGCGGTTATCGCCCGGGCGATGCAGAGCCGCGTCAGGTGCCCATCTATCAGTCAACCACGTGGAAGTACGACACGTCCGAGCACATGGGCAAGCTGTTTGACCTGGAGGAGTCGGGCTACTTCTATAGCCGTCTGCAGAACCCCACGTGCGATTTGGTCGCCGCCAAGATCTGTGAGATGGAGGGCGGCACCGCTGCGATGCTCACGAGTTCGGGCATGGCTGCGAACTTCCTTGCGATCTTTAACGTGGCCGGTGCCGGTGATCACGTGGTCGCAAGCTCTGCCATCTACGGCGGTACCTACAACCTGCTTGCCCATACCATGGGCCGTATGGGCGTTACCTGCACGTTCGTTGCCCCCGACTGCACCGATGAGGAGCTCGAGGCAGCCTTTGAGCCCAATACCAAGCTCGTCTTTGGCGAGACGATTGCCAACCCTGCCCTTGCCGTGCTCGATATTGAGCGCTTTGCCAAGGCCGCGCATGACCACGGCGTGCCGCTGATGGTCGACAACACCTTCCCGACGCCCGTGATGTGCCGTCCCTTTGAGTGGGGCGCCGACATCGTCACGCACTCTACCACTAAGTACATGGATGGGCATGCGGCCTACCTGGGTGGCGTGATCGTCGACCACGGCCAGTTTGACTGGATGGCCCATGCAGGCAAGTTCCCGGGTCTCACCACGCCCGACGAGAGCTATCACGGCGTGACCTATGCCGAGAAGTTCGGTCGCGAGGGTGCCTTCATTACCAAGGCAACCGCTCAGCTCATGCGCGACCTCGGCCCCATGCAGAACCCGCAAGCGGCGTTTTTCCTGAACAGCTCGCTCGAGAGCCTGCATGTGCGTATGCCGCGTCATTGTGAGAACGGCCTGGCCGTTGCTAAGTTCCTGCAGAGCCATCCCAAGGTGCGCTTTGTGAGCTATCCGGGCCTTGAGGGCGATAAGTACTATGACCTGGCTCAGAAGTACATGCCCAACGGTACCTGCGGCGTCGTGAGCTTTGGCTTTAACGGTGGTCGCGCGGCGGCCGAGACCTTTATGAAGAGCCTCAAGCTTGCCCAGATCGCCACGCATGTGGCCGATGCTCGCACCTGCTGCCTGCATCCCGCTAATGCCACGCATCGTCAGATGAACGATGAGGAGCTCATCGCCTGCGGCATCTCCGCCGACATGGTGCGCCTGTCGTGCGGCCTCGAGGACACGGCCGATCTGATTGCCGACCTTGAGCAGGCGCTCGAGCAGTGCTAGGCTAGCTTCTTGTATGAAGCGACGGAGCCTCTTGGGGTTCTGTTGACATATAGTTCCGATTCCGTAGGCGGGGCCCCAATCGCGACTGTTCGCAGGCGATTGGGGCCCCGTTTTTGCGTTGCACCACTCGAAAGGATGGATATGGAGAAAACTGCAGAGCAGCTGCGCCGCGAGCACATTGCCCTTGAGGGCGACACCCATGGCAAGAACAAATGGGCGATTCTGTTTACCGTGCTCATCATGACGTTTATGTCGTGTCTGGATTCGACCGTCGTGACCGTGGCGTTGCCCGTGATGCAAAAGGAGCTGGGCGTGGGCCTCGACCGCATCCAGCTGGTGAGCTCGGTGTACCTGCTTGCGACATGCGTGGCTATGCTGCCGTTTGGCCGCTTGGGCGACGTGCGCGGCAAGGTGGGCGTATTCCAGCTGGGCGTAATCGTTTTTACGGCCGGCTCGCTGCTTTGCGGCCTTTCGAGTTCGCTCGAAGTTCTTATTCTGGCACGCATTGTGCAGGGCGTCGGCTGCGCAGCGGCCATGGCCAACAACATGGGTATCATCACCGAGTCGTTTCCGGCGCGCGAACGAGGCCGTGCCATGGGTATTCTCGCGACCTTCGTGGCCCTCGGCATGATGTGTGGCCCCGTACTCGGCGGCGTGCTGGTGGCAAGCTTTCCCTGGGAGAGCATCTTCCTCATCAACCTGCCCATTGGCGTCATCTCGTTTATCGTGGGGCTCTATACGCTACCGCATGTTAAGCCGGAGGCCGGCGAGTGCCCCATGTCCCTGATCGAGGCTGCTCGCCGCTGCTTTGCAAATTCGGCTTTCACCATCAACCTTGCCTGCATGCTCATCGTGTTCGTTGGTATTGGCGCATCCGAGTTTATTCTGCCGTTCTATTTTCAGGATGCGCATGGGTTTGGGTCTGACGTTTCGGGCCTGCTGTTTTTGGCGCTGCCAATGGTGAATGCCTTTATCGGCCCGCTTTCGGGAACGGTTTCGGACCGTGTTGGCTGCGAGGGCCCCACGGCGGTCGGCCTTGGCGTGTACGTATGCGGTCTTTTTGCGGTAAGCACGCTCGACGAGCACTCTTCCATCCCTGTGATCGTGTGTTGCGTCGCGTTTATGTCATGCGGCACGTCTATTTTCCAGAGTCCCAACAACTCGCTGTACATGGGTTCGGCCCCGCGCGAGGCGCTCGGTATTGCGGGCAGCCTGGGTAGTCTGGCGCGCTATGCGGGTATGGCAGTGGGCATTACAGCGGCGTCGCATATCCTCTATGGGCAGATGAGCGTTGCGATGGGCGAGGCCGTGACCAGTTTTGTTGCAGGCCGTCCGGATGTATTCCTATTCGGCTTTCGCTCGGTGTTCTACGTGCTTATGGCTGTGGCCGCTGTGGGCTTTGCGCTTGCCATGGTGCGTTTGGTGAAGATGCGCGCCCGCCATTAGCGTGTTGGGAGGCTGTCTGCCACGATTCGCGCCGTCCCAAAAAGACTGGTTTGTGGTGCGATGCGGCTTGTGGGGCGGGCGGGGGTCGGTCCGTGGTAGACTATCGAACAACGTTTATTAATCGCGCGGTATCGTTGCCGCGAGAAGGGGTTGCGCCATGCAGGAGCTTGAGGATCGTATTCGCCATGACGGCATCGTAAAGGCCGGTAACGTCCTTAAGGTTGATGCCTTCCTCAACCACCAGTGCGACGTTGAGCTGTTCGACCACATGGGCGCCGAGTGGGCCCGTCTGTTCAAGGATGTCGAGATCAACAAGATCCTGACGATTGAGGCTTCGGGCATTGGCATGGCTTGCATCGCAGCTCAGCATTTTGGCGGCGTACCGGTGGTCTTTGCTAAGAAGGCACAGTCCATCAACCTCGATGGCGAGCAGTACGCCACGACCATCTACTCCTTTACCAAGCAGAAGGAGTACCCGGTCATCGTTGGCAAGCGCTTCCTGTCCGAGGGCGACAAGGTCCTGATTATCGACGACTTCCTGGCCAACGGCTGCGCGCTTGAGGGCCTTATTAAGATTTGTGAGGCTGCGGGCGCCGAAGTTGCCGGCATTGGCATCGCCGTTGAGAAGGGCTTCCAGGGCGGCGGCGATAAGCTCCGTAAGCGCGGCTTCCGCGTTGAGAGCCTGGCCCGTATCGCCGATATGGACTGCGACACCGGCGAGATCACCTTCGCTTAAGCGCGTAACACAAGCGATTGGTATGCGATGTGACAAAGGGACTTTCCCTTTGTCACATTTTTTGTATGAGGGGAGGTGTTGATATGGATGAGAACAAGATGGGATGGCGCGAGTATGCGCGCTATGCCGAGATGTCGGTCGAGAGGTTGGCACGCGACTGCGAGGTTCAGGTGTTTCGCGCGACAGGTCCGGGCGGACAGGGCGTGAACACGACGGACTCGGCGGTGCGTATGAAGCATGGGCCCACGGGGATTGTTGTGACGGCGCGCGAGAGCCGTAGTCAGTTTCAGAATCGCGCGAGCTGCCTGCGTAAGCTGCGCGCTGAGCTGGAGCGTCACGGGCGTCCACCGCGCCGACGCGTAAAGACTAAGGTGCCTCTGCGCTCTCGCCAGCGCAGGCTCAATGACAAGCACTTCAACGCGATTAAAAAGGCCAACCGTCGCAAGCCGGGGAGCGACGAGTAGCCGATTGTTTCGCTGGTCTTGCTAGCGGGTGGGGTGCCAGACTTGGAGGGCGCCGGGTAGGATGTCGACTTCGATGCGCGAGGCGACGATGGGCTCGCCGTCGGCCTGAATGGGGTAGTCGGGCTCCTCAAAGGTGAACTCGGCATGGCGGCAGCGGCGCATGCGAATCGGCGGCAGTTTGGTATGGTGGCCGTCTTTGGCCGAAAGGAACATGGGCAGGGCAACCGCGCGTGGGACGGGACCGCAGGCGTAGCAGACGTCGAGTATGCCATCGCAGGGATCGGCATCGGGGCAGATACGATAACCCGAGCCATACGTGGGCCCCAGCTGAATCGCCATGATGATTGCCCTCGCGCGCTCGGTGGGCGCGCCGTCAAAGCTGACTGTCATAGGATAGTTGCGATAGCGTAGGCCAAACTGCTCAAGTCCCGAGAGGGTGTAGAGCGGCGCGCCCGTCAAGCCGGTCTTTTTGCGCAGCTCGGTGGTGCCAAGGCCGATGGCGGCATCGATGCCGACCGAGAGCGTCTGGTCGTAGTACTCAACGGCAGCCTCGCCGCTGCCGCTCGCAGGGCTCCACGAGCGAATGCGCCCGATGTCCTGACGCTGCAGCTCGCAGGTGAGCAGCGCGCCAAAATCCTTGCCGGAGAAATCGTCGATGCCGAGCGTCTGGGCAAAATCGTTTCCGGAGCCCACGGGCAGGACGGCAAGAGCGGGGCGGGCGTCCTCCTTTTGCGTCATAAGCCCGTTGACGACCTCGTGAATCACGCCGTCGCCGCCAAGGGCGATAACGGTGCGATAGCCCTGAGCCTGCGCGGCCAGCTCCTTGGCGTGTCCCATACGCTCGGTCAACACCAGGTCAAACTGGGATGCGCGTGCAGTCATGTCCAAAAAGCGTTGCAGGCGCTCGGCAACTTCGCGTGCCGCGCCCGACTGGGCGGCTGGGTTGGCGATGATGAGCGTGCGACCAAAATTAGTTGCGTGCATGGGGCGACTCCCGGCGTGTGACATGACAGTGCGGTCGCGCTCAGGTCGAATTGCCCCCGATTGTGGCTGCACGGCGATTATTACATCTACTCTATCAGGTCGTTGTGGCGCTCGATAGCATCCGCTACCGTACCGCCCTCATCCACAATAAGCGAGCGGCGCTTGGGTGAGATGATGCGCTGGGCGGGGTACACGCCGCGGTGTCCGCCGGTTAGGTAGCTGATAAAGGCCACGATGACAAAGAACCCGGCGGCCGTGCCGTGGAACAGGTCGATGGCCATCATGCAGGTGGTGATGGGCACGTTGAGGCCGGCGCAGAACACGCCGAGCATGCCGAGAGCCGCCAGAAAACTGGGGTCAAGCCCGGTAAGGCAACCGATCCAGCCACCGAGTGCCGCACCGATGCCAAACAGGGGCGTGACCTCGCCGCCTTGGAAGCCCGCGCCCAGGGTAAGCGCCGTGACGACCAACTTGATGGCTGCGTCCGCCAGGGTGGTGTTGCCTGCAAATCCGGCGCCGGAAAGCCACGTGGAAAGGCCGTCGTAGTCCCAGGCGTCAAGGAGGGCATAGGCGGCCAAAACCACGAGTGCGCCTATGAGTGCGCGGACGAGGTAATTGGCGATAAAGCGACCGTACAAGCTTTTGACGGTTCGAACCGACCAGGCAAAGAGGCGTGCCGTCAGGCCGAAGATAATGGCGCTGATAACAACGATGACAACCGTCCGTGGTGTCATGTTGGGAACGCTGGCGATGACATTCGCCTCGTACTCGGTTCCCAAGGCAAGCGACGTAAAGTAGCCGGTAAACGAGGCGACCAGGCAGTAGATGCCCGCGGTGTAGTCGATCTTGCCGATAAAGCACATCTCCATGCCAAAGAAAGCTCCAGCAAGGGGTGAACCGAATACGGCGCCAAAGGCCGACGAGATGCCGGCGAGCATGAGGTCGTGGTGGTCATGCTTTTTGAGGTGGGCGAGGCTCGAGATGTTGCTGGCGATGGTGCCGCCAATCTGCACCGCAGCTCCCTCGCGACCGGCCGACCCGCCCGTTAGGTGCGTGAGCGTGGAGCAGACGAAGGTGAGAACGGCCATGCGCATATGGATGAGGCGTGTGCCCAGAGCGGAGTCGATGACCAGGTTGTTACCGCGTTTGGCGGCAAGGCCGTGGTTTTTGTACACCCATGCGGTGGCAACGCCCACAACGGGAAGCAAGGCGTAGACCCATGCATGGTGCTCGCGATAGTCGGTCGCGATATTCAGCGAGGTCAAAAACGCCCAGGCGGCAACGCCCATGGCGAGCGAGACGATGACGACGAGTGTGAGCAACTTGGCGCTCACGAGTAGGTTGCGGGCGTTGCGGCGCGTGTCGGCGGCCAAGAGATGCTCGGAGCGGGTGAGCTGATGCCTGCCGGCCATGATGACGTCGTTCAGGGAGAAAAAGCCGCCGTCGTCGAGCGACTGAGAATGATCCTGCGCTTCGTTTGCGCTTTCGGGTTTGTCGGTAAAAGTCATACGTTCCTCTTTTGGGTTGTAACACGAGCATTATAAAACGCGGTAAACGCGACGAGCCGGTGGGTTGGTTTTGGTTTTGTTTCGCGGCTTGCGGCCGACAGATGTATTTGCGGGTACAGGCCAAGTCGCGGTCGCGCGTCGAGGGATTATACTGAGAGAAACATAAAGAATCGGCGCTTTTGTTGCGCGCCGCAGCATGCTAGAGGTGTATATGGCTGAGAAACTCATTCCGTTGGAGGACGCGCAGGCGATCGTCTTGTCGCACGTGAATCGCACCGAAGTCGTCGAGATTCCCGTGTGGCAGGCCGCCGGTCTTCCCTTGGCAGAGGATGCGGTGGCCGATATCGACATCTCGCCGTTTGCCAACAGCGCTATGGACGGATATGCCGTGCATGCCGTCGACCTCGCCAAAGCGTCCACCAATGCGCCCGTGACGCTTTCCGTCGTGGGGCACGAAGCCGCGGGCCATGTGTTCGATGGCGTAATCGCCCCGGGCGAGACGGTCCGCATCATGACAGGCGCGCCGGTGCCCGAGGGTGCGGATGCTGTGGTGAAATACGAGATCGTCGAGGTGCTTGACGGCGACGGCAACGAGGGCTCGCACGTGAGCTTTTCGGCGCCTGCTAAAGTGGGGGAGAACGTTCGCTCTGCCGCCGAGGAGGCCCATGCCGGCGACGTCGTGATGCGTGCCGGCGAGGTTGTGGCCCCGGCCGGCGCTGGCCTGCTGGCAAGCGCCGGTTACGCGAGCGTGAAGGTCCATGCCGCTCCGCGCGTGGGCATTATCTCGCTGGGCACGGAGCTGGTCGCGCCGAGCGAGCTGCCGGCACGCGGGCAGATTCGCGATTCCAACTCCTCGGCGTTGATGGCCGAAGCGCTCGATGCCGGCGCCGAGCCGGTGTTCTATGGCATTGCGCCCGATGATGAGCAGGCGATTGCCGAGCTGGTGCATCGCGCCGTGCAGGAGTGCGATTTTGTCATTACGAGCGGCGGCGCCTCTGCGGGCGATTACGACTACGTGACGGCGCTGGTCAAGCGCGAGGGCGAGGTGCTCTTCGACCGCATCTCGATGCGTCCTGGCAAAGCCATCACGTTTGGCCTGCTTGGGGGCAAGCCGTATTTGGGGCTTTCGGGCAATCCCGCGGCGGCGTATGTGGGCTTTGAGATGCTCGCCCGCCCCGCGATCCGCAAGATGCGCGGCTTTGCCGAGGGTACGCGTCCCGTGCAGCAGGCGATATTGACGCACGGCGTGAAGAAGCGCCAGGACCGACGCTTCTTCGATCGCGCCACGGTTTTGCGCGACCCCGAGACCGGTGAGCTGTTGGTGACCGAGGCTAAGACGCAGAATTCGGCGCTGCTCGGCACGATGCAGCGTGCGAACTGCCTGTTGCGTATTGACGAAGGACCGTGCGACCTCAAGGCGGGCGATGTCGTGGATGTCGTGCGAGTCGACCTGCCTGAGGGCACGGTGCTATAGGAGGAATGTTATGGAGTTAAAGATTTCGATCGTGACGTGCTCGGACACGCGCGACCTTGCCCAGGACGAGGCGGGTGCCGCACTCGAGGAGCTTATCGAGGCGCAGGGATGGACGGTCGCCTCACATGTGGTCGTGCGCGACGACGTCAGTGAAATCGGTGATGCCATTGTGGAAGCTACCGATGAGTGCCACGCCAATGTCGTGCTCACCTGCGGCGGCACGGGGCTTTCGATGCGCGATGTGACGCCCGAGGCGACGCGTGCCGTTTGCGAGCGCGATGTGCCGGGTATTGCAGAGGCAATCCGTGCGTACTCCATGACCAAGACGCGCCGCGCTATGCTCTCGCGCGCTATTTGCATGCAACGAGGTCATACACTTGTCGTAAACTTTCCCGGTTCTACAAAGGCCGCCCGCGAAAGCTGGGAGGCCATAGCGGACCAGCTGGAGCATGCGGCTCAGATGACAGCGGGCGGCGGACATACCAACTAAGCGGTTTACCTGCGGCGGAGCGACCTGAACGGCTGCTCCGCCTTTTATTTGCGCCCAAGGGGACGGCATTCTGTAGGCATGCTCGAAACTATATGGTTGATTTTCAATCTCAACGCAACAGCCTGAACGGACCCCGCGTTTCCGCA
>CAJMMN010000002.1 GCA_905214525.1 uncultured bacterium
CGCAACGCGTTGCGCTGAGTCCTGAGTCTGTTGCAATGAAGATGAGAATCAAGGCCGCCGATTTATAGCGCCGCGCAGACAATTAAGCCAACACGTTTAGACATCCGGGCAGTATAGTGAACAAAATAAGTGCATAACCGCACCCTGCGAACGGAGGAGTTATGACCGAACACCACGCCATCAGCCGTCGAGCATTCACGTTGGGCCTAGGACTCGCAGCATTGTCGCCATTTGTAAGCCTGCCCGAAACCGCGGGATTGGGCCTTCCCGTGCGCGCGGCATTTGCAGAAGACGCTGCCACAGCGTCAGTCAGCCTCGACAATTTCGTCATTCGCCTTCGCCCCGCGGGCTATTTTCGCACCGCGAGCGTCAACGAAGACGGCAACGTCATCGGCAACGTCTGCCACCTGTTTAATGACGGCACGTCCAACAAGCTCATCCTTGAGAACGTAACGACCAAGAATGACGATACAAATTGGTATGCCATCCGCACCCTGCTCAATTTCGAAGAGCATAAAAAGACGGGCTATAGCATTTGGTCGGTCGATGGCGACTCGGACAAAGATGGAAAGGTCATCCACGTATGGAGCGGCGAGTACGACCATAAGGACAGCCGCGCCTATACGTTCGACCGCCAGTTCGACGGAACTTATATTATTCGAGACCGCATATACACGAAAAACGGTATTAACTACCTTGCCATAGAATCGAAAGGCAAAGACCAAGACAACAACAAGATTTGCCAAAAGAAATATTCCATTCCGTGGGAGCTCGAGCTTGTCGGCTACAGCATGGACAAGACCAATGCCACAGTTAGCAGCATCGACTGGACCACGTATAGCAGCTACGTCGACGGACCATGTTGGATGAGCCACGTCGAAGGCAACAAGTACCTCGACGAGCTGAGCATCCCGGGCACGCACGATTCGGGAACTTGCAGCGTGGACAACGACACCGAACCCCAATCCTCGCAAGCAAAGTGCCAGCAGGACTACATCCCCACGCAGTTGCTCGAAGGCATTCGCTATTTTGATATCCGACTCGGAAAAGGCAACGACCCCGGCATCGACCATGGAAGTTGCTACCTGCTCAAAAAAGACGGACACTTCATGCATCTCTCCGATGTCGTTGGCTACTTCAAAAAGTTTTTGAACGAAAATCCGTCAGAAGCGCTCATCATGCTTGTATCCCGAGGCAACAACGAGGCTACTGACGAGAGCCTTACGACGGCTTTCGCCAAGGTTTTGGACGACAACCCCAAACTGTTCTATACGTCGAGCCGCATTCCCACACTGAACGAGGTGCGCGGAAAGATCGTCCTGCTGCGCCGATTTGGACTCGCCGGCGACAGCGTAAGCGGCCACACGTGGGGCCTCGACCTAACCGAATGGGACAACAAAATCGCAACACACCCCAGCAGCTCCTCTATGTGTCTCGTCCAAAACGCGCAAGGCTTTGAAGCCGCAGGGGAAACAGGCGACAAAAAAGCCTATTGCACCAAGGTATATGCCCAGGACCATTACGAATGCACCGGAACCGACAAGATCAGCTGGGTCGATATGGCCCTGCAGGAAACGGCCAAGCTCACCCGCAACGAGGTAGATGTCGAGGACGATAACGGGGCCAAGGAGCAAGTCCTGGAGCGCTGCTGGTCTATCAACTACACCAGCTGCACGAATCACAAGCAAGGAAGCAACCCATTTACCGCAGCGCGAGTAGTCAACGAGCATCTGTACAAGAGCCCGTACATCAATCCCAGCGGCATCGAGGATACAAAGTCAGATTACCTCAAGCACATTGGCATCATCGCATCCGACTTTGTTGATGCGGCGCTGGCCCGGAGCATCTACCAGCGCAATTACAATTACGATACGAAGCACACGCAGTCGGCTTCGTGCTGCCTCCCGACCCGCATGCGCATGACGTACGGCGACTCGCTGAGCGATGCCTCGCTCCAGGATGGCAAGACCGTTGGCGAGGGCCATTTCCGCCTTGTCGACAGCAGCAACGTACTCAACGTGGCGGCTTCGGGCCATGCGTTTGCCATCGAATATGTGGATGTCGACGCCCTGGGCAACGAGACCGTTACGGGGCTGCAGGGTTCCGTGCCCATCGATATCGACCCGCGCGCGCTGACGCCCCATTTTGAGGGGCTCGAGGGCCTTAAGGCCGGCGAGGACGTGCGCGCCAAGATTGCGGCATCACTCGAGGGCAAGCTCGAAACCGATGCCTGCACGGCCCAGCTCGAGTTTGTGCACGACGCGAACGGCGCTCCGGGCACGGCAATGGCCGAGGGCGAAACATTTGCCGCAGGAACGTACTGGGTGCGCGTGAACGGTCTCTTGGGCGACGCGGCGCAGAACTACACGCTCGCCAGCGACGGAGCCGCAAGCTTTACCGTGACGGCTTCGGGCAACGCAGGCGCTACGGACACCGGCAACGGCAACGGCACCAACGCAGGCGGCGCCGACAAGAACGACAAGGGCAACAAGCGCAAGGGCTCAGGCGAAAAGCTTGCCGGCACAGGCGACAACTCTGGCATTGCCGCCGGGCTCGCTGCCGCCGCCGTGGCGACAACGGTCGCCGGCGCGGCAATGCTTGCCAGTGACCGCGAAAACGCTGGGGACGACAGCGAATAGGCAAGCCCGCCTTTTAGACACATCGACTCAATCGGGGGCGCAGGATACCGTTCTGCGCCCCGATTTTTACCTTGGACCGAACGCCGTTATCGGCTACATCACCATGTTCAGCGCGTTCACAAATTCCTGGGCCTTCGCACGGCTACTCAGGCTAAAGACGCAAGCGGTCAACAGTCGATTGCGCAGAAAAACATCACGGCCTTTGATTCTATTGACGCCCGTGATGTCCTTAAGATAGACAATCTCGGTGTGCTTGCCGCCGAAAGTGCCCTTCCTGAGCACCTCGATACGGTTGGGGTAGATCTTGACGTCTTTAAATCTACCCGAGCCCTTGTCCTGAAACAGCAAGGTGTTGTTGTCCATGCATGTCACTCCCATGGGGTTCGTGAAAACTGTCTCTATTGCCAAATTTTAGTCACCGCAAGGCCCCCATGCGAAGTTGCCAAACAGCGCAGCGATTCGTGTCCGTACGAGTCTTTAAACTAAATGCAATAAAGATGCGTCCTCAAGAGGAAAGTCGGGCGATATTGATGAGTGAACTGGCAAACCGCGGGGAATCGGCAATCGTGCCAGAAGTTTTTTACAAGCAGGTTTCCTCGATTCTCAACGCCGCTCGCGACAAGGCCTATACCGCCGTTAACTTTGCGATGGTTGAGGCATATTGGGAGATCGGCAAGAGTATTGTTGATGAACAGGGCGGAGAGGAGCGCGCCAAGTATGGCGATGCACTGATCGACGAACTTGCCGTTAGATTGACTAAGGATTTTGGCAGAGGCTTCAACGCCAGAAGCTTAAGATACATGCGTCAGTTTTATCTTGCGTTCCGAATTGAATTGGACACATTACCGCAGGTTATCGCGTATAACCGACCCTGATGCTCGAACATGGTACATGAACGAATGTGCCGATTCTCGCTGGAGCACGCGTCAGCTCGAGCGCCAGATCAACACCATGTTCCGCGAGCGCCTGCTTGCCAGCAAGGACAAGGAGGCCGTCACCCAGGAAATCCAAAAGAGCGCCCCGGCTCGTCGCCCCGAGGATATCATCCGCGACCCATATGTACTGGAGTTTTTAGGTTTCTCGGACGATACTGCGTTTCGCGAGAGCGATCTAGAGCAGGCGCTCATCACGCATCTTCAAAAGTTCCTGCTGGAGCTTGGCCGTGGTTTCGCTTTCGAGGCGCGCCAAAGGCGCATCACCTTTGATGGGCGCCATTTCTATATTGACCTTGTGTTTTACAACTATCTGATGCGCTGCTTCGTGCTCATCGACCTTAAGACCGATGACCTTACGCATCAGGACCTGGGCCAGATGCAAATGTATGTGAACTACTACACGCGTGAGCTCATGAACGAAGGCGACAATCCGCCCATAGGCATCGTGCTCTGCGCGGACAAAAGCGATTCGATCGTCGAGTACACGCTGCCCGAAGACAACGACCAAGTGTTTGCCGCCAAATACCTGCCGTATCTTCCAAGCAAGGAAGAGCTGGCGCGCGAGCTGAGTGCCGAGTACCGCGCCATCAACGAAGCGACTAATGGCGAAGCGCAAGGGTAGCAGCACGTTGCGACCGATACCCCCGACGGAGTTTCATATCCCCCGACATAAGAGGAGCGCTCCATGACAGGCAGACCGAAAACAACACTGCGCGACTGCATCTATGGGCTTGCCGTCGGCGACGCGCTGGGTGTTCCCTACGAGTTCAGGCCCCGCGGCACGTTCGAATGCGCGGACATGATCGGCTACGGCACGCATGGGCAGCCCGCCGGCACCTGGAGCGACGACACATCTATGACGCTTGCTACCTGCGACTCGATTAGGGAGCTCGGGCATATCGACACCGCGGACATGAGCGACAAGTTTGTGAGCTGGATTGCCCGTGGCGAGTATACGGTCGACGGCGTTTTCGATTACGGCGGTACGACCGCTCGCGCCCTGCGCACCGGCAAAGGAGGCTCCGGCGAGCGCGACAACGGCAACGGCTCGCTCATGCGCATCGCGCCCCTGGCGTTCACCGATGCGACAGACGAAGAGATCAGCGAGGTCTCCGCGATTACGCATGCCCACAGAACGTCAACCGACGCATGTATCATATTTGTCGAGCTGATAAGAGACGTGATGAACGACGTGCTCCCCTCGTGGGCGCTCCATCTGAAAGGCGTGCCTGAGCAGGAGATCAGGTCGGGTGGCTTCGTGCGCGACACGCTTAAGGCAGCCACCTGGTGTTTCGTCAACACTAACAGCTACGAAGATTGCGTGCTTGCCGCCGTCAACCTAGGCGACGACACCGACACCACCGCAGCCGTCGCCGGCGCCCTCGCCGGCACGGCATACGGTCTCAAAGCCATCCCACAGGAGTGGATCGACACTCTGCGCGGCAAAGAGCTGATTGAGAGCTGCCTGTTTTAAGGCGCCATTCAAGAAATAAGGCAGGAGGCATCATGGAGAGGAAGATCGCAAATATAAACGAGTTCCAAGTGGACGAAAACGGGATTCCGCTATTTCCAGTAGGACTGAAGGAGGAAGCCAGCCTCTATGTCCTCCCCGACGGGCGTTACCTCCCCTGCGGGGTCTACAGGACCGCGGACGGCGGTTCGATCATTTATGAGCCATCCGAACTAAGCTTCTTCGGGCAGATGCTTGCTCAATTCAAAGAGAGCTAAAGGCTTGATTGCCCGTCAGATCGACACTGCTCCAAACCAGGGGGTGGATAGGATGTCTCCCACCGCGGCCTGTGAGGTAAAATCTTGACCGCCGCGGAATCCGCCTGCGGGCAACGCTCCGATCTCCGATTGGGGTGAAGCCTATGAACTTGTTTCTTGAAATCCTGCGCCTCTCGATGTATGTGACCGGCATTGCCCGGAACCTCTACTCGATCTGGCGGGAATATAAGCAGTAACGGATAGCGAAGGGAGTCATAGAAAAGGGTCGGTTGCAGCCGACCCTTTAAGACGATAGCACCTGCGTTGCCCGCGCTTCCAAAGTTGACCGACTGAGGAGCGGGTTCCGCGGCACATCCTGATTTTACCCAGTGGCAAGGCTCTTTTACAGCCGTTCCACCGTTTATTTACATCTGCCAATCAAGACGAGACTACTACGCACCTTTATTACACACGATATTTTCAGCCTGGTATAACCAAGTTCAATAATAGAATGCAAATCCAACCACCGTGTCTGATTACAAAAAGATTTTTGCCTTTTCTGCAGCAAACTCTTCCTCGGTAAGCACTCCACTATCACGCAGCGTTGCAAGCCTCTCAAGCCTTGCAACTACATCAATCACTATCCGCCAGCGTCTCAATAGTCTGTGAAACCTGCGGATACCGCTCAAGCTCCTTCGATAGGGCATCGACTATCTCGGCAATATTCTTTGCATTTTTGCCCCCGTTTAATACGTTTGCCCTGACCTTAGATGACGACTTGACAGTAACGCCAGATCCGCCTTCAACTGGAACAACCGAAATACTGATATTTTCGCCCCAAGACCAAAGGCTCATACCAATCTCGGCTGCAACTGTTCTTGTTGCGGGCGATGCACTATCAACTTTTACTTTAGGCAGCTTTTCCATAGCTGCCTTCAAGGCATTAAACGTGTCGTCAGGAGAATACGGTACCTGAAGCTGAAGCTGCTGATCCGCAAAACCCATAATCTGGCCTCCGCTTCTTACAAGATTAAGGCTATCGGCAATGGTAGCACGTTCCCAGCAGTCTTAAGTTCGTCTCATGACCTTGCGATGCAGCCCGACGCCCCGGCACCACTCCCCTACTTACCAAAAATCGCAGCGAACAATCCCTTGCGTTTGGGCTTTTCTTCTCGGTAGGAACCCTCAGCTGCCGCTGCAACCTGGCGCGGTTGCTCGCCACCTCCACGGCGCACGATCTGGTATAGGAAGGGCGATTTAACGTATTTGACCTCGATGGGCGTGGCATGCACGGTACTTTCGCCGGACAGATGCAGACTCGGATTGAGCGACGCCACCACATGCGTCTCGCGCTTGTCGCTAAACACCACCGCTGCCGCGCGGCTCGTCTGGCCGTTTACGGCAATGCGCACCTGCTCGCCATCGCGGCTGTCCGTCGCCGGACGATCGACAAAGTACACCGGCACCATCACCAGGCCGTCCTTATGCTTGCGGGCCTTGCGCGCCCAAGTGCGGATGCTCTTTTTATTGAGCCCCAGCACCGCCTCGGCATCGTTGCCGGCAATGTCGAGCGCCAACTTATCAATGACCACCTGGTCCTTGGTAGACGCATCGACGGAGACAACGCGGAAGTCGCCTTCCTGCATGGCCGGGTCGAACGACCCAACCTTGGCAAAGTCCCATGGCTCCAGAATGCCCATAAGGCGAACGTCCAGGTAGTTTGCCCTGGGATATGCCCAGTCGAGCACCTCGTAGTACACCAGGGTCTCCTTGCTCAGGCCCTTGCCCGGGAAGGACGCCATCATGCGCAGGTCCGCGAGCGCCATGGGGAAGTAGAAGAGCATCATGTCGTTTTGAATCGCGTCTTCCACATCGTGACCGGCAAAGGCGTCTGGATATCGGCGCACCAGCTCAAGCGCATTGGCGCGCGCCTGCTGCGGCGTTATCTCGCAGGGAATACCCTGCTCGGGCACATATTCCGCACCAACGCCCATGGTCAGGCGCTTGCTAAACGTCCCCGGCTTGAGCAGGTCGGCGACACCGATCTTATTGCCGCAGGACGGGCACTCAAACACGCGCTGGGTCGACTCGCCCTCAAAGGACGCTCCGCAGAAGGGACAGGGGATGCTCACGTGCGTGGCCTCTTGGAACTCCTGGGCCGTGCCGCGGTCTTCCCACAGCAGATGCTCCAGAACCGACTGATTGCGCCAGTGCTCATTAAAGAAATACCAGTCGGGGTCCACCGGGCGCTCGAGCTGCGACACATGCGTGAGCTTAAGCAGCCCATCGACAACCGTCAGTGGCGTATGGCGAATGCCCAGGGCGCTCTTGGGCTCCCCCGCATCGGCCTGCCACGGAACGACCGTGCCGCAATAGGCGCACTCAAAGCTGCGTTTAGTCTGGTGTGAGTACATAGGGCCGCCGCAGTTTTGGCATTTAATGGCAAACATCTCGTCCATGAATACGTCCTCCTTTGCACTGGGGCTGTCGACATTAAGTATGTCGGGCAGGTAAGCACGTGCCCATACCCATGTGGCCCAAAATCGAGCACCCAGGCAGACGAGAAGGCTCGCTCGTTAGCACCGGCAGACTATTGCTGCATTTTCTGAGCATCGGTGCACGGCGCCCCCGCGCGAGCTACACTATCCCCTTAAACATGATTGTGAGGACGACCGCTATGCTATTTGTAAATCGGCTGGTACATACGCTTGTTCCCGGCAGCGAGGGCGAGCCGGTCGATACCTCCCGCCGCACCAACGCGGGCTTCGCCGCAAGCCTCATCTGCATTGGCCTCAACATCACCTTGTGCCTGGCCAAGGGCATCGCGGGCCTGCTCGCTGGCTCCGTCTCCCTCATCGCCGACGCTTTCAACAACCTCTCCGATGCCTCGAGCAACATCGTGAGCCTGCTCGGGTTCCGCCTCGCCAGCCGCCCGGCAGACGAAGGCCACCCCTATGGCCACGGCCGCTACGAGTACCTCGCCGGCTTGTTTGTCGCCGTCCTGGTTTGCGCCGTCGGCATCAACCTGATCCTCGAGTCGGTCACCAAGATCATCAAGCCTTCCCCCACCGCTTACACGCTCGTTTCCCTTGCGGCACTGGCTACATCCATGCTCGTTAAGCTCTGGATGGCCGCATTCAACCGCGCGCTGGGCAACCGTATCGATTCCGAAACACTCATTGCCACAGCACAGGACTCCAAAAACGACGTCATCACCTCGGGCTCGGTCTTGGTGGCGGCGCTTATTTCGCAGACGACCGGCTTTGACCTCGATGGCTGGGCAGGCCTGGGTGTGGGCATCTTCATCTGCATCAGCGGCATGGGCCTAGTGCGCGACGCCATCAGCCCGTTGCTGGGGCAAGCGCCCGACCCCAAGCTCGTCCAGGCAATCCGCGACAAGATCATGTCCTATCCGCAGGTCTTGGGCACACACGACCTGATGGTGCACGACTACGGCCCCGGTCGTCAGTTTGCCAGCGCTCACGTGGAGATGCCCGGCGAGGGCGACGCATTTGAGCACCACGAGATCCTGGACACCATCGAGCACGACATCAAGCGCCAGATGGGCATTGGCATCACGCTGCACTGCGACCCCATCGCGACAACCGGCGATGATTTGCGCGGCTGGGTCAAGCGCGGCGTTATGCAGATCGACCCCGCGCTCTCCATCCACGACCTGCACGAGCACGACGGGTTCGTTTCGTTTGACCTGGTGCGCCCCGACGGCTTTGACATATCCGACGAGGAGCTGCTGGAGCTCGTCACGCGCATCGTGCACGAGCGCCGACCCAATGCCTCATGCGTCGTTACGTTTGACTCGGGCTTTAGCTCGCCCGACCGTCCGGCTGAACAGCTGTAGCCCGCTTAACAGCTAGTTTCCCTGCGCGCCCGAGATGCCGTTTTGCAGTGCATTCCAGGCACCCGTCGCCATGTCGCCCAAGTTCTGCGCGGTGTCGCCCAGGTTTTGTGCCGTATCGCCCAGCTCTTGCGCCTTGTCTCCCAACTCCTGTGCCTTGTTGCTCAAGTCCTCCAGCGTATTGGAACTCGAGCTGTCGGTACCGCTTTGGCCGTCGGGCGAGTTGCCCGAGCTATTCTTGTGCGTGAGTTGAATTTCGAGGTTGCCGCTGTCGTTATAGTAAGCAGAAGTAACGACCCAGTTGGCATCGATGACGGGCGTTGAGCCATCATCAGTCAGGACCACGGCATTCGAAAGATTGGCGCCGCGCGACTTGAGAAGTTTCTTGGCGTTGGACCAGTACTGCCCCGGGATATCGCTCAGATCGACGGTGCTAGACGAGGCGGACTCGGTTTGCTCGGCAGCGGTATCAGCCGTTGAACTCCCTCGCTTGTTGAGCATGCCCGACACAATGGCAAACACAACCGACAGCGCAAAGAAGATCGCCAGCACGATGAGGATCTTCTTGATCACGCTCGACGAACGCGACGGCTTCTTCTCCTCGTCCTCGCCATATTGCGGAATCGACTTGGGGTACTCGCGATACGGCTCGCGCGACTCGTAGCGAGACTGCGCCGTGCGAGGCATATACGTCGTCTGCTGAGGCTGCGGAATGGGATTTTGCGGCAGGTCATCATAGGGATTCGGCGTCGAGGCGGCATAAGAATCCTGCGGCGCGTAATCAAACGGGTCCGGAGCTGCGTTGCCATAGGGGCCTTGCGAAGATACGGCATAAGAATCCCGCGCTGTGTCGCCATAGCCCATAACCCGGGTTGGCTCGGCAGAAGGCTGCGTCGCGGCGGGGTCGGTATAACCGGGGTTGGGAACAACGCGGGTCGCATCGGCGCTATCGCCAGCCTGCGCGCAACCGTAGCCGCCCATCACGGTTGTCTTGTCCTGATCCATGCAACGATTCCTTTCCGTCGCCCGTAAGCATCAAGTTATCCATGCATTCTACCCGCGCAAAAGCCCGTGACGGACAGAGCCCGTCCATATCTACAAGACAAGCGCGGCTAGAAAACAAAAGCCCCGCCGGGCCTTGGTAGGCGCGACGGGGCGGGCAAGCAGCTATGGGCAACAAGCTTAGAACAGGCCGGTGATGTTGCCGTCGTTGTCGACGTCGATGTTCTCAGCCGCGGGGACCTTGGGCAGGCCCGGCATGGTCAGAACACTGCCGGTCAGTGCGACCACAAAGTGGGCACCGGCGGAAACCTTGAGCTCACGCACCGTGATGCGGAAGTTCTCGGGAGCGCCCAGGGCCTTGGCGTTGTCGCTAAAGCTGTACTGCGTCTTGGCCACGCACACCGGCAGGTTGCCAAAGCCGTTCTCGCGCAGCTCGGCGAGCTGGCGCTTGGCGACCGGCGTAAAGTCAACGCCATCGGCGCGGTAGACCTTGGTGGCAATGGCCTCAAGAGCGTCGGCGACATCGGCGCCGTCCTCATAGGCAAACTTGAGCTCGCTCGGCTGCTCAATCAGACGCATGACCTCATCGGCCAGCTCGAGCGCGCCCTCGCCGCCCTTGGCCCAGACCTCGGAAAGCTTAACGTTGACGCCGAGCTTCTGGCACTCGGACTCGATGAGCGCAAGCTCAGCCTCGGTGTCCGTCGGGAAGCGGTTGATGGCGACTACGCAGGGCAGACCATAAACGTTCTGGATGTTGTCGACGTGACGCAGCAGGTTGGGCATGCCGGCCTTGAGTGCCTCGAGGTTCTCCTCGTTGAGGTCGGCCTTGGCGACGCCACCGTTGTACTTCAGCGCACGAGCGGTCGCGACGACCACGACGGCGCTGGGGCGAACGCCCGTCATGCGGCACTTGATGTCGAGGAACTTCTCGGCACCCAGATCGGCACCGAAGCCGGCCTCGGTAATGGCGACATCGCCAAAGCGCATCGCCATACGCGTGGCCATGATAGAGTTGCAGCCGTGGGCGATGTTGGCGAAGGGGCCGCCGTGGACAAACGCGGGCGTGCCCTCGAGCGTTTGCACCAGGTTGGGCTTGAGCGCGTCCTTAAGCAACGCGGCCATGGCACCCTGGGCCTTAAGGTCGCGGGCACGGACGGGCTCGCCGGCAAAGCTGTAGCCGACGACGATCTCGCCCAGGCGCTCCTTGAGGTCGCTGATACTCGTAGACAGGCACAGGATTGCCATGACCTCGGAGGCGACGGTGATATCGAAGCCGTCCTCGCGCGGCACGCCCTGGGCCTTACCGCCAATACCGTCGATGACGTGGCGCAGCTGACGGTCGTTCATATCGACGACGCGCTTCCAAGTGATGCGTTTAACGTCGATGCCAAGCTGGTTGCCCTGCTGGATGTGGTTATCAAGCATGGCGGCCAGCAGGTTGTTGGCAGCACCGATGGCATGGAAGTCGCCGGTAAAGTGCAGGTTGATATCCTCCATGGGGATCACCTGAGCCCAGCCGCCGCCGGCAGCACCGCCCTTAACACCAAAGACGGGGCCGAGCGAAGGCTCGCGCAGGGCCACGGCACTCTTGACGCCGCGACGACGCAGGCCATCGGCCAGACCGATGGTCGTGGTGGTTTTGCCCTCGCCCGCAGGCGTTGGGTTGATAGCGGTCACGAGGACGAGCTTGGCCTGGTGATCGGTCGGCTCGTTGAGCAGCGAATAGTCGACCTTAGCCTTGTCGAAGCCGTACGGAATAAGGTGCTTAACGTCGACGCCGGCGTTCTTGGCCACCTCGGTAATAGGCAGCGGCGTGACAGAACGTGCGATTTCGATGTCAGTAGGCATGGGCGGTCCTTTCGTTACCGAATGAGAAAAAGACCAATTCAGCATAGCACGGGCGCGCAATAGTAAAACACCCATAACCGATGAACGGCGATATGTTTACCCGATGCCCAGCGATAGCCCAACAGCCCGCCAAAACAAAGCGCCCTAAACGGTAGGTTCAATCCCCAGGTGCTCAAAGGTGCGAAGGGTTGCCTGACGGCCCTGCGGCGTACGAATCATCAACCCGCACTGCAGCAGATACGGCTCATAGACATCCTCGAGCGTGCCCGGGTCCTCGCCCACCGCGCTGGCAAGGGTCGTAAGTCCCACGGCACGACCGGAGAACGTCTTAGCGAGCGTCTCCAAAATGCGAATATCCATCCAGTCCAAACCGAGCTCATCGATCTCGAAGAACTCGAGCGCCTGGCGACAGATATCGAGCTCGATGGGGCCGTTGCCGCGCACCTGTGCGTAATCGCGCACGCGCTTGAGCAGGCGGTTGGCAAGACGTGGCGTGCCGCGCGAACGCGAGCCGATCTCGAGTGCACTGGGATGGTCGATCGTCACGCCCAGAATAGTCGCCGAGCGCGTAACAATCTGTGCGAGTTCCTCGACCGTGTAGTAATCCAGGCGATATGAAATGCCAAAGCGGTCGCGCAACGGGCCGGTCAACATGCCTGAGCGGGTCGTTGCCGCCACCAGCGTAAACTTGGGAATATCCAGGCGAATCGAGCGCGCCGCCGGACCCTTGCCAATCACGATATCGAGGGCAAAGTCCTCCATCGCGGGGTACAGGACCTCCTCGACCGAACGGTTGAGGCGGTGGATCTCGTCGATAAACAGCACATCACCCGGCTCCAAGTTAGTAAGGATGGCCGCCAGGTCGCCGGTGCGCGCAATAGCGGGGCCGCTCGTCGTCTTGATCTGAGCGCCCAGCTCGTTAGCGATAACCGTAGCCAGCGTGGTCTTGCCCAGGCCCGGAGGACCCGAGAAGATCACGTGGTCGAGCGTCTCGCCGCGGCTCTGCGCTGCCTCGATGAGCACACGAAGGCTCTGCTTGATATGCTCCTGACCGCAGTAATCGTCCAGGCGCTGGGGGCGCAAAGTGCGATCGACATCGAGGTCCTCGGCCGTCAGCTCCGAGCCCACCATGCGCTCGCCGTGCGCCATGGATGCCGCCGGCGAGTTGCCGGGCGTCGCCCACAGGTCCTGAGAGTCATCGGCTTCCCACATCACGCATCCATTCCGAGTCGCTTAAGCGCCGCGCCGAGCAAATCCTCGACACGCATATCCTGCCCATCATACCCGCTCAGAGCGACATCGGTCTCCTGCGGGCTAAAGCCCATGGAAAGGAGTGCCGCACGGGCGTCATCGATCGCCGAAGGAGCGGCGGCGGGCACGGGCATCGCAACCTGACCGGGGATCGCATCGACCGGCACAAAGCCCTTGTCCTTGGCAAAGGTGCTCTTGAGCTCCAAGATGAGGCGCTGGGCGGTCTTTTTGCCCACGCCGGGCACCTTGGTCATGCCCTTGTCGTCCTCGGCCATCACCAGGGAATACAGCTGTCCCACGGTATAGGTGGAAAGTACGGCGAGCGCCAAGCGCGGGCCAACGCCCGAGACGGACACGAGCCGGTCGAACATCGTGCGCTCATCCTTAGAGGAAAAACCGAAAAGTGTCATAGCGTCCTCGCGCACCTGCATACGGGTATAGAGGCGCACCTCACCGCCGGGCGTCGGCAACGAGGCCGCAGTGCTGCCCGAGATGCCGAGTTCAAAGCCAACGCCCGACACGTCGACGACAGCAGAGCTCATCGTGGCCTCGACAAGCGTTCCGTGGAGCTGGGAAATCATCAGTATCCGGTTCCTCTCTGTTGATAGAACTCGCCACCGGTGAGGGCGCGGGTGCGGCTGAGGTTTACGTGGCAGATGGCGCAAGCCAGGGCATCGGCGGCATGGTCGGGATGAGGGTCGTGGTCGAGCTGCGTGAGCGTGCGCACCATGTAGGCGACCTGCCGCTTGTCCGCGGCGCCGGTACCCACCACAGCCTGCTTGATCTGCATAGGCGTGTACTCGCCGATCTCGAGCGCGCACTCCGAAAGCGCCACGAGTGCGGCACCGCGGGCATGTGCCGTGGGGATTGCCGAGCGGACATTAGCGCCAAAGTAGATACTCTCGATAGCAGCGGTATCGGGTCGATAACGCTCGACGACACCCTTAAGGTCATGGGCGATATGCGACAGGCGCACCGCGAGCGGACTTCCGGCACTGGTCTCGATGCAGCCATAGGCACGGCAGCGAACCTCGCCACGCCGCTCCTCGATAATCCCCCAACCCGTATGAGCCAAACCGGGGTCGATACCCAAAATGACCAAGCCAACCTCCCCTCGTCACAAGTACAGCACAAGGCAAGGCCCCGAGCATCATTCACGAACGTCTGTTCTAGAATAACACAACGGGACCAAGATGCTTAGTTGAAGTGTCGGGGTTGGAAGCGAATCCTATCCCATAGTTAGTTCTGCGAGAAAAAAGGAAACTGACGGGGATCCACCGGCGGATGCGGCATCGGTCCGCCCTGGGGCCCACCCTGCGGGCCACCCTGGCCGCCCATCATCTTATCGATGGCGTCCTGAACCTCGCCCTCGAACTTTTTCATGCCCTCGTGCAAACGACGCTGACCGTCCTCAGAGCGCAGCTCCTCCATCTGCTCGGGCGAAATACCCAGCAGCTCACCCAAAATGCCCATCATCTCACCGCGCATACGGTCACTCGTATCGTCGTCGGCAAAGCGACGCACCTCGGCGCGCGCCAGCGAATCAACCGTCATGCGCTCCTTGCCGTTAAGCCCCAGGTCGAACCACGCGAGCATGTACGGCCAGGCGCGCTCGACAAACGAACGGGCTGAGACGATCGACGCCGTCGGCAGCATGCGGCGGGCGGCCTCGCCCTGACGCACGAGCATCAGCAGCAGCGAGCAGGCCTCAGGCTTGCCAGCGGCCATCGGGATGTCGTCGAAAGATCGATTGCGGTCCACGTGCGCCTCGAGCGCGCCATCGACCTCACCCGGCTCAAGCCCGCCGAGCAGCTGTGCCGCGCGGTCGAGCATATCGACCGGACCGTCGAGCGTCGAGAGCGCCTGCGCCAGCACTCGCTCCATACAATCTTCCACCGCGTTGAGCGTCACGAGCTCTTGGGGCACCACGGCAGACGCGCGGTTGCGCACACGCGCCACAAACTCAAGCATCGACAGGTACACATCGCCAAAGGGCGCGTAATCGCCCTGGTAGCCGCCGCAAAGCGCCGGCGCCGCCAGCGCGTACTCGGTTTTGGACAGCGGGCTCAGCGCCATCGCACCCAGCTCGAGCGCCGTGTCCTCCAGCATGAGGCCCAGCGTGCGCGAGCGCAGACGCTCGGCATCGCCCGCCGACACGTCGCGATCGAGCACACGCGCCGCATCCGGTGCATCGCGCTCGACGGTGCGAATGTGCAGACGCTCGGCGATGGCGCGGACGGCGGCACAGCGGGCAGCCTCGGCCTCTTCCTGCGCCGGCGTAAAGATACGGTTGCGCCCCAGCACCAGGCCAATCACATTACGCGGGCCCAGAGCGTCGACGGCCAGCGCCGCCAGCAGGGACGACGGCAAGTCGCCCTCGAGCGCCACCACAGCACGCGACGCACCGTGGGCTCGGGCGTTGTCGCGCACGGCGAGCACCAGCGCCTGCCACAGCCACTCCTCGGAACGGAACTCGGGCAGTTCGTGATCTTCCAGGGCATCGAGCATCACACCGCGCTGAATCTCCTGAACCAGCAGGCTCTCCTCAAAACACGGCGCCTGGGCCACCACGCGACCGCAGTCGTCGAGCACAAACGAACCGCCGGTATACACCGACTCGTCATAGGCACCGACCGGCGCCATACAGGCAAACCACACGCTGCGCTTGGATGCGATCTTGCGGTAGGCGCCGCTGCGAACGGCGGCAATGGCGGCAGTCTCGCGGTCGGTCATATCGAATGCGTTGAACTGGAAATACGCAATGAGGTCGACGCCGGTCGGCAGCATCTCGAGCTCGCGGTCCAAGTCGAAGATCACGGCGATGCGCACGCCGTCCACGTCGAACACCGGCGGCGCCCAACGCGCGTCGTTGTTCTCGCCACGCTGCAGGGCAATGCTCGAACGGGCCGGCACCACATGGCCGTCCTTGAGCATCATGTAGTCGAGCAGGGGCTGGCCCTCAAACGAAACCGCCGCGGGCACGATGCAGATCATATCGAGCTCTTGGATACGCTCGGCGACGCCGGTCAAGCCGGCAAGCATGTCGTGCTCAAAGTCGGCAGCGCCCACCAGGCCGCCGGGCAGGGCCCCCATAAAGAGCGGAGCCGGCACGCACAGCACGCGCGCACCGCGCTCGTGGGCCAGGCGCGCCTGGTCCTCGATGCGACCGCAGATACCCTCAATATCACCCAGGCGCATATCGATCTGTGCAAGTGCGAGCTTCATGGCTCAGCCCTTTCCGTCGTAAACCGTCGCTATCGCAGTAAAAGCGCCGGCCGCATGATGCAGTCGGCGCTCGCATGTGCATATGCTAGCTATGATACCCCGAGCGGGGGCGCGCTCCTAGAACGTCGCGGACCACAGCCCGTGCAGGTTGCAATAGGCATAGACGGTACCGGTCTTGGAACCGCCGGCAAAAAACGTCGCGGGCTTCATGCCGGGCTGGAGGTAGTGGACCTCCAGACGGCCCTCGGCCTCAAGGGCGATCCACTCGATGTAGTGCTCGGGCACCATAGGATGCTCGACCGAGCCCACGCGTGCGCGGATCACGTGACCGTCGCGTTCGCTCTCAACGACGGGCACGTGCTTCTCGTGCGCCGCGTCCTCGGTGTTCGCGGTCAGCTCCGTGCAGCCGGCAGGGGTTGCAACGTCGTTGCCAAGGGCGGCAATGAGCTTGCCGTCGGGGTCCTTAAAGAATTTCGCCATGATGTTCTCCTTTGCTGACGTGCCAATGTTCTTGATGGTTCTTATGCCCAAAGGCAGACAAACCATCCACGGCATTGCAAATGAACACATAACGGGCGGGGACGATGGGGCAGCGTGCGCTATCCGCCCTGGCGGCCCCACCCGAGCGGGTTAGCGCCCGTCGCCGCCCAGCAGCGCCAGAACATCTTCGCGGGTAAACAGCGCCGACGAGATGCCGTCGCCGCCGAGCACGCTGTTGACCAGGTCGCGCTTGGACTCCTGCATCTGCATAATGCGCTCCTCGATCGTGTCCTTGGCGATGAGCTTGTACACGGTCACGGTATGTTGCTGGCCAATACGGTGCGCGCGGTCGGTCGCCTGGTCCTGCGCCGCCACGTTCCACCACGGGTCGTAGTGGATGACCACGTCGGCCGCCGTCAGGTTAAGGCCCACGCCGCCCGCCTTGAGCGAAATCAAAAAGACCGGAACCTCGCCCGCTTGGAACTGCGCGACCATCTTGGCGCGACTCTCCTTAGACGAAGCGCCCGTGAGCTTAAGGAAGGCGATGTCCTCCTTGGCCAAGCGCTTACCGATGATATCGAGCATACCCGTAAACTGGCTGAACAACAGGATGCGATGCCCGCCGTCGAGTGCGCCGTGCACGAGCTCCATACACGTATCGAGCTTGGCGCTCCCCGCCTTGTAATCCTCGTAGTGTAGACGCGGGTCGCAGCAGATCTGGCGCAGCTTGGTGAGCTCGGCGAGCACCTTGAGCTTGTCCTTCTTAAACTCCCCAGCCTCGCGGTGCTGCACCTGCTGGGCGATGCGGTCCTGGTTGGCCAGGTAGAGCTTGCGTTGCTCGCCGGTAAGCTGTGCCATGACGGTGTCCTCGATCTTCTCGGGCAGGTCGGCCACCACGTCTTCCTTAACACGGCGCAGCACAAACGGCGACACGAGCGCCTGCAGGCGAGCGGCGCTATCGCCCTCGGCATGCTCGACGGGGCTCTCAAAGCGCTTGGCAAACGACTCGCGCGTCCCCAAAAGGCCCGGCATCAAAAAGTCGAAGATGCTCCAAAGCTCGGACAAGCGGTTTTCGATGGGCGTGCCCGTCAGGGCAAAGCGCGCGCCGGCAGGCAGGCGCTTTGCGGCGCGCGCCACCTGCGTGAGCGGGTTTTTAATGTACTGGGCCTCATCGAGCACCACGCGGGCAAAATCCTGCTCGACGTACTCGTCGATATCGCGCCGCATAAGATCATACGACGTCACAACCACGCTATGCTCGGCCACGCCGGCGATCTGCACGCGGCGTTGAGCCTTGGCGCCCACAATGGCGCACACATCGAGCGACGGGGCAAAGCGCTCCAGCTCGGCAGTCCAGTTGTACACGAGTGAGGCCGGGCATACCACGAGCGTGGGCTTGGTGTCCCCCGCCTCCACGCGCGCCAGAATATGCGCAATCATCTGGAGCGTTTTGCCCAGGCCCATGTCGTCGGCCAAGATGCCGCCAAGGCCCAGGTGTTCGAGCGAGCCGAGCCACTGGTATCCGTCGACCTGGTAGCCGCGCATCGTTGCCTTGAGCGATGCCGGCACCGTAAAGTCCATCTTGCCGAGCGTGTCCAGGCGCTCGACGGTACGGCGGAACGCAGCGTCGCGATCGGCCTCGAGCGCCGGCGTGCGTGCGAGCATGCTGTCGACGAACAGGGTGCTCGACGCGGGAAGCGACACGCCGTCGAGCAGGTCGACGGCATCGACACCCAGGTCCTCGGCAAGGCCAAACGCGGCGCGCGCCCCCTCGTCCAGGCGAATGATGTCGCCGGACGTAAGGCGCGCAAACGTTTGATGGCGCTTGTACGAATCGAGATAGACGGCAAGGTCCGCGGCCGAAAGCCCGCTCGCGCCCAGCTCGACATCGAGCAGATTGCTCTTAACGGTCGCACGAACCGAGAGCTTGGGCGCGGGGCGGACCGAGATCTGGCGCAGACGGTCGCTGAGCATGACCTCACCCAGTTCGGACAGGGCGGACAGGCCCTCGGTCAGCAGGCAGAACAAGCGGGCGTCATCGCGCTCCTCAAACGCCAGACCGCCCTCGTAGAAATCGAAGTACAGGGCCGCCGTATCCATAACGCGAAACTCCGCCACCTCGTCGCGGGGCGGCACACCGGGGCGCTGCTCTTCGAAGGGGCTGCCCGGAGCGCCCAGGCTAAAGAGATCCGCCGACCAATCGCCGTAGGTAACCGTAATTTTGCAGGTCACGAGCCCATCGTCGACACCGATCGCCATAGCAAAGCTCGGCTCGGGTGCCACGGTATCGAGCGCGGCGGGCGCGGTGAGGTCGGTGTAGTCGCGCAAAATGGGCAGCGCCATACGGCAGAACTCACCCACCTGCTCGGCGGCAATATGGGCGGGCGTGCGGCACGGCAGCAAGCGCGACAAAAAAGGTGCGGCATGCTGAGCAAATGCAGCGTCGGTACGGCGCGCGCGGCGCGTGTCAACCAAGTAGGCGGCATCGCCCGACGCAAAGCAGTACATATCGGCGGGCAGGCGCAGGTCATAGCTACCACCAGCCGCCGGCGCGATTTTGGCGGCAAGCAGCGGTGGGCGCTTAGCGGATGCCTCGTCCTCCCCTTGCGGAGACAGCTCAACCGCCACGTCGTAGGTGCGATGCGTCGTCATCCCCCGCGACCAGGCGGGCTCAAAGGAGATGGTCTGGCCGCGCAGCAGGTCCAGCACATATACGATGCTATGCTCGGACAGCGGCAACTGACGCTCGGCAACAAAACCGCTGCGGGCAAAGTCGTACGACGCCGAACGCGAGCTTGTGATGTCATCGAGATAGGCAACTGTCGTCACAACAAGGTTGAGCAGCTTTGCCGATGTTTCGTCAAAGGCCTCAGGTGAATGGACAAACGTGAGCTTCTTGCCATAGGAGAACGTGCCGCCGCGCACGTAGGCATCGGCCATGCCGTCGATGTCCTTGACCACGTAGGAGACCGATCCACAGCGAATGCGGAACTCGAGCGCCCAGCTAAAGCGGTCAGCGAACAGCGGATTGTAGTACGGCACCAACGAGGGCTCCAATGCCGCTTTGGGGGCGTCGGGATCAACGGCACCGGCAAGCTTGCGGCGCATGCTCGCCAGCTCATCCATGCGCGCGTCCGAAAGATCGGAGAGCGCCGCCACAAGGCTCGGGCTCGTGGGGACGGGCGCCGGGAAGGGAAAGTTGGGGTTGACGGCCGGCGCGGCGGACATGGCGCGCGCGGGCTGTTTCGGCTGCGCCGTAAACGTGCGAACCGGCGTGCGCAAACCTTCGACGGGCTCGGCGCCGCTGGCATCCAAATACGCCAGCGCCGTGGCAATAGCGTGCTTACACATACCGGGATAGCGGTATGCGGCGGGGCAGTCGCAGTCGTAGTCGATAACCTCGTGCTCGTCCATGTCGAGCGCCACGTGCGTCTTGTACAGGTAACCGCGCGAGCCGCGCACCGTGCCCTCGACCGTCACGTTTTTGGAGAAGCGCGAGCCGCTGTCCTCGATCGACAGCACGGCACCGTTGAGCATGAGCGAACGCCCCTTCATAAAGGTGCCGCTCAACGCCGCCTCTTTGCGAAGCGCCTGCACAAACGTCCCCTGCGCCATCACTTCCTCCAATCTCACCCGGGGTAGCTTAGATCACCGTCACGCGGCCCTGGTTACCCACAATGGCCTTGGCCTCGGCCAGCAGCGGAATCGAACGCGCGTTGACCTTGGCAGGTACCTCGGCACGCAGCACGCGCCCGTCCACCTGCTCGATAAAGATCTCCACGCGGTCGCCGCCCGGGTTAGCGGTGAGCACCGTGGCCAGGCGCGCCATATTGCCCTGGCTAAAGCGGCTGTTGGGCACCATGACCTCAAACACCTTGGGCTTGTTGTTCTCCTCGTTGAGCTCGAGCGGCACGATCTCCTGCGCGATGATCTGGTCGCCGCGGTCCGAGCGCTCGAGCTTGCCCTTAATGCGCACAAAGGCATCGGACAGCTGCGCGCCGGTCTCGGGATCGACCTCGCCGTACAGGTACCCCTCGGCCTCCTTGTAGGTCTTGGGGAACACGACGACGGTGGCCTCGCCTTCCATGTCCTCGAGCTGCACGATGCCCATGGGGTCACCGTTTTTGGTCACGCGCTTGGACACGCTCGAGACCATGCCGGCCCACCACAGCGCCTTGCCCTCGGGAATTTCCTGGTTGATGGTGCCGCCCGTAGGATTCTGAACTTCGTAGCCGGTGTCGATCTGCGAGAACGAGAAGTCACGCGCCTTGGCTAGTGCATACTCAAACGGGCGTAGCGGGTGGTCCGAGACATAGATGCCCAGAACCTCCTTCTCCTGACTCAACTTAAGGTGGCGGTCCCATTCCTGGCCATCCGGATCGGGCACGCTCACCTCAAAGCCCGAGCCCTCAACGTCGCCAAACATATCGAAGAACGACGTCTGGCCGCTCGCGCGATCCTTCTGGCGCTTTACCGCGGCATCGATGATGTTCTCGGGGTTGTTCTTGTCCACAAAGTGCATCATCTGGCGACGCGGATACCCCGTGGAGTCGAAGGCGCCTGCCTTGATGAGCGATTCGATCACGCGGCGGTTGGCCTGGCTCGAGTCCACGCGCTCGACAAAATCGTGCAGCGTCTTAAACGGACCGCCCGCCTCGCGCTCGGCGATAATCGCCTGCGCCACGCCGGTGCCCACGCCGCGGATGCCGGCCAGACCAAAGCGCACGCCCTCCTTGGTAGCCGTGAACTCGGTACCGGACTCATTGACATCTGGCGAAAGCACGGGGATGCCGTCGTGACGGCACGCCGAGACGTAATGAACGATCTTGTCGGTCTTGCCCGTGTAGGACGTCAGAACGGCCGCCATGTACTCGTGCGGATAGTGCGCCTTGAGCCACGCCGTCTGCATAACCAGGATGGCGTAGCCGGCGGAGTGCGACTTGTTAAAGGCGTAAGATGCGAACTCGAGAACATCGTCCCAAATCTTCTGGGCGACCTCGCGCGTGTAGTTGTTCTTGATAGCGCCGTTCATCCAGTGGTCGTAGGTGGTCTCGTCCGAGCCATCCTCCCAGTGCAGCACCGTCGACGTGAGCAGCTTGATCTTTTTCTTAGCCACGGGTTTACGGATACGCGAGTCCGATTCGCCCTTGGAGAAGCCGCACATCTCGACGGAGATGAGCATAACCTGTTCCTGGTAGACCATGGTGCCGTAGGTTTCGCCCAGGATGTCGTCCAGGCGGTCGTCGTAGGAGACGGCCGGCTCCTTGCCGTTCATACGGTTGATGTAGGACGAAACCATGCCGGCGCCCAGCGGGCCCGGGCGGTACAGGGCGATCAATGCCACGACGTGCTTGTACTCGGTGGGCTTCATGTTCTTGATCGTGGCCGTCATGCCGGCGGACTCGACCTGGAAGACGCCGGCGGTATGGCCGGAGCCCATGAGCTTAAAGATCTCGGGGTCGTCAAAGGGGATCTCTTCCTCTTTGATGTCGATGCCGAAGTTCTTTTTGATGTTTGCCTTGGCCTTGGAGATAACAGTCAGCGTACGCAGGCCCAAGAAGTCCATCTTGAGCAGGCCCATGTCGGCAACGGTATGGCCCTCGTACTGGGTAATCTCGACGCCGCCCTTGGTGTCGAGCTTGGTGGGCACGTGCTCGTTGACGGGGTCGCGGCAGATCAGAACGGCGCACGCGTGCACGCCCTCGCCACGGGTGAGGCCCTCGATTGAGAGCGCCGTGTCGATGATGCGGCGGGCGTCGTCGTCCTTTTTATAGGCCTCGGCAAAATCGGGGTTAAACAGGTCCTCTTTGCCGGGTTGCTTTTCGAGCACCTGCTTGAGCTTGACCTTGGGGTCGCTCGAGACCATCTTGGACAGACGCTGGCCCATGTAGACCGGGTAGTCCAGGACGCGAGCGGCGTCGTTGATGGCCTGCTTGGCCTTAATGGTCGAGTAGGTGATGACGTGGGTGACCTTCTCGGGGCCGTAGAGCTGGCGAACGTGCTCCACGACCTCGAGGCGCCGCTCATCGTCGAAGTCCATATCGATATCGGGCATCTCGGTACGCTGCGGGGACAGGAACCTCTCGAACATCAGGCCGTTCTCGAGCGGGTCGAACGCGGTGATGTTCATGGCGTAGGCGACGATAGCGCCGGCGGCCGAGCCACGACCGGGGCCGACGCCGATGCCGTTGTCCTTGGCCCATTGCACGTACTCGGCGACGATGAGGAAGTAGGCGGCAAAGCCCTTGTCGCAAATGACCTTGTATTCGTACTCAAAGCGCTCTTTGATGTTGACACCACCGATCTCGCGCGTGGCCCAGTCGTCACCATAGTGCTGGCGCAGGCCCTTCTCGCACTCGCGGCGGAACTGGCTCTCGTGCGTCTCGCCGGGATCGAGCAACGGGAAGCGCGGCAGGATGATGGAGTCCCAGTCCAGCTCAACGTAGCACTTGTCGGCGATCTCGAGCGTGTTGTCGCAGGCCTCGGGGCAATACGGGAACATCGCCCGCATCTCCTCCTCGGTCTTCATGTAAAACTCCGAACCGGTCATGCGCATGCGGTTGGGGTCATCGACCTTGGCGTTCATGCCGATGCACATGATGACGTCCTGCACCGGCGCGTCCTCGCGGCGCAGGTAGTGGAAGTCGTTGGTGGCGATGACCTTGACACCCACCTGCTTGGCGATATCGATGAGCGTGCGGTCCATCTGCTCATCGGTCAGGCCGTTGTCGGTGGTGATGCCGTGTTCCTGAATCTCGATGTAAAAGTCGCCGGGGTCAAAGGTATCGCGGAAGGTCTCGGCCCACTTGATGGCGCCTTCCATGTCGCCGCGGTCGATGTATTTGGGGATGATGCCCGCGATGCAGGCGCTCGTGCAGATCATGCCCTTGGCGTGGCGGCGCAGGTTGTCGAGCGTCACGCGCGGCTTGTAGTAAAAGCCCTGCACGGCTGCCTCGGAAACCGTCTGCATCAGGTTGACGTAGCCCTCCTGGTCCTTGGCCAGAAGGATCATGTGGTAGAGCTCGGGCTTGTGGTCGCGGGCGAGCGTCTCGTCCGGCGTAAAGTAGACCTCGCAGCCAAAGATGGGTTTGATGACCAGGGGCGGCTTGAGCTCGTCGATGTTGCCCTTCTCGTCCCACATGGCCATGTCCTTCACATACTGGGCATGCTCGCGCGGGTTTGCCTCGGGATCGGGCTCCACCAGCTCGTCGCGGCGATCCTTTTCCAAGAAGGCCTTGTCGTGGCTCCACGTCTTGTACTCGGGCGTGTTGTGGTTGACGGCGTCGCAGGCCAGCGCCAGGTCGGGCACGCCGTACATGTAGCCGTGGTCGGTAATGGCCACGGCGGGCATGCCAAGCTCAACGGCACGATTGACCATATCCTGGATACGGGTTGCGCCGTCGAGCATGGAGAAAACAGTGTGATTGTGCAGATGGACAAATGCCATGTGATGAGCTCCGATGCGGGTTCGTGTTCTGACTGAACGATTTTACCCCACGGCACGGACAGCACCCGAACCTAGCCAAACCCACACGGGTAGTCAATTTGGGACCTTCAAAAAGGGGAATGAGGGCATCCAGATATATCGAGTATTACTGGAACCCCGGCGATGCGCGGAATGATTTGTGACGAATAGTCATGTCCATCAAGAAGGCTCGACGCTTCGGATAGCTCGTCAATCGATATATCAATTCTTGGAGACCTGTATTCCAACCATTTTTAATGAAACAACGGCGGTAATTGCTATCGGGATTGCACCAATAATACCGAGCGCTATCTGAATGGGATATAACCCCAACACATGTCCAAATATGGAGAAAAACACTGCAGAAAAGAGAGCCCTTACCAGAGACGCGACGGAAAGGATCGTCGCGCGGAGATCGTCCGCTATAGCGTCTTGGATTAAGTTTTCCGAAGTGATGTACACCACTTCTGGGAGAAAACAAAGCACCATGCTAAGGCCAAACAAACACAGCGGATTTGAAGCGAACCACGGAAGAATCATGAAAAGGCCAGCCTCGATTAGCATCGAGCCGAGCATGGTATTTCTTTTCCCGAAACGCAATGAGAAGAAATCTGCTGCAATGTAGGCCGTCGCATTTACTGCATAGGATGCACCGAAAAAGATTCCTATTATGGAGACGGGAGCATCAAATGCGTCGAATACCAACTGATTCAAGTTGTAATAACTCCCATAGAATCCATCGAGCATGCTTGTGCCGATTAGAAGAAGCAACACCGCAAAAGCGGATTCTCCAATGCACCAGGTTTCGCGTCTGAAGATCTTGGCTACGTCAAACCTTCCCTTTTCAGAGCTTTCAGAACGGGTCGCTTCCGTCCTCTCAATGGGATACAGAAGGAAAAGCTGCAGGAGATAGAAAACGGAGACACATACGTAGAGGGCGCTCCAAGATACTTGGGCAATGAAAGATCCGAGCACAATTGCCATTCCCGTAGCGATTGATTGTGCGGCAAGCAGCCGAGCATTGATGGTGAGGAAGCGCTCTCCTTGACCGGCATTCCGGGCAATTTCATATAAAAGTGCTTGTTCGGATCCCGATTGAAGGGAGTAGGCGAGTGCCTCAACAAGGGAAAGCACGACAAGAAAGGGGCCTGAGAGCAACAGCATGCCAGCCGTATGGAAGAAAAGCAGCAGCACGCCCACTTGAATCGAAAACTTCTTTCCAAAGAAATCGCCTATCAGCCCTGTTGGCAGCTCGAGGACGACCGTTGCAATGTTAAACAGGGCTTGATAAAGCGCGATTTCCGTGACAGGCATTCCTTTCTCCGCAAGGAAAAGTAGAAACACTCCCCGATTTAAAACAAATCCCGCGAGAACGAAAAAGGCGGAATAGATGTGCAGTTGCGTAGCGGCATTCTTATTCATTTGGCACTTCCATCAACTACTTTTGTCGGGCCGCTCGCTACTGACTCGAAGCCTGAAGTGTTCACAGTTGATGTGAAGAGCGGTAAAGCTTTTGCACAGGGTATCAATGGAATACATCCGAAGCGTTTTCGGCAGTATCATCGGCGAAGGCGGGATTAGCCTTTACGCGGCGCTCACCCTCGATGTATTTGACGATTTGATCAATCGTCTGGTTGGCGTGGCTCTTGAGCTTGCGCTCGTAGAAGAAGAGGCCGAGCTTGCCGCGCATGCCAGACGTGTTGCCACCCGCACCCTGAAAATCCTCGGTATAGGTGAGCTCGCAAGCACCATCGCCAGCAGGTGCAGTCTCATAGCGCATGGTATTGATGCCCGCCGCATACTGAAAACGGACCTCATAGAGGCACGGGTAGTCAAAGTGCTTGATCTTAACCTTGATCGCCGTGCCCTTGGTCTTGCCTTTTGCGGACTGGGCGCGCTTCTCGTACTTATAGCCGTTGAGCTTATTGCGGCTAGGACGTTTGCCCGTGACGTTCTCGATATCCTGCATGATGGACCCCGCCAGAGCGTCAAAAAGCTCCTCCGGCGTCACCTTAAGCGTTTTGGTGAGCTGCATGATGGCCCCTTATTCGTTTGAACCGTTCGGGCCATTGTACCGCCCCAAGCTCTCCCATGCGTTGCGGTGCCATTTGGACGATTGAGGGCCTTACGGCCGCAAAACCAACCAAATAGCACCATAAAGCCTGAGGTGGCTAGAGGCTGTAGGTGACTACTTGAGGCTCGCAGGGGTTGGCGGGGTCGACTTGCTCCACGCGGACGAACTTGACGGTCACGGCCTCAAAGCCCGCCTTGTGCAACACATCGGAGTAGACGCGCGCCTGCAGGGCGTGCTTCTCCTGCAGCTGTTCCGGCGTCTCGTCCGGCGTCCCGCCCGTCTTGTAGTCGATGACCAGCGCGCATGACGAATCCGCCGGGTTCGTCGCCAAAGCGTCGATGGCGCCCTCGGCATATGCACCGTAGCGGGCGATGTCCTCGTCCTCGCAGCCCAGCGAGAAGAACGGCACCTCGGCGCGAACGCACGGCCACGCGAGCAGGTCGGCACGAGCAGCCGACTTGAGCCAGCGGTCCAGGGCAACGTCGAAGCGCTCGCGCTGCTCCGGCGTCAGGCACCACAGGCGCGCCAGCGCATCGGCACGCTCAGCGGGCAGCGCATCGGCACCCATCTCGATCAGCCACTGGCAGGCGGCATGGAACGCCGAGCCCAGCGCCATGGGGTTGCCGGCGGGCTCAACGGCGGCCACGCCTGCATCCGTCATCTCGGAACCATCCGACTCCGCATCATCGCCAGCCTCGTCCATGGGCACATGCGCCTCGGCGGCTCGGTCCTCGGACTCGGCATGCAGCGCCGCGGCAATTGACGAGTAGCTGTACGAATCGCGCGCCGGATACGGGCAGGTGCCCATGCGCACGCCCACCGCCTGGGGATACACGAGCTCAAACGCATCGGGCTCGGGGTCGGCAGGACCGGGAACAGCGGCGTGGGCATCCGCACCGGCACCCTCCGGCTCCGCATCGCCGCGGACAAGCCTGCCCTCGACATCCAGCGAAGCGTTGACCTCAAACGTCTGCTCGCCAAACGTAAAGTCCGCCAGCGAGATGAGCTCGTAGTCGCCCGGCTTGGAGTTGTCGAACACCAAACGGTCGCTATCGAGCTGCGGCATGTCCAGGCTGTCGGTCGGCAGGATGCGGCGCAGCACGTCATAGGTCAGATCGGTCTCGACGTCGAAGGTCGGCGCGCACAGCTTGCCGCGGCTCACGCCGACATCCATCGCCAGAATGACCAGCTCGCGCGCTCGCGTCATGGCGACATAGAGCAAGCGAGCCCGCTCCTCGAGCGAAAGCTGCAGGTCGTGGTTGCGCAGGCGAACGAATGCCTCGGCGGGAGAACCCGTCGCGCAGACATCCTCCATGAGCTCCGGCGGCAACCATAGCGACGTGCCCTTACCCTTAAACGCATGCTCAAACTGCTTTTTGACGTCATCGCCCTTTACGAACGTGCCGTCCGCGAGTTTAACGCCGTCGAAGCGCGCCGGCAGCGCCACGACCTGCGCTCCGCCCTCGACACGCCCCATCTGAGCCGCACCCGAGGACTTACGCACGCCAAAGCACTCCGCAACCGCCACGACCGGATACTCCAGGCCCTTGGAGGCATGCACCGTCATGATGCGCACCGCGCCGTCGCCCTCCTCGTTGAGGGCACCTGGGGCCTCCTTGCCCGCCAAGAAGCGGTCGAAGGCAAGCGCAATGGAACGCGGCGAGTTACCGAACTCGGCCTCCGCCTCGGCCACGGCATCGAGCGCCTTAAGCACGTTGGCGGCAATGGCCTTGCCCTCGGGACCACGCTGTGCCAGACGCACAAACCAGCCGGAGGCGTTGACAGTATCGCGCGCGATGGCGGCGAACGAATCGCGGCCCACGCGACGAAGCGCATACCGCAGCACCTCGCGGGCGCGCGTCACGAGCGGCAAGTCTTGCAAACCCGGCACATCGGAATCGCTCATGATGCCCGCATCGATGTTGCGGCGCGAGGTCTCCCCCGTCTGGTCGTCCAGTTTGGTCGCCAGCGCCAGGAACTCCTGGGCGCCGAGCGCAAACATCGGCGAGGCGAGCAGCGGCATAAGGCCCTGCGCCGTATCGGCCGGATTGGCGAGTGCGCAGACCAGGGCACGCACCGTCTGCACCTCAGCTGCCTGGGCAAAGACCGAGCCGCCTGCGATCACGCAGTCGAGCTCTTGGTCGCGGAAGGCCTGCGCATAGACATCGGCGTTGGTCATGCGGCCCAGCAGCAGGACCATGCTGCCCTGGGGCTGGCCCGCTTTAACGAGTGCTTGGAATCGCTCCGCAATCGCGCGAGCTTTCGCCTGCGTTCGCTCCTGCGTACTGCCACCGGCAACGAAGATCGCCTGGCGGCGCGATGTCTTCGCCTTGAGCTTGTCCTCGCGTTCGTCGCTCGGTTCAAGATCCAAGAACCCCTGCATCAAACCACCGGTGTCGCCGTCAAAGACGCGCGCCACATAGCGCAGCACCTCGTCGTGGCTGCGGAAGTTGCGTACAAGCTTGACGAGCTCGCCGGCGGGGGCATCGGACGTGGCGACCGTCTCGGACGCCGTCGTCGAACCCACCTTGCGCTCCTGGCGACGGAACACCTCGACCTCGGCACCACGGAAGCGGTAGATCGACTGCTGCGCATCGCCTACGGTGCACAGTGCGCGCTCCCCCGCGCCCGTCAGGTAACGGATCAAATCGACCTGCATCTGGTCGGTATCCTGGAACTCATCGATCATGACCATCTTAAAGCGACCCTCATAGGCCGCTCGGATGGCGGGATAATCGCGCAGCGCCTCGTACGCCATGCGCAGCAGGTCGTTGTTATCAAGCGCGGACTGGTCAGCCTTGAGCGCGCGGTATTCCGCCTCCACAGCACGAGCAAGCCCCACCAGCGCATCGAGCGCCGGACCGCCGCAGGCAAGCACGATATTGATAAATGCATCGGCGGCCTCGGCCTTGAGCAGCTCCACCTGCTCCTTAGGAAACGCCTTGCTCGCCCGAGGCATGCTGCACGACATCATGAGTCGCGCCACATCCTCCATGGTTTTGCCGCTCGCCTCAAACGCGTCGATGGCATCGAGTGCCACCTGCGCTTTCTCGGTCGCGGCCTTGCTTGCGCCCAGCGCCGCACGATAGGCATCGGCGAGTGCCGAGGTATCGGCCTGGCCGCGCGCCACGCACACGTCGTCCATACCGCCCGGCAGCTGGCTCGAGAGCTCCAGCAGCTCACGCACCAGGCCCTTGATGGTGGTGCCGGCGCCAAAGAGGCCGCCCTCGCCTGCCATGGGATACCAGGCGTAGAGGCTTTTAAGCGAAGCGGCGAGCTCGGGGGCGGCATCGGGTGCCGTCGCTCGGGCCAGCACATGCTCAACAGCCTGATCCATAAGCTCGTCGGTATCGGTGAGCACCGTGAACTCGGGATCGATACCCAGCTCCAACGCGTGTGCGCGCAGGATACGCGAGCACATGCCGTGAATGGTCGAGATCCACGCATCGTCGACGGTCAGGGCCTCCTCGTCCATGCCCTCGTCGATGAGTGCGCGGCGCACGCGGTCACGGATCTCGGCCGCGGCATCCTTGGTAAAGGTGATGGCGAGCACCTGGTCCAGATGCTCAACGAACGGACCGGATTCGGGCGAGAGCGCGTAGACGATGCGGCGCGTGAGGGTAAAGGTCTTGCCCGAACCGGCGCCCGCCGAGACAAACAGCGGACGGTCGAGTGTTTTGACGATCTGCAGCTGTTGCGGCATCAAAGTCGAAAGATCCATGGTCTACACGTCCCTCCTTACAAACGTTCCTTCGTGGTTATACGAGCAGCGCGCATGCGCGGCCTGAGCCGACGTCGGGTCGACGGCGGCAACGTTGCCCGCCTCGAGCTCGCGCAGGCGCTCGGCGATGCCGGCCTCCACGCGATCGAGCAGGGCGTCGAAGTCCATGCTGCCGCCCTCGCCGGGGAAACCTTTCTTGAGACCCGGGATGCGACCGTCGCCGCGCTCTTCCTCGAGCAGCTCGGCGCTCGCGGCACCGCGCAACGCCGGTTTGCCGCCCTTGGTCGAAAAGTAGAGCGCCGCGCGGGTGTCCAAATCCAGCGCCCGGCGCATGGCCTGGGCGTAGATGAGCGTCTGGGTATGTGGCGGCAACCAGCGCGGATCGTCGATGGGCGCCGCGCCCGATTCCTCGTCGCGCACCGTAGGGTCGGCGAGCTTAAACTCCTCAACGCCCGTGCGGTGCTTGTAGTCGATCACGACGGCGCGGTTCTCGGCATCCACATCCACGCGGTCGATGCGCCCGCCGAGCGGCCAGCCGGCATACTCAACGTTAAGATCGTTAAAGGCAAACTCAAGGTAGCGCGGAGCAAAAGGAGTCAGCGCCTCGGCTTCATAGGCAAGCACGCCCTCCAGCTGCGGCAAAATCTCGGCCACCTGGCGCTCCTCCACCGGAGAGAGCGGCACGAGCGGGCCCTCGTTGCCACGCTTGGAGGCATGCTCGGCCAAGGTCTCGTCAAAAACCTCGCGCAGCAGCTCCTGAGCACGCGGCAGGTTCTCGGGCGTCACACGCTCCATGCCCTCCTGGGGCAGACGAGCGTGCAAATGCTCCAGCACGTCGTGAACAAAGTTGCCCTTCTCCATATTGCCAAAGCCGGCGTCGATCGACTGGGGCTTCACGCGGTACGAGACGAACCAGCATAGCGGGCAGGTCGAATAGGCCTCGATCTGCGAGGCAGACGTCAGGCGCGGCACCAGCGGCGCATCCTCGCCCTCGCCATCGCGACGGCGCAGGACCAGATACGGAATGGCTTCATCGCTCAGATGCTGAGGAGCTTCGCAGGTCACGCGCTCGCGCCTAAGACCTTCGCCTGCCGCGGGATCGAAGTCCCTTACGATATCGCCCTCGCCCACGCACTTCGCCTTGTCGGCGCCAACGGCCTTAGCGTCGTCAGCGGCCTTGTCGGCGTCAGCGGCCTTGTCGGCGTCAGCGGCCTTAGCATCGTTAGTGGCCTCGGCATGCGCCCGCAACTCGGTCCACACGGCAGCCGGGTAGCACTCGCGCGCCTGGCGATCGTGCGTCACGCGGGCAAGCGCAACCGGACCACGCGACGCTTGTATCGCGCGGCCAAAGCGTGCGCGCAGCAAGGCCGCAGGCTCAAGCGTCACACCGCTGCGATCTAACTCTGCCGTCAGCGTTGCCAGCGGGCCCTCCTCATGTGAGAGCGGATAACTGTCCAGGTCGACGTCGGCAAACAGCACGGCATCGTAGCTGCCGGGGCGCAGGGCCGCCGCATCGGCAAGCGAAGCAAAGCGAACCTGGGCGCGTGGCGCACGGTCAACCTCGTAGGTCTCGTAATCGTAGGCGGCGCTACGCTTGTCCACCTTGGTGCGAATGTCATCGAGCACGGGCACGGTCGCGGCCTGCGACACGTCGAGCGCACGGGCGCCATTCATAAGGATGTCGATGACGTGGCGCAGCAGGGCCACCTCCGCCTGGCGACGGGCCTGACCGTCGAGACCGCCAAGTGCGCGATCGGGCAGTGCCTCGGCAACGGCAAGCATGGCCTTGAGCGCCGTCACGGGTTTGTCGCGCCACAGCGCCTGGAACACGTCCGAGATCACGCACGGCACGTTCTTAAACCAGTTCTCGTCGCTCGCCGCTTTACGCGCGCCCCTCACCTGGCCCTGCACGCTCTGCAGCAGGCTCTTGACGCCCGCAGTGGTCTTGCTGCGCGACAGTCGCATATTCTTGTCGAACGTGCGCGCGCTGGCGGCGTCGGCACCCGAAAGCGGGCTGTAAATCCAGTCGGTAAGCTCCGGAGCGGGCCACCACTCAGTCTTAGAAGCTGCCCCTTCGTCGGCGGCCTTCATACGCTCGATCAGGTTGGCGAGCGCCGTGAACTGCCTGCCCGCAATGGATTGGGAAAACGCCGTGAACTCGGCCGTCTCGGCAGCAACGTGGCGCGCCGCCAAACGAGCGGCAAGCTCGCCGAACAGCTGGGGTGCCCGGGCAGAAACAACGAGCACGCGTACGGGGTCGGCGGGTGTTGCAGCAACTTTATCGTCCTTGGACTCCTTGTGCGCTTTCACCAACTTATCGATGACGTCCGCATAAGCATGGGCACGGGCATGGGGGCCGGCGACCTCAATAAAGGCAGGCTGAGCAGCGGACTTGGAGGCAGTCTGGGGCGCGGCGGCGCCCTCCCCCAGCGGCGCGATCTCAAACAGCACACCGCGGACATCAAATGCCGCGGCAAGCTCCTCGCGCATCGCCGCTTGCTCGCGGGCAAGCAGCACGACAACCTCTCCCCCGTTGTTTGCCACGGCGGACAGCAGCTCGAGCAGGCTATACGTAAATGACGTGACGCCGCGCACGCAAACGGCGCGGGCGCACCCCGGCAGGTTGTCGGCCAAAGCGCCGGCCATAATGTCAGCCGCCTCGCAGGGCTCGACCATATCTCGACGGTCCAAACCGCGCGCATAGGCGCACAAAAGTTCAAACACGCGAGCCTCGGCGTCGCTTTTGGGCTTGGGCTTGCAAACGTTGTCGCAGCAACGCTCGGTGCCTGTCCCTGCCACACCCGGCAGCACATCGCGAGCCATACGCGCGAGCATACGCACCGTGCCCTGGCTGCGCGAAAGCGGCTGCAGGTCGGCGTCGTCGAGGCGCGCTACCATGTCCGAAAACAGCATCTGGCGCTGCAGGTTGTCGACGAAACCGCGCCCGTCGCCCAAAAGCTCCCAAAGCGAGCGAAGCCACGATGTAGGCGTCTTGTAGTCAATACCCAGCGAAACGCCGGCTTCCGCCGCATCATGACGGCACAGGTCGAGCTCGGCAAACGTTGGCGCCAGCAGCACGGCACGCCCGTGGCGGGCAATAAGGTCGGCAAGCAGCGCCGCCTCGGCATCGCTCAAATCCGCGCCGGCGTTGGTGGTATAGATTCGAACAGGCATGGTCCTCCACTCAAACCGTTCGCAATATTCAATGCTTCCATCCTACCCGCCCGCGCGGACAGATTTGCCCCACGCCAACAGATTTGACCCCTTGGAGACAGAGGAAAATGGATCACCGAGGAGGTCAGTCTAACCCAGTGATCCGTTTTCCTCCGTCCCCAAAGGATCAAAAAACCGCCCCCGAAGGGACGGTTCTGCGCAATTCGTTTGTTGCCGCTGGCCTACTCGCCATCCTCCAGCTTGATGAGGATCTTGCGATAGCCGCCGTACTCGCCGTTGAGTGCCTTGGACACGCGGCTCACCGTAGTGGACGAAGCGCCGGTGCGGGCCTGAACCTCAACATAAGGCTCGCCCTCATCCAGATAACGCGCAACCTGCAGACGTTGCGAAAGATCGCAGATCTCGCGCGGCGTGCAGATATCGGTCAAAAACGCCTGGATATCCTTCTCGTCATCCAAAAGACTAAATGCGTGGACCAGCTGCTTGACATCAGGCTTGTCAAACATGTTCTCGATATTCATCGATCACCGCCAAACCCGCCATAAGGCATCGAAGTTGATACTGACATCGGGCATCGTTCGCCCGTTCTATGCAATAGGGCAACGCCTGTGGCTTTTGCCCGTAGCAGTGTAGCACACCACCAAACTAAAGCGACAAGACTCTCTGCCAGCGGCGCGTTTTTCAGGACGAACGCCGTTTTGAAACCGAATGCGCACGTAAGCTCCACGAATATCTGAGACAATGGGCGGCCGAACAAGGCGGCACACCCGAGCGGCCGTCCAAGCCGCCGCAGCAAACCGCTTCACGCGACACCGACGCACCCTGCGCAAGAAAGGATTCACACCATGCGCTTTATGCTTAACTGGCTCTTTACCTCGATCGCCATCGCGATTGCCACGTTCCTCGTCCCCGGCATCCAGCCCTTCGGTTTTGCCGAGGCCTGGGTCTGTTTCGCCTTCGTGGGACTGTTCCTGAACATCGTCGATTCGCTCGTCAAGCCGTTTCTGACGGTTATCTCGCTGCCGCTCACGATCATTACGCTGGGTATTTTTCAGCTCGTAGTCAACAGCTTTATGCTCGAGCTGGCCAGCTATCTGTCGGTCAATCTGCTGGGCGCGGGTATCTCCATCGCCAGCTTTGGATCGGCCTTTATGGGCAGCATCCTGGTGTCCATCATGCGCAGCATCCTCGACAGCATCGCCGAGGGCTAAAACGGCCATTCCGGCCGCGCCCGTCTCAACAGCCCAAAACGAAGGCCGCCCATCGCAAAAATGGGCGGCCTTCTTATTTGCCAAGTCTCAAAGGGCGAGAGAATCTGCCATTTCCACTCCGTCCCCAAATGGCAGGTGTGGGTTAGATGACGTAATCGTAGCCTTCGTTGGGAGCGACAAGTTGATCGAGCGTCACACCGTCGAGGTAGTCGTTGATAAGCTTGTCCAGGTTCTTCCACACGTCGAGCGTGGGGCACTCGTCAGAGCGCGAACAACCCTTGCAGTCGCCATCCAGGCAGGCGACCGGCGCCAGGCTGCCCTCGGTCAGGCGCAAGATCTCGCCCACCGTGTACTGCTCGGGCGGGCGCGTGAGCACATAGCCGCCGCCCTTGCCGCGCATGCCCGAGAGCATGTTGGCGCGCACGAGCGTAGCCAGAATATTCTCGAGGTACTTCTCCGAAATACCCTGACGCGCCGCAATCTCTTTAAGCGGGATACGGCCTGTCGCCTGGTGCTCGGCCAGGTCGACCATAACGCGCAGGGCATATCTGCCCTTTGTGGAAACCAACATATATATAGCTGCCTTTCGGTCTTTTAATTCGTAGAAATTCTAGCCGAAAAATTGGTTTTGAAAATACCTATTCCCGTCAAGATGGTTAATCGACTCGTAATAATCTTCTATTTCCTATTGCGTTACTAGGCTTTACTGTCTACTATGCTTCCCAACAGCTAAACGAACAGCCTATAAGGTTTGTGGGTTTAGCTGCTAGACACACCGTAAAACCACACGGTATCCAGTCATTTGAACACTTTGGAGGTTCATCATGAGCAAGGTTTACACGTCCATCGATCAGCTTATCGGCCACACCCCGCTCCTGGAGCTCACCCACTTTGAGGCCGACGAGGACCTCAAGGCCCGCGTGCTCGTCAAGCTGGAATACTTCAACCCCGCCGGGTCCGTTAAAGACCGCGTCGCCAAGAACATGATTGACGAGGCCGAGAAGGCAGGCAAGCTCGTGCGCGGCGGCGACTACACCATCATCGAGCCCACGAGCGGCAACACCGGCGTCGGCATCGCCTCGGTGGCGGCGGCTCGCGGCTACAAGGTGATCATCACCATGCCCGAGACCATGTCCGTCGAGCGCCGCAAGCTCATGCAGGCATACGGCGCACAGCTCGTGCTCACCGACGGCTCCAAGGGCATGAAGGGCGCTATCGCCAAGGCCGAGGAGCTGCAGAAGGAGACCCCCAACAGCATACTCGCCGGCCAGTTTGTGAACCCTGCCAACCCCGCCATCCACAAGGCCACGACCGGCCCCGAGATCTGGGATGACACCGACGGCAAGGTCGACATCTTCGTCGCCGGCGTTGGCACCGGCGGCACCGTGACCGGCGTGGGCGAGTTCCTCAAGGAGCAGAACCCCGAGATTCAGGTTGTCGCCGTTGAGCCCGCTACCTCCCCGGTGTTCTCTAAGGGCCAGGCCGGCCCGCACAAGATCCAGGGTATCGGCGCCGGCTTTGTGCCCGACGTCCTCGACACCCAGGTCTATGACGAGATCATCCCCGTCGAGAACGACGACGCCTTTGCCACCGGCCGCGCCGTGGGCCACAAGGAGGGCGTGCTCGTGGGCATTTCGTCCGGCGCCGCCGTGTGGGCCGCGCTGCAGCTGGCCAAGCGCCCCGAGAACGAGGGTAAGACCATCGTGGCGCTGCTCGCCGACACCGGCGAGCGCTACCTGTCCACGGCGCTCTTCCAGGACTAGAGCTTCTCGTTCTTAGAACGAGTCCAAGGCACGCCGGTCTCCCCTCTCTTCTGGCAGCCCGAGTTCATCCCAACAGGGTGTCCCACAGGACGCCCGAACTTGCTACAATGTCTGCGGCGCGGAACCAGCCTCCCGCGCCGCTTTTCTTTTTTGGCCACATGCCACCAAGGAGAACCTCCCCATGCACAATAAGCGCGTGCTCGTCGCCATGAGCGGCGGCGTCGATTCCAGCGTGACCGCGTATCTGCTCAAAAGTCAGGGTTACGAATGCGTCGGTGCCACCATGCGCCTCACCTGCCCCGCACCCGATTCCGCAACAGGTATGAGCAAAGTCGATCGCGATATCGCCGATGCAAAGGCCGTCGCCGAGCGCCTGGGGATACCCCACCATGTGCTCGACCTGCAGCAAACCTTCGACCGCAACGTGATCGAGCGCTTTGTGACCGCCTACCAGGAAGGGCTGACGCCCAACCCGTGCATCATCTGCAACCGCCACATTAAGTTTGGCGCGTTGCTGGATGCGGCGCTGGATATGGGCTGCGACTACATCGCCACGGGCCACTATGCCAAAACGAGCCAGGCGCCCGACGGCACCTGGCAGCTGCATCGCGGCGAGGACCCCAAAAAAGACCAGAGTTACTTTTTGTATTCGCTCACGCAGGAGCGGCTGTCGCGCACGATCTTTCCGCTGGCAGGCCTGGACAAGGAGCGCGACGTACGCCGTATAGCCGACGAACAGGGCTTCATCAACGCCCAGAAGGCCGAAAGCGAGGATATCTGCTTTATCGCGGACGGCGACTACGCGGGCTATATCGAGCGCCGCTGCGGACATGCCGCCGAGCCGGGCGATATTGTATGGCGCGACGGCAGCGTGGTCGGACGCCACAACGGCGCGCTGCGCTATACCATCGGCCAGCGCAAGGGCCTGGGCGTCGCGATGGCGCATCCCGTGTACGTAACGGGCGTCGACGCCTCCAACAACACCGTGCATCTGGGCGAGGCCGAGGACCTGGCGGCCACAGCGCTCACGGCCAACGACTGGATCTGGAGCGCGCCGGCAGAGCGCATGGAGGCTGAGCTCAATGCCGGCGGCATTCGCGTGGGCGCCAAGTACCGCTACCGTCAAAAGGACCAGGCAGCGACCCTTACACGTGGCGCCGACGGGCAAATGCTGCTGACTTTTGACGAGCCGCAGCGCGCCATCGCCCCCGGCCAGGCCGTCGTCGTCTACCACGGCGACGTCGTCCTGGGCGGCGGCACGGTGACTGCCGCCATCAAGTAGCCCCATCCCCTTCATAAGTCGCGGTGAAATAGGGACTGTCTTAGCGTTTAAAACCGCCAAACAGTCACTATTTCACCGCGACTTAGAGAGGACGGCCTCGGTCGGCACTGCCGTGTCAGCCGAGGCCGCTGCATCGTTAGCGCTGAACGTAGGCGCGAACCAGCTCGTAGGTATTGCGCACGCCGTCGATGTGGCTGCGCTCGTAGTTGTGGCTCGCGTACACGCCGGGGCCGATCAGACCATGGCGAATGTCGTAGCCGGCCGAGAGCGTGGCCTCGACGTCCGAACCGTAGTGCGGGTACACATCGATGGCGTAATCGAGCTCCAGCTCGCGCGCGATGTTGGACAGCGTGGTTACCAGGTCGTAGTTGTACGGACCGCCCGAATCCTTGGCGCAAATCGAAACCATGCGCTCGGTGCAGCCCAGGTCGTCGCCCACGCAGCCCATGTCCACGCTGATCATCTCGCGCGTGTCGGCCGGCACAAAGGCACCGCCGTGGCCGACCTCCTCGTACACCGTAAAGAGCAGCGAAACCTTGCGCGAAAGGGTCACCTCGCCGTCGGCGACGGCACGCGCCAAGCCCAGCAGAATCGACGCCGACAGCTTGTCGTCAAGGAAGCGACTCTTGATGTAGCCGCTCTCCGTCACCGTCGTACGCGGGTCCATAGCGATGATGTCGCCGGTTTGAATACCCAGCTCGAGCACATCGTCCTTGCTGTCGACGTTCTCGTCGAGCAGGATTTCCATGTTCTTCTCGATGGTCTTGACCGGCTCATCGGCCACATGCGCCGAAGGCTCGGTATTGAGGACCACACCCGTGTAGACATTGCCATCGCGCGTGTAAACGGTGCAGTTCTCGCCATCGGCCGTAGACCACTGATGCCCGCCGAGGGTCGTGGGACGCAAGCGGCCATTGTCCTTAATGGAACGCACCATGGCGCCCAGGGTATCGACATGGCTCGCCAGTACGAGCGGCTCACCCTCGCCACCAAGCTCAACGAGCACGTTACCCTTATTAGAACGCTCAGGCCCAAACCCCATATCGCGCAGGGTCTCCATCAGATAATCAGTAGCCGCACGAGTAAACCCCGTAGGCGAAGCAATCGAGGTAAGCGCCTTAAGCTGGTCAGTAATAAAACCAAGCGTAGAATCCATTTGGGACACCATCCACAACTCCAAAGTCAACATCCCGTAATCAGTAAAAGCCCCAACAACGATACCATCACGCACAAATATTTACCTAGCGAGATGACCCATCGAGCTCCCCAGAACTGCGCCCGCCACGATAACGAGCCGGCGGGCCCCGCCCGTTAGCCCCACAATCTTTCCGCAGGACGGAGGAAGCCCCCGCCGCACGAAGTGCGCAGCGGGGGCTTCCGACATGTCCGAGGACGATTGTGGGGCTAACGGGCGGGGCCCGCCGAACCAGGTTAAGCAGCCGGGCAAATCTTCTTGAAGAGCTCGATGACGTCGTCGAGCGTCGCCTCGCGCGGGTTACCCGGGAAGCAGGCGTCGGCCATGGCGTCCTTGGCCAGGACCTCGATCTCGTCGGCCTTCATGGCCTCGCAGACGTGCGGGATGTTCACGTCGGCGGAAAGCTGCTTGACGGCGGCGATAGCGGCGTCGGCAGCCTCGTCGGTGCTCATGCCCGTGGTGTCAACACCCATGGCAACGGCAACCTTGGCCAGGCGCTCAGCGCAAACCGGCTTGTTGAACTCCATGGCAATCGGCAGCAGCATGGCGCAAGCGACGCCGTGCGGGGTGTCGTAGTGAGCGGACAGGGTGTGAGCCATGGCATGGTCGATGCCCAGGCCAACGTTGGAGAAGCCCATGCCGGCGACATACTGGCCAAGGGCCATGCCCTCGCGGCCGGAGCCGGGCTGGCCGGACTTGGCCTCGGCGACGGAGTCACGCAGGTTCTCGCTGATCAGCTTAATAGCCTCAAAGTGGAACATGTCGGAGAGCTCCCAAGCGCCCTTGGTGGTGTAGCCCTCGATGGCGTGGGTCAGAGCGTCCATGCCGGTAGAGGCGGTCAGGCCGGCGGGCATGGAAGCCATCATATCGGGGTCGACGACGGCGACCTCGGGGGCGTCGTTGGTGTCGACGCACACGAACTTGCGGACCTTCTCGGGGTCGGTGATGACGTAGTTGATGGTCACCTCGGCGGCGGTACCGGCAGTCGTCGGCACAGCGATGGTGAACACGGCGTGGTTCTTAGTGGGAGCAACGCCCTCGAGGCTGCGGACATCGGCGAACTCAGGGTTGTTGATGATGATGCCGATAGCCTTGGCGGTGTCCATGGAGGAGCCACCACCAATGGTCACGATAGCGTCAGCCTCGGCGGCCTTGAAGGCCTCGACGCCGTCTTTGACGTTCTGGATAGTCGGGTTGGGCTTAATCTCGGAGTAGAGGCTCCAAGCGATGCCGGCAGCATCGAGCTCGTCGGTCACCTTGGCGGTAACGCCAAACTTGACCAGGTCGGGGTCGGAGCAGACGAAGATCTTCTTGTAGCCGCGACGCTGGAGCTCGCCGGGGATCTCCTTGATGGCGCCGGAACCATGATAAGAGATGGTGTTGAGAACGAAACGATTAGCCATTGATAGCCTCCCATCGTGTGCGGGGCACCCATTACGCCCCACGCTATGAGTCCCATCCTAACGCTTTTGAAACAAAAAACACGTGAGAACGTCAAATTTGTTAAAGCGTTTCAACAGATGATGAAAAATACTGCGGCAAAGGGACAGCCCCTTTGCCGCATTCGGCTACTTTCGACAGCCCTCTTTCCAAGCCTCGGCCGCAACCTTCCAGCGAAAACGCAAGTCGCGCTCGCGGTCGATGAACATGATGGCAAACGCGACAAACAGCAGCACGCTCGCCACGACGATGGCGTGCAGGCCTATGCGCTCAATACACCAATTGCCCAACACGGCGCCAAACACAAAGGTAAAGATCACGCCAAAATACAGCAGGCCGTTTTCCAAAAAGCCGCGCCTGTGGGTGATGATGTAATCGTCCACGTTTTGCAGCGCGTTGCGCAGGTTACCGATGCACATGGTCGTTGCAATGCCGTGACCGTGGATCTTGCGGAAGCTCTCGACCTGCATGCCGCAGGCAAACGAAGTGAGGCAGTTGGCGAGCAGGTTGTAACCGCCACCGGGGATAAAGCTCACGCCCAGCAAGATGACGGCTTCAAAGAACACCGTCACTTGGCGCCAGTGAATCACGCTGCCAAACCGTTCGTGTACCAGGTCGGCAAGCATAATGCCCACGGCAAACGACACCACGGGGAAGAAGTAGCGCCCCGCAAGTGCCCAATTGCCCTCCGAGATGCTCACGCCCACAAGCAGGATGTTGCCCGTCTGCGCGTTTGCGAAAACATGGTCGCGCCCAATGTACGAATACACATCCATAAAGCCGCCGGCGAGCGCCAGGATAATGCCCAGTTCGATGGACTCCGATATCTGTTTGGCACGCTGCATCGTCGTGCATCCTCCTTGTTGACGACCCTCTCGTGCGTTGGCGGAAACATAGCCGCCGTTCATACTGTAACCCATTGACAACATGGCGTGCGCGCGAGACGGGCTCCCCAACGCGCGGATACACAGTCTGGAAACAAACGGCGGGCGCGGCGCCGACACCCGCATCGACACGCCGATCCGCCAGCCCATGTACTCCACCAGTCTTTTTAGCCCCGTCCCAAAAAGACTGGTTACAATTACGTGCAGCATACAAACACCGGGAGGGATCGTGGCAAAAAAGCCTCAGCACGCTCAGAACAGCCAACGCGGACAGCAGGGCAAACAGGGCCAGCAGCAAAAGCGCGGCGGCAAGGCGCAGGGCTCGCGACCCACGCATGCCTCAGCAGCGCCCTCACGCCCCTGGCGTCCGGGCCGCGACAAGTTCCTCCCCGTCAGCCGCGCCGACATGGATGCGCGTGGCTGGGACCAGTGCGACTTCGTCTACATCTGCGGCGACGCCTACGTGGACCACCCCAGCTTTGGCATGGCCATCATCAGCCGCGTCCTCGACGCGCACGGCTACAAAGTGGGCATTATCTGCCAGCCCGACTGGACCGACCCCGCCAGCATCACCGTGCTCGGCGAGCCGCGCCTGGGCTTTCTCGTCAGCGCCGGCAACATGGACTCCATGGTCAACCACTATTCGGTGACCAAGCACCGCCGCCATACCGACGCCTATACCCCCGGTGGCGAGGAGGGGCACCGCCCCAATCGTGCCGTCACGGTCTACGGCAACCTCATCCGCCAGACGTTCAAGGACGCTCCCATCATCATCGGCGGCATCGAGGCAAGCCTGCGCCGCCTGGCCCACTACGACTACTGGCAGGACAAGCTCAAGCGCTCGGTACTGCTCGACTCGGGCGCCGACATCCTCATCTACGGCATGGGCGAGCATGCGATCGTCGAGATCGCCGACGCGCTCGATGCCGGACTGCCTGTCGATCAGATCACCTACATCAACGGTACCGTCTACCGCACGGGTTCGCTCGACGAGGTCTACGACTACGACCTGCTGCCCAGCTGGGACGACCTTACCGCCGACAAGCTCAACTACGCGCGCAGCTTTAATGTGCAGCAGCAGAACATGGACCCCATCACCGGGCATCGTCTGGTAGAGCCCTACCCCAACAGCGTCTATGTGGTGCAGAACCCGCCATCGGCAACACTCACCACAGACGAGATGGACGAGGTTGCCGAACTCCCCTACGCACGCGATTGGCATCCCGACTACGACGCAACGGGCGGCGTGCCGGCCTTTGCCGAAATCAAATTTTCCATTAGCTCCAACCGCGGCTGTTTTGGCGAGTGCTCGTTTTGCGCCCTCACCTTCCACCAGGGCCGCGTACTGCAGATGCGCAGCCACGACTCGATCATGCGCGAGGCCGAGCTGCTCACGCACGATCCCGAGTTTAAGGGCTACATCAACGACGTGGGTGGACCGACGGCCAACTTTAGCCGTCCGGCCTGCGACAAGCAGCTCAAGCACGGCGTGTGCAAGAACAAGCGCTGCCTGTGGCCGAGTGTGTGCAAGAACATGGTGGTCGACGAGAGCGGCTACACGCAGCTGCTGCGCGATCTGCGCCAGCTGCCGGGCGTCAAGAAGGTCTTCGTCCGCAGCGGCATACGCTTTGACTACACCATGGCCGACGCCTCGGACGAGTTTTTGCGCGAGCTGCTGGAGCATCACGTCTCGGGCCAGCTGCGCGTAGCACCCGAGCACGTGAGCGACGCGGTGCTGTCCGTGATGGGCAAACCGAGCCGCGCCGTCTACGACGCGTTCTGCCGTAAATTTGAACGCTTGAACCGCGAATACGGACTCAAGCAGTACGTAGTGCCATACCTAATCTCGAGCCACCCCGGTTCAACGATGAAGGAAGCTGTGGACCTGGCCGAGGCCGTACGCGACATGGGCTACATGCCCGAACAGGTGCAGGACTTCTACCCCACACCGTCCACCATGTCGACCTGCATGTACTACACCGGCGTGGACCCACGCACCATGGAGCCGATCTATGTGGCGCGCGACCCGCACGAAAAGGCCATGCAGCGTGCGCTCATCCAGTATCGCAAACCCGAGAACTACAAGCTGGTACGCGAGGCGCTGGAAAAAGCCGGACGTCGTGACCTGATCGGCTACACCAAACACTGTCTAATCCGCCCCGTGCCGCCGCGCCCGGGCGAGACGTCTGCTGGCGGTGGGCATGGCACCGGCAAGAAGGGCGGCAAGGCCCACGGCGGTGCTGGCGGCAAGGGACCCAAAGGCAGCAAGGGGCACGGCGGCATGTCGCGTGCACAGAACACTGCCGGGCGTAATCGCGCGGCCCAGGGGCGTCAGGGCGCCAACGGAGGCGGGCGTCGCAACTAGGGCAGCGGTGCGCTCGCTGCGTCCATCCCACACGCGTGGCGCAGCGAGCGCATTGCCTCAACGAGGATGACGCCGGCGATAGCGACCGTGATTATCACGTCGAACGGTGTGTTCACAAACCAGAGCAACGTCATGAAATACGACCCGGCATTAAAGGCAAAGTGCAGCAGGATCGTGTAGCGGAGCTTTCCGGTCGTCACGAGCACCCAACCAAAGATGAGGCCGGCGGCACCCGCGTAGCAACCCTGTACCCAATTCATATGCATAAAACCGAAGATCGCCGCCTGCAGCACAATCGCCGCGGCGATACCCCACGTGCTTGGGGCCGCCCAGGGCACCATGGCGCCACTCTGCGCGCTCACACGACGCCGGCACTTCCAAAGTGGGCGGCACTGCGGATTAAACGCTCGGAGCGAAAACTCAAAAATAATGCCGCGCACCAGCAGCTCTTCACAAAATGGGGCGCCGAGCACCGTGGTCAGGACGGCAAGAAGGTTGGTATCGCCCAAGCCTGTTTCCTCGACGAGCTCGCTATAGTCCGCCGCAACCTCGGGCAGCAGCGACAGCACGCCGTCGCATAGGTAGCTAATGACCACCTGCATGGATAGGCCGATCACGACAACGCATGCGATGCGCTTCCGTGCAGCATTTGCTCCCCCGCCGAGCGGGCGTTCACCTTGCCGGCGCGCCATGAAGGAGCGGGGCCACAGATAGCGCCACCACAGCAGCGCCATCAAAAACGACGCCGTCTGAGCGGCGGCCTGAAACCATTGAATATCGAGATTGTCGATCGGGAAACCCGTCAGTGCCGACACGATGTCCAGCGCGGAGAACAAAACAATGCTCAGGGCAATATCGGCAGCGATGACACCAAAACAGGCAAGCGCCCAAACCAGCGCATTGAGCATGCCAACCTCCTCAAAACCCGGCACTTGGGGACAGTCATTGTTGATGAGAATCGGGCGCAGCGCCAAAAGCCCCGTTGGGCGAAATGTCGAACGGGAAGGTGCCGCAGCGATTGAACGCGGCGATAAACATGCGGATGGCGTTGGACGGCGTGGTGCCCACGAGCTGGGTTGCCGCCGCGAAGGCCGCCTTTTCCTCGGGCAAGACCTTCGCGACAACCGGGGTCATGTGTTCTGCCATGGCGCTTCCTTTTTGAAACGACGGTGGTGCGGATAGATGCGGGCCACGCGGCTGGGCGACGGGCCGTGAAGGCAACCCGATTGGCCCGCATCTGGAGTGTGTTTCTACGGCGTTGGTATTACTTGGTATTCCTAAGTATTACCCCGCAGATAGAATACCATACCCGACCCCATGGGGACGGAGAAAAAACGGATCATTTTGTTGCTGAGTAAGTATTTAGAGCGTGATGATATCCGAGATATTGAGGGCCTTAGCGTCAGCGGCATCGTGCGTGGCAAGCAACAGCATGCGACCGTCGAGCAAGTCGAGCACGACCTCGGCGCATGCGTCGCGCGCAGCGGTATCTAAACCGGTAAAGGGCTCGTCAAGAATCACCGCGCCGCCCGGGCACAGCAGGGCTCGAGCGATCTCGACGCGACGGCGCTGCCCGCCCGAAAGCTCGGCCACGCGAGCATGTACATCGACCCCCGGCACCAGCAGGCGCAACAGGGCCGCAGCACTCGAGGCGTCCACGCGTGCATCGGCGCACACTAGCACGTTATCCAGCGCCGCGGCGGACTCGACCAAGCGTGCATCCTGAAACACCATCGAGCACGGCGCGCACTCCCCCGCTGCCAACGAAAGCAGCGTCGACTTGCCCATGCCCGAAGCGCCCATCACACAGATACGCCCACCCGCGGGCAAGTTGAGCACCAGACCATCCAGCGCCGGCGCCCAGGGCGCGCGATCGCCCACGGCAAGCGCAAGCTCCGCTGAAGTGCCATCGCTCGCAGCCCCCGCACGCCCACGCAATCCATGCCCATGCGCCCGCACGGCCGCGCGCCACGCCACGGGCCCCGAAACCCGCAGCAGCCACACTAGCACGCGCTCACATGCCCACGATGCCGCCACGACCAACACGGTCCACGCCAGCAGATCTGCCGTCTCAATCAAAAGCTTTGCCTGATAGATGCGCTCACCCACGGTGCCCGTCGCCATGCCGATGAGCTCCGCCGCTACACCGGCCTTCCAGCTCATGCCGATGACCGCCTTCGCGCACGAAAGCACAAACGGCAGCACCTCACGCCAGGTGTGGGCGCAAAACAGTCGCCAGCCCCGCACGCCATGCAGGCGGAGCATCTGCTCCAGCGGCTTATCAACCTGCGCCAAGCCCTCGACCAGTGAGAAATATACGCCCGGCAGCGCCATCAAAAAAACCGCCGCGATGCTCACGCGCGCCGATCCCAGCCAGATAAGCAACAGGACCACCACGCAGGCGACCGGCGTCGCCTTTACAAACGACAGCGCCGGTGCCACCAGGCGGGCAAACGTCCGCGACCGCACCGAGGCTCCCGCCAGCACGCCGCCGCACACCGCGGCAAGCGCCAGCCCGCCCAGTATCCGCGCGCCCGAGCCCACCAAAATCGCCCAGGTACCGCCATCGCACGCCAGGCGCAACAGCGATACCACGACAGCGCCCGGCCCCGGCAAAATCAGCGGCTGTGCCACAAGACCCGCCACCAGCACCCACACGGCAAGCCAAAAGGCGGCAACGGCACCTGCTGCCGCCACCGCCTTCATGCGCTCTGTCATTTGTCGAGCAAACACACGCACGGGCTACTCCATGTAGTAGAAATCGTCAGCCGGGAGCTTGCCGCCCACGGCACTCGCGTCCGCATCGGCCAACACCTGCAGATACCCACCGAGCGCCGCCTTCATATCCTTCCCCGTCTGGCACACGAGCATGCACCCGGGAATCGCCTTTTCGGCAATCGCGGCGTTATCCACGATGCCCGCATCGACCACGGCCTGGGCCCAGTCCACCGGCGACGCGTTCACGGCCTCAACGCTCGCCGCGTGGCAGCTCAGGAATTCCGCCACGACCTCGGGATGTTCCTCGGCAAACGCGCGGCGCACCACGGTCACACCCGTCAGCAAGCGCGAGCCCGTGTCTCCTGCCAGCTCGTCCCACGCATCGGTCAGGCTCACCGGTGCCGACAGCTTGCCCTCGCTCTTGGCGACGGCCGCCGTCTTAAACGGCTCGGGCAGCACACCCACGGCAGACGGATCGGCAAGCAGGGCCGACAGCACCTCGGTGGGCTCGCTCTTAAACTCGAGCGCCACCTGGCCGGTCAGGCCCGCGCGCTCCAGCAGGTAGTTCATGACGTACTCCGGCGTGGTGCCCTTGCCCGTCATATAGACGGCATGGCCCGCCAGATCGCCAAACGAGGTCACACTCGCGTCGCCCGTCACCACGCTTAGCACGCCGAGCGTGTTGATGTCGATGACCTGCACCGCGCCCTCGGTCTTGTTGTAGAGAACGCTCGCCGCGTTGGCGGGCACCAGGGCGATATCGACATCGCCCTGAATGACCTTGGGCACGATCTCGTCGGCCGCGGCGCTGATCGCAAAATCGAACTCGTTATCCGTCTCGCCACTCGCCGCCTGGTCCATAAACTGCACCAGGCCAATCGAGGTCGGCCCCTTGAGCGAGGCGACGCGCACCTCGACCGGCCCTGCAGCAGCACCGGCGCCGTCCGTGGCAGCCGAGCCCGCAGCAGACCCAGCCTCCGCGGCCCCGCCGCCACATCCAACCAGTGCAAGCGACAGCGCGCCGGCGGCAAGCGCCGAGGCAAACCCCCGGCGCGTCATCTCAACAGTAAACGCGCGCATCGTTAGCACGTCCCTTCGTTAGGCATCGTCCATGCGTGATGGTCGGTATGCAGCAGCTCCTCGGCCAGCGGCGAGAGCGGCTCGCCCAAAAACTCGCGGTAGCATGCCTGGACATCGGGGTTCTCGTGCGAGAAGCGAATGTCCGCCTTCGCATCCAGGCCCCACAGCACCTGGCCGCGCTCAGCTGCCAGCTCGCAGCCGTCGTGGATGGGCTGACCGCCGCCACCGACGCAGCCGCCCGGGCACGCCATGACCTCAACGAAGTCATAGCTCACGCGACCGTCGCGAATCGCGTCGAGCAGACGGGCGGCGTTGCCCAGCCCGTGCGCCACGGCGACGCGCACCTTGGTGCCATCGATATCGGCCACGGCTTCCTTCCAGCCGTCCAGGCCGCGCACGTCGGTAAAGAAGTCGGCGTCGGGGTTCTTGCCCGTCACCAGGTAATAGGCCGAGCGCACGGCGGCCTCCATCACGCCGCCCGTGGCGCCAAAGATCACACCCGCGCCCGTGCCAAAGCCCAGCGGCGTATCGAGCGGCTCCTCAACCAGCGTGTCCACGCTCACGTGGCTCGCGCGGATCATGCGCACCATCTCGCGCACCGTCAGCGCAACGTCCACATCGGGCGCGCCGCCCTCGCCCATCATGCTCGGCAGCGCGCACTCGGCCTTCTTGGCCGTGCACGGCATAACGGACACCACGAACAGACGCTCGGGCTCCACGCCCAGCACCTTGGCGTAGTAGGTCTTGGCGATGGCGCCGAACATCTGCTGCGGCGACTTGGACGTGGACAGGCTGTCGACAAACTCCGGATAACGCGCCTTCACAAAGCGAACCCAACCCGGGCAGCAGCTCGTAAACATGGGCCAGCCGCGGCTGTCACCTTCGCCCTTGGCGGCGGCGCCCAGGCGCCCGAGCAGCTCGGAGCCCTCCTCCATAATGGTGAGGTCGGCCGAGAAATCGGTATCGAACACGTATTCAAAGCCCGCGCGACGCAGCACGCAAGCCAGGCGCTCGACGGTAGCCTCCTCGCGCGGAATGCCGAGTTCCTCGCCCCAAGCGCTACGCACGGCCGGCGCGATCTGCACCACCACGATCTTGTCGGGATCGGCGAGCGCGTCAAACACGGTCTCGGTATCGTCGCGCTCGCGCAGTGCGCCCGTCGGGCAATGCGTAATGCACTGGCCGCACGCGACGCAATCGGTCTTGCCGATCGGTGCGCGCCCGCGGGTACCCACGGCGGTATGCGTGGCGCGGTTGGTCAGGTCCCAAATCCCCAGGCCCTGCACGCTCTCGCACACCTTGATGCAGCGCATGCATTTAATGCACTTGTCGTTTTCGCGGATGATGGGAAAATCGAAATCCCAGCCCTCGCCCGCCAAATGCCTTTGATACGGCAGATAGAAAATGCCCAGGTCGTTGGCGATGGTCTGCAGGTTGCAGTTGCCGCTGCGCACGCAGCTCGTGCACTGCGAATCGTGCTGGGACAGCAGCAGCTGCACGTTGGTGCGACGGGCCTCGCGGGCCTTGGGACTGTTGGTGTGGACCACCATGCCGTCGAGCACGTAGTTGTTGCAGGCGGCAACCAGCTGATCACAGCCCTCAACCTCGACCACGCACACGCGGCAGCCGCCGATCTCGTTCAGATCGCGCAGATAGCATAGGGTGGGAATCTGGATGCCGACGGACTTGGCTGCATCCAGGATCGTGGTGCGCTCGGACACCACGACCTCGCAATTATCGATAGTGAGCTTGGCCATATTGTGCGCTCCGTTTTCGGTGTTGTCACTGACGGTGGTTTTGTTGGGCTCTACCATTCCAGGTTCCTCCCTCCGCGGAACGCGCCAAAGCCAAAGTGATCGCAACGCAGGCAGCGGCTCGCCTCCTGGTGTGCCTCCTGCTCGGTAAGACCTTGCTCGACCAGATTCCAATCGTGAATACGCTCGCCGGCCTCGCGCTCGCCCAGCTCGCAGCGGCCGCACTCGTGCTTACCCTTAAACTGGACGGTCGGCAGCTCGACCTCAAGCTTAATCTTGTGGTCGAAGCCCAGATAGCGGTCGATGTTTGCCGAAGCCACGCGGCCGGCATTGATGGCGCGGATGACGGTAGCGGGGCCGGTCTGGCAGTCGCCGCCGCTAAAGAGGCCATCGAAGTTGGGCACGGCGCCGTCCGAATCGGTGACCACGCAGCCCCACTTGCAGGCAATGCCCATCTCCTCAAACGGCTTGGAATCGATGTCCTGGCCAATGGCCACGAACACGCGCTCGCAGGGAATGACCTGCTCGGACGTGGCGGCGGCACGCGGGGCCGGACGACCGCGACGGGGCTCGCCGATAATCTGCGGCTGCACGCGCAGGCCGCTCACGCGACCGTCCTCGCCCGTCTCGATGGCGAGCGGCGCCGTCAGCTCCAGAACCTCGCAGCCCTCGGCCTGGGCACCGGCAATCTCGGCGTCCTGAGCCGTCATATCGCAGATGCGGCGGCGGTAGACAATGCTCACCTTTTCGGCACCGCAGCGCACGGCAGAGCGAGCCACGTCCATGGCAACGTTGCCGCCGCCGATGACGCACACGCGCTGGCCGCTCAGGTCGGGCAGCTCGTCGTCACCGATGGCGCGCAGCATCTTGACGGCCGACTCCACGCCGGGCGCCTCTTCGCCCGGAAGGCCGAGCTTCTTGTCGCTATGGGCACCGATGGCCAGGTAGACGGCATCAAACTCGTCGCGCAGACGGGCGAGCTCCTCGCCGTTGACGGAGTGATCGAGCTCAACGTCGATGCCGGCGCTCAAGATCCAGTCGATCTCGGCCTGCAGGCGCTCGCGCGGCAGACGGTAGCTGGGAATGCCATAGCGCAGCATGCCGCCCAGGTGGTGGCGCTGCTCAAAGATGGTCACCTTGTGGCCCATCACGGCCAGGTAGTAGGCGCAGGAAAGGCCGGCCGGGCCGCCGCCGATCACGGCGACGCGCTTGCCGGTGTTGTCCACCACATGCGGCTTGTGGTCGTTGAGGTCACTGTGCTCAACGGCAAAACGCTTGAGGGCGAGGATGTTCATGGGGTCGTCGACCATGCCACGGCGACAGTGCATCTCGCAGGGATGCTCGCACACCAGGCCGCAGACGAGCGGCAGCGGGTTGTTCTTGCGGATGACCTTGACGGCATCGGCATAGCGGCCGGCCTCGACCAGCGAAATGTAGCCGGGAATGTCGACGTGCGCCGGGCAGCCCGAGACGCACGGGACGCGGGCCTCGCGGTCAAAGCCACAGGAGTGCTCGCGGATGTGGTGCTCAAAATCGTCGCGGAAGCCGTGAATGGCCGTGAGTGCCATGGCGCCAGCTTCGTAGCCGATGGCGCAGTCGCTCGAAAGGTAGATGGTGCGGGCGGTGCGCTCAATCAAGTTGAGCGTGGACTCGTCGGCGCGGCCCTCGAGCACATCGGCGAGCAGGTCGCTCAGCGCGCTCAGGCCCACGCGGCAGGGCGTGCACTTGCCGCAGCTCTGGGTGGAGCACAGATTGACGAGCGCTGCCGTAAACTCAACGGGGCACGGGGCGAGCGAACTCACCGCCAGACGACGTCCGAGCGCATCGTGCAGGTCGTCCATGACGGCCTGAGCGTTGCTGCGTTCCATTACGTGCAGTCGAGCCATAAGATCCCCTCTCACATGGCAGCCCGGAGGCGAGGCCGGGCGAAGTTGCTACACGCACAACACTGACCTAAAAAGTTGTTAGGTCTCCACGCAGTTCGGCAGGCGGTATGAAATGTCACCCTCGGCGGTGAAATAGAACATTACCGCAGATAAATGCCATATTTGGTAAAACGCGTTACCAAATGACAATGCCCCGCCCACGCAATCACGTGGACGGGGCATTGCTCCAGGTATGCGGCCAGCGACCCTGTTGCTTTTACTTAAGCTCGGGCCAGTAACCCTTGTTGGCCTCGATCATGTCGTCGAGAACCTCCTTGGCGACCTTCATCGAAGGCACGGTCTTGTTCAGCGTAAAGGCCTTGAGCGCCTTCTCGTAAGAACCCTCGATCGTAGCCTCGACCACGAGCTTCTCGGAGTTCAGCTGCTGCATCATGAGGCCCTGTTGGAACAGAGGAATGTTGTCGCGGCTGATGACCTCGGGGCCATTCTTGCCAATGTAGGCAGGCAGCTCGACCATAGCGTCGTAGGGCATGTTGGGGATAGCGCCCTTGTTCTCGCAAATGACCAGGAAGCGCTGCTTGGTGTCGTTCTTCAGAGCGATAGCCAGATCGGCAATCCAGTCGCCGTGGCTGCCCGCATAGAACGTGCTCTCGTCGATCTCGCCCGTCTTCTCGTAGTGGTCGATGCCGTCGAAGAGGTTCTTCTCACGCGTCTCCTCAACCTCGTTAGCACGGGTGCGCTCGGGGTTGGAATGCTCGACGAACTCCTTCTGCTGCAGGTAGTAGTTCAGATACGTGTTGGGCAGGTACTCCGGGAAGCACTCCATGATCTCGTACTCGCCCTTCCAGACGTAGTACCAGCTGCCCTTGGTGTGGCGGTTCTGCTCGGGGTGCTCGTCAGTGGCCTCCTCGGGCTTCTTTGCCATGAGCGAGCCCATGCCCTTGAGGTAGGAGTCGGGCAGCAGAATCTCATGCTCCTTGATGTACTCGCGCAGCTGCGGGAGCACCTCCTCGCCCTTGTGGCGGATCGAGGTGAACCAACCAAAGTGGTTGAGGCCAAAGTAATCGTACTCGACATCCTTCTTGTCGATATCGAGTGCGGCGCAAACCACGTCGATGATCGCGATCGGCATGTCGCAGATGTTGATGATGCGAGCGTTGGGACGCAGCACGCGGCAGCCCTCGGACACGATGGCAGCAGGGTTGGAGTAGTTGAGAATCCAGTAGTCCTTCTTGGCGTACTTCTCAACGTCATCGATCAGCTCGACCATGGGGAAGATGGTGCGCATGCCGTAGGCAAGGCCGCCGCAGCCGCAGGTCTCCTGACCCACGCAACCGTGGCGCAGCGGAATCTTCTCGTCCTGCTCGCGCATGGCGTAGCCGCCCACGCGCATCTGGGCAAACACGAAGCTCGCGTCGGTAAAAGCCGTCTTTTTGTCGGTGGTCACCGTAAGCTTGATGTCCAGGCCAAGGTCCTCGTGCAAAATCCAGTCCACGAGCACGCCGATCTTGCGCTGACGCTCCTCATTGATGTCGTACAGGCGAATCTCGTCAACGTCGAGCTCGTCCTTGCGCAGAGCGATGGACTTGACGATGCCGGGGGTAAAGGTGGATCCGCCACCACACAGAGTAATGATCATTGTTTACTGCTCCTTCTCAATTGCGTTTTCGACCTTGTCGCGCATCTCGGCGACCTTCATGCCAAAGATGATCTGGATATTGTTGCCGTTGCGGTTGATACCGCTGTTGGGCACGTGGTTGATGAGGTTCTCATCGATGAGGTCCGGGTTCTTAACGTTCACGCGAAGACGCGTAAAGCAGTTCTCGAGCTCCTCGATGTTGTCCTTGCCGCCAAGACCTGCGACCAGGTCGGCAATACCTGCATCGACGCCCTCTGCGGGAGCTGCGGCAACAGCGCCCTGCTTCACCGCGACAGACGCGGCAGCCTCGCCCTCGGCAACGGACTCGGCGAGCTCGGACTCCTCCTCGCGGCCAGGCGTGTGGAGGTTGAGCTTCTTAATAAGGAAGGTGAAGAGGAAGAAGTACAGAGCGGCGTTGACGACTCCAAGCACCAGCATAACCGGCCAGTTGGTCTTGTCGACACCGAGGACCAGGTTGGAAACCACGATGTTGATGATGCCGCCTGCAGTCGAAGCGGGCACGGAGAGGACCTTGAGCAGGACCAGGAAGATACCGGAAAGAACCGAGTGAACAACAAAGAGCACGGGAGCGGCAAAGACAAAGAGGAAGTCCATGGGCTCGGTGACGCAGGAGAGCACGGCGGTGATGATCAGCGGGATGATAACGGCCTTGGTCTTATCCTTGTTCCCCTTGTAAGCGGTGAAGATAAAGGCGAGACCGATACCGATGTAGGGCCACAGGTTGTTGAAGGTGTAGCTGTTGAAATACGTGCTATCGGAGAAGGGCTGGCCCGTCATTGCCATCTCGGCGACACGGATGGGATAGGCACCGGCGATAACCTGATCGCCCAGCGTCAGGGTGCCACCCACATCGGAGAACTGGAACGGGGTGTAGATGAGGTGGTGCAGACCGGTGGGAACGAGCAGCTTGTTGAGCATGCCGTAGATGAACAGACCGATGTTGCCCGACTCCTTAATGATGCCGGCAACGGAGGAGATGGCACCCTGAACCGGAGGCCAAACGATGCAGAAGCCAGCGCCCATGATCCAGGAGATGATGATCATGATCAGGAACGGAAAACGAACGCCCGAGAACATCGAAAGGGCAATGGGGAACTGCTTGTTCGAGTACTTGTTGAACACAGCACCGGTGATGCAACCAAGAATGATGCCGCCAAACACGCCGGTATCGAGCACCTGAATGCCCATAACGGTGCTCTGGCCGGTTCCGGTAAGGCCGAGCATGCCGCTCGCTTCGGCAAGAGAGCCGGTAGCGTTGAGCACGATGTTGTTAGCCTGCAGGAACAGGAAGAACGACATCAGGGCGATAAGCGAAGCATGGCCCTTGTTCTTCTTTGCCATGGCGCCGGCGATGCCCACGCAGAACAGAATCGAGAGGTTGTTGATGATAAACATCAGCGACTGATAGACAACGGCGCCCACAAGCTGGAACGGACCGGAGCCCAGCACAGGGATCACGGCGCAGATGGTCTTGTTGGTCAGAATGATGCCCACGATGAGCAGGATGCCGGCAACCGAGAGATACATCATCGGCTGAACGATCGACTTCGCGAACACCTCCAACGGCGCTTTGAAATTGAACTTCTTTTTTGCGGTCATAGCGGTACTCCCCTTCCTTTTCCGCAAATTGAGATAGGTGTGCCCTGGACAAGACCGTGAGCCTTGCCTTATATCAATCGATGTGTGGGCACGTTATGCCTAGAGACCAGGTTCTCCAAGCAGGTTAACAATGTGATATGCGAGATAACTCTTCTCGGCATCGGTAACGACAACGTTATAGGTAGACGCTAAGTGGTCGGCAATTGACTCCGCACACGAGAACGCCCTCGGATACGCCGTTTCATCGATACGGAACAGCGCGTCGCCATTGACCTGCCCCGCCGCGGGATCGAGCGCTCGCTGCGCAAAAAACTGCAGATGGCGAACGAAACGCTCGTACGGCAACGAGGTGACGTCAAGGGTCGTGGCATAGTGCTCGGAAACAATCGCGAGCACGTCGCGAACAAGCTGGACCGAGACGATTAGACGGTCGGAGCGTTGCGGCATGGTGGCGTTGACGATATGCAGCGTAATAAAACCCTGCTCCTCCTCGCTCATCTCGATACCCAGGTAGTCCTTGATAATCTGAAGGGCACGGCCCGCAAGCGCGTACTCCTTGCGATAGAACTGCTGGATCTCGAGCAGCAACGGATTCTCACAGGGAACGCCCTTGCGCTCGCGCTCGAGGGCGAGGCTGATATGGTCTGCGAGAGCAATGAGAATCTTGTCGTTGATATCAACATTGAGCTCTCGACGGAGCATCTGAACAATGTCCTCGGCAATCACGAGGTTGACGGTGGGGATGGACTCCAAAAGATGTGCCAAGCGGTCAATCGTGCGCGAATCCTGAGAAGTGCCCTCCTGCAGCGCATAGGTCTTTTCGACCGATGCCTCATCGATAGCGTCGCCGGCATGGCGGCCAAAGCAGAGGCCTCGGCCGATGACGATGAGCTCGGAGCCATCGTCCGAAGTGACCATTGCGACGTTATTGTTGAAAACTCGCTTGATAACCACGGTACCCACCACAAGAATTTACTCGGAAAGCCAGACGACAGGCTCTTTAACAGCAACAGGGCCGGAAGCATGCTCACGAAGAGTCGAGTTCTCCGAGCGCTCGCACACGATAACGAAGACCGTGGGGTCGAAGCCAGCGGCGCGAACCGCGTCGAAATCGACCTCGACGAGGGGCTGGCCCGCATCGACATGGTCACCCTGAGCAACAAGCGCATGGAAGCCCTTGCCCTCAAGTTTAACAGTGTCGATTCCGATATGCAGCATCACCTGAGCAGAGCTGTCGTCGGACATAATGCCCAGCGCGTGCTCAGTCGGAAACAGCGCCGCGACGGTACCGGAAACAGGAGCGCACACGGTCCCCTCTTGGGGAACCACGGCAACGCCATCGCCCACGGCACGGCTGCTAAAAGCGGGGTCATTGGTATTTTCTAGATGAACAAGCTCGCCGGAAACGGGAGCGAGGATTTCGAACTCGGAAGCTGCAGTCTTCTGCTCATCCGAACCGCCCATCAGGCGAGAAAAGAAACCCATGGTGGCATGTCCCTTCATAAATATAGCCCAACCAAAATCAAGCGAATGCATCCATAGAGACACACCCGTTCAAAGACTTTGGTTAGGCCCACGTCCGAGGGACTCGGTAACCTTCCGCATTTCTTTTTACGGGAGTTATTGTAGGCAATAGCAAAGCCATGTCTATCATTATGACCGGTGAGCGGTATTTTTTCTTCGATAAACGGTATTTAGGCGGCACTTAGGGACGTTCCTTTCCCGCCGGCACCCAGGGGCACTCCTTGCAGCAATTTCGCATGCGTTAGATGAAGAGCTCGCATTCCTTCCGCACGACGCAAGCCTTGCTCAGCATCTGGGAAACAGCGGATAGCTTGTTGGGATCAAGCTTGCGAGCGCCTCGCGGGCATACGGCGATGCAGCGCATGCAGGAGATGCACGCCTCGTCAGCTGCTCGCTTGGGGTCGCCCTTGTCGATAGCACAAACGGGACACGCCGCGGCGCATGCACTGCAGGAGACGCATTCCTCTGTTGCCTCGGGTGCCATGCGGCGACCTCCAGCTTGTTTATAAGGACGATTGCCGGGGATAGAGGGCTCGGACGCATCCTCAGCCAACAGCTTTTGCTGAATTTGCTGCGCAAACTCTGCGAGCTGCGCCGCATCCTGCGCATCCGGTCGCCCAGCAGCAAACTGACGAGCAACGGAATGCTCAGCAATAGCAGAAACAGCTGCAACCACCCTAAATCCGGCGCGCTTCGCAACGTCCTCCAGCTCTACGAGCGTGTCCTCAAACGCGCGGTTTCCGTATACACAAACCAAAACAGCCCGAGCCCCGTTGCCGCGCACCATGCCCAACCGGTCAGCCACCACAGCCGGAATTCTACCGGCATACGCCGGCACAGAGATTACGGCCACGTCGTCCTCAGTCATCGAGACAGCGCTGAGATCTAGCCCGCTATCGGTCAGATCGACGGTAACGGTATTATTGTCCAGCGCCCCGGCCACAAGGCCAGACACCTTCCGCGTTCCACCCGTCGGACTAAACACAATTTCGAATACGCTCATCGAGGCACCCTCTCCCTACGCCTGGCAACGCGTCAAGCCGTTTTCACATTCAGACAGAGTATACGGCGCATGGGGGGAGCTCCCCGTTTCGGTGCGCCAGGCACCCCAATGCACCCACCCTACGCTGTCTGCCTCTTCGTTTTGTATAAATTACGGTACAGATTGTATATATTTACGGGATACCGCCGCGTTCTCCTGAGGTACCCCATCCTGGCCCGTGCAAAAAACGGAGTATTCTGCAACGTGACCGCGCCAGCACCGCCGCGGGTGGGCAAAACTGTAGGACGCCGTATCATTCTAAGTCCCGACATGGCGAGAATGACGCGCCCCCTGCTCCGGAAAACGGCGAAATCTGACTCGGAACGCTCGCTAGGGATATCCGAAGGCCACCGTTGGCGACGTCGAATCATATGCAGACAACTCGAACTGCAGAATACTCCAAAAAATGCACGGCGCACCCCATAGGACCCATTGCTGCATGGCAGGAAACAAGCCCACGGCATCCTCTAGATGCATTCCCGAGGAAATCACATTTGAACTAGCGATCGGATACGGCAAACAAAAGGGCCCCGAACGTAGTTGCTCGGGGCCCTTGGTTCACCTCGCTCTAGCGGGCGATGCGTATGTTATTTGCGCTTGCCGCCGCCGTCGCCAGGGCGACGGGAGCTACCACCGCGCTTGCCGCCACGGCTGTTGCCATAGCTGCCACGATTATCGCGACCGCCGGCACGGCCGCCGCGGGAGCCGGCCTGGTTGCCGCCACGCCCGCCACGATAGCCGCCACGACGCTCATCGCGGGTGTCGTCGTAGTTGCGCCAGTCATCGCGACGATCGCGGCTGGCACGCGGGTCGCGACGATCGCGCGACTCATTCGAACGACCGGCGCCGCTGCGGCCACCGTTGCCACGAGCGCCCTCGCGACGCTCACCACCGCGGCCGCCCTCGCGGCCTCCGCGCTCGTCAAAGCGCTTGCCGCCGCGGGACTCGCCGCCGCGGGTACCACGCTCGTCACGCGAACCACGGCCTTCGCCGCCGCGACGCCCATCACGGCCACCGCGCTCGTCATCGCGACCGGAACGACGGCGATCGCCCGCGCCACGCTTGCCACCGCGCGAACCACGGCCCTCGTCCTCGCGCTCAACACGGCGACGGCCGCCACGGTCCTCGTCCTCACGACGACGGCGGTGCGCCTCGCCCTGGAACTGCTTGGCACGGCGCTCGGCACGGTTGCCACGCGGGGCCTGCTCGACGGCAGCAGCACCGCCGCGCTCCTCGGCAGCCACCTCGCGGGCCACGCTCTCCACAGCCTCGTCCACGCGAGCCTGAACGCCCTCGCGCACGCGGGTCTTGCCGCCGCGCTTGGGACGGCTCGGACGCTCGCCGTCGCTGCGGCGCTCGTCACGACCGCGGTTGGAACGACCGGCCACATCGCCGTAATCGTCGCCGTTGCGCTTGCCGTCGCGACGCGCCTGCTCAAGCTTCTTCTTGCTCTTGGACTTGCCGCGCTTGGTCTTCTTCTTCACCTTAAAGGCCGCAGGGTCGCGCTCGGGGTCAACCGCAGGCGGGTTGGGACCCACATGCAGGTCGCCGGCTTCGTAGATGTCGGCGGTCTTGTCCATGAGCTTCTCGATCTCGTAGAGCTCGTCCACGTCCTGCTCGGTCACAAACGTGATGGCCCAGCCCAGCTCGCCGGCACGGCCCGTACGGCCAATACGGTGGATGTAGTCGGTCGGCTCGGCCGGCACGTCAAAGTTCACGACGTAGCGCACGTCGCTAATGTCGATGCCGCGGGCGAGCACGTCGGTTGCCACCAACACGTCGACGGTACCGTCGCGGAAGGCCGAAAGGGCACGCTCGCGCTGGGCCTGGCTGCGGTTGCCGTGAATCGCGGCGGCCTTGATGCCCTTGCGCTCCAGACGACGGCAGCAGCTGTCGGCACGGTGCTTGGTGCGCATAAAGACGATCGTGCGCTCCGGGCCCTCCTTTTTGAGGAACTCGGGCAGCAGGTTGTTCTTGGCCTCGATGGACACCGGGAACACAAACTGATCGACGGTGTCGGCGGTCGACGTGGCGGGCGCGATCTCCACGCGGGCCGGGTCGCTCACCAGATCGGTGATCTCGCCCACGGCCTCCTCGTCGAGGGTCGCCGAGAACAGCAGCGTCTGGCGCTCGGCCGGCGTCTCGCGCACAATGCGGCGAACGGCGGGCAAAAAGCCCATGTCGAGCATGCGATCGGCCTCGTCGAGCACCAGGACCTTGACCTCGTCCAGGTGGCAGGCACCCTGCTCGATCAGATCGACCAGACGGCCCGGCGTGGCGACCAGGATATCGCAGCCGTACTTGAGGGCAGCGGTCTGTGGCTTGTAGCTCACGCCGCCCACGACGGTCACGGCGACATGGCCCGTGACGTCGGCGATCTTGCTCGCGACCTCGTCGATCTGCTGTGCGAGCTCGCGCGTAGGGGTGATGACGAGCATCGCGGGACCGCGGCCGTTGCCCTCGGGCTTCTTGGCACCGCGACGGCGGTTGCGGCCGCCGCGCTCGCGTACGGGTTTGGGAGGAGCGATGTGCTCCAGGTTGTTCATGGTCGGCAGCAAAAAGGCAGCCGTCTTGCCGGTGCCAGTCTGAGCGGCAGCAAGCAGGTCGCGGCCCTCGAGCACCACGGGGATTGAGCCGGCCTGCACGGGCGTCGGCGCCGTGTAGCCCAGGTTCTCGATGGCACGAAGCATCTCGTCGGAAAGGCCCAGCTCGTCAAAGGCGGGCAGGCTCTCGGTAGCGGACTCGACGGCCTGGGCAGCATTGGCCTCATCGGCGGCATCGAAGGCAGCCTGGGTCATGGCCTCGCGGGTCTCGTCCAGGATCTCGGCGTCGGTGACGTCGGATACAGAATTACGCATATGTTGTTGTTCCTTATCTGCACGCGCAATGGGCACGGCATGCGGCCGCGCGGGCGTGCTTGGTAGTGCGCTAATACATACAAAAACGGGTGCGCACAGAGAGGACGTTGCTCAGCACGCTGGCGATCGCTTTGGCAGCCCTATCACGCGCCGTCCAGACGCAGCGGCCCTAAGCGATGGAGCAGATTCGCCGCGGGTTAGTATACCCGTGCTTCGCATGCCCCCACGTAAACCACAGATGACGGAGCGGACGAGGCGGGCCTGGGCCGATTGTCTCAATCTGTAACAGTTACGAGACAAAACCGGGTCTACACGTTACAGATTGAGACGAACTCAAACATCGCAAAACATAATCTCGATCTGTAACAGTTAGAGGTCATTTTCCCCGCTAGATGTTACAGATCGAGATGTTTGACATGAGCTGCCAACGATTGAGCAGCCACCCGCATCTGTAGCGAAATGTCATACATTTTCATCCCCACTGGACACCCCCAGGGGGTATTGGTGTATAGTATCGGCAGGTTAACAATTCCAACACCAAACTACAGAAAGGAGAAGCCATGGCTCAAGATAAGTTCGACGTGGGCGGCATGACATGCGCCGCTTGCCAGGCACACGTGGACCGCGCCGTCAGCAAGCTCGACGGCGTCCAAAGCGTCGCCGTCAACCTGCTCGCCGGCTCCATGTTGGTGGACTATGACCCCGCGCAGGTCTCCCCCGACGACATCTGCACCGCTGTCGATCGCGCGGGTTACTCGGCCTCGCCCGTCGACGCGGGCGGCGCCGGCCCAAGCGGCAGCACGCAAGCTAGGTCCGGCGCCGCCCATATGGAGCCGCCCACCAAAAAGCTGGAGGCCGCCGCCTCCGCCATGCGCACCCGCCTCATCATCTCGATCATCTTCCTCATCCCGCTGTTCTACATAGGCATGGGGCACATGCTCGGTTGGCCACTGCCCGGCGTCTTCACCGACCACACCCACAGCATGACGCTCGCCCTCACCGAGCTCGTCCTGCTCATCCCCATCGTCTACGTCAACGACGCGTACTTTATCAACGGGTTTAAATCGCTCGCGCACGGCGCGCCCACCATGGACGCCCTCATCGCCGTCGGCGCCACCGCGTCCATTGCCTGGTCGCTCTACGCCATGTTTATCATGGCCGACCAGCTGGCCGCCGGGCAAATCCACGAGGCCATGATGACGGGCATGGACAACCTGTATTTTGAGAGTGCGGGCACGATCCTGTCGCTCGTCACCGTGGGCAAATACCTCGAGACGCGCAGCAAGTCCAAGACCGGCGGCGCTATCGAGGCGCTCATTGACCTGGCACCCAAGACCGCGACCGTCGTTGCCGACGACGGCACCGAAACCACCGTCGACGTCGACAGCATCCTTCCCGGCCAGGTGCTGCGTGTGCGTCCCGGCGAGTCCATCCCCGTTGACGGCGTGGTGCTCAAGGGCAGCTCGGCCGTGGACGAGAGTGCACTGACCGGCGAGTCCATCCCCGTGGAGAAGACCGCCGGTGACACTGTCAACGCGGCCACGGTCAACCGCACGGGCTCGTTTACCTTCCGCGCCACGCGTGTGGGCGCCGATACGTCGCTCGCCAAGATTATCCAGCTCGTCGAGGACGCCAACGCCACCAAGGCGCCCATCGCCCGCATGGCCGACAAGGTCGCCGGCGTGTTCGTGCCCGTGGTGTTTGTAATCTCGGTCGTGACCTTTGTAGTGTGGATGGCACTGACCGGCAGCATGAACGAGGCGCTCACCTCCGCCGTGGCCGTGCTGGTGATCAGCTGCCCGTGCGCACTGGGTCTGGCCACGCCCGTCGCCATTATGGTGGGTACCGGCAAGGGCGCCGAGATGGGCATTCTGTTCAAGAGTGCCGAGGCGCTGGAGAATCTGCGCAGTGTGGGCACCGTGGTGCTCGACAAGACGGGCACGGTCACCCGCGGCAAGCCTGCCGTGACCGATATCGTGGCAACCACGCGCGCTGACGGCTCGCCCGCTATGAGCGAAAAGGCGCTGCTCAAGCTGGCCGCCGCGTTGGAGCGCTCAAGCGAGCACCCGCTGGCCGAGGCGATTATGGCCGAGTGCGAGGCGCGCGGAATTGTCGCGCGCATGGTCGAGGACTTTGCCGCCGTGCCTGGTCGTGGCGTTACGGCGCGCGAGGGGCAAAACGCCATTGCAGCCGGCAACGCACGCCTGATGAACGAGCTAGGCGCGAAGATGCCCGCCGACCTTGCCGAACAGTTCGCCGCCGAAGGCAAGACGCCGCTGTTCTTTGCCAAGAACGGCGAGCTTGTCGGCACCATCGCCGTGGCTGATGAGGTCAAGGAGACGAGCGCCGAGGCCATCGCCGCGCTCCGCAAGCTCGGCGTCGATGTGCGCATGCTCACTGGCGACAACCGCGTGACGGCCGAGGCCATCGCCCGCCGCGTGGGACTGAGCAGCGAGCAGGTCATCGCCGACGTCCTCCCCGCCGACAAGGAACGCCACGTGCGCGAACTGCAGGATGCGGGCGGCAAGGTCGCCATGGTGGGCGACGGCATCAACGACTCCCCCGCCCTGGCGCGCGCCGACGTGGGCCTTGCGATCGGCACCGGCGCCGACATCGCCAAGGAGGGCGCCGACGTGGTACTCATGCGCAGCGACCTCATGGACGTCGCCCGCGCCATCGAGCTTTCGCGCGCCACGATCCGCAACATCAAGCAGGACCTGTTCTGGGCGCTGTTCTACAACGGCATCGGCATTCCGCTGGCGGCGGGCGTGTTCTTCCCGCTCACGGGATGGCAACTCTCGCCGATGTTTGGCGCCGCGGCCATGAGCCTGTCGAGCGTGTGCGTCGTGACCAATGCCCTGCGCTTAAAATCCTTTATGCCTAAAGTGGCAAAATAGGCTCACCATTACGTCCATTTAGAACGGGTTTTCCAGGTGCCCGAGATTGACCTGAAAGAGGAGCGACGCGTACTTTGGTACGCGAGCGACGGCTTGAAGGTCAAGGTCGGGTGCCCGGGAAAGCCGACACAACAGAGAGGAATACCAATGCGTTACACGATTAAGACTTCGGGCCTTATGTGCGGCCACTGCGACGCCACCGTCGAGACCGCGCTGCTCAACGTGGCCGGCGTGACCGATGCCGACGCCGATCACGAGACCCAGACCGTCCAGGTGGAGTGCGCCGACACCGTGACCGCCGAGCAGCTCGCTGCCGCCGTCGAGGCCGCGGGCGAGAAGTTCCATGCCCTTTCGGTGACCGCAGCCTAGCGCCGTCGGTAGCATCCGCCCCTATCGATCAGAAACGAGGACCCGCCATGATGGCAGACCATAAATCGGTGACCCGCATGCTCAAGACGGCACGCGGTCAGATCGACGGCATCTTGCGGATGGTCGAGGAGGACCGTTATTGCGTCGACATCTCCACGCAGCTCATGGCCACGCAGGCACTCATCGCGCGCATCAACGCCGATGTGCTCAAGGCGCATATCGAGGGCTGCGTGACTTCGGCAATCGAATCGGGCGACGAAGACCTCAAAGCCGCCAAACTCGCCGAGATCGAACGCGTCGTCGACAAGCTCTCCAAGTAATTGGGGCATTGGGGACAGACTTCTTTGCACCATCTTGGTGTATCGGGGATAGGTACGTTTGCACCACCTTGGTGCAGATTAACCTGTCCCCCTTGCTCTAAATCGGGTATAAAGGCGTGCAGCATATCGAACGAAAGGCAATTTGCATGAATGACTTTATGAAGGGTCGCAATGGTGCCGATGAACTCACCATCGTGATGGGTTTTGCCGGCATTGTCATCGCGATGATCGGATCGATAGCCCGAATCCAGTGGCTCAGCTGGATCGCTATCGCCGTCATCGTGATTGGCGTGCTGCGCGGCCTGTCCAAAAACATCGACGCACGTCGCAAGGAGAACGAGGCCTTTGTCGCCGCGACCGCGAACGTCCCCGGCTTGGGCAAGTTCGTCTCCAGCTTGGGCGGTGGAACTGCAGCGGCCGGCACCTCGCGCGCGGCTGGAACGAGCAAGGAAGACTTTGAGCGTGCCAAGCGCACGGCCAAGAAGATGTGGAAGGGCCGCAAGACCACGGCATACCTCAAGTGCCCCAACTGCGGCCAGATGCTCTCCGTCCCCAAGGGCAAAGGCAAGATCCGCGTCACCTGCCCCAAGTGCCACGCCAAGATGGAAACCCGCTCCTAGCGCCCGCACGCGGGACAAATTAATCAGGTTTGTTTGTCCCAAATCTTAAGTATTTGTTCGATAAAAAAGCCGAGGCCTCGTGTTGAGACCTCGGCTTTTTGTATGCGGCAACGGAGTTGTCCCTTTGTCACACCTACGCCACGCCGTCGCGGGCCAGCTCCTCGGCAAGCGCTTCGGCTGGCATGGCCATAATCGTGTCGAGCTCGGCGTCCACCTCGGGAATGCGCTTCACCTTGAGCTTACGCGCCAGGTTGCCGCGGCACATCACGTGCATTGGCTCACGCAGGGCGCACAGATCATCCAGAGGATTCTCGCACGTCACCAGGATATCGGCGGCCTTGCCGCACTCGATCGCACCGGTCTCGCCGCCCAGCCCCAGCAGCTCGGCATTGACCTGCGTAGCCGTATGCAGTGCGAAGGCATTGCTCACGCCCACGTACTTGGCAAAGTAAGCGACTTCACGCCACATGTCGTACTGCGTCACAAACGGACAGCTCGAGTCCGTACCCAGGCCCACCTTAACGCCAGCCTCCAGCGCCGCACGAGCACTCTCGATAATGCCCGAACACACGATGTCGCCGTTCTTCTTTTGTGTGTCGGTCGAATGGGTCTTCTCCGGGTCGAGCAGTACAAACGGCAGCGCCGGACTAATCGTGCAGGTCACGCTCGGCGCGCGTCCCTCGAGCTGTGCTCCCGCGGCGCCGCGGTACAGCCCCAGGATCTCGGGGGTCATCGGAGCGCCGTGCTCGATTGTGTCGACGCCGGCCTGAAGCGCGGCGCGTACGCCCTCGGTGCTCTCGACATGAGCCATAACCGGCAGGCCCACCTCGTGCGCCGCCTTGCACGCCGCCGCGGCAACCTCCACCGGCATACGCAGCACGCCCGGCTCGCCCACCTCGGTCGCGTCGAACACGCCGCCCGTTACGAACAGCTTGATGACGTCGGCACCGCGCGCATACAGATCACGTACCTGCTCGGCCGCCTCGGCGGGACTATTAGCCACCTGAGCGAACAAGCCTGCACCATGGCCACCCGGCACCGTGACGCCCGTTCCCGGCGCCACCAGACGCGGGCCCTGATACTTGCCGGCATCGATAGCGTCACGCACGGCAATGTCGGCAAACAACGGGTCGCCCGCGCCGCGCACCGTGGTCACGCCGCTTGCCAGCTGCTGCTGGGCACTGCCTTTGAGGATGTGGCGAACGATGGCGCGGCCCACGGGATTGTCGAGCTTCTTCATCAGCGCACCCGCATCGCCCGCCGAAACTGGCTTGCCCGAGCCGCACAGATGCACGTGCATATTGATGAGACCCGGCATGAGATACGCGCCGGCCAGGTCAATGACCTCGGCCCCCGCTGGAGCTTGGGCCACAGCGCTCGGTCCCATCCAGGTAATGATGCCACGCTCGACGGCCACGGCCATATCGAGCTGCGGCTCCATATGCTCCGAACCATCCAGAATGGTCGCATTGATAAACAACGTGGAACGATCGGCAGATGCCATATCGAGCTCCTCCCTCACGATTAACTTGAACATTTGTCCATTATCATCTAGTCCCGCTGGATTGCTGCAGACGCATCGGTTAACGGAAGGAAGAGAGGATGTGGGGGACGGAATACGTTGCAGTCCCATCCCAGCGGCACTAGGGAAATCTCTCGATCTATAACAGGTACAGGGTTATTGGGCCCCCTGATGTTACAGATCGAGACATTCGGTCGACGTTTCACCGGCTTGTCTCGATCTGTAACAATTACGAGCTCAAACAACCTCTAAACGTTACAGATCGAGACAAAACCTCTCAGCGCCCATACCACTGGCATCTCCACTCCTCAGCCAATTCAACCTGCCGAGGAATACCCGCCAGCCTCATTTTCTCGACTAGCTTCCCCGGGCCTTTGAGTTCGTTAAACGTAAACCGAAGCACCTTATGCCCGAGCATTGTCAGATGAGATTCCCGCTGACGCTCTGCCACGAATGGGTCAACCGACTCCCAACCCTCGCCGCTCTGCAAGGTGTACTTCCCCTTTCCGTCGAGCTCGCCGATGACACACGTCCCGTCCTCGAGCCGCCAAAAATAGTCGACGCGAAACACCTGGCTCGGATCGAGCGGGTCGCGAAACTCCACCTGCAGCTCCGGAACCGGAAAGCCGTACGCAATAAAGAATGCTCGGAACCGAGACTCGCCGCCGTTTTCAGACAGCCCGTCCGCATACGACGCAATCACCTGTGCCCTGCGATACCCTCGCCTGCCCTCGCAATCGGCGCGGAGGCGCTCGCACAAATCCCCACGTGATACGCCTTTCGCCCGCAGTGCAGAATCGGCAATCGCCAACCCGTAGGAGAACGGCGCACGCAGTAGGCAATCCTCCACCGTGCGCCAAAACGACGTCACCCGCACGCCATCAACATGCTCGAGTGCGCCCGCCATCTGCGGACGCAACAACCTGCACCCGCCGCTCAACGCCACCGAACAACCCGTCTTAACAAGAAAACGCGACCCAAGCAGATCATTCGGCACCTCCAGACCCCACAAAAGCGCCGCGTCATAGCCCCAAAACGCCCAATCGGGATGAAACTCTGCAAGCCCTTTGATGGTACGCAGCGTTCGCTCCGCCGGCGTCAGCACACCCCAATCATGTTGAAAGCAGAACAAATACGGCTCGGGTTCCGCGATATCGTCGGTTCCAACATGACGCCGCAGCCACATGAGCTCGGCATTGTCATGCGTTGCGAGCAGCGCACCTTGCTCGGTCGCCTCCGTGAGTCGCGCGAGCATCCTATTCCGCGCCAACGTGTTGCGAGTCGTATGCTTGTGCTTGAAAACGGTATTAGACACTTCCATCACCACCACATCGGACAAATGGACCATCGTCACCGTTGCCTCCACCGACAAACGTCTTGATCTGTAACAAGAAGAACGATTTTTGGACTGTAGATGTTACAGATTGAGACATTCCCCCCAGCCAGGTGCCAAACGTCTCGATCTGTAACAGTTAGACGTTCTCCAGGCCCCTAAACGTTACAGATTTAGACAAACCAGCGGCACCCAAGCATTCGTCTCGATCTGTAACAGGTAGACCGGTGTTTTGCCCCCAAACGTTACAGATCGAGACAAAAAGGCAAAAGGCAAGGCAGGCGACAACTACCCATCCCCTACTCCCACTCCTGCTCGTAGATGTTGAGAGACTTTACGTACCGCCCCTGGGCGCCCATGATGTCGCGGACCAGCCGCAAGAAGAAGCTGATACACGAGGTGTCAAAGCCGTCCTGCAGGTCCTCCGGATGCACCGCACCCGGCCCATCGACCGCCGTATCGCTCAGCCGCGCGATGTCATACAGGTAGAGCTGTCCCGCCGTAAGCCAGACATCGTCGACGCAGGCGAGACGCACCGCAATCGCGCCGTCACTCCAGTGCTCCTTCTGCAAGATATGCGGATCGTAGACATCAAAGCGATGATCGGTGCGCGTGTCCTTCAGCACGACCATGCCGGACGCAGGATTCTTGTCCAAAATGCCAAAGCGCGAGAAATACTGCGTGTCGCGTACCTGCTCGAGCCGCTTGAGCGAGGCAGGCGAAAGCGATGCCGGTGGCTCGTCAACATATAGCTCGAGCAGCGTTTTGCCATGGCGATAGGGGCGCTCAAACAGCAGCCAATCGGTAAACGCCATGTTGTAGGCCATGATTTCGTTTTGCGAAGGCTCAGTGCAATAGCTGAGCCACGGGTCGACAATGATCTCGAACTGTTCGCGCGCCGGCTCCAGGAATTGAAACTTCCGCAGCATCCAAAAGTGAGCCATGTCGGCAATATCGTTGCCGACGGCTTCAGCCAGCTCTGCTCGGTCAAAAGCGTGGTCAATCATGGCATCCTCCTCAAACTGATGGACCTCAATTTGAGCTTACGAGGAGGGTGGGCAGCCACGACCAGCACGGGCAAAATAGGCCTCCGGCTGCAAACCAGATGCTAGCCAAACACTTGACGGGGCACTTGACCGAATGAGCGCACCGCAAAGAAACCGCAGGTAGACATAGACAGCAACCCGCCCTTTTGAGCCAGATGACCGCAGCCACCACAGAAACAACAGGTGATCACAGCCCAAGAAGTCGACAAATGAACACCCGCACATCGACAAACGAGCAAATCGCTCGCAAAGAGTGTCCCCAACGACTAGAAAAAAATGACTAGTCATTGGGGACGCCCTTAAATGACTACTTTACAGTTCCAGCGCGTCGGCGACTTCGGCTGCGCAGGCCAGGGCATCGGCCATGGCACTCACCACGAGCGAGCTGCCGTTGCGGGCATCACCCGCCACATACACCGGCGCGGCATCCGCAGCAACGCCATCCACGCGGGCCGCAAGGTGCGAGCCCTCGGAAGCCATCACGGGCAGCGGGCGGCCCGCCGTGGCAACGGGCACGCCGACAGCTTCGAACACGCTGTGTTCCGGACCCGTAAAGCCACAGGCGATGAGCACCAGCTGGGCCGGCACCTCGTGCTCGGAGCCCGCAATGCGTTCGGGCTTGCCGGCCGACCAATCCAGATCGACCACGCGCAGACCCGCAGCCGCGCCCTTCTTGTCCAGCAGCACCTCGAGCGTGTCCACGGCCCAGGCACGCATCTCGCCACCCATCGCAGCGATAGCCTCCTGCTGGCCGTAATCGGTCTTCTTAACGTTGGGCCACTGCGGCCAGGGGTTGCCTGCCGCGCGCTTATCGGGCGCCGCCGGCAAGAACTCAAACTGGCGCACGCTGCGCGCGCCCTGACGCACCGCGGTACCCACGCAGTCGTTGCCGGTATCGCCACCGCCAATGACCACGACGTCCAGGCCGCGTGCGTCAATAGCAGGCTCACCGCCATCGAGCACCGAGACGGTCGAAGCCGTCAGGTAGTCCACGGCATACACCACGCCCGGGGCATCAATGTTCGCAGCCGAAAGTCCACGCGGAGCACGGGCGCCGGCAGCCACCACGGCGGCGTCAAAGTCGTCGAGCCTGGCGGTAACCTTGGGATCGCTCACGTCGGCGCCCAGCTCGAACACAATACCCAGCTCGCGCATGAGCGCCACACGACGCTCGACCACAGACTTCTCGAGCTTCATGTTGGGAATGCCGTACATGAGTAGGCCGCCGGGGCGGTCGTCGCGCTCAAACACCGTCACGCGGGCACCGCGACGTGCAAGCTCCCATGCTGCCACCAGGCCAGCCGGGCCGGAACCAACCACGGCGACCGAGGGCGCGTCCTCCCCTGCCGGCTCAAAGCGACGTGGGCCGCCGTTGGCCCACTCATGGTCGCTGATCGCACGCTCGTTATCGTGAATCGTCGTAGGCTGGCCGTCGACCGAGCCCAGGTTGCACGCGGCCTCGCACAGCGCCGGGCACACGCGGCTCGTGAACTCAGGCATGGGCGAGGTGAGCGACAGGCGCTCGGCAGCCTCATCCCAGCGGCCGCGGTACACCAGCTCGTTCCACTCGGGAATCAAGTTGTGCAGCGGGCAGCCGCTCGGACGTGCCTTGCCAAAGCTCGCGCCCATCTGGCAAAACGCCACGCCGCACATCATGCAGCGGCTCGCCTGGGCGCGACGTGCGTCGTCGTCGAGCTCCACGTACAGCGGATCGAAATCACGGCTGCGCTCCTCCACGGGGCGAAGCTCGTTGGTCACGCGATCGATATCAAGAAAAGCACCGGGCTTACCCATGGCACCTACGCCTCCTTCTTGGTCGAAGCAACAGAGCTGGCGTCCACGGACGCAGCACCCGCAGCACCGCCCGCAATATCGAAGCGAGCGACATCCGCGGCGCTCGCGCGACCGGTCACAATGTCAAACGCCAGTTCCTCTGCCTGCGCATGTGTCTTGCCGGCAGCCTCGCTCGCAGCGACAATCGCCAGCACACGCTCGTACTCGGTCGGAATGACCTTCACGAAGTGCTTGCTCATCGTCTCAAAGCTGTAGAGCAGCTTGATGCCGCGCGGGCTCTGCGTCGCGTCCACGTGCTCTTGGATGAGCTCGCGAATCTGTGCCAGCTCGCCGGCCGTCGGGGCCTTGAGCTCCACGCTCTCGTGGTTCACGCGGGCACTGAGCGTGCCATACTGGTCAAAGACATAGGCCACGCCACCCGTCATACCGGCGGCGAAGTTCTGCCCGACCTCGCCCAAGATGAGCGCCAGACCGCCTGTCATGTACTCGCAGCCATGGTTGCCGCAGCCCTCGACCACCACGGTGGCACCGGAGTTGCGCACGCCAAAGCGCTGGCCTGCCAGACCGTTAATGAAGCCGCGGCCGCTCGTGGCGCCAAAGAACGCAACGTTGCCCACGATGATGTTCTCGTCGAACTTGTAGGTCGCATGCGGGTTGGGGCGCACCGACACCTCGCCGCCCGAAAGGCCCTTTCCAAAGTAGTCGTTGGCGTCGCCGCACACGTTGAGCGTAATGCCGCGCGGCAGGAACGCGCCAAAGCTCTGACCGGCCGAACCATCGCAATCGACGGTGATGGAGCCGACGGGCAAGCCCTCGGGATGTGCCTTGGTCACCGCGTTGCCCAAGATGGTGCCCACGCAACGGTTGACGTTAGCGATATCGGCGCGGAAGCGAATCGGACGCAGGTGCGCACGGGCATCGGCCGTATAGGGCACGAACAACGCGGAGTCGAGCGTCTTGTCGAGCTCGCTGTCGGCAGCCATCTGCGGCAGGAAGTGACGACCGTCGGCACCCGGGATATGGGCACCAAACTCGCAGGTCGCGCTCGCCAGCACGGGCGACAGATCGAGCAGGTTGGCCTTGCGGTTGCCCGGGACCTCGATCTGGCGCAAGCACTCGGGGTGGCCGACCATCTCGTCGACGGTGCGGAAACCCAGGCTCGCCATAACCTTGCGCAGCTGCTCGGCCACAAAGAGCATAAAGTGCTCAACGTGCTCGGGCTTACCGCGGAAGCCGTGACGCAGGCGGCAGTTTTGCGTGGCGATGCCGGCCGGGCAGGTATCCTGCTGACAGTCACGCTGCATGAGGCAACCCATGGAGATGAGCGGCATGGTCGCAAAGCCAAACTCCTCGGCGCCCAGCAAGCAGGCGACGGCGACATCGGTGCCGTCCATGAGCTTGCCGTCGGCCTCGAGCACCACGCGCGAGCGCAGGCCGTTTTGCAGCAGCGTCTGTTGAGCCTCGGCAAGACCGAGCTCCAGCGGCAGACCGGCGTGCCAGATAGAGTCGCGCGCAGCGGCACCCGAGCCGCCGTTGTGGCCGCTGATCAAGATCTTGTCGGCAGCACCCTTGGCCACGCCGGTGGCGATGGTGCCGACGCCCGCCTCACTGACCAGCTTGACCGACACGCGCGCGCCGGGGTTGGCGTTCTTAAGGTCAAAGATCAGCTCTGCCAGGTCCTCGATGGAGTAGATGTCGTGGTGCGGCGGAGGCGAGATCAGGCCGATGCCGGGAGTGGACTGACGGACCTCGGCAATCCAAGGGTAGACCTTCTTGCCGGGCAGGTGGCCGCCCTCGCCGGGCTTGGCGCCCTGGGCCATCTTAATCTGAATCTCAAAGGCGCTGCACAGATAGCGGCTCGTCACGCCAAAGCGCGCACTTGCCACCTGCTTGATCGCGGAGTTCTTGGAGTCGCCGTTGGCCAGCGGGGTCTCGCGACGCGGGTCCTCGCCGCCCTCGCCTGAGTTGGAACGGCCATGCAGACGGTTCATAGCGATAGCCATGCACTCGTGCGCCTCTTTGCTGATGGAGCCGTACGACATGGCGCCGGTGTTAAAGCGGCGGACGATGTTGAGCGCGGGCTCGACCTCGTCGAGTGCCACCGGGGTGCGGCCGCTGGCATCAAAGTCGAGCAAGTCGCGCAGGCGCACGGCACGGCCGGTACGGTGCAGACGGGCGCTGTACTCCTTAAAGGTGTCGTAGCTGTCCTCACGGCAGGCGGTCTGCAGCAGGTAGACGGTCTGGGGGTCGATGAGGTGTTCCTCGCCGCCGAGCGGGCGCCACTTGGTCAGACCCAGCGTAGGCAGCTGATCGGGAGCCGGGCTCTTAAGGATGGCGAGCGCGGCGTCGTAGCGCTCGTTTTGCTCGCGCTCAACGTCCTCGACACCCATACCACCCACACGGCTCACCGTGCCGGCGAAGTACGCGTTGACGAACTCCGGCGTAAAGCCCACGGCCTCGAAGATCTGCGCCGAATGGTAGCTCTGCACTGTGGAGATGCCCATCTTGGACATGATGGAGACGATGCCGGCGGTCGCAGCCTTGTTGTAGTTGGCGATGCCCTGCTCGGCCGTCACGTCCAGGTCGCCGCGTGCCGCCAGATCGCGGATGCACGCATGTGCGTTGTACGGATAGATGCCGCTCGCGGAGTAGCCCACCAGCGCCGCAAAGTCGTGCGGGGACACGGCGTCGCCACACTCCACCACGATGTCGGCAAAGGTACGCACGCCGGCGCGGATCAGGTGGTTGTGCACGCATCCCACGGCGAGCAGTGACGGCACGGGCACCTCGCCCGCAGCGGCACGATCGCTCAACACCACAATGTTCACGCCGTCGCGGACCGCAGCCTCAACGTCCTCGGCAAGCTGTTTGAGCGCAGCCTGCAGCGCGCCCTCGCCGGCATCGCGGCGGTAGACGGCACGGAAACGACGGGTCTTAAAGCCAACACGGTCGATGGCACAGATATGCTCGAACTCTTCCTCGTTGAGCAATGGGCGCTCCAAGCGCACCAGCTGACAGGCCGTGCGGGAATCCTCGAGCAGGTTGCCGTGGTTGCCCAGGTAGAGCGTGGTCGAAGTCACCATGTGCTCGCGCAGGGCATCGATCGGAGGATTCGTGACCTGAGCGAACAGCTGATAGAAGTAGTCAAAGAACGAACGCGTCTTCTTGGACAGGCAGGCCAACGGCGCATCGATACCCATCGAGGCGAGCGGGGCCTTGCCCTGCTGGGCCATGGGGCGCACGACCTCGTCAACATCATCCCAGTGATAGCCGAGCTTGGCCATGCGCACGGCGGCGGGCACCTCGGCATCCTCGGCGGGCGCGGGCGCGGCGGGCTCATCGAGCGCGTCGACGGTCAGTGTCTCCTCGGCAATCCAGTCGCGGTAGGGCTTCTCCTTGGCATAGCGGGCGCGCAGCTCGTCGTTGTAGATCACGCGGCCGCGGGCAAAATCGACCTCGAGCATCTGGCCCGGTCCCAGGCAGCCGCTCGTCAGGATGTTCTCGGGGCGCACCTCGATGGTGCCCACTTCGCTTGCCAGCATAAAGCGGCCATCGCGCGTCACGTAGTAGCGGGCGGGGCGCAAGCCGTTGCGGTCGAGGGCGGCGCCCAGCGTGCGACCGTCGGTAAAGGCGATGGCCGCCGGGCCGTCCCAGGGCTCCATGAGCATGGACTGGTAGGCGTCGTAGGCGCGGCGCTCCTCGCTCAGACTGTCGTTGTGGTCCCACGGCTCAGGCAGCAGCATGGACGCAGCGCGCGTAAGCGGGCGACCGTTCATAACCAAAAACTCGAGCACGTTGTCCAAAATCGCCGAGTCGGAACCCTCGCGGTTGATGATGGGCATCACGCGCTCAAGATCGTGCTGCAGCACGGGGCTGTACAGGTTGGGCTCGCGGGCGCGAATCCAGTTGACGTTGCCCTTGAGGGTGTTGATCTCGCCGTTGTGGATGATAAAACGGTTGGGGTGCGCACGCTCCCAGCTGGGCGTGGTGTTGGTGGAGTAGCGCGAGTGGACGAGCGCAACGGCCGTCTTGACAGCGGCGTCGTTGAGATCGATGAAGAAGCGGCGCATCTGCGTGGCGACGAGCATGCCCTTGTACACGATAGTGCGCGAGCTCATGGAGCAGACGTAGAAGATCTTGTCGCGCAGGGCAAACTCGGCATCGGCCTTCTTCTCGATAGTGCGACGGCACACGTACAGGCGGCGCTCGAAGGCGTCACCCGCCGGCGTATCGTCGGGGCGGCCCAGAAAGGCTTGCAGAATGGTGGGCATGCAGGCGCGTGCCGTCTCGCCCAGGTCGTGCGGGTCGACGGGCACCTCGCGCCAAAAGAGCAGCGGCACGCCGGCCTCGGCGCAGCCCTCCTCAAACACGCGACGGGCATCCTCTACGCCCTTGTCGTCCTGCGGGAAGAACAGCATGGCCACGCCATAGTCGCCCTCTGCCGGCAGAATCTGACCGCACTTTTGAGCCTCTTTACGGAAAAAGTGATGCGGAACCTGGAACAGGATGCCAGCGCCATCGCCGGTATTCTTCTCGAGTCCCGTGCCGCCGCGGTGCTCCAAGTTGACCAGAATGGACAGTGCGTCGTCCAGAATCTGGTGATGGCGCTCACCGTTGATATCGGCAAGCGCGCCGATGCCACATGCATCGTGGTCGAATTCGGGGCGATAAAGGCCCTGCTGCCGAGCGGAATCTGCCTGCATCGCGATCCTCCCCTAGATATTTAGACAGTCAGTTGAATAGGCATAGTAGGAGCATCGTCGGCCCGTTGTGTTTCCCACCCGTTTCGAAACAATCGCGTAACGCACACCGACCATCAACGTCTTGCTATCAAACATGTACGTCAGCCCCCAAACATGTCGAAATTTGACATCTTTGGAGGCTGACGTACACGTTTTAGTGCAGGGACAGCCGGCACATATGCATCTGGCCCCTTTGAATCATTCTGGAAACAAGGGCCATGCGGACTTTTGCATGATGGGGCTCGACACAGCAGGCCTCAAGGGCGGCAACAAGACGCCCAAGTTCGGCCTGTAAGCTCACCGCTTCAAACATCTCAATCTGTAACAGGAAGACCCAATTTTGGCGCCTAGATGTTACAGATTGAGATTTTCTGCGGAGCGGTTTTGGTTTGTCTCGATCTGTAACACGAAGGGCCGGTTTTGGCGGCCAGCTGTTACAAATCGAGATTTTCCATAGGACCATTTCTTCCTGTCTCGATCTGTAACACCTAGGCCCAATTTCCATCCCTAGTTGTTACAGATCGAGACATTTCGGCAGCCCCCTTCACCATCCCATTCAAATAGAACAATTTTGTTAGTCTTGGTTAGCTTTTAAGCTTAAACGGGTATCCTTTGCGGCGTCAAGCAAACGGCACGCACACCGTGCCAGATCAAGGAGGCCCCTATGGCGCACCAAGCAGACCAGCAGACGATGCAACTCGTCCTTATCCGTCACGGAGAGTCCGAGTGGAACAAGCTCAACCTGTTCACCGGCTGGACCGATGTCGAGCTCACCGACACGGGCCGCGAAGAGGCGGCAGCAGGCGGCCGCGCCCTCAAAGAAGCCGGTTTCGACTTTGACGTCTGCTACACTTCGCGTCTCAAGCGCGCGATCCACACCCTCAACATCGTGCTCGGCCAAATGGATCGCGAGTGGCTGCCCGTCATCAAATCCTGGAAGCTCAACGAGCGCCACTACGGTGCGTTGCAGGGTCTCAACAAGGCCGATGCCGCCGCGGAGCACGGCGACGAACAGGTGCTCATCTGGCGCCGCTCCTTCGATATCTGCCCGCCGGCACTCGAGCCGAACGACGCGCGCGATCCCCACACCCAGGAGCAATACCGTGATGTCGCGCCTGATCAGCTGCCCTATACCGAATGCCTCAAGGACACGATCGCCCGCGCCTGGCCCTATTTCGAAGACGAGATTCGCCCCCAGATGCTCGCCGGCAAGCGCGTACTCATCGCCGCACACGGCAACTCCCTGCGCTCACTCGTCATGAAGCTCGAACACCTCACGCCCGAGGAGATCCTCAAGGTCAACATCCCCACCGGCGTGCCGCTCGTCTACACCTTCGATACCGATTTCAATGTCCTCGACAAGCGCTACATCGGCGACCCGGCGACCATCGCCGCCAAGATCGACGCCGTGGCCAATCAGGGCAAAGCACACAAGTAGCCCCAACCCAAAACCGACGCGTGGCGCCGCACGGCCCAGATGTGACGTCACGCCGCCCATACACAGGAGCGCACCATGCTCAGCCATCTCAAACAACACTTTGGCTCCCGACGCACCGGTGGTCACGGAGGCCTAGACATTGCGCGGCATATCGGCCCCGGGCTGCTCGTGACCGTCGGCTTTATCGACCCGGGCAACTGGGCCTCCAATATGGCCGCGGGCTCGCAGTTTGGCTACGCGCTGCTGTGGATCGTCACGCTGTCCACGATTATGCTCATCGTGCTGCAGCACAACGCGGCGCACCTGGGTATCGCCACGGGCGCCTGCCTTGCCGAGGCCACGACACGTTATCTCCCCCGCTTCGTCGGGCGTACGGTGCTCGCCAGCGCCTATCTCGCGACCATCGCCACCGCCATGGCCGAAGTCCTGGGCGGCGCGATTGCCCTTCAAATGCTCTTTGGGCTGCCCGTGCGCGCGGGCTGCGTCATCGTGGCGGCAGTATCGATGGCGATGCTCATGACGAACTCCTACAAGCATGCCGAACGCTGGATCATCGCCTTCGTAGGCGTGGTAGGACTCTCGTTTTTGGCCGAGCTTGCACTAGTCAAGGTCGACTGGCCGCAAGCCGCCGCAAGCTGGATCACGCCCAGTATGCCCACTGGCTCTGCCGCGATTATCGTGAGTGTCCTGGGTGCGGTCGTTATGCCCCACAACCTTTTTCTGCACTCCGAGGTCATCCAATCCATGCACTTCGAAGGCCAAGGCGAGCAGGTTATCGAGGAACGTCTGCGCTATGAGCTCTTCGACACGCTCTTTTCGATGGGCGTGGGCTGGGCAATCAACTCGGCCATGGTCATCCTGGCCGCAACGACCTTCTTTGCGCACGGCATTGTCGTAGACGACCTCGCCGTCGCAGCGGACACACTCTCCCCCATTCTGGGCCCGGCGAGCTCGACCATCTTTGCGGTAGCACTGCTGTTTGCGGGCATATCGAGTAGTGTGACGGCGGGCATGGCGGCGGGCACCATCACCGCGGGCATGTTCGACGAGGAATACGACATCCACGACCGACATTCCTCGATCGGGGTGGCGGCCAGTTTCGTCGGCGCAGTGGCGGCGTGCCTGGTCGTCCCAAATCCTTTTGAAGGTCTCATCTGGAGTCAGGCGCTGCTGTCGCTTCAGCTGCCGATTACGGTCTTTGTGCTCATACGGCTCACCAGCTCACGCCGCGTCATGGGCAAATACGCCAACTCGCGCCCGCTCAACGCGCTGCTCATAGGGATCGGCGCCATCGTGACGATTCTCGATGTCGTGTTATTGACGGGGATGTAATGGGGCGGGGCACCTACCCAGGCAAACGTCTCAATCTGTAACATCTAGACACGCTTTTAATATCTAGATGTTACAGATCGAGATTATTCCGAGGGACAGCTCCGTTTGTCTCAATCTGTAACAAGTGGACCCAATTTTCACCGTTAGATGTTACAGATTGAGACCTTCTGCCGGACGGTTTTGGTTTGTCTCGATCTGTAACAGGAAGACCCGTTTTGAGCCGTTAGACGTTACAGATTAAGACAAAAGGTCGGCCGGACTCACAACAGACAGGATCGGCCAACAGCAACCGTGATCCCTTGGGGGCGGAGAAAAAGGGTCCCGGCCGGGATATCCGACCGGGACCCTTGGACAGAGCTATATGTTGCCGTGAGCCGCGTGCCGACGAGCTACTCCTCGACGAGCTCAAACTGATCGGGACCGACGCCGCAGACCGGGCACACGTAGTCCTCGGGCAGCTCGGGCGTGTCGACCTCAACCTCGTAGCCACAAACGATGCACACGAACTTATACGTCTTCTTCTCCTCAGCCATGATGTTCTCCTCTCGAACGCGACTGGTGATGTACTTCATTTATCAGTATAGATTCTCAATAATATAATGCAAGTATTTTTAAAACATTTCTAGCCTTGATACGAGGACGCCTTCGGAGGCGTCTTGCCCTTCAGGACCTTATGGTAGTAATCGTAGGTGAGCGGCGTCTCGTCACTCAAGCGCTCGGCATCCTCGACCTCGCCGATAAACAGTAGATGCGTGCCAACATCCACAGTGTCGATCAAATGGCAGCTAAACAGGGCCGCCGCGTGCTCGGGCACATAGGGCATGCCCAGAGCCGTCTCGCGGGTCTCGTATTTGGCAAACTTGTCATAATCGCTGCTGGTGCGGAACCCAAAGTTACCGATGTAGAGCATATCGGCGGTCTGATCGATCACGGTCAGCGCGAACGCTTTGGCCGAAGCGATGACGCCCGAGGTGACGTTGTCCTTGTTCACGGCAACCGAAATGCGCGGCGGCATGGACGTCACCTGCACCGCAGTGTTGATGACGCAGCCGGCGCGCAGCCCGTCTGCCGCGGCGCTCACCACGTACAGGCCGCTCGGCATGGTAAAGAACGCAGTTTTGTCCATAACGATCACTCCCCTAGCTCGGGTTGGAACCTCATGGATGTATGTACCCACAAAAAAGGCAGCGCCCATAACGGACGCCGCCTTTGAAACATATGTGTCAGAACAGTAAGAAAGATGAGACACCCGCAGCTGCGGTGAAATAGGGACTGAATAGCCCCTCAAACAGGCAAAACAGTCCGTATTCCACCGCAACTTATGAAGGACGGTCAGCGGTTGCGTTCCTTGAGGGCGCGGTCAATCTCGCGTTGAACATCGCGTTTGGCCATGTCCTCGCGCTTGTCGTAGAGCTTTTTGCCTCGGCCCAGGCCCAGCAGCAGCTTTACGCGGCCGTCGGTATTAAAGTAGAGCTCCAACGGAACCAGCGCATAACCACGGTTGCGAAGTTTGCCGTCAAGAAAGTCGATCTCCTTGCGGTGCAGCAGCAGACGGCGCCGACGGTCGGGATCGCGATTCCACACGCCACCATGGCTATAAGGGTGGATATGTAGGCCGACGAGCCAGCACTCCCCGCCACGAATCAGTGCAAAGGTATCGGTAATCTGGCACGCGCGCTCGCGAATCGACTTGACTTCGGTACCGCTCAGCTCAATACCGCACTCAAACGTCTCATCGATAAAGTACTCGTGATGTGCCGAGCGATTCTTGGAAATGAGCTTGCGCTCGCGCTTACTGGGCATCGCCGGCCTCCTTGGCGCCATCGGCGTTTGAGCCCGCAGCCTCGCGCTTTGCCTTGCGCTCGGCGTTAAGCTCGGCATCACTCTCGCGCACCAGCTTGATAATCGCCGCGCACGCCTCTTCGCCCACCAGGTCGCGGGCACGGACCGTCAGGCGCGTAGCCTCCTGCTTGTCGCCGTCGCTTGCAGCATCGGTCGCGCACATGATCAGGCAGATGGCGATCTCGGCCGAAGGCGAGGTCGGCACGCCCTGCAGGGCGAGCTCACCCATCACATGGTCGTCACTCTCGTCCGCGGCATCCGGATAGGTGGTATGGATCTTGTTGAGCAGGCGCGTCGTATGCGCATCGTTGGGCGCCAGGCGCAGCGCCAGACGCGCGCAGCCCACGGCAGCCGAAATGTTCTCGGTCTCGGGCTCCAAGAAGTACTGACCCAAATTGGTGTAGGCGCGTGCGGCGCACTTACCGTCGCTCGCGCGCTCCAGCACCGAGAACGAGAGCGATGCCCACTCCTGCTTGTCCTCGAGCGCGCGGAACAGCTCGGCCAAGTCCAAGCGATAGTTGCAGTTCATGGGATCCCAACGCACGGCCTGCATCAGGGCATTCCGAGCACTCACATAATCCTGCTGGCGAATGTAGGCAAACGCCATGTCGGAGTACAGGCGGTCAAAGGGAACCTCGACCTGCACCAGCTCGCGCGGATCCTTCTCCACGCGGCGATAGGCCAGGCGCTCAAACTTGCTGTCGAAGCTAAAGTACTGGCGCTTCTCCTCCGTCTTGCACTCGGCGTCGATATACTCCTCGGCGAGCTCCACCAGACGCTCCAACAGCGGCGTCGCCGTAGCCAGGTCGCCCTGCGCCAGATAGTTCTCGGCATACGTGATGTCTTCCAAGCTGATAGGCAGGTCCATGACAACTCCTCGGTCCGGGCGGCAGACTCAACGCGCGCCTTAAATATCGGTCAATACACAAAACCCGGGTCTCTTACGAGGCCCGGGCGTTCAATTTTGGTAGCCCGTACCAGATTCGAACTGGTGATCTCCGCCTTGAGAGGGCGGCGTCCTAAACCGCTAGACGAACGGGCCATATGTAGCAAATGCAATGGCTGGGATGGAGGGAGTCGAACCCCCATTGACGGAACCAGAATCCGCTGTCCTGCCATTAGACGACATCCCAATGACTGCATCGCTGCGCTCGGCTGTGCCTTTGCGCAAGAAAGAAATATACGGGAAGTACCGCCGTGACGCAAGCCCCAATTTTGACTTTTTTAAAATTCAGCCAAATTGGCCTAATTTAGTCCAACCCGTGAAGGACCTGTGAAGCCGACCGCTGCACACGAAGGGCAAAACGCCGCGAGCGGTAGCCGTCAACCGTTGGCAGATTCTACCGTGAAAACGATAGCACCAGGCAACACAATCGGAGTATCAATGATCGCGTAGATATCGAGGCGCCATGGACGAAGAGCTTGATTACCTATGGGAGACCCTGGGCCTCGAGATCACTGCTGACCTTTGGCCCGAACGGGACAAAATCCATCCCACACTGCGCCCCGCCATCACGGTGATGCAGGCAAACTACCGCCGTGCATCCTTTTTGATCATGCGGATGTCATGGCACGCGGGACTCCCCGACCTTAAGCGAATCCAGGCAAGCCTCGTCGAGCTGTCCGGCATGCCGACCGTCATATCCGAGGCGCGCCTGGAGCAGCGCCAGCGCGAGCGACTGCAACAGCAGCGGATTCCCTTTATCTGCCCCGGCATTCAGGCATACCTGCCCTTTATGGACGAGGAGTACTGGAGCGGCAAGCCCAACAAGCACGTAAAGGTCTACGATCCGCACGAATGGGCACAGCTGAAGGACTGACTGGGGCAGGCCCGCACTCGAAATGGGACGTACTTTCCGCAGCCGCTACAGCAACGCCTCGGCCCAAGCCGATTCCCTAAAGCCGGGAATCACAAAGTCGTCGCCCACCAGCAGCGGACGCTTGACCAGCATGCCGTCGGTCGCCAGCAGCTCGTAGCACTCCCGATCCGTCATGCCCGCATCCAGGCGCGCCTTCAGGCCCAGCTCTCGATATTTCATGCCCGACGAATTAAAGAAGCGCCGCACCGGCAGCCCCGAACGAGCAATCCAGGTCGCTAGCTCATCAGCCGTGGGATTGTCCAAAACGATATCGCGGTCGATATACTCTACCCCGTGTTCGTCCAGCCACGCCTTGGCCTTTTTGCAGGTCGAGCACTTGGGATATTCAACAAACAGTACGGTCATGGGATTTCCTTTCTTAGAGAAAACAGGTGTCTGGAAAACTGCACATCGACGGCCACTCGCGATTGCAGCCGTTATTGTAGTCAATGTCGAAGCGCAGGCAGTCGCGATGTCTCGTCTTAAGGCTAGCGCCTCGCATGGGCGCCGATCGGCCGAGTCGCATAGCGCACCAACGCCGCTGCCAGCAATACCAACAGCATGGCGGTGACATAGCCCGCAGCATCGAATCCTAAATCGATAACGTCGAAATGCCTGCCGGGAACAAAGATCTTATGTACCTGATCGCCAACGGAGCAGACGGCGCAAAAGAGCAACACGGGCACGCAACGGGAGCATACGCTCCACGGACGCCTGGAAAAGCAAACCACGACCACCGAGGCGAACAATCCGACGAAGAAAAACTCTACGGTATGGGCAACGCGACGGACGTTCGTGCCCACCCACATGCGAATGGAAGCAAGTCGGCCAGACCGGACATTCGAAGCAGCCGAATCGGTGCCCCCGGTCATCCCGTTCTCGGTCTGAGCTTCACCCGCGACATCGGCAGCCTGTACGCCCGTAGCCTGACCCTCCACCACACGCGCGGTGGACTCGCTCAGCAACGACGTCTCCACCGCATTTTGCTCGGTCAGCACCCAGATGCCCGCCAGCGTTGCAGCGAACAGAACGATCGCGGTCCATCCGATTATTTGTTTTACGCGCGCCAAGGGCCTACCTCCTTTTTTGAATATCAGCGAGTGTAGCCCCAAATGACATCGCCATCGTATCAAAATTTGAATCGCAACAGGAAGCGACAAAGCGACGCAAGCCCCTACCCCGCCTCGCGCATCCAGCGATCAAACGTCCCCACGCACACGCCCAGGCACTTTGCTGCCTGGCTGCGGGTAATATCGCCCGCCTCATAGCTATCCCGTACCAGATCAAACTGAGGAGGGCACGGCTTGCGAGGTCGACCGAAACGGACCCCTCGCGCCCGCGCCGCTGCAATTCCCTCCGCTTGGCGCCGATGGATATTCTCGCGCTCCACCTGCGCCACGTAGCTCAGCAGTTGCAGCACAATATCGGCAATCAGGGCATTAGTCACATCCGGCGTGCCGCTTGCCCTGGCGCGCGTGTCAAGCAATGGCATGTCCAACACCACAATGGCAACCCCGAGCTCCTTGGTAATGCGACGCCATTCCTCAAGAATCTCGGAGTAATTACGACCAAGTCGGTCGATAGAAAGCACCACCAGCACGTCCCCGTCTCCCAGGACGTGCAGCAGCTCGCGATAGCGCGGTCGATCGAAGTCCTTGCCGCTCGCATGGTCGGCATAAATATTCGCCGAGCCCACGCCATAGGCGCCCAGCGCATCCAGCTGCCGATTAAGATTCTGATCGCGCGAACTCACCCGCGCATAACCATACACCGTCGCCATCTCATCCCCGCTTTCTTGTAAACCTGCCAAAAAGGGACAGGTTTATTTTGGTAGGTTTTACCTCTCAAATAGCAGGTAAGCGGGCGGCCGAGCAGACGGCAAGGTAGCCATGATCCAAATGCGGAGGGCGGCCCCGAAAGACCGCCCTCCGCTCTCCCGCCATGAGTCGAGATTTGGCTAATGGATAAGCTTAAAGTCCAAGTGCCCACGCGTGGTATTGACGCGCGAGACCTCGATAATCACGCGCTGGCCCAGTTCATAGCGAGTCCCCGTGTCGGCGCCCGTCAGCGTAAGCGCATCCTCGTCGAACTCGAACCACTCGTTGCCCAGGCTCTTGATCGAAACCAAGCCTTCGACCTGCGTCAGGTCCAAGCGCACAAAGAGGCCCATGCTGCTAACCCACGAGACGGTTCCGGCATAGCGCTCGCCCAGACGGTCCTCATAGTACTGGGCAATCTTGATCTTTTGCGTCGCATGGCTAGCGGCATCTGCCGCGCGCTCGGCATCGCTGCATGCGCGGCAGATCTGCGGCAGAATGCGCGGCAGCGACTCGCGCCCCTTGCCGATCAGCCGCGGCGTACGGACCAGGGCGTCCTTGCCGCCGAGCTGCTCATAGGCCAACTGCAGTTTGAGCACGCGGTGCACCACCAGATCGGGGTAGCGACGGATGGGACTCGTAAAGTGACAGTAGCACGGCGCGGCGAGCGCAAAGTGGCCCTCGTTGCGCGGCTTGTACAGTGCGCGCTGCATGCTGCGCAGAAGCAGCGTGTTGACGAGCGGTGCGTTGGCCGTACCGGCGGCAGCATCAACTGCAGCCTGTAGCTCATCGGGACTCCCCAGGGCGATACCGGCAGCACGGCGATCGTCGATGATGCCTAGCTGCGCCAGCGCAACGGCGGCACCGTGCAGGCTATCGGGGCTCGGATCCTCATGCACGCGATAGCAGGCCTCGATATCACGGTCTGCCAGCCACTCTGCAACGCACTCGTTGGCGAGTAGCATGGCTTCCTCGATAAGCGACGTGGCACACGAACGCTCGCGCGCCACAATCTGCACGGGCACTCCGTCCTCATCCAATAGAGCGCGAATCTCGGCCGTGTCAAAATCGACTGAGCCGCGGGCACGACGAATACGACGGCGAAGTTCGGCGAGTTCGTTGGCGGCGACAAGGAAATCGCCGAGGTCGACGTTATAGCCGCGAGCAGTTTCCTCGCACGCAAGACCGCGCTCAAGCGCCTCCTCGCGCGAGGCCTCAGCAGCCGCAACATCCTCAGCGGCGCCTTCCAGCACCCCATACTCCACCGCGCCGGCACGCACCAGCAGCGCCTCGGCGCCGTCATAGTCCATACGCACACGCGAGCGAATCACGCTGGGGTACGGATCGTAATGCCGCACGCGACCCTGCGCATCGAGTTCAATGTCAACGGTAAACGCAAGACGGTCCTCGTCAGGGCGAAGCGAACACAGGTCACAGGACAGGCGTTCGGGCAGCATGGGAAGCACGCGATCGGCCAGATACACCGATGTCGTACGATGGCGAGCCTCAAGATCGATATGCCCGTCCCAAGCCACATAGTGAGAAACGTCAGCGATATGCACACCCAGCTTGTAGCCACCCTCGGGCGTGCGCTCAAGCGAAATGGCATCGTCAAAGTCGCGCGCGTCGACCGGGTCGATCGTGATGACAAAGCGGTCGCGCAGATCGCGGCGGAGCGGGTCCTTAAGCGCCGCGGACACATCGAGCGAAAGTCCCTCGGCCTCGTCCAGCGCGGCCTCGGGATAGCTATCGGTATAGCCGTAACGCGCCATCACGTATTGAACGCCCAAATCGGGCGCGTCATCTCCGCCAATGCGGCGTTCGATCGTCACGGTGCCCGATTCCAGGCGCGTCGGGTAGGTCAAAATGCGCGCGACAACGGCATCACCCGGGTGGACGCCCAGACGATCCGCCGAGGTATCCTCGGGCAGAATGAAGAAGTCGGCCTTCAGGCGCGAATCGAGCGGCTCGATCACACCGAGCGGACCAGCGGTCTGGTACGCACCCACCACGCTTATGGCTGCGCGCTCAACCACGCCTTCGATCACGGCGCGCCACTCACCGTGCGGGCTGTTCTTAATGCTCACGGCAACGGTATCGCCATCCATGATCTCGCGCTTACCGCGGCCCATAACCTTGTAGTCGCCGCTCTCGGTTATGACATAGGCGCCATGCTCATGGAGCTGCACGCGCCCGGTCAGGCTCGGACGGCGTTCGCTGCGCACCGGCCCACGCTTATTGCGAGCACCGCGCTTATGCTTGTTATTGCGCCCCATGGCGCCTCCTTGCTATCGATGACGAACTCCAAAGAGTCTACCCAAATGATTCGCTTTCCTGCCGTCCCCTAGAGATCAAAAAACGGGCCGCCCCATAAGAGACGACCCGTTGGAAGGGATGAATTCCAGGCATGCCTACACGCGCAGGTAGCGGCGCATGGCTATGGCAGAACCAAAGAGACCGATAATCACACCGACCAGAATCAGCGCAGCATAGGTCACCAGGTAGTACTGCATCGGCAGGGCAAACGACATCCAGCCGATGCTCTCCTGCAAACGCGGAATCATCAGATTGCGCAGCAGCTCCAGAACGCCGATGGAAAGCAGCGAGCCCAAAATGGCCTGCAGTACGCCCTCGGTGATAAACGGGCCGCGAATGAAGCCGTTGCTGGCGCCGACCAGACGCATAATCGCAATCTCACGACGACGCGCCGTGATGGACAGGCGAATCGTGTTGTTGATGAAGATGAATGCGATAAAGGTCAAAAGGCCAACGAGCACCACGGCGGCGATGCGGATGTAGTTGGTCACCTGGAACAGGCGGCTCACTTCCTCTTGGCCGTACAGCACGCTCGCGTTGACGTCGCCGTCATCCGCGATCTTCTGGAAGTCGGCGTTCTTCTTGAGCTTCTGGGCCGTGCTCTCGACCTTGGACGGATCGTCCATCTCAATTGCAAACGAAGCCGGCAGCGGGTTCTGGCCATCGAGCGCGCTCATGGTGGCGTCGGCGTTGCCCGACATCTTGCTCGTATACTCGGCCAGCGCGTCGTCCTTGTCCTTATAGGTCACGGACTTGACGTTATTCCACGTCTTAAGCTCGGCCTCAAAAGCCTGAACATCGGCCTGATCGGCGTCATCGCTAATGAACGCGTTGATGACAACCTGATCCTCGACGGTGCCGATCACGGAGTTCAGCATCGCGGAGCCCATGATGAACAGGCCGATGATAAACAGCGAAAGGAAGATCGTGATGACGGCGCCGAGCGAGGTAGTCCAGTTACGGAAGAAGTGACTGATTGCCTCTTTGAAGGAGTAGCCCACGTTAGTTGGTGCCATAGTTGCCGTAACCTCCCCTCTCCTGGTCGCGGATAACGTGGCCGCCCTCGAGGGCGATCACGCGACGGTGCATGCTATCGACCATCTCGCGGTCGTGCGTGGCGACGATCACGGTGGTGCCGGTGCGGTTAATACGCTCGAGCAGCTTCATGATGCCCAGCGAGATCGCCGGGTCGAGGTTGCCCGTGGGCTCGTCACAGATCAAAAGCGGCGGGCGGTTGACCATGGCGCGGGCAACGGCAACGCGCTGCTGCTCGCCACCGGAAAGCTGGTCGGGCAGCGAGTCCATCTGATCGGCCAGACCGACCAGACGCAGCACCTCCGGCACCTGGCTGCGAATGACGCCCTTGGGCTTGCCGATGCACTGCAGGGCAAACGCCACGTTTTCGTAGGCGGTCTTTTGCGGCAGAAGCTTAAAGTCCTGGAACACGGCGCCAATCTGGCGGCGCAGGAACGGAACCTTGCGGTTCTTGATCTTCATGAGGTCCTGACCGGCAACCAAGATGCGGCCGCTCGTCGGCTTGACGTCGCGGTTGAGCGTCGACAGCAGCGTGGTCTTACCCGAGCCGGAATGACCGACCAGGAAGACGAACTCGCCCGGATAGATCTCGATGTTGATGTCGTCGAGTGCAGGCTTGTTGGGCTGTGCCGGATAGATCTTGGTGACATGCTCCATAAGGATGACGGGCTCGACACCGGCCTGCTTGGCCATCTTCTTGCGGCTGGCTTGCGGATCGATGGGCGCAAACACCGACGTAAAATCGGGGTTGTTGAGCGCGTTATCGAGGCTTGCGACCTCGGCGGCCTGATCGCTCTCGACCACCGGGGCAGCAGGCTGCGTGGGATCGGGAATAGCGGCAAAGAGACCGGACTGCGCAGGCTGAGGAACCGGCGTCGCAGGGGCCATGGGGTCGGGAATGCCGGCCATGGTAGGCTGCGGCGTGGCGGCGCCAGCCTGAGGCTGCTCCACGCGAGCGGTCACGGCCTGAACGGGCTCAAAACCCGCCGTGCCGGAAAGCGCGACATCGCTGGTGGGATTGTAGGCAAAGGGATCGGATGCCGGCTGTGCCTGATCTGCCGGCTGAGCGGGGGCCTGAGCAACAGGCTGGCCCTCTGAATCCGGAGCGGCGAAACGACTGCCCTGGACGCCCGTCTGCGTCTTGGGGGCATCATCGCCCGCACCGGAGGTACGGAAGTGGTTACCCACTGGTGCTCCTTATCGTCGTGCGTTTAAACTACATGAGCGCTTTGTATTTTAGCAGCATTAGCTTTACTGCACATAAGAAGCATGGCGGGGTTTGGGTCTCACCGACCGGGCGCAGGGTTACCTCCCAAATCGTCCTCGCGCATGGCCGGCATTTGTCCTGCTCCTGCGGAGCTGCGGACAAACGCCGGCCTGCGCCGCGGAAAGATTTGGGAGGTAACCCTGCGCCCGGCCTGCGGCTACTATGGGGCCGACGCACCAACTTGAGATGCTGCGCATACAAAGTTGGAAGGGTCTGAATTGCACTTTGTTGGGATGGGCCCGTTTCCCCATGGGAACTTTGCTTGGCAGGACTCTAATTTAAATTCAGCATAAACAGGGGCGCCCTCTTTGAGGACGCCCCTGTTCTGGCTTGTTTGCGGTTGTCGACGCGATACTTTGCCTCGTCTTGCCTTATGCCAAGAACTCCTTGGTGGTCGCCACGATGTTGGCGGCGTCCAGGCCGTACTTGTGCAGGAGCTCGGCACCCGGGCCGGACTCGCCGAAGGTGTCGTTGACGCCAATCTTCTTGAGCGGCGTCGGGCACTGCTCACACAGGACGTCGGCAACGGCGCTGCCCAGGCCACCGATCACAGAGTGCTCCTCGACGGTCACGACGTGGCCGGTCTTGGTGGCGCTCTTGACGATCAGGTCGGCATCGATGGGCTTGATGGTGTGCATGTTGATGACCTCGGCGTCGATGCCCTCGGCAGCGAGCTGCTCGGCGGCCTCGAGAGCCTCGCCGACCATCAGGCCGCAGGCGATGATGGTCACATCGGCGCCCTCGCGCATGACAATGCCCTTACCCAACTCGAACTTGTAGGTCTCGGGGTCGTTGATAACCGGCGAGGCCAAACGGGCGAAGCGCATGTACACCGGACCGTCGCACTCGTAGGCGGCGCGCGTCACGGCGCGGGCCTCCACGTCGTCGGCGGGAACAATTACGGTCATGCCGGGGATGACGCGCATGAGGGCGATATCCTCGCAGCACTGGTGCGTGGCGCCGTCCTCGCCCACCGAGATGCCGGCGTGCGTGGCACCGATCTTAACGTTGAGGTGCGGGTAGCCGATGGAGTTGCGGACCTGCTCAAAGGCGCGACCGGCAGCGAACATGGCAAAGGTACTCGCGAAGGCAACACGACCAGTGGTCGCGATACCGGCGGCGACGCCCATCAGGTTGCTCTCGGCAATGCCCACATCGAAGAAGCGGTCGGGGCAAGCGGCCTTAAACTTACCGGTCTGCGTGGCGGCGGCCAGGTCGGCGTCGAGGACCACAAAGTCATCGTGCTCGTTGGCGAGCTCGACGAGGGCCTCGCCGTAACTTACACGCGTGGCGATTTTCTTGACGTCTGCCATCCTAGAGCTCCTCTCCGGCGGCCGTGAGCTCTGCCATGGCCTGCTCAAACTGTTCATCGTTGGGGGCCTTGCCGTGCCAGCCAACCTGGTTCTCCATAAAGGACACGCCCTTGCCCTTCAGGGTCTCGGCGATAATGGCGGTCGGCTGCCCCTTGGTGGCGCGAGCCTCGGCAAAGGCGGCGCGGATCTGGTCGAAGTCGTTGCCGTCGGCGAGCTCAACCACGTGGAACTTGAACGCGCGGAACTTGTCGGCGAGCGGCATGGGGTCGTTGACCTCCTCGACGGGGCCGTCGATCTGCAGGCCGTTGTGGTCGACGATCACACAGAGGTTGTCGAGCTGCTGGTTGCCGGCAAACATGGCGGCCTCCCAGACCTGGCCCTCCTCGCTCTCGCCATCGCCCAGCAGGGCGTACGTGCGATAAGTATCGCCCCAGTGCTTGGCGGCAACGGCCATGCCCACGGCGGCGGAAATGCCCTGGCCGAGCGAGCCGGTGGACATGTCGACGCCCGGGGTGTCGTTCATGTTGGGGTGACCCTGCAGGTGGCTGCCGATGTGGCGCAGCGTCTCAAGATCCTCCTTGGGGAAGAACCCGCGCTCGGCGAGCACGGCGTACAGGCCCGGAGCGCAATGGCCCTTGGAGAGCACAAAACGGTCGCGATCGGCCTTGCGGGGATCGGACGGGTCGACGTTCATTTCCTCAAAGTACAGATAGGTCATGATGTCGGCAGCACCGAGCGAACCGCCCGGATGGCCGGACTTGGCAGCGTGCACGCCGGTGACGATGCCCTTCCTTACCTCGTTGGCAACCTTTTTGAGCTCTTCGTCGCTCATTGTGCCTTCCTTTCATCCTCTTTAGACAAGATGCGCACGGCACCGAAGGTAATCCCAACACAGCCGCAATGCACGTACGTCATTCATTATGCTGGAAACTGATGGCTTTACCAGAGTTTTTATCATTATTTGAACAATTTAGCAGGCAGAACCGCTGATGAAACGGTTTATCAATGTGAACGTCTTTTGGATGGAACGCGGTCGCCCCTACGCGCTAATGTCCTTGAATCCCTCGCCGAAGGCTTCCGTAACGTCAGCGACCGTCACAATGGCGTGAGGATCGCGCTCGCGCACGATCGTCTTAAGGGTATTGAGCTCTCGACGGCTCACGATGACCATGATCACCGGCTTCTCGGCACCCGAATACATGCCAGTCGCCTTAAACTTGGTACAACCACGACCCAGGCCATACATAATATCGGCAGCGATATCAGGGAACTTGTCCGAGATGATGAGTACCATACGACGCTTGTTGCCGCCATCGACCACGGCATCGATCACGTAGCCGCTAATGACCATCGAAAGGCCTGCATATAGTGCATTTTCGATTGAAAAGACCGGAGCCGACAGCGCACATACGGCAACATCGATCGCCATGACGGTCGAGCCCACGGGCAGCGAGGTATTACGCGAGATGATTTGGCCAATCGTGTCCGAGCCGCCGGTGTTGGCGCCGGCGCGCAGCACCATGCCATAACCGATGCCCGTGATGATGCCGCCCCACATAGCGGGCAGCATCAGATCGGCATGTGCCAGCGGCGCCACAAACGGAGCGAACAGGTCGGTGAAAAAGCCCAGCAGCACAAAGCCTGTCGCCGTCTGCACCACGTAGAACATGCCGCCCTCGCGCATAACGACCAGCAGCAGCAAGGCGTTCATCACGATCGTCTGAATACCAACGGGAAGCGATAGACCGCGCGATGCGCCGACCGCCTGGATAATGGTGGCAAGGCCCGTAACGCCACCGGCAGCAAGGCCGTTAGGAATCAAAAACAGGTCGGTCGCAATAGCGGCCAGAGCGCACCCCAACATAATCTGGGGCAGGTCGTGAAAGAAGTTCATCGAAAGAATGCGCTTAATGTCCAGACGATATGCCATGCTGCCTCCCTCAAAAAAGCGCACCCCATCGGATGCGCTTTGAACTTCTTCTTGTATTCGATTCTACCGATTCGCCGGACAAAAACCACCCCTGCGCAGGGTTTATTCCGAATACAAACCCGTCCAACCGTTGGGCTTAGCATCGGCTTGAAGCCGCCCGATGTTTTAGATCTCCGAGCCTTCTACATCGGCGTTGCCGGTAGCCCAACGGTGATAGCCAATCACAAACGGATCCAAATCGCCATCGTCAAGAACGGCCTCGACGTTGCTGGTCTCCACGCCCGTACGCAGGTCCTTAACCATCTGGTACGGGTAGAGCACGTAGCTGCGGATCTGGTTGCCAAAACCAATCGTGGTCTTGGGTCCGCGAATCTCGTCCAGGGCCTCGGCACGCTTCTCGAGCTCAATCTCGTACAGGCGAGCCTTGAGGATCTGCATGCACGCGGCCTTGTTCTGGATCTGGCTGCGCTCGTTTTGGCAGGTAACCACAATGCCGCTGGGGAAATGCGTCACGCGCACGGCGGAGTCGGTGGTGTTTACGCCCTGGCCACCCGGGCCACTTGCGTGGTACACGTCGACGCGGATGTCGTCGGGGTTGATCTCGATATCGATATCGTCGGGCAGCACCGGAATGACCTCGACGCCGGCAAACGTGGTCTGGCGGCGCTTCTTGTCGTCGGTGGGGCTAATGCGCACCAGGCGGTGGACACCGGCCTCGGCGCGAAGCATGCCAAAAGCATCCTTGCCTTCGACGGTAAAGGTCGCGCGATCAATGCCAATGACCTCGGCCGCGGGGCAATCGTTGATGGTGACCTTCCAACCGCGGCGCTGGCAGTACTTCATGTACATCTTAAAGAGCATGAAGGTCCAATCCTGGGCCTCCAAACCACCCTGCCCGGGCTTGATGGTCACAATCGCGTCGCCATGGTCGAACTCCCCGGTAAACCAGCTCGCAAGCTCAAGCTCGTCGATGGCGCGGGCCAGGCGTTCTGCCGTAGCGGCAGCCTCCTCGCGCAATGCGACGGCGTCGGGGTCATCCCCCATCTCCTCGGCAAGCTCCAGCGCAGCGCGGGCATCGGAAAGCTCGCCGCGCGCGGTGTCCACGGCAGCGATATCTTCCTTGGTGCGCGCGATCTCCTCCATCGTGGCGCGAGCGGCATCGGCGTCGTCCCAAAAGCCCGGGGCGACGCTTTTGGCCTCGAGCTCCGTTACGCGGGTGCGCTTCTCGTCCAAATGGAGGTACGACTCAACCTCACCGAGCCGGTCCGCAAACGCGTCCAGCTCGGCGGGCGTTACCTCTAAAGCCTCAGCCATTAACGATTCCTGCCGTGGCAGTACTTGAACTTCTTACCGCTACCGCAAGGGCACGGGTCGTTACGGCCCACGTTGACGTACGGATCGTCGCTCTCGGACTTGCGGTAGGTCGTCACCTTGCCACCGTTGTTGACGGCAGCCGGTCCGCCTTGGACAGCCGTGCGGGCCTGCACCTGCGCCTGCTTGCGCAGCACCGAGTCGCCGTTGTCACCATCGACCTCGGCAGGACCGGAGAAGTGCGCACCCTCGAGCGCGGGCTCCTCCTTGTGCTCCACGACACGCGGGGCAGCCTTGATCTCGATGCGCAGAACCGTGCGCAGGTAATCCTCGTACATGGTGTCGACGAGTATCTGGAACGCGCCGTAGGCCTCGGTCTTGTACTCGACCAGCGGGTCGCGCTGGCCAAAGCCGCGCAGGCCGATGCCGGTCTTGAGGTAGTCAATCTCCTGCAGGTAGTTCATCCAGCGGGTATCGATGACGCGCAGCATGACCTGGGTGTTGAGCTCGCGCATCAGGTCCTCGCCCAAGCGCTCGGCTTTCATGTTGTAGCACTTCTCTACGTAAGCCAGGACATCGGCAGCTAGGGCCTCATAATCCTCGTCGGGGAACTTCGGCGTATCGATGTGGCCGGTGAGCTCCACAACCCACTTGCGCAGGCCCTCCAGGTCGCGCTCGCCATCGTGACTGTCCTTGGTGCAGAACTCCTGCACGCAGCGGTACACGGTATCGTGCATGACCTCGGTGATGTGGTCGGTCAGATCCTTGCCGTCCAGAATCTTATTGCGCTCGGCGTAGATGACCTGGCGTTGCTTGTTCATGACGTCGTCGTACTCAAGGACGCTCTTACGCATGGAGAAGTTGATGCTCTCGACCTTGTGCTGGGCGCTCTCGACAGCCTTGGAGATGATCTTGTGCTGGATGGGCATATCGTCGCCCATGTCAGCCGTGACCATCATCTTGGAGACGCGGTCCATCTTGTCGCCGCCAAACAGACGCATGAGATCGTCCTCGAGCGACAGGTAGAACTGGGTCTCGCCCGGATCGCCCTGACGGCCGGAACGGCCGCGCAGCTGGTTGTCGATACGGCGGGACTCGTGGCGCTCGGTGCCGATAACGGTCAGGCCGCCGGCGGCAAGAACGCGCTCGCGCTCGGCCTTGCAAGTCTCCTTGGCCTCGGCGTTAAACTGCTCAAGCTGCTCGGGCGTTACGTCCTCCATGGTCAGGCCCTCGTACTCCAGGCGCTCGCGCACCAGCTCGTCGGGGTTACCGCCCAGCAAGATGTCGGTACCGCGGCCGGCCATGTTGGTAGCGATGGTCACGGCGCCATAGCGACCAGCCTGGGCAACGATATGGGCCTCGCGCTCGTGGTGCTTGGCGTTGAGGACCTCGTGCGCGATGCCGCGCTTGGTAAGGGCGGCCGACAGTTTCTCGGAGCTTTCGATGGAGACGGTGCCCACCAGGACCGGCTGGCCCTTGGCGTGACGTCGCTCGACGTCGTCGGCAACGGCGTTGTATTTGGCCTGGATGGTGCGGTACACCAGGTCCTCGTGGTCAACACGCTGCACGGGCTTGTTGGAGGGGATGACCTCGACGGGCAGCTTGTAGATCTCGCGGAACTCGGCATCCTCGGTGAGTGCCGTACCGGTCATGCCGGAGAGCTTGTCATACAGACGGAAGTAGTTCTGCAAGGTGATGGTGGCCAGCGTCTGGTTCTCCTCGCGCACGAGCACGCCCTCTTTGGCCTCGATGGCCTGATGCAGGCCCTCGGAGTAGCGGCGGCCTTCCATAATGCGGCCGGTGAACTCGTCGACGATCTTGACCTCGCCGTTGGTGACCACGTACTGCTTGTCGCGGTGGAACATGTACTGGGCCTTCAGCGCCTGCTGCAGGTGGTTGACCAGCTGACCGGAGAGATCGGCATAGATGTCATCGATACCCAAGCGGCGCTCAATCTTCTTAAGGCCGCGCTCGGTGGCGGCGATAGTGTGCTTGGCCTCGTCCATGACGTAGTCGCCCGTGGGCTCAACGTCCTCGGTGGCGGTGAGCATGTCGTGCGACACGTCCTCGCCGCGCTCAAGGCCGCGCACGGCACGCGCGAAGTCCTTGTAGGTGCTGGCGGACTTGGTGCCGGCGCCCGAGATGATGAGCGGGGTACGTGCCTCGTCGATCAGGATGGAGTCGACCTCGTCGACGATGGCGTAGCTGTGGCCGCGCTGTACGCGCTGCTCGGGGCGGGTGACCATGTTGTCGCGCAGGTAGTCGAAACCGAACTCGGAGTTGGTGCCGTAGGTGACGTCTGCCTGGTAGGCCGGACGCTTGAGCTCGAGCGGCATGTTGTTCTGGAGCAGACCGACGGTCATGCCCAGGTACTTGTAGATGCGGCCCATCCACTCGGAGTCGCGCTTGGCAAGGTAATCATTGACAGTAACGACGTGCACGCCCTTGCCGGCAATAGCGTTGAGGTAGCCGGCCAGCGTGGAGACGAGCGTCTTGCCTTCGCCGGTCTTCATCTCGGCGATATGCCCCTCGTGCAGCGCCATGGCGCCGATGAGCTGTACGTCAAAGTGACGCATGCCCGTGATGCGCTTGGAAGCCTCGCGCACGGTGGCAAAAGCCTCGGGGAGCATGTCGTCGAGCGACTCGCCGTTGGCGTAACGCTCGCGGAACTTATCGGTCTGGCCGCGGAGTTCCTCCTCGGTCATCTTCTCAAACTGGGGCTCAAGACCGTTGATCTGGTCGACGATCTTGTAGTAGCGCTTAAGGTCCTTATCGGATCCAAAGGACAGCAGCTTTGACATGAATCCCATGTGGTTTTCCTTTTTGGCCATCGCCCACGCCGTGCAGCTGCGGGCGAGTTAAACACAGATGATTGTACTTTAGCCAAACAAGGCGCGGCCTATACGGTCGACCTCGACCGCCACGTAATAACTATGACCAACCTGCCACAATGGGACAGGTTTATTTTGGCAAGTTTTATCTGAGCAAACGCCGTCTCTCTGCCATTTGGTGCCACGGGGACAGGTTAGCTTGCACCAATAAAAAGAAAAGGGCCGCGCACCCAAATGGATGCACGGCCCTTATGCCATGAATGCGAGCGATTCCGCGGCGAGCTATTTACTCAGCAGCCTCGGTGGTCTCGGCCTCGGCAGCGGCCTCCTCGACGGGAGCCTCTGCGGGAGCCTCGGCGGCCTGCTTGGCAGCCTCCTCGGCGAACTTAGCAGCACGCTTAGCCTTCTCGGCAGCCTTAGCCTCAGCGGCGGCCTTGCGAGCGGCCTCGGCCTCAGCAGCCTTGGCGGCCTTGGCAGCCTTGGCCTCCTCAGCCTTCTTGAGCTGGGCGGCAGCGGCGCCACCGAACTTGTCGGCGAAGCGCTGGACGCGTCCACCGGTGTCGACGAACTTCTGCTGGCCGGTGTAGAACGGGTGGCACTCGTTGCAAAGCTCAACCTTCATCTCGGACACGGTAGCGTGCGTCTTGAAGGTGTTGCCGCAGGAGCACGTCACCGTGCACTCGACATACTGGGGATGGATACCCTGCTTCATGGTAGGACTCCTTATTGGTCAGGCGCTGGTTACCGATCAGCGCATAAGGCGTCTTGGTTTCCGACCAAGACAACAAACTCGGCTATGGTACCACGGCGCCGCGCGTCCCACAAAAGGTTCACGGTCTTTTCGGAACGACACGAATCTGACCCATCGAAACACATCTCCACCGTTCCTTCAGCTGGGAAAATGCCGTCCCCGGGGCCTGAGAAGGGCCCCGGGGACGTTCGACTGACTGCGGGAACGGCCTTTCCGCTCAATGTGTTCGGCTGAGATCGGAAATCAGCCAAACTGAACTAGGTTCAGCTGGCATGGTTAAAAACGGGGGCGACGCTTTTGCGTCACCCCTCGTCCCGGCCGGTTGCTTTAGTTGTACACACGGTAGTTACACTTGAACTGGGTTATGTGTCCATAGTTGGAGCGGTACCAACCCGACGTATAGCTGATTGCCTCTGCGCCTAGATAGTCGTAGCCCTTGTTGTAGCGAAGCTGACGGTAGGTCGTGTCGTACTCTGCTACGTAAAACGTGTCTCCAGAGAAGGCTTTGTACCGGTCTTTAACCGTCGAAGCCATGTACGCGGGTTCGACATCGCCTTTCTCTCCGTTGAGCGCATAGACGGGTGCCGCGATTCCGCATAAAGCCGTTGCCACGAGGATGGCGTAGACAGCCATGCGCGACGCGTTGGACTTCAGCTGTTCAAATAGTTTCATGTCATTCACCTTCCTCGTATGTATCGAGGTATTCCTGCTTGAGCGTCTGCGAGGACGACTTGATCTTTTCCACGAGCGTGCCGGCCTCGATGAAGTAGAACGAGTTGGTGAGGTCTGCCAGGTCGTCGAGCAGATGGCTTGAAATGAGCACGCTGCGTCCCCGCGCCACTTCGCTGCGCATCGCGTCGCAGGAGGTTTTCCGTTTTCCCGGATCGAGACCGTTCAGCGGTTCATCGAGGATGAGGTACGGGCAATCGGTCGCTATCGCCATGGCAAGCTTTACCTGCTGCTTCATTCCTGTCGAGAGTTTACGGGTCGGCTTGTCGAGATATGGGGAGATTCCGAGGGAGCTGCAGAGCGAGTCGATGTCGGCGGCCGATTTCCACGCCTCCCTAACGAAAGCAAGGTGCTCGAGGGCTGATAGCGTGGGATAGAGATCCGCGCCGCCCGAAGAGCTCAGGTAGACGAGTTCTGCAAATTCGGCTGATCGACGTTGGCTGATTCCGTCTGCCGCCAGGCTTCCCGAGTGGATACGGGTGGGAAATTGGCCCGACAGCGCTTCAAGAAGGGTGGTTTTCCCCGAGCCGTTGGGAGCAACGAGGCCCGCCGCCGTTCCCGGGCTCAGGAAAAGCGACCCGATTGAAAGTATCGTCGTGCTTCCGTATCCCACGCTCGCGTCCAGAAGCTCGAGCCCATGGTGCTTTTTCGCGGGTCCAGGCTGTCTGGGCGAACGTGTCGCAACGGCGCCGACCGCAAAAAAGACCGCGACGTATGCCAGGGCCACGGCAAGCATCGATGCGCTGCCTGAACCGGAGCCAATGAATTCTGTCGGGAAGCATCCTACGTAACCCGTTGCCTCGATAGGCGAGAATACGGCCAGCGGCAGGAGATTGAGCGCGGCGTTATGCTCCAGCGCCGAATCGGACAGTAACGGGAATACCGGGGCCGCGACAAGCAGCGCGGAGGTGAGGGGGCCCGCGAGGACGCGCCTCGTTGCGGTCGATAGGACGACGGAGCAAACGGATATCAAGGTTCCGCCCGCAAGAAGCGCGATAAGCAGGGCTGTGAAGACGTTTCCCGCAGTCGTGGTGGTAAGCGCGCCGTCATGGAAGAAGGCGATCGGGTACCCAATTTGCCCGAAGCCGTTTAGGGCCAAGGCGTAAATGCCCCCGGGTGCGAGGCCGGCGAGGAGCATCGCGGTCCCCGCGGCGATTATCGAAAACACGATCTGGATAAGGCGCCGGAATTTGGGCACGGGCGCCTTCGCCGCCAGGGTCCCGGGCCTTGTGGCGCCGAGCACGAGTATCGACGAGAGAAGGAAGGGAATGAAGGGAAGGAAAGACGGCACCATGGCAACGGCGTAAGGCAGGAAGGAAAGGAATGGCAGGTCGTTTGCGGAGGCCGGGATATCCGTGATGCCGGAACTGCTCAGAGCACGGCAATATGCGAGCTCCGCGTCATTGGTCTCTCGGTCTCCCACGATGGACCCGGATTGGAAGCCTTCGCCCATGAGCGCGTAGTAGCTCTCGGCAGAATCGAGAAAGGCGGCGTCGGTTTGAGCGGCAAGGGCGGCGTTCGCGTATCTTGCAAGCTCCGCGTCATTTTGCTGCTCTGGAGATAGGTCTGTGCCGCTGGCCTGGGGCGCGCGCGTATTGAATGCGTCGACAAAGCTCTGCATGCCCTGCTTCATAAAGAAGGGCCCGTAGATGGGTGAATTGAACGCAATGGGGACGGAGAAGGCTGCAGCGAGAACGAGCGTACAAATCCATACGGCCTTGTCTCTTAGGATTAGTTTGAGAAGAAGTCGACAGTACATTTAGAAGCACCTACATTCCTCAAAGCATCGTTAGATTAATGATGACAGACCGAATGAAGATACGTGCGACGGGGGCGAGGCGAATGGCTGAGCGGTATCGATACGCGGGTTCAACGGTATCACATTGGCCACATAGATTTTTAACTTACATTTCTACCCGCCCTTTTCGTAGAGTCTCCGATACGTGCTTAGCGCACCCTCGGCGCGTCCGGCAGGCTTTGCGAAATGGGATCCAGGAGACTTCGGCGCAGCATCATCTTGCGGAATGCTTCTAATGAGCCTCCCATCCTTCAAAAACAGAATCTCATCGCACAGCCTATCGACCGAATCCAAGATGTGGGATGACATGATGATGCACGTACCAGAATCGGCCAGCTTCCTGAGAATCTCGGAATGCAAGTCCACCCTGCTGGGGTCGAGCGCGTTCATGGGCTCATCTAATAGAAGGTACCGCGCGCCCGTCGCATACGCAATCGCCAGGGTAAGCTGCTGCTTCATGCCCTGGCTCAGAGTGCGGATCCTCATCTTCGCGAACTCGCCTATCTGCGTTTGTTCCACTATCTCTTCGATATCGCGAGCATGCGGCCACATATCGCAAACCATCTTGAGGTGATCTTCCGCACGCAATCCGGGATACAGCAGCGTCCCCTCACCAGGTGCATAGAAGATCATAGAACGGACCTCTCTCGCACCCGTACCCTGCACCTCATCCAGAACGATGCTCCCGTCCACGCGAGGACCCGGCAAACCTGCCATCGCACGCAGCAACGTCGTCTTTCCATGCCCGTTCGGAGCGACGAGACCGTAGACCGTACCCGGGGCAAACTCAGCGTTCACCGAATCTACGAGCACCTTCTTTCCATAAGAGATCGTCAGCGTTTGAAGGTCAATCATCGAGATCATCCCCTTTCGATCTTTGGAACACTCAGGCGCACCATCAACGGAGATACGGCGCCCAAGACCACCAGCAGAGCGCCCGATGCGCCGACGACCTCTCCAAAAGGCATCGCGTTCGTCCCTCGCCCAAGGAACCCAATCGTCCCCACCTGGGAAGCGGGATCAAACGAGGCGAATGGAGCCAGCAGCGCGACGCCCATGCCCACGCTTTCAACATGAGCGCTCAACGAACCCAACACCAAGAGAACCGCGCAAACCATTCCGGTGACAACGGGGTTGCGGCTAATCGCTGCTGTCAACGCAGCGACGACGGAAATCACGCCGTATGCCATGACCAGCAACGGAATACTGCACAACACCGCCTCCCCCACCATGGACGTTGTCGAAGCTCCCGCCCGAATGAGAGCGACGGGATACTCCGATCCACCCGCACCGTTCTTAATCACGGACACAACGACAGCGGGAACCATCGACACCAAAAGCAGCACCAAGCCAAGCAGGAGAGCCAGCGCAACAGCCGTCAGAAAACGCACATGCGCTGTTGCGGGGATCTGGAGAACCAGAAGGGAACGACACTGCAGGTGGGTGCACGCGAGCGATGTGACAACCACGGGCAACAGCAAAAATAAGGAGGGAAGCGCTGCCTGGAGATACGAAAGGAGGATTAATGGGGGCATCTTCGTACTTAACTCGTAAACCTTGGGGTCCGGCAAGCTCGCGATCGACTCAAGCAGAAGGGCGCGCGCCTCCGCACGAGAAGGAGTCTCCGGCCCGATTCCGATCGATTGCAGGAGAGTCGCATCTGCCGCGCCCAGCTCACCTCGAGCGCGCTCGTACGTCGCAAGGCTTCGAAACCCCTCCGCAGGCATAGGCGCGTACACGAAACCCGAAAGAGCATCCCGCATGTCTTCCAGGGCCGCTTTGCCCTCGACGTCCATATTCGCAGCGTTCTGCTCTAGATACCGATCTATTGAACGGAGCTCCCCATCCCTATACCGAACAGCGGAAACGTTATCAGCGTCAGGAAACATCTCGACCAGAGCCGGGGCCAGCATCGTCGTCGACATTGCAATCGCGCATACGGCGAGGGTAGGAGAACGCAGGAGCAGTTTCCCCATCGTTCTTACGTATGCAACGGCGGAGGCACAAGCGCTCGAACGAGTTGCCGTTCTCGATGCAGTGAAGGAACCTCTCTCAAGACAAATCGGGGATATCGGGCACGCGCAGCCGCTCTTTCCAGCAACGCAAAGCAGGCTAATTGCCAGCACCTCGATCCCGATTGCGCATACGAGGGCAATCGCGCCACGCTCGAAGCAAAGTCCAGGCAGATTCACTATCTGCGTTGTCGGGTACGGGCTATAGGCGCCGACGGTCAACTCAGTGTTCGCATACGTAAGGGGATTCAACAGGGCGAACTCACGTAAAGCGATGGATCTTCCGTAATACCCGGGAACCATCGTCACCCCCATCAGGGCACATACGAACACGATTCCAAGCGTAGGGTTATTGGCAATCTTCACGGCAAGGTGAACGACAAGCGAGATGAACGCTGCCACCAAGAATTGCAAGATGGCCGTCTGCGCGAACACCAGCCAAGCCGGTTTGATAACCGGAGTCGCATATTGAATGTAGCCTATCGGATAGAACGGCGAGCCCGGGCCATTCTTCACAAGCGCGGCGATTATCCCTGGAAGATTGATGGCGAGGACGGCAAGCATTGCAAAAACACTCGCCCATACGCTCGATGCAACAAGTCTACCCAGCTCGCCCATCGGTGCCTGGATGATGAGCTTTTCACGTTTGTTAAGACGCGCGGCAAGGAACGAGACGGCAACGGCCGTTGCGACCCATAGCAAGTACTCCTTCGATCCGTCATAATAGGTGTACTCTCCATCCGATATCTGCAGAAACGGAAGTAGGGGAGAGAGCGGTGCCAAGATAAGACGTCCCGCGGCAAGAGGGTACAGAAGCGCGGGCATGCTTGATGAAGAGGTATAGACACCGTCCTCCCCCGCATTCACAAGCGCATCCGCATAGGATGCTGACAATTCCTGCTCAACACGGGTTATTCCCGACTCGAGGTATTCGACCCGTCCGTCGATGCCAGCCGCGCTCCTGAAGACGGGCAGAGCACAAAGAACCATCAACGCAACAACGACAACACAGAGCGACCTGGAGGAGAGAAGCGACCTAAAGATCGCCTTCGAGATTTTGAGCATATTCATCGCCAACCTTAACCTCATCCAGTCGGAACAGAGGGGCCGAACAAAATGCTCGGCCCTTCCTCGCATCTAGTAGGTGCTATAGACAAATTGCCATTTATCAGTTGTGCCAAGAACACCACAGGAGCACATTGCAGCGAGGCGGGATTCCCTATGATGCGCGGATCGGCGATAGCCATTTCGGTAGGAGATCGTCTTGTAAGAGATGTTGAACATCGAGATGCTGTGCCCGCTTACGCCGCGAGGACAGCTGTAGCTCCAGTAGGTATCGACGACGTCGTCCGTATACCCGAGGGGCTCAACGAGGGCACACTGGCTGCTCTCCTGGGAAGGAGGCATCGGGGTATCCGCAAAAGCGGGGGCTCCCGGCAGCAACAGACAAAGAGCGAGGCCGAGGAAAACCAAGAGCTTACACGACTTAACAGTACTGAACATAATCCTCTCCAATCTAGAGGGGTTTCGGTTGCAGCATGCTGTGATTACTTGCAGGCAAAGTCAATTTAACATAAACTGTTAAAAAGTAACCTGAGTTTTTTAAATTCTTCGGAGGTTATTATGAGTTCCGACAATCGCACTCCCCGGCTTCATTCCTTCCGCATCGCATGTGCGATAGCCTCTGCGACCCTTTGCGCCACCGCCATCGCACAAGTGGCGTTCTCCTTAAAGCCAGCAATCGAAGTGCTCGACAACCCTGTAATTGCAGACTCCCCCGCGTATCCAGCCCTTGCGATCTCGACATTGGTCCCTGCCGTCATCGGTATCGCTACGACCATCCTCAGCGCCGTTCTCGTGTGGACGATCAAGAGCGGAGACCCCTTCAAGAAAGGGTCTGCGACATGCTTGAAGGTGCTCGGCATTCTCTTCGTTGTTCAAGCTGCCACCAGCCTCTACGCCGGCTCACTCAAAACCTCCGTTTCGATGTTTGGCGGCGAGGGGGCCGTCGGCGCCCAAGAGATCGCTTCATCATTCGATTGGACCTCTCTGGTTCTCGGCATCGTCCTGTTCATGCTTTCCCAGCTCTTCTTGTACGCCCGAGAGCTGTACCTCGACTCCGACGAGATTGCGTAAGGAAACGCCATGCCCGTAATTGTTCGCCTCGACAAGATCATGGCCGAGCGAAAGATTTCCTCGAACGAACTTGCCGAAAGGATTGGAACCACGCCCGTGAACCTGTCCCGTATTAAAAAAGGGCATATTCGCGGCATTCGCTTCAACACACTCGAGCAGCTATGCCTCGCCCTTCGTTGCCAACCCGGAGACCTTCTCGAAGTCATGAGCGAAGAGGATGCCCGAAAGGAGTTCGGACTCGATTGGTCCGCCGAGGATTAGAGGGCGGTCGTACTCGCCCTGCACACGGGGATGCGAATCGGCGAGGTCTGCGGCCTTCGGTGGTGCGATGTGGATTTCGAGACGGGCCTGATCTCGATCAGACACTCGGTGGCGTACGCGAAGGGAATGGGTTCGTTCATCAAGGACACCAAGACCCATGACGCCAGGGGTATCCCCATCGACCCGGTCGGCCTACTCCCCTTCCTGAAGGAGACCCACGAGATCGACTGCGGAAAGCTGCGCTTGCGCGGCCTTACCGGGGCGGTCGAGATCGGGGACTGCTACATCCTGTCGGAGCCGGGCGCGACCTTCGCGACGACAAGCTATATCCGCAGGGCGTTCAAGACGTTCTCGGAGACCAACGGCCTCATGGGCACCAACGACGAGCTGATCACGTTCCACGGCCTTCGCCACACGTTCGCAACGCAGTGGATCCGCCAAGGCGGCGATATCAAGGCGCTCCAATCGATCCTCGGCCACAAGGACGCCATGGCGACGCTCAACGTCTACGCCGACATCGAGCCCATCTCCAAAATCGATAACATGCTGCGCGCCACGCCGTGCCTTTGGCGCGGGCACCTCGGGCCGAGGGTCGATCCGGGTCCCATGTTCCAACAGAGGATCCAGGAGTCCATCGAGACGCTCCAGGCGTTCGGCTACGGCATCACCGAGCCGGACGACCGAAATATCGCCATACGCGACGTGAAGACGAACAGTTGGCTCTAGCTCACCGAGTACGCGGCAGTGCTGGGCCCATCCCAACTGAGGTCACGGTGGTCCGATAGGGGCGCCGCCCGCGGCATGCGCCGCGGAGCGGTATCCCCTACCGAAGGGCGGGGATGCCCTCCGCTTCCAGTTCGGAATCAGCCGTCGGAGGCGTTCGGCTGACTGCGGGAACGGCCTGTCCGCTCAATGTGTTCGGCTGAGATCGGAAATCAACCCAACACGAGCCGGACACGCGCCAGACGGCTCTTCCCCGTACGGCCTTCCCCCTTACGCTCATGTTGCAGGCATGTAACGCCGCAGCGAGCGCGCCTTTTTTGCGCCAGACAGGTACAATGATGAACACTGTACCGTAGCGGAGCGCCCCGCGCGCGCCGCAATCACGCGAAAGGGTTTCCCATGGCCGAGATCTCGTCCTCCCGTATCGTCATCACCGTCCTTGGCAAGAACCGCCCCGGCATCGTCGCCGGCGTCACCCGCGTTCTGGGCGAGGCCAACGTCGACATCCGCGACATCACGCAGTCCATTATCGAGGACATCTTCACCATGACCATGCTGGCCGACACCGCCGAGTCCAAGCTCGACTTTGCCGAGCTGCAGAAGGCCCTGGCCGAGGCCGGCGAGCTTTCGGGCGTCAACGTGTCCATCCAGCGCGAGGACGTCTTTAACTTTATGTACCGCCTGTAGCGAACAGGCTGCGTGGAGACGGCCCAACGTGCGCCCAGGCGCAACGTCACCACATGGCCCGGAGAGGAGCGCACATGGCCTACGACGCCAAGAAAATCTACTACCGCTTCGACGACCACCTGAGCCGTCTGGTCTTGGATTACGAAGCAAGCCGCCAGATTTCGTCTGAGAGCGAAAACCTCTACCACGGCCTGCCGACCGACCCTTATGACGAGGGCCTGCTTGTTGAGCACAATGTCAAGCGCGGCCTGCGCAATGCCGACGGCTCGGGCGTGGTCGCGGGCCTCACTCGCATCTCGGATGTGCACGGCTACAACAAGGTCGACGGAAAGGTCGTGCCCGATCAGGGCAAGCTCACGCTTCGCGGCTACAGCATCGAGGATCTGGTCAACAATGCCCAGGCCGAGAATCGCTACGGCTACGAGGAAGTCGCCTATCTGCTTATCACGGGTTCGCTGCCCAACAAGGAAGAGCTCGACGGCTTTTGCGAGCGCCTGGGCGCCTTTAGACATCTGAGCGACGAGTACGTCAAAGAGTTCCCTATGACCACGGTGTCGTCGAGCATCATGAACGTGCTCCAGCGCGCCGTGCTGCTGCTCTACGCCTTCGATGCCGAACCAGACGCGATCACGCCCGAGCACGAAATCGACGTCGCCATTTCCATGCTCGCACGTCTCCCGCGCATCGCCGCCTTCGCACACATGGCCTCGATCGCCAAGCTTCGCGGCTCCGAGGTTCACGTGCCGCACCCCACGCCCGGTCTCTCCACCGCCGAGACCATCCTACAGGTCCTGCGCGGCGGCATGGCATTCACCCGCGATGAGGCGATGCTGCTCGACGTTATGCTCATGCTGCATGCCGAGCACGGCGGCGGCAACAACTCCACCTTCGCCTGCCGCGTGCTGTCCTCTTCGGCAACCGACCCGTATTCCGCTTACGCCGCGGCTATCGGCTCGCTCAAGGGCCCGCGCCACGGCGGTGCCAATGCCAAGGTCGTGTCTATGCACGAGGACATCCGCGCGCATGTCTCCAACTGGGAGGACGAGGACGAGGTCGCGGCCTACCTGGGCAAGATTCTCGACAAGCAGGCCTTCGACGGCACGGGTCTCATCTACGGTATGGGCCACGCCGTCTACACGCTGAGCGACCCGCGTGCCGAGGTGTGCCGCCGTTACGCGCGCTCACTGGCAGCCAAGAAGGACTTGGGCGAAGAGTTCGCACTCATCGAGCGCATCGAGCGCCTGGCACCCCAGGTCATGCGCGACCACGGCATGACCAAGCCCATCTGCGCGAACATCGACCTGTACACAGGCTTTATCTACAAGATGCTCGGCGTGCCCGAAACGCTCTTTACGCCGCTATTCGCCGTCGCCCGCATGGCCGGCTGGTCGGCACACCGCATGGAAGAGCTCTTCTGCGCGCACCGTATCATCCGCCCCGCCTATCGTCCGGTGATCGAGCCGCTGGAGTACAAGCCGCTCGCCGACCGCTAGGACGCGGACCGTTATAGAACTCGAGCGTGGCCAGGGACCCAAGCCCTCGGCCACGCTTTTTATGCCAGTAGAAAGGGCCGCATCAAATGATTGTGTTTTCCGATATGGATGGGACGCTGCTGACGAGCGATAAGCAAATGAGCGATGCCACCTGGGCGATGCTCGACGAGCTCGCACATCGTGGCATCGAGTTTGTTCCCTGCACGGGACGTCCACTGTCGGGCATCTTTGAGCCCATTCTCGCCCATCCCGCCGTGCACTACGCGGTCTGTGCCAACGGCGCCAGCGTCTGGCAGCTCGACGAGGATACGCCCACCGACGCCTCGCGCGCCACGTGCATCTTGAGCCGTCCGCTCGACCGTGGCATTGCCCACCGCATCCATCGCATTGCCGCCGGCCACGATGTGACCTTCGATATCTTCGCGGACGGGCAGTGCTTCCTCCCCCGCTCGCTCTACACGCGCCTGGACGAATTCTGCGGCGGCGACCCCCACATCGCGGCTTCGCTCAAGCGCACACGAACACCGATCGACATGAATATCGACAGCAAGATCGACGAGGTCGAGACGCTCGAACGCATCGCCATGTACTGGCACGACCCGGCCGATCGCGACGCCATCGCGGCGGAGCTCGACACGCTCGGAGGCATTGAGGTCACACGTTCGTACGCCATGAATATCGAGGTCATGGGCGAGGGCGCCACCAAGGGAACGGCCCTCACGTGGCTATGCGAGCACTTGGGCGAGCGTCTCGCCGACGCCTGGGCGTTCGGCGACAACATCAACGACATCCCCATGCTGCAGGCAGCGGGCCATGGCATGACCATGATCAACGCCGAGACCGAGGACCGCGAGGCCGCCGACGCCATCACCGAATACGACAACGACCACGACGGTGTCGCCCGCACCATCATGGCCGCCCTCGCCTAGCAGCAGCAACCCGGCAGGGTAGCTAATTTGGGGACACTCTTCGCGGGGCGCCGCAAGGACTGTCCCCATCTGCCGAATTAGGCGAGACTCTCCAGCACGCGACGGAGCTCCTGCTGGACGGCGTGGTCGCGGTTGCACCCCACCACGCGATCGGCGACTGCCTTGAGCGCGGGGCGTGCGTTTTCCATCGCGCAGCCCGTGCCGACAAAGCGAATGATCTCGTAGTCGTTCATCGAGTCGCCAAACGCCATGACCTCGTCGCGTTCGACGCCATAGTGCTCCATGAGCTGTGCGATGCCCGAGGCCTTCGACACACCGGGCTGCATGGCATCGATCCACGCGTTGCCCGAAGGCGCGAAAGAGAACAGGCCGCCCAGCTCGCGCTGCAACACGTAGGCGTTGTCCATCACGTTGCCGTCATCGCAGATAATCGATGCCTTGATGATATTCACATGCGGATCGGGCAGTCCCCAAATGCGTTCGGCGTTGGGCAGATCTTTGTCGATCTCGCGGACAAATTTGTCCTCGTCGTCGAGCAAAAAGGACTTGGTGCGATCAAAGAGCGCCAGATGCATGTTAGGAAACATCTTGACCGTGCGCGCGAGCTTGCGGACGGCGAGATGCGAATATACCTCGCGATCGACCTCGACCCCTTCTGCATAGACCTGCGCACCATTCGCCGCAACAAAGTCCATTTTGTCGACCACGGGCGCAAAGAACTCGCATAGGCGGTCGTAACGGCGGCCCGAGGACGCAGCAAAGTGCACGCCGCGCTCGCGCAGGGCCTCAATCAGCTCATATGTCTCGGGCGGTACCTGGCTATTCTCATCAAGCAACGTGCCGTCCATATCGGATGCAATCAGTTTAAACATAGAAAAGCTCCCTTCGGGCTTGATGGAATCGGATGTATATCCAAAATCACCGTACCCAAAGGGAGCTCAAATAAGACTCCGCGGACGCAAACGTTACAAGGACCTGGCAAATAGCTCACGCGCGCCAGAGGCCCTACGGTCGCGGCGTCAGGCGACACGCCACCCCGACGGCCAGTCGTTTAAAAACGTCCCCGATGACTAGTCGGCGTAGGTGAAGGTTGTGACGTCGAACATGCCCTCGGGGCGGATGCGGAGCGTCGGGATGACCGGCAGGGGCAGGAAGATGATGCCCATGATGGGGTCGAGCGGCGGCTCAATACCCATGGCGCGCGCCTTGACCATAAAGTCGTCGTGCTGCGCCGCAACGTCTTCGGCAGCGCCCTCGCTCATCAGGCCGCCGAGCGCCAGCGGAATGCGCGCCACGACCTCGCCGTTGCGCACCAGCACGTGGCCGCCCTGCCCCACGGCCTCAACGGCAGCCATCATATCCGCCGCATTGTCGCCCACCACGCACACGTTGTGCGAGTCGTGGCCGATCGTGGAGGCAATGGCGCCGCCCGTGATGGTAAAGCCGCGCACCCAACCACGGCCGATATGCTTGCCGACCAAGCCCAGACCCGCGGGGCCGTCGCCGTCGGCGCCCTCGGCCTGCAGCGACACGCCACGGCCATGGCGCTCAATCAGCATAATGCGGCGCAGGCCCTCGGCGCTCTCGGGGCGAGCCATACCCGTGATAGCCATACCCGGGATGACATCGATAACGGCCTCGCCCGGCTTAAAGGCATAGTCAAACACGTCGAGCGAAAGCTTCGGCAGCTTAACGGAGGCGCGCAGCTCATCGGCAAGGGCCGCAACCTCGGCCATCTCGGGTGCGATCTCGCCCACAAAGGTGCCGTCCTGCGCCACCAGAGCACCGGCGGCATATACTCGATGCGGAGCCGTAGCAAACGTCAGGTCATTGAGCACCAGCAGGTCGGCACGCTTGCCCGGGGCAATCGCACCACGCAGCTCGTGCGGGTCGCGGCAGCCGTGATCCAGGCCAAACGCCTCGGCCGTGGAGAGGGACGCCATAGAGATAGCGACCACGGGGTCGATACCGGCCTCAATCGCCACGCGGCAGGCATTGTCGATCATGCCAGTCGCAAGCGCATCGGAAGGGGCGCGGTCGTCAGTCGCAAAGCAGCAGCGGCGGGCGCGCGCGGGGTTCTCCAGCAGCATCGGCGACAGATTGGCCAGGTCATGGCTGCACGTGCCCTCGCGCAGCATCACATACATGCCGCGGGACAGCTTATCGAGCGCCTCCTCGGGAATCGTCGACTCGTGGTCGGCGATAATACCCGCTGCGACATAGGCGTTGAGGTCTTTGCTGGCAACAAGTGGCGCATGGCCGTCGACCTGCTTGGACGGCGTCTGGTTGGCAGCGTCGATGCGAGCGCAGGTCTCAGGATCGGCCATAAAGACACCCGGCAGGTTCATCATTTCGCCCAGACCAAAGACATCGCCCGGATGCTCGACAAAAAACGCCTGCATATCGGCAGCCGAAACAACGGCACCGGCCTGCTCATCGGGCAGCGCGGGCACGCACGAAGGCATCATGTACTTGATGGAAATGGGCGCGCGACAACCGTCCTCAATCATAAAGCGCAGGCCGTCCAGACCGGAAACGTTGGCGATCTCGTGGCTGTCGGCAATGGCGGTGGTGGTACCGCGCGTCGCCGCCATGCGCGCATACTCGGCAGGGCGGATGTTCGAAGACTCGATATGCAGATGCCCGTCAATAAAACCGGGGGCGAGATAGCGACCCTGGCAGTCGATGACCTCAGTTGCCTCGTAGGTGCCAGCGGCATCGTCGCGACCATCGTAGAGCACGCCGACGATCACACCGTCCTTGACGGCAACGCTACCGGGCGCCACACGCTGGCCATATACGTCGACAATCTGCGCATTGGTAAACAGCGTGTCGACGGGCACGCGGCCCTCGGCGGCCTCGATCACAGACCTCATGACCTCAACGGACATACATACTCCTTTAACCGTAGAAAAAAGCTGCGGAGCGGACAGGCCTTCACCGCAGCAAACCAATAGCCATTGTATGCCCAAACGATGGGTCAACAATACGCCTCTCCGCTTAACGGCACACGCCGCTTGGCGCAATGGAGACAGGTTGCTTTGCACCAATGACAAGGAGTGTCCCAAAGTGCCAACAACGGCAGCGCCGATATTTTGGCAACGCCAGCGAGCGGGCCGCATTTGAGGCAAGGTGACGCGAAACGAAAGGGCGCTGACCTTCTGGTCGCGCCCTTGAAGTTGAACGTCAGATTGTCCAAATGCGGCCCGCGCAGCGTCGGCCGGTCCGCCGTTCGTTAGAACGGCGGAACTAAATCAACTTAAAGCCCTTGCGCTTGCCCACGGAGAGGGTGTCGCCCAGCTTGAGGGCGCTCGGATCGATGTTATAGCTCTTGGGAGCCACGGCCTTGCCGTTGATCTTGACACCGCCGCCGTCGATATCGCGACGAGCCTGGCCGGCGCTCGCCGAAAGGCCCAGGTCCTTGAGCAGACCGGCGAGGTAGATCTGGCCCTCGTCGTTGACGGTCAGCTCAACATGCTTCTCGGGGAAGTCGGCGAGCTGGCCCTCCTTGAATACGCGGTCGAACTCGGCCTGAGCCTCGTCGCCGGCGCCGGCGCCGTGGTAGGTGTCGCACAGGTCGCGACCCAGAGCGCGCTTGAGCTCGTAGGGGTCGGCAGAACCGTCGGCCAGGGCGGCGTCGATCTTGTCGACCTCGGCCGGGGCGAGCGAGCTGGCCAGACGATAGTACTTGCCGATCATCTCGTCGGGGATGGACATGGTCTTGCCGAACATATCCTTGGGAGCATCGGTCAGGCCGATGTAGTTGCCATAGGACTTGGACATCTTGCGCACGCCGTCGGTGCCCTCGAGCAGCGGCATGGTGAGCGCAATCTGCGGCTCCATGCCCATCTTCTCCATGAGCTCGCGGCCGGCGAGCAGGTTGAAGAGCTGGTCGGTGCCGCCCATCTCGACGTCGGCCTTGATCTGAACGGAGTCGAAGGCCTGCATCACGGGGTACAGGAACTCGTGCAGGGCAATCGGCGTCTGGGACTGGTAGCGCTTGGTAAAGTCGTCGCGCTCAAGGATGCGAGCGACGGTGAACTTGGAGCACACCTGCAGCAGGCCGGCCAGGTCCATCGAAAGGATCCAGTCGCCGTTGTGCACGATGGTGGTCTTCTCGGGGTCCAGGATCTTCATGGCCTGGCTCACGTAGGTCTCGGCGTTGGCCTCGATCTGCTCCTGCGAAAGCTGCGGACGCGTGGAGTTCTTGCCCGAGGGATCGCCGATCAGCGCGGTGCCGTTGCCGATGATGAGGGTGACGTTGTGGCCCAGGTCCTGGAACTGGCGCATCTTGCGCAGCGGCACGGCATGGCCCAGGTGCAGGTCGGGGCTGGTGGGGTCGACGCCGAGCTTGATGTTGAGGGGCTCGCCCTTCTCAAGCTTCTTGCGAAGGTCGGCCTCGGGAACGATCTGCGCGGCGCCCGAGGTGATGATACGCATTTGCTCGTCAACAGACAGCATTGGGTATCCTCCTTTTGCTATAGCACCCTCACCGGATACGGCGGTGCTGGAAGTCCATAAACTCTCATATGATAACAAACTGACGCGACGCGGCACCTACGACAGGAAAATCCTCGTCCTGCCGCATGCGTCAATGGCAACTGGCAAACGTGTACCGTCACGCTCGACCAGATAGCGTACCTGCCGACGGCGCGAGCAGTCGCGGCAACGGACCTGTCCCGTCGCATCGGTAGCGCAGACGCCCTCGGCGGTCAGCAGGCAGTACTCGCACACCATAAGCTCGGGACGGTCGGCGTCGACCGGACCCCAGACGCCGGGTTCAGCAGCCAGTTCGGCAATACGCTCCGCATCATTGCCGAGCAACTCGGCCGGCAAGTACACCCGCCCCGCACCGAGTCCGCGCAGCCAGGTAAGCGTGGCCCGATTCGCGCAGAACACCGGCGCCGCCACGTCAAACGTCACGCCCAGCTCGCGAGCGATCACCACCTGTCCCAGGTTGCGGCAGACAACGCGCCCGGCACGCTGCATCAGTGAGCGGGTCCAGTCAGCGTCACACGTGCGGCACACCTCGTCAAGCACCACAACAGCGTCGGACAAATCGAGTTCTCCGCGCGGGTCGGCATCCATCAGCTGCCAAGCAAAAACCATGCGAGCGGGAACCGCGCACTCCACCAACTCCGTCGACGCACCGCCATCCACCGTAACGCCCTCAAAGGGCAGCACCTCAACGGCACGCGCAACGGGCGCAATCGCATCCGCCTCGGCCCGCATGCGCTCCAACACCGCCGCCGTCTGATCCAACACGCCGGCGCTGCGAATCAGGTACACCTCGCAGCCCGTGTCAACCTTACGCTTGCAATGCACGACGACGCGCTCCCCCGCCGCGGCATCCACCGGACAGGGCACCTGCGGCCAGCGCTTGGGCACATCGGGACGCGCGTCGGCACCCGGATAGAACCGAATCTCGAGCGTGTCACCCGCCGCCACGGCGGCATCGAGCTCAACGGTTACCTCTTCGTGGCCAACGGCCACCAGGCGTCCCACGCGCACACCTTGGTTGATCGCACGCTCAAAGCTCATAAGCTCGGCACCCGAACGTCCTCGCAGGTACGCATCGGTAAACCCACGGTTAAACGACCTTCCCAGCTCGCGCTCGAGCTCTTCCACGGCACCGGGGTCCCACGCGCCGTCGCACAGCATATCGAGTGCCCGGCGCCACACCCGCACCACGTTGAATACGTAATCAGGGTTCTTCATGCGCCCCTCGATCTTGAGCGACGCCACGCCGGCATCTACAAGCTCGGGCAGATGCGCAATACCCAGATAGTCACGCGGGCACAGCAGGCGATCTCCCTCGACGGCGACAACGCTCTGTCCAGCCTCGTCCACCAGGTCGTACGCCAAACGGCACGGCTGCGTGCAGTCGCCGCGCATCGCCGAGCGCCCACGCCGCAGGGCCGAGAACTCGCACGCCCCCGAATAGCCGATGCAAATCGCACCGTGGCAGAATACCTCGATGGGCACGCCCGTGGCACATAGCGCCGCAATCTCGTCGACCGTCAGCTCGCGTGCCGTCGTCACGCGCTCGACCCCAAGCTCATCGGCGGCAAGCCGCACGGCGCTCTCGCTATGAGCGCCCGCCTGCGTGGACAGGTGAATCTCGACCCCGGGAATCGCCGCGCGCAGCGCGCAGGCCAACCCGGCATCGGCGACAATCAGAGCATCGGCGCCCAACTCCAGTGCATGAGCTCCCAACGCCACCGCGTCGGACAACTCATCGTCAAACACGAACACGTTGAGCGTTACGTACACACGCACGCCATGGGCATGCGCCACGGCGCAGCCGCGCGCAAACTCGTCATCCGTAAAGCCATGGGCGCTCACACGGGCGTTAAAGCCGCCCAACCCCGCATAGATGGCATCGGCACCCGCGGCGATGGCCGCAAGCATCTGGTCGAGTCCGCCCGCCGGCGCCAGCAGCTCGGGCAGCGCCGCACCGGCAGCATCCAATCCAGTCTCGTATTGTCCGCTCGGCCCCATCGTCCGAATCGCCATCGACAAACTCCTTACCAAGGTATGCATTCACTCTGAAAAATGCCGTCTTCCAGCATACACGAGGCCTCGCGCGCCCCGTTTGGTTTATCGTGTAATAACTTATGTCCATCCTGCCCCGACGGCACATCCACCGTCCGGCACGACATACCTGGAGGTCAATATATGGGTCCTCGCCAACGACAGGGACACAGCCGTTCAAAGACGCACGCCCTGCCCATAATCCTGCTCTCGTTTTTGGGCTTTCTGCTGATTGCGGGCGTGGCGTTTGGCATCGGCATGGTCGGCAACGTCAACCGCTGGCTGTCCGATCTGCCCGACTACACCGACGCCAACGCGTATCTGGTGAGCGAGCCCACCGAGATCGTCGACTGCAACGGCAACAAGATCGCGAGCTTCTACACGCAAAACCGCAAATCCATCACCAAGGACGAGGTCTCCCCCTACGTGCTGCAGGGCACCGTTGACGTCGAGGACGAGCGCTTCTACGAGCACGGCGGTATCGACCTGTGGGGTATCGCGCGTGCTGCGGTGGCAACCCTCGGCGGCGGGCACGAAGGCGCCTCGACTATCACCCAGCAGCTGGTGCGCAACACCATCCTGCAGGAGGAGCAGTTCGACTCGACCATTGAGCGTAAGGTGCGCGAGGCCTACATCGCCATCAAGATGGAGGACATGTACTCCAAAGACGAGATCCTCATGATGTACCTCAACACCATCTATTACGGCCACGGCGCCTACGGCATCGAGGCCGCAGCCGAGACCTATCTGTCCAAGAGCGCCGCCGACCTCACCCTGAGCGAGGCCGCGCTACTCATCGGCCTTCCCAACTCGCCTTCGCAGTACGACCCCACGGTCAATCCCGATCTGGCACTGTCCCGCCGCAACAAGGTTCTCGACAACATGCTGCGCCTGGGCCACATCACCCAGGAGGAGCACGATGCCGCACAGGCCGAACCCATCACCCTCAATGTGACCGAAATCTCGGGCAGCGGCGTCGACGTATACTCGCAGCCCTACTTTGTCTCCTACGTCAAGCAGCTGCTGGAGCAGGAGTTCTCGACCGACGTGCTCTTTAAGGGCGGCCTGACCGTCAAGACCACCATCGACCCCACGATGCAGCAGGTGGCAGAGAATGCCGTCCGCGAGCAGCTCGACACGCTCTCGCTTGACGGCCTGGACATGGGCATGGTCGTCGTCGACCCCAAGACCGGCTACATCAAGTGCATGGTGGGCGGCTACGACTACAACGCCGACGAGAACCACGTAAACCATGCCACGGCCAAGCGTCCCGTCGGCTCCACCTTTAAGGCCTTTACGCTGGCAACTGCCATCCAAAACGGCATGAACCCCAACGTCACCCTCAACTGCAACTCGCCGCTCAAGGCCAAGGGCACCACGACCGAGGTCCAAAATTACGCCAACCAGAGCTATGGCAACATCACGCTTAAGCAGGCGACGGCATACTCCTCCAACACCGGCTACATCCAGGTGGCGGAAGCCGTCGGTAACAGCAAGATCATCTCGCTCGTCAAAAAGCTCGGCATCGACCCCGCCAAGGACAACATCGAGGACGTTCCCGTCATGACCCTCGGCACCGGCTCGATCTCGCCGCTCGAGATGGCCGCCGCCTACGCGACGTTTGCCAACGGCGGCTACTATCGCCAGCCGATCGCCATCACCGAGATTGACTCTCGTACCGGTTCGGTGCTGTACCAGCACACCGACAATCCCTCACAGGTGCTTACCGAGGGCGAGGCCGCCGCGGTCACCGATGTTCTGTCCGGCGTCATGAAGGGCAGCGGTACGGGTGCTGCCGGCGCTCTGAGTGTCAACCAGCCCTATGCCGGCAAGACGGGCACCACCGACAACACCACCAACCTGTGGTTCTGCGGCTATACCCCGCAGCTGGCGTGCGCCCTGTGGACCGGCTATTCCGCGGGCGAGATCCCCATCCAAAAGTACGGCACGGACCTGCTGGGCGACAGCACCAACCTGCCTGTCTTTAAGCGGTTTATGAACACCGTTCTGACCGGTACCGAGCGCGAGGAGTTTGCGACCGGAACGGCGCCCACCTACAAGAACAACAGCGTCTGGAAGTTCTACGGCACCAACAACACCAAGAAGTCGGAGAACGACGACAAGGACAAGGACGAAGAGGAAGAGGAAACCACCACAACGACTACCACGACGACCACGACCACCGAGACCACGGGCGGCGACACCACCGGCGGCACCGGTACGACCGGTGGCTCGACGGGTGGCTCCACTGGTGGTTCGACCGGCGGCGATGGCGGCACGCCTACGCCTACGCCTACGCCTACGCCCACTCCCGACCCCTCGCCCACGCCTGACGATACGGTCGGCTAAGAAGTACGCGACTAAAGCCAACAAGGCCCCGAGCAGCTTATTGAACTGCTCGGGGCCTTTTAGTTTGAAGCGACCTGGTGGGCGGTCTTTATACCGGCAAACAAAAAGGGGTACCGACCAACGTCGATGCCCCTTACAAGCCACTATGTCAGCGCACACAATGCCGAGCGCACGACCCGCACACCTACTTGCGAGAATTGCTCAACTTATTGATCAGCGCCTCAAGACGCTCGCCGTCCTCGGCCGTCTGGGCAATAACCAAAATCGTATCGTTGCCGGCAAGCGAGCCAAGCACATCGGGCAGCTCTGCCGCATCAACAGCGGCGGCGATGCCGGAAGCCGTGCCAGGCTGAGCCTTGATCATAACCAGATTATCGGTGCGCAGAACGCCCGTTACGAGCTCGGAAACCATACGCTGCAGGTGCAGGTCCTCTGCCAGAACATAGATGCCCTCAGGGAGCTTACGCAGCCCCATATCGGCAATATCGCGAGAGACAGTCGCCTGCGTGCAATCAAAGCCCATAGCGCGGAGCTCATCGACCAGCACGCGCTGCGTGCGGACGTCCTTATTGCGCACAATATCTCTAATGGCATCCTGGCGCCCATTGCGTTTTTTAGCCATACAAACCCTCTCTCCAAAAGATGGCGGAGACAATCAATCAGTGATTGAATAGTTTAACGCTATTTGAAGGCTTTTGTGTATAAGAACGCATTTCGAAACAATTCTATGCAAATTTGTTTCGAAATGAGCCGTTTAGGCGGTTTTTGCGCCCGTCCGGTTAAGAAAAGCTGCCAGATGCGTACACATCACGCAGCGCGCAGGCTTGGCGCTGGCGATCGGCCCAAACAACAGACCGAGTCCCCGATGGTTGTCCTTGAGCGCGGCGACCATCTGACGGGTTCGAGGCGCCTCGAGCATATCACGCATGCGGGCGGAACGCTCGATTGACGACACTCCATGCGGGCTCAGACACAAATTCTCGATGCAGGCGACCAGTCCGGCAAAGTAGAACTTTTGGCTTGCCAGCTTGAGCCGACCACCGCTATCTGCTTCCGAGAGTGAGTCCGCAAGCTCGTCGAGCGCTCGAGTGTCATCGGATATCCTGGCATACATGGTGGGATCAAAGGCATCTGTAAGCTTAGGTGCCACCGCGTGGAAACAAGCGTCGCCGCAGCCGGACACGAATCGTGCCTGCGAGAGCGCATAAGCCATAAACTCAACCGTACGGTACGCCTTGCCGCGCGACAGGCATGCCTCAAACAGCGGACGGCTATACATCACGCCAGAGGTCTGAGCGACTAGGCCGCCTAAAATCAACTGGGGCAGCCCAGTCACCATAGAAGACTCGTCTTCTATGGCAATAGAGGCAGCATCCAAGACGCGCGAATGACGCTCGCGGTGCGCATCGTATCGATCGAGCGACACCGAGGGGAGCACAATGTCTGCCGCAGTATCGCACGCGATATCGACCATCTTGGAAAGGGCCTGCGGAGCAAACCACTCATCGGCGTTCATGGCGATGATTTGAGAGCCGCGCGAGGCATCAAAACCGGCGCGAAGACAAGCGCCACGCTTCGCGTCCTCGACGTCAATCAAATCAATATGGATGTCCCTGTCGGCAGCAACTTGAAGCGAATGGCGCACACCGGGCGCAGCATCGCGGCAAACAACGACAATCTGCAAATCGTAGAGGTCTTGGTTCTGGATACTCTCGAGCGCACGCATCGCATAGCTGGGCGAACCTTCTACCACAAGGATCACCGAAAGTCGCGGATGCGAGCCACGTCGAACCAAATTATCCGTCCTCTCGACAGCAATGAATCAAACCGTGGTTCATGGTACACCCCGGCAATAAAAGCAATGAGACACCGGTTGCATTGCACGCCAAGAACAGATGTTGCACACGCGCAGCCCACAGATGACAGGTGTCGACGCACGACACGTCGAGCCCTACCCTAGTCGAGCACGACAAGCTCGGCGGGATCGTAATCCACGCCCATAAACGTAAGGCCGCAGGCAGGAGCTGTGGGGCCCGCAGCGGTGCGGTCGCAAGCATCGATAACCTCGCGCATCCACTCGGGTTCACGGCGATGCATGCCAATCTCGACAAGCGTGCCCACGATCGAACGGACCATCGAATGCAGAAACGCATTGCCCTCGATGGTGAACGTCAGGATGTCCTCGCCAAACGCAACCTCATGGCCAAATTCGGCACGCATCACGCAGCGATGCGTGGGCTTGCTAACGGCCGAAGCGACCTTGCAAAAGCTTTTAAAGTCCTGCTCGCCCAGCAGTGCGGGGCAGGCAGCAGACATAGCCTCAACATCCAAGGGATAGCGATGCCACCACACGGCACCGCGGGACAGCACAGGGCGCGCATCTCGATCGGCAATGCGGTATGTATACGTACGGGAACGCGCGTCAAAACGCGCAGAAAAGCCTTTACGGGCCTTGTAGACCTCGTTAATGGCGATATCTTTGGGCAGCAGGGCATCCATAGCCCGCAGCCACCTACGGCGCGTACAAGCGAGCTCAGCGTCCGTTACGGGCACGCTGATGTACTGAGCCACGGCATGCACGCCGGCATCGGTACGCCCCGCGCACGTCAGATCGATCGGGCGGCGAAGCAGCGTCTCGATGGCTCGACGTAGCTCACCCGCAACCGTCGTCTGTCCCGGCTGCTCGGCAAATCCGCTATACGATGAGCCATCATAGGCCACGCGAAATACGAGCGTGGCGTCAAGCTCGGAAATCGAATTGAAATCAGACGGCGCAGTCATGGGCGCTCCCAACAAACAAGCAACGGTATCGCGACAAAAAAAGAGGGGTACGCGAACGTACCCCTCGAATATAGCCTATGCAGACGGAATGTCTACTCAGCGGTCTCCTCAGCAGGAGCCTCCTCGGCAGCGGTCTCCTCGACAGCCTCGACCTTCTTGGGAGCAGCGGCCTTCTTGGGGGCCGGAGCAGCCTTCTTGGCCTTAGGCGTGCAAGGCTCGGTGACGAGCTCCATGATAACGATGGGAGCGTTGTCGCCCTTGCGGTTACCGAGCTTCATGATGCGGGTGTAACCGCCGTTGCGGTCCTGCCACATGCCCTGAGCAGCCTTGTCGAAGATCTCGGCAACGAGCTGCTTATCGCCGAGCTTGGCGATAGCCAGACGACGAGAGTGCAGGTCGCCCTTCTTGGCCCAAGTGATGATCGGATCGACGACCGAACGCAGCGCCTTAGCGCGGGTCTCGGTGGTCTTGATGCGGTCGTTCTCGAAGAGGGCCTTAGCAAGGCTCTTCTTCATGGCCTTGGTGTGGCTCGCATCGGTGCCGAGCTTCAGGCCCTTCTTAACGTTGTGACGCATGGTCTAGTTTCTCCTCAAATATGCGAAGCATTAAGCCTTCAGGCTCAGGCCCATGGACTCAAGCTTGTCCTTCACTTCCTCGATCGACTTAACACCGAAGTTACGGATGTTGAGCAGATCGTTCTCCGAGAACTCAACGAGTTGACGGACCGAGTGAATGCTGGCGCGCTTAAGGCAGTTGTAGGAACGGACGGAAAGGTCCAGATCCTCGATCTGCTTGTCCAGCTCGGCGTTGTCGTTGGTGACCTCGGGAGCGAAGATCGAAGCCTCCTCCTCGACCTCGGGGGTCTCGGCAAGGTTCATAAAGGCAGCCATATGCTGGTTGATGATATTGGCAGCCTGGACCACGGCGTCGCGCGGAGCGATGGAGCCGTTGGTCTCGATCTCGAGGACAAGGCGGTCGTAGTCGGTGTGCTGACCGACACGGCAAGCCTCAACGAGCTTGGCGCAACGGGACACCGGCGAGTACAGCGAGTCGACGTGGATCACACCGATGGGATCGTTGTCGCGCTTGTTAGCCTCGCCAGAGACATAGCCGCGGCCATAGCCGATGCGCATGCTCATGGTGAGATGGCCACCCTCGGTAAGCGTAGCGATGTGCTGCTCGGGGTTGACCAGCTCAAACTCGGACGGAATAAAGAAGTCCGCACCGGTGACCTCGCAGGGGCCGTCAACAGAAATGGTGGCGGTCGCCTCGTCGGTCGTGCCGAGAGCCCTGAAGACAAGACCCTTGACATTCAGGACGATGTCGGTGACATCCTCGACCATGTTAGGGATGGTCATGAACTCGTGCTGTGCACCATCGATCTGAATAGCCTCGACGGCGGCACCCTCGAGCGAGGACAGAAGTACGCGGCGAAGGGAGTTACCCAGCGTATCGCCGTAGCCACGCTCGAGCGGCTCGACGGAGACACGAGCAGACGTCTCGTTGATCTCTTCGACCTGAACCTGAGGCCTAATGAATTCTGACATGTATTACCTCCAGCCTCAGCAGCCCGGATGGACTACTTAGAGTAGAGCTCGACGATGAGCTGCTCGTTGATATCACCGCTGATCTGATCACGCGTCGGCAGAGCGAGCACGTTACCAGACAGCTTCTCGATATCGACCTCGAGCCAGCCAGGGACCTCAAAGCGCTCGGAGGAAATCAGGGCCTCCTTGATGGGGAGGAGGTCACGGAACTTCTCGCCGACAGCGACGACGTCGCCGGCCTTGACGCGGTAGGACGGGATGTCCACGCGCTTGCCGTTCACGGTGAAGTGACCGTGACGGACGGACTGACGAGCCTCTTTGCGGGTGCGGGCAAAGCCAAGACGGAAGACGACGTTGTCAAGGCGAGACTCAAGGATGATCATGAGGTTCTCACCGGTGACGCCGTTCATCTTGCGGGCCTTGTTGAAGTAGCCGTGGAACTGCTTCTCCAGAACGCCATAGATGAACTTGACCTTCTGCTTCTCGCGCAGCTGCATGCCGTACTCAGATTCCTTGCGACGGCGCTTGGGCTGACGGATAGATTCCTTCTTGCTGCTGTAACCGAGCTCAGCGGGATCGATCCCGAGCTGACGGCAGCGCTTAAGAACAGGAGTCCTGTCGATTGCCATATTGATACGATCCTTTCAGTTACACGCGGCGACGCTTCTTGGGGCGGCAGCCGTTGTGCGGAATGGGGGTCTTGTCCTGGATGCTCGAGACCTCGAGGCCAGCAGCCTGGAGGGAGCGGATGGCGGTCTCACGACCGGAGCCGGGGCCCTTGACGAAGACGGAAACCTTCTTCATACCGTGCTCCATGGCCTGCTTGGCAGCAGCCTCGGCAGCCATCTGGGCAGCGAACGGCGTGGACTTACGGGAGCCCTTGAAGCCCACCTGGCCAGCCGACTTCCAGGAAATGACGTTGCCCTGGGGATCGGTGATCGAAACGATCGTGTTGTTGAACGTAGAACGAATGTGAGCCTGGCCCACGGAAATGTTCTTACGGTCCGCGCGCTTCAGACGGGCAGCGCGAACGTTCTTCTTAGCAGTAGCCATCTATCTAGCGCTCCTTATTTCTTCTTCTTAGCACCGATCTGACGCTTCGGGCCCTTGCGGGTACGAGCGTTAGTGTGGGTGCGCTGGCCGCGGACCGGGAGGCCCTTGCGGTGACGAAGGCCGCGGTTGCAGCCGATGTCCATAAGGCGCTTGACGTTCTGGTTGCGCTCACGGCGGAGGTCGCCCTCAACCATGATCTGGTTCTTATCGATATAATCGCGGATGGCGTTAACCTCATCCTCGGTGAGGTCCTTAACGCGCGTATCCACGTTAACGTTGCACTCGACGCAGATCTTCGTCGCAGTGGTGCGGCCGATGCCGTAAATGTAGGTCAGACCGATCTCAACGCGCTTCTCACGCGGGAGGTCGACACCATTAATACGGGCCAACGTAGTCTCCTCTCTTAACCCTGACGCTGCTTATGACGGGGGTTCTCGCAAATGACGAGGACCTTGCCATGGCGCCTAATGATTTTGCACTTATCGCACATCTTCTTGACCGAAGGACGTACCTTCATCGTTCTTCCTTTCGGTAGCGCTCAAACTACTTCCCTACTATCTACTCGCCCAGCCGCAGGCGTTTAAAACTATGGCTGGTCTTCACACACAATCCGACCGTAGGTTGAGCTAAGCCTGCAGTCGGAAATGGAGTGCGTGTATGCGTGCCGCTATTTGTAGCGATAGGTGATGCGGCCGCGGGTCAGGTCGTACGGGGAAAGCTCCACGACAACCCTGTCACCGGGGAGAATACGGATGTAATTCATTCGGATCTTGCCAGAAATGTTGCACAGAACCGAATGACCGTTCTCGAGCTCAACCTTAAACATGGCATTGGGCAACGGTTCCTTTACCGTACCCTCGAGCTCAATTGCGTCTTCCTTCTTCACAAGCAATCATCTTTCTCTAGAAAACGACAGCGATTGAGTATTCTACAACACGTATGCACGCATCGTAATAACTTCGTAATGGCTCCACAACTAAGTGGAACTTGTTACATTTCTCCGCCTTGGAGCGAACACCAAGCACCCTGGGCATCCGTGGTGAGAATCACCGGACCGTCATTGGTAATGGCGACGGTGTTCTCGTAGTGCGCGGCGGGCAGGTGGTCGTTGGTCGTAACAATCCAACCGTCGGAGCCCGTGCTCACATGGTTGGAACCCATCGTAACCATCGGCTCGATGGCAATGACCATGCCGGCCTGGAGGCGAACGCCCCTCCCCTTCTTTCCATAGTTAGGAACGTTGGGGTCCTCGTGCATCACGCGGCCAATGCCATGACCCACATAATCACGAAGCACGCCGTAACCGTGAGACTCGGCAAGGGACTGAACGGCATAACCGACGTCCCCGATATGGTTACCGGGAACAGCCTGCTCGATGGCAGCCTTAAGGCAATCGCGCGTGACCTCGCACAAAGCCTTGGCTTCGGGCGTGGGGGTGCCGACGAAAAACGTCCATGCGTTATCGCCGACCCAACCGTCGACAACGGCTCCCGTATCGATGGAGATGATATCGCCATCGCGCAGAATCATGTCGGGGTTGGGAATACCGTGGACCACGGCATCGTTGATCGATGCGCAAATGGTCCCCGGGAACCCGCCGTAACCCTTAAAGGCAGGGGTGCCGCCATGCATGCGGATAATCTGCTCCGCGAGCTGATCGAGCTCAAAAGTCGAAACGCCGGGGCGCACCATGGCTCCAACGTGGCGGAGCGCCATCTTAGATAGCGCTCCTGCCTTCTTCATCTGCTCGATTTGCGTTGCAGACTTAATCTTGATCATAGACCGAGAGCCTCTTTGACATCCCCGTACACGGTCTCGCGAGCCTGGTCACCGTTGACCGACTTGAGCAGACCCTGGCCACGATAGTAGTCGACGAGCGGGCTCGTGGACTTCTCGTAGACGTCGAGACGGTTCTTGATGGTCTCGGGCTTGTCGTCGTCGCGCTGATACATCTCGCCACCGCACTTGGGGCAGGTGGCATCGGCAGCAGTGCCGGTGTAACCGCAGGCGCGGCAGGTGCGACGCGAAGACAGACGATCGATAATGACCCCAGGGGCCACATCGACCAGAAGGGCGCAATCGATCTCGCGACCCATGGCGGAGAGCTCGGAATCGAGCGTCACAGCCTGGGCGGTGTTGCGCGGGAAGCCGTCGAGAATGAAGCCCTGCTGGGCGTCATCGGCGGCAAGGCGCTCCTTGACAAGGTCGATCACGAGCTGGTCGGGAACGAGCTCGCCAGCGTCCATGTACTTCTTAGCCTGAATACCAAGCTCGGTGCCGCCCTTGACGGCAGCACGCAGCAGGTCGCCCGTGGAAATGTGGGCGACGCCAAACTCGGCGACGAGCTCCTGTGCGACGGTACCCTTACCGGCACCCGGAGCTCCGAGCAATACGAGGTTCATGAGCAATCCTCCTCTAGCCTATTTAAAGAATCCATCGTAATCATACATCGTGATCTGGCCTTCGAGCTTATCGACCGTGTCGAGCACGACGCCGACCATGATGAGGATGGACGTTCCGCCAAAAGCCTGGATCAGATGGTTACCCGTGAAGGAGAAGATGATCGAAGGCACGATGGCGATGAGCGCCAAAAAGACAGCGCTGGGAAGCGTGATCTTGTTGAGCGCGTTCTTGATGTAGGCCGCGGTAGCCCTACCCGGACGAACGCCCGGAATAAAGCCGCCCTGCTTCTTAAGGTTGTCGGCGGTGTCATCGGGGTTGAACACCATGGAGGTGTAGAAGTACGCGAAGAACACGATGAGGACAACATTAAGCACCCAGTTGAGCCAACCGGTCGAAAGCGCAGAGGCAACTGCCTGAATCCAGCCGATGCCGGGGAAGAACACAGCAATCTGAGCCGGGAAGTACAGCAGCGCCGAAGCGAAGATGATCGGCACGACACCCGCGGTGTTAACCTTGATGGGCAGGTAGGTGGTCTGGCCACCCATCATGCGACGGCCCACGACGCGCTTAGCGTAGGAGACCGGAATGCGGCGCTGGCCGCGCTCAAGGAAAACAATCAGCGGGATAACCAGCAGGATGATGGCGCAGATGATCACCATGGTGATGATGCCACCGGCGTTACCCTCGGTGCTGGAGAAGATCGCCTGCGGAAGACCGGCCATGATGTTCGCGAAGATGATAAGCGACATGCCATTGCCGATACCGCGCTGGGTGATGAGCTCACCAATCCACATGATCAGCATGGCACCCGCAGTGAGCGTGCCGACGATCATGAGGTCGAAGATGATCTCGGGAGCGCCGGCGCCATTAAAGCTGATGCCGAAGCTCTTAAAGAGGAAGAGGTAACCCACGGAGTTGAGGATTGCCAGAGCCAGGGTGAGGTAACGCGAATACTGCGTAATCTTGGTCTGACCGACCTCGCCCTCGCGGGCAAGCTCATGCAGGGAAGGCACAACGGCCTGGAGCATCTGGAGGATGATTGAGCTGGTGATGTAAGGCATGATGCCCAGCGAAAACACCGACACATAGCTCAACGCGCCGCCAGAGAAAAGATTCAGGAGGGCCATAGCACCTGCGGCGACCGAATTGTTATCGGTCGAGAAAAGGCCCAGCATCCCCTGGAAGGGAATGCCGGGCACAGGAACGTGCGCACCAATGCGGTACACGACGAGCATAGCTATGGTAAAAAGAATCTTTTCGCGCAATTCTTTGATGCGGAAAGCATTCTTAAGACCATTTAGCACGGCAGCTCGACCTTTCCGCCGGCGGCCTCGATCTTGGCCTGCGCAGAAGCGCTGACCTTGTCGACCTTGACCGTGAACTTCTTGGTGAGCTCACCATTGCCGAGCACCTTGACGGGCTCGAACTCGCTCTTGGTGATGCGAGCGGCCTTAAGAGCGACACCGTCGATCACAGCGCCATCCTCGAACTTACGCTCGAGACGCTCAACGTTAACAGCGGTGTACTCGATACGACGGGGGTTGCGGAAGCCCGGAAGCTTGGGCAGGCGCATAGCCAGCGGAGTCTGGCCACCCTCGAAGCCGGCACCCTTGGTGCCGCCAGAGCGGGAACCCTGGCCCTTCTGACCGCGGCCAGAAGTGGTGCCGTGACCCGAAGAATTGCCACGGCCGACGCGCTTGCGGTTCTTGGTGGAACCGGGCGCGGGAGTAAGATCGTGAAGCTGCATTTGCTACTCCTCTACAATCTCGACAAGGTGCTTGACCTTGAAGATCATGCCGCGGACGGACTCGTTGTCAGCAATCTCGCGAACCTCGCGGATCCTGTGGAGACCGAGGGCACGGACAGTACGGACCTGGTCCTGCTTGCAACCGTTGGTGCTGCGGACCTGCTTGATCTTGATGGTGTCAGCCATGCTTAGTTCTCCTTACCGACGAACATCTCGGAGACCGTCAGGCCACGGCGAGCCGCGACGTCCTCAGGGCTGGAGAGCTCCTTGAGGCCCTCGACGGCAGCCTTAATGATGTTGAGGCCGTTGTCGGTACCGAGGGACTTGGACAGGACGTTCTTGATGCCAGCAAGCTCGAAGAGGGGACGCACAGCGCCGCCGGCGATAACGCCGGTACCCTCGACAGCGGGCTTGATGATGATGCGGCCGGCACCAAAGTGGCCGAGAACCTCGTGCGGGATGGTGCCCTGCTCGGTCACCGGCACGTGGAACATGTTCTTCTTGGCATCGAGAGACGCCTTGGAGATGGCCATGGGCACCTCAGCGGACTTGCCCATGCCAACGCCGACGTTGCCCTTGCCGTCGCCAACGACGACGAGAGCGACGAGGCTCATGCGACGACCACCCTTGACGGTCTTCGACACGCGGTTGATGTAAACGACGCGCTCCTCGAACTCGGAGGCCTCGCGCTGCTGCTTCTGATTACGAGCCATGTGCTACATACCTCCTAGAACTCGAGACCGGCGGCACGAGCACCGTCGGCGAGGGCCTTGACGCGGCCATGGTAGATACGGCCACCGCGATCGAAGGCGACCTTGGTGATGCCGGCCTCGATGGCGCGCTTGCCAACGAGCTGACCGACCTTCTCCGCAGCCTCCTTGTTCGAGGTGTGGGTGCCCTTGAACTCGGCCTCGAGGGTCGAGGCAGAGACGAGCGTCAGGCTGGAGCCCTTGCTGTCGTCGATGATCTGGGCATAGATGTTGGCGTTAGTACGGGTCACGCGAAGACGCGGACGCTCGGAGGTACCCGAGACCTTGCCGCGAACACGACGCTGACGACGCTTGAGGCCTTCCAGCTTCGCCTTATGCTTGTTCATACGTAAACTCCTAAAAAGGTTGATCTTGCCAGCACCTGACGGGGTGCTGGTCTTATGCGAGTGAGTCGGTTACGACTACTTGGCGGCCTTACCCAGCTTGCGGCGGATGTGCTCGCCAACGTAGTGGATACCCTTGCCCTTGTAAGGCTCGGGAGGACGATGGCCGCGGATCTCAGCGGCGATCTGACCGACCTGCTGCTTGTTGATACCCTTGACGTTCACGTGGGTGTTGTCGGGAACCTCGAAGGTGATGCCCTCGGGAGCCTCGACGATCACGGGGTGCGAGAAGCCCAGGGAGAACTCGAGGTTCTTGCCCTTCTGCTGCACGCGGTAACCGACGCCGGCGAGCTCGAGCTTCTTCTCGAAGCCCTCGGAAACGCCAACAACCATGTTGTGGATGAGGGCGCGGGTGAGGCCGTGGCGGGCACGGGTCTCACGCTCGTCGTCGGGACGGGAAACGGTGAGGACGTTGTCCTCGACGTTGATAGCGAGCTTCTCAAAGACATCAAGCTCGAGCTGGCCCTTGGGGCCCTTGACGACAACGTTGTTGCCGTTGACTGCCACTTCGACTCCGGCGGGAATCTGGACAGGCTTATTACCGATACGAGACACGGTGATCTCCTTTCCTTCTACCTACCGAGCGAATTACCAGACGTAAGCGATGATCTCGCCGCCGACGTTGTGCTTGCGAGCATCGCGGTCGGTCATGACGCCATGGCTGGTGGAAATAATGGCGGTACCAAGGCCACCGCGGACGCGGGGCATGTCGGCAACGCCGGTGTACTTACGCAGGCCCGGCTTGGAAATGCGGCGGATGCCGTTGATGACCTTAGCCTTCTTGGGACCATACTTAAGCGTGATGTGCAGAGTCTTCTGGGGAACGGTGTCCTCGACATCGTAGCCCTCGATGTAGCCCTCCTCGTGCAGAACACGAGCGATCTCGACGAGCTTCTTGCTGCTCGGCATGGAGACCGTGGCCTTGTTCACAGAGTTAGCGTTACGGATGCGCGTAAGCATATCTGCGATCGGGTCTGTAAGGTTCATACAGATTCTCCTTCGTTCTTGATGAACACGTGCTCTTGGTTCTTCGCCGCCCTTAACGGCAAAGCCTTTTTAGCGCGTTTTCCCTGTTCCAAACTGATGCTTGAAACGCTGGTAGTGACTTACCAGCTGGCCTTCTTAACGCCGGGAAGCTCGCCCTTGAGTGCAAGCTCGCGGAAGCAGACACGGCACAGGCCGAACTTGCGGTACACAGAGTGCGGACGGCCGCAGCGCTGGCAGCGCGTGTACTCACGAGTAGAGAACTTCTGCTTGCGATTGCACTTGACGATCATCGATGTCTTAGCCACTTATATCCTCCTCACATAGAGTATTGTTCGCCCCAAGCGCCGCCCCCTTGTGGGAACGGCGCTCATAGGGCAGGTGAACCTATTTCTTGAACGGGAAACCGAAGGCGTCCAGAAGGGCCTTGGCCTCCTGATCGGTGTTGGCGGTGGTCACGAAAGTGATGTCCATACCACGCTGGTGATCGACGGAGTCGAAGTCGATCTCGGGGAAGATGAGCTGCTCGGTGACGCCCATGGAGAAGTTACCACGGCCGTCGAAGCTCTTGGCGGAGATGCCGCGGAAGTCGCGGATACGGGGGATCGCGACGGAGGTCAGACGATCGAAGAACTCCCACATACGGTCGCCACGCAGGGTAACCTTGCAGCCGATCGGCATACCAGCGCGCAGGCGGAAGGTAGCGATGGACTTGCGGGCACGGGTGATCATCGGCTGCTGACCGGTGATGGCGCGCAGGTCGCGCACGGCACCGTCGATGGCCTTGGAATCGGTAGCGGCCTCGCCGACACCCATGTTCACGACGATCTTCTCAAACTTGGGGATCATCATGACGTTCTCGTACTGGAACTTGTCCTGAAGCTGCTGCTTGACCTCGTTGTTGTACTTGGTCTTCAGACGCGGCACATACTTCTCTTCTGCCATTGTTCACTCCTTCTTGGGGTTTTAAGCACGGGGCGTGGCCACGGTGGGTTGTCCTCGTGCCTCCTGACTGCATCCGCGCCGCTCATGGCATTTTGCGGTTTGGACTCGACGCAGCAGGAGCCGACAAAACAATCGGTACTATACGCGCATCGGGAGCGTATTTCCAGAAAAACCTCGTCTGCCTGCACAACTCCACAACTCCCCCGCACATATCGATCCCTAGGGGACGGAGGAAAATGGCAGTTGCGGTGAAATAGGGACCGTTTGACGGCTTAACAGGCTTAAACAGTCCGCATTTCACCGCAACTCATATATGGGGATGCGATTAGCGCTTGCGGGGGACGAGCTTGGTGCGGCGCAGGTGAATCATCTCGGCAGCGATGGAGATGGCGATCTCCTCGGGGTCCTCGGCCTCGATGGCGACACCGATCGGCAGGTGCAGTCCGTCAATCTGCTCCTGCGTAAAGCCCTCCTGCTCCAGGCGGGCGCGCACAAAGGCCGTCTTGCGGCGCGAACCCAGGCAACCCAGATAGGTAGGCTTGGCACGCATGGCCTGAATCACCACGTCGATATCGGACTTGTGACCTGCTGTGGCGACGACCACTAGGTCACGCGGGCCGATGGGGCACTGCTTGCTCAGGTTCTTGTAGTCGACCAGACGACGGTCGTAGACACCGGGCACCCATTCGGGCGTCAACGTGCCCGGGCGATCGTCGCAGGCCACGACGGCAAAGCCCGCCGCCGTGAGCACCCGCGCCGTCGCAGCACCCACGTGTCCGCAGCCAAAGATATAGGTCAGGCCCTCGGGGCAGAGCGTCTCGATGTGCGCGGGAGGAATCTCAGAGGCGGCGTTGGTGTAGGTGACCCTACTCCCCTCCTCCACCAGCGAAAGCTCGGGGCAGCCCATTATGGTGCGGCGCGACTCCTCGCCATGGTACTTGGCCACATCGCCCTCGAGCGCGCTCGCGATAAACGGCTCAAAGTCGATGACGAAGTCGCCGATGCGTCGATACGCCAAGACGTCGGCAATCGACTGGAACAACGGCGCCTGCGATACATCCAGGTGCAGATAGCACAGGCAGATGGCTCCGCCGCAGATCATGCCGGTATCGGAGTTCTCGCCGCCCATGGTGTAGCGGACCAGACGCGATTGCCCTGCGCCCAGCAGCCCGCGCGCCTCGTCCAGCGCAAAGAGCTCAATCTTGCCGCCGCCGATGGTGCCCGCTTGGCTGCCATCGGCAAAGACGGCCATCCAGGCGCCCACGCCGCGCGGCGATGACCCCGCCGTGCCGGCCACGACCACGAGCTCGCACGTCTCGCCAGCACGCAGGGCGGCAAGCGCCGCATTCACCACATCGAGCTTTTCCATTGCCGCCTTCTATCCTCTAAAGACATCGGTGAGCATAGCGAGTGCCTCGAGCACGCCGCCGCCGACCGACGTCGCCTTGTCCGAAATATAGTTGATATAGCTGGCATCGCCGCGCGGATCGACGTCGGCGCATTTAAAGCCCTCAGTCACCTGCACGCCGTTCGCCAAAAGCCCGCGCAGACAGCCATCGATCTGCGTGACCATGGGAGTATCACACGCATACCCGATCACGTCTCCGGCGCTCACGATGTCGCCGATGGTGCGGTCGGACCGAAACATGCCGGCGGCGGGGCTGTGGATAACGCGCTCCTTGCCATAGCCGGCGATCATGCCCGGCACGCCCGTGTTGGGCTGGGGCGAACCTTGGGTAATGACACGGCCGAGAAAATGCCCGCGCATGGTCTCGACCACGGCGTCGCAGTCAACCGGCGCGGTAAAGCCCGGCCCCACGGCGATGACGGCAGGCGCCATGTCGCGCGTGGTGCCCAAGTTGCGCTTAGCCAAAATCGCGTCGACCACAGCCGCGGGTTTCAACTCGCCGAGCATCTTGGCCTGGGGGTCCACTACAACGGCGACGTCTCCAGCCTCGGTAATCGCAAGCGCCTCAGCCGGCGTCTGCGCCAAGCGAGCGCGAATGCCTTCGACCTCGACCTCGCCCAGGCGAATGGCCTCGCAAAAACAGATTGTGCGACGGATGCACGTGGGAACCGCGATATCGGCCATAACGACCGACACGCCGGAGCGCACCAAGCGAGCGGCGACGCCCGTGGCGATATCGCCGGCGCCGCGAACATAAACGAGCATTCCCGGGGCACCTCCCTGTGCTACGGTTTGAGCAGAGCAAAAGCGGTTCGACCGCTACTCTGATGATTATTTATTATCACAGTATTATACGGCGGTGAACAGATGGAAACGACGAGCGGAAACCTTGCCTCCGCGCTCAAGATCGAGCCGGGCATTACCGCAATTATCGGCAGTGGCGGTAAGTCGACCTTGCTAAAGACGCTGGGTCTCGAGCTCATGCGCGCTGGCGGCCGCGTGCTCCTCTGCACCACCACGCACATGTTTCCCGTCGCCGGCGTGCCATGGGACGGGTCGAGCCGTCGCCTGGACGCCGCGCCTTGGAAGCCGGGGATCCCGCATGTTCCCGGCTGCACCTGCGAGGCATGCGCGGGACTTGTCCGCGGAAGCATCTGCCAGGCGGGTGTTTTGGACCCGGAGACAGGCAAGCTCTCCGCCCCCGCTGAGCCGCTCGACCAGCTGGCGCAGCGCTTTGACTATGTGTTGGCCGAGGCAGATGGCAGCAAGCGACTCCCGCTCAAGGCGCATGCCGCCTGGGAGCCGGTAATTCCCGCCGCCACGGCAAACGTTGTCTGGGTCGTCGGCGCCTCGGGGCTGGGCAGGCCCGTCGCCGAGGTTGTCCACCGCCCCGAGCTCTTCTGCGAGCGCTGCGGCTGCGAGCCTACCGACATCGCCACGCCCGAGCGCGTCGCCCAGGTGCTCAATGCCGAGATGCAGGCGCTGGGACTCAGCACCGCACGCGTCATGCTCAACCAAGCCGGCACGCTTGCCGACCCAACAATGGCAGATCGCTTCGAGGCAGCCCTCAACCGCCCCCTCATCGCCACCAGCCTCCAGGGGTAGCAAATTTGGGACGGGGCTCTTTTTGCTACCCCGTCCCAAAAAATCATCTCCCAAATTAGCTACCCCGGCGGTCTTCCCGTTAGCGGGGCACGTAGCGGCCGGGTTGGGCTCCGGTGGGCTCGCCGTCGCGTGCCGCCAGCACGCCGTTCACAAACACGGCCTTGGCGCGGCCATGTGCCTCAAAGCCCTCGAGCGGCGTGTAGTCCACGGCCTGATGCTGCGTCGCGGCGCTAATCGTCCAGCGCGCCTTGGGATCCCACACGCACACGTCGGCATCGGCGCCCTCGGCAAGACAGCCCTTGTGCGGATACATGCCAAAGACGCGCGCCGGGTTCTCGCTCATCAGGCGGCACAGATCCTCGGGACCCAGCTGTCCCTCAAAGCTCGTAGCGATCGCGACGGGGCGATGCTCCACGCCGGGTCCGCCGTTGGGAATCGCGCGGAAGTCGTCGCGCCCGCGGTCCTTTTGCCCGTGCAGGTTAAAGCTACAGTGGTCGGTCGCAATCGTATCGATCTCGCCGGCCACAAGCGCCTCGCGCAGTGCCGCACGGTCGCCGGCATGGCGCAGCGGCGGACTCATCACGTACTTGGCGCCCGCAAAGCCGTCCTCGCCCTGCTCCAGATAGCAGGTATCGTCGAGCATCAGATACTGAGGGCATGTCTCGACATAGATGTTCTTCTGCCCGCGCGATTTGGCAGCGCGAATGGCCTCGAGCCCCAGCTTGGTCGAAAGGTGCACCACGTTGACCGGAGCGTCCCCGGCCAAGTGCGCCAGATACAGCAGGCGGCTCACGGCCTCGGCCTCACACACGTCCGGACGGCTGAGCGCATGGCCCTCGGGCCCGTGGATACCCTGCTCAAACACGCGCTTCTGCAGCGCGTTGACCAACGTGCCGTTCTCGCAATGCACGCACAGGATACCGCCCACGCGCTTGAGCTCCTCCAGCACCTCGAGCGTCTCGGCATCGTCCAGGCGCAGATGGTCGTAGGCAAAGTAGGTCTTAAACGACGACACGCCCGCCTCGCGCATGACCGAAAGATCGGCGCGGTTGCGCTCATTCCACTCGGCAAGCGCCATATGGAAGGCATAGTTGGCGGTGCAGGTGCCGTCGGCGCGATGATGCCACTCGACCAAGGCATCGGGCATGGTCACGCCGCGATCGGCCGTCGCGTAGTCCACAATGGTCGTCGTGCCGCCGCAGGCAGCCGCGCGCGTGCCGGTCTCAAAGCTATCGGCTGTCCAATCCATGCCGGTCCAGCACTGCATGTGCGTGTGCCCATCGATAAAGCCCGGGAACACCCAGCAGCCCGCAGCATCCTCGACGGTATCGCCCTCGGCCGGCTCAATCGCCGCGGCGATCCGCACGATCTTATCGCCATCCATGGCAAGATCGGCGCGGCGAAGCCCCTGGGGCGTCACGAGCGCACCGTTTTTGATGATGATCATAATTGCTCCTTATTGGTTGATGCAGTTGGCCACGCGATCAAAATACGAGCAGGCGGCGATATGCTCCGTTATGCGTCGCTGTCCCTTGGCGGTATCGACGTCCCACAGTTCGTAAGCACGCGCCTCGACCAGCACCACGTCGGTACGGTCCTTAAGGATCGAACCGCCGCCGTCCTTGCCCTCAAGACGCATAAGCGCATCGAACAATTCCGCCGGAAAGAGCACCGGGCTCGAAGGCTCGCCGTTGCACGCAAGACGCACCGGATGATTGCGGTCACGCTCGTCAAACGCACGAACCATACCCTCAAAAGAATCCGAACTCACAAGTGGCTGGTCGCCCGGCAAAAAGAGGCAACCTTTCCAGTTGCGTTCGACTCCCCACGAAAGGCCCGCACGGACGCTTTCGCTGCGCAGCTCGCCATCGTGCAGCACGCACGGGCAATGCTTGTCCTCGCAAATATGGGCGACCTCGGGCCAACGCGTCGAAACCACAACATCAAAGCCCCCGGGGACCGAATCGATGGTCCGGGCAATCAGCGGCTCGCCATAGATATCGGCGAGCATCTTGTTAGAGCCAAACCGCTTGCCCTCGCCCGAAGCCATAATGACGCAACCGAGTTTCATCTCCGCAAACCTCCCCTGGCTGCCTTGGACACCATAGTTGCTATACCCACCATAGCAAGCTCACACTCCGTCGGAACAGGCACGCACTCGTTTTCCAGCGAACGCCTCTTGGCTCCCCATAGCACAAAGGAGGGCACCCCGCGACGCAGGGCACCCTCCTCAATGGTGCAGATATGCCTACTCAGCGTCGCCGGTAAACGTGGTACCGGTCTTGCCGGCAAGACCGTCACGCGCCTTCTCGAGCAGCGTGATGAGCGCCGTGCGGCCCGGCTTGCTCTCGGCAAACGTCGAGGCGGCCTGGACCTTGGGCAGCATGGAGCCGCGACCGAACTCGTTGGCCTCGGACAGACGCTTTACGTCAGCCGCGGTCAGCGTGTCGAGCCACTGCTCGTGGTCGGTGCCAAAGCCAATGGCAACCTTCTCCACGACCGTCAGGATAATCAGGGCATCGGCATCGAGCTGCTCGGCGAGCTTCTCGGCCGCAAAGTCCTTATCGATGACGGCGGCAGCGCCCTTAAGGTGGTTGCCCTGGGCCTTGGTGACGGGAATGCCGCCACCGCCGCAGGAGATCACCACGTGGTTGGACTCGACGAGCGACTTGATGGTGTCGAGCTCGACGATGTTCACGGGCTTGGGCGAAGCCACCACGCGACGGAAGCCCTGCTTCTCGTCGTGGATGAACTGGTAGCCGCGGTCGGCCTCCAGCTCCTTGGCCTCGGCCTCGCTCATCCACGGACCGATCGGCTTGACCGGGTCGGCAAAGGCCGGGTCGTCTGCCGCAACCTCGACCTGGGTGAGCACGGTGGCGACACCCTTGTCGATATTGCGGTCGAGCATTTCCTCGCGCAGCGCATTTTGCAGGTCATAGCCAATGTAGCCCTGGCTCATGGCGCCGCAAACGGACAGCGGGCAGGGAACGTACTTCTGAGGGTTAGAGCGCGTGAGCTCGGCCATCGCGTTGGCGATCATACCCACCTGGGGACCGTTGCCATGCACGACGACAACCTCGTTGCCCTCCTCGATCAGGTCGACGATAGCCTTGGAAGTCGTCTTGACGGCCTCCATCTGCTCGGGAAGGTTGGCGCCGAGGGCGTTTCCACCCAGGGCGACAACAATACGCTTAGCCATTTCTCAGCCCGGCTTTAGGCCTGGAACCAACGGGCGGTGTTGCGCTCGTCGAGGGCCTTGAGGGTAGCGGCGGGATCGGCAACCTTCTGCAGGAACATCATGGCTGCGATGGCGTACGGCTTGTAGCTGGCCTCCTTGTACATGCCCACACGGTGCATGTCGAAGACGTCGGCGTTGACCTCGCCGTGCTCGCAGGAGACACCGGAGATGTCGGCGGGCAGCGGATGCATAAAGATGGTGTCCTGGCCGTTGGCGGTCTTCTCCATGAGCTCGGTCGTGGAGCACCAATCCTGATGCGTAGCGTTCTGAGCGAGCAGCTCCTTCTCGAGCGCAGCGATGCCGGCGTCGTCGCCCTCGGCGTACAGGTTGGTACGCTTCTCCATGGCGGCAAACGGAGCCCAGCTCTTGGGGATCACGATGTCGGCGCCCTCGAAGGCCTCGGCCATGGTGTTGACCTGCTTAAAGGTGGTGCCGGACTCGGCGGCGTAGCCCTTAGCGCGCTCGACGACCTCGGGCATGAGGTCGTAGCCCTCGGGGTGAGCCAGGGTGACGTCCATGCCAAAACGGGGCAGCAGGCTGATCAGCGACTGCGGGCAGGACAGCGGCTTGCCGTAAGAGGGCGAGTAGGCCCAGGTAACGGCAACCTTCTTGCCCTTGAGGTTCTCGAGGCCGCCAAACTCGTTGATGAGGTAGAGCATGTCGGCAGAGGACTGCGTGGGGTGATCGGAGTCGGACTGCAGGGAGATGAGCGTGGGACGGTGATCAAGAACGCCGTCCTCGTAAGCCTGCTGCACGGACTCGGAGACCTCGGCCATGTAGGCGTCGCCCTTGCCGATGTACATGTCATCGCGGATGCCGATGACGTCGGCCATGAAGGAGATCATGGTAGCGGTCTCGCGGACGGTCTCGCCGTGGGCGATCTGGGACTTCTTCTCGTCCAGGTCCTGCAGCTCAAGGCCGAGCAGGTTGGCGGCCTTAGAGAAGGAGAAGCGCGTACGGGTGGAGTTGTCGCGGAACAGGGAGACGGCCAGACCCGAGTCGAAGATCTTGGACGAAACGTTGTTCTCGCGCAGCTCGCGCAGGGCGTCGGCGACGATGTAGAGCGCCTTGAGCTCATCGGTGGTCTTGTCCCAGGTGTGCAGGAAGTCGCTGCCGTACATGCCCTTAAAATCGAGGCCGTTCAGCTGCTCGACGAGCTCGGTAAACTTCGCGTCCATGTAAATATCCTTTCTAAAAGTGAAACGATCGCAATGAGTAGATGTGCTCCGGCATGTGCGTGTGGCTAGAACATGCCGAGCACTATGACGAGGACCCGCTACCGTTGAGGAAGCATGGGAGATAACGACCGCGGGCCCCCAAGTCAACGGGGGGGTGCCGGGGACACGAGCGGCCCCCGGCTCAACAAGATCGAGGAATGGGACTAATCGATCTTGTTGTTGGTCAGACCGGCGCGGAACACGGTGGCGTCGCCATCGGCCTGGCTCGGATCGTAGAGGTTCAGGGCAGCCACATACATGGCGGCAGCGGCGACCAGGTCGTCCTTGTAGGTGACCTCGTTGGGAGCGTGGGCCTGAGACTCGGCACCCGGGCCAAAGCCGACGCAGGGGATGCCATAGCGGCCCTGGATGGAAACGCAGTTCGTGGAGAAGGTCCACTTGTCGCACAGCGGACGACCGGTGCGCTTGTCCATGCTGGGCTCGCAGCCGATGCGCTCGTCACCGAACATAGCCTTGTGGGCGTCGACGAGGGCCTTGACGTGCGGAGCAGTCTCCTTGTTGATCCACGTGGGGAAGTAAGCCTCGGTCTCGTAGACCTCGCCGGTCCAGGACGGACGGTCGTACATGTACATGGAGACCTTCACGTCGTCGCCGTACTTCTTGGCAGCAGGCAGGTTGCGGATCTCGTCCAGGCAGGACTCCCAAGTCTCACCGGCGGTCATGCGACGGTCGATGGAGATGGCGCAGGAATCAGCCACGGCACAACGGCTGGGGCTGGTGTAGAAGATCTGGCTGACGGTGCAGGTGCCGCGGCCCAGGAAGCGGGCGTCCTCGAAGTGCTCGGGGTTGTACTTGGGATCGAGCATCTTGACGAGGCCCTTGATGTCGGTCGACTCGTCGCAGCCGTTGTTGTTGAGAGCGCGGACGTCGGCGATGATGTCGGCCATCTTGTAGATGGCGTTGTCGCCGCGGTCGGGAGCGGAGCCGTGGCAGGAGGTGCCGTGAACGTCGACGCGGATCTCCATGCGGCCGCGGTGACCGCGATAGATGCCGCCGTCGGTGGGCTCGGTGGAAATGACGAACTCGGGCTTAATGCCGTCCTTGTTGTAGATGTACTGCCAGCACATGCCGTCGCAGTCCTCTTCCTGGACGGTGCCGACGACCATGATCTTGTAGCCCTCGGGGATGAGGCCCATGTCCTTCATCATCTTGGCAGCGTAGGTAGCGGAAGCCATGCCGCCCTCCTGGTCGGAGCCGCCGCGGCCGTAGATGATCTCGTCGGTCTCGTAGCCCTCATAGGGATCGGCATCCCAGTTCTCGATGTTGCCGATGCCAACGGTGTCGATGTGGGAGTCGATGGCGATGATCTTGTCGCCCTCGCCCATAAAGCCCATGACGTTGCCCAGGCCGTCGACCTTGACCTCGTCATAGCCAAGGCTCTCCATCTCGGCCTTGATGCAGGCAACAACCTCACCCTCCTCGCAGGACTCAGAGGGATGGGAGATCATGGCGCGCAGGAAGCGAGTCATATCAGCACGATGGGACTCAGCAGCAGCCTTGATAGCATCGAAATCGAGTTCTTTAGCCATTGTTCATAACCTTTCAAACGAAGGAATCTACCTGTGAGGTGGCGGAGCGATACCTATTTACTCCGCCCTAACGATTAGCAAGTGGGATATTCGCCTTCCCAAACAATACGGCGATACTGGTCGGGATCGGTGTCGCCCTCGGTGGAGAAGCAGAGCACGGAGCTCGTCTTGTCCAGGCCGATGAGTTCCTTGAGCTCGGCGTACTCGGGATCGAGCATGAGAGTCTCGACCAGGCCGGTGGTCACAGCGCCGGACTCGCCGGAGATGACGCGCGGGTCGCCCTTCTCGGGAGCGCCCAGGGTGCGCATGCCGCGAGCGGTGACCCAGTCGGGGCAGGACACGAAGGCGGTGGTGTGGTTGCGCAGGATATCCCAGCCCAGGATGTTGGGCTCGCCGCAGCACAGGCCGGCCATGATGGAGGGCATGTCGCCGTCCACGATGCGCGGATCGCCGTCGCCGGCGGCAGCGCCCTTGTACAGGCAGGCGGCAGGAGCGCACTCGACCACGACAAAAGTGGGCGGGTTATCGGGATACAGGTTGGTGAAGTAGCCCACCACGGCGCCGGCGAGCGAGCCCACGCCAGCCTGGACAAAGACGTGCGTCGGGCGGTTGATGGCCATCTCGCGCAGCTGCTCGGCAGCCTCGGAAGCCATGGTGCCGTAGCCCTCCATGATCCAAGACGGGATCTTCTCGTAGCCCTCCCAAGCGGTGTCCTGAACGATAACGCCGCGCTCGCAGGCGCCGGCCTCGGCGGCGGCCATGCGCACGCACTCGTCGTAGTTGACCTCTTCGATGGTCACCGTGGCGCCCTCGGCGGCGATGTTATCAAAACGGGGCTTGGTGGAACCCTTGGGCATGTGCACGACGGCCTTCTGGCCCAGCTTGTTGGCAGCCCATGCCACGCCGCGGCCATGGTTGCCGTCGGTGGCGGTAAAGAAGGTTGCCTGGCCAAAGTCCTTGGCAAGTTGATCGGAGGTCAGGTAATCGAAGGTGCACTCGGCAACGTCCTTGCCGGTCTCGTCGGCAATGTAGTTGGCCATGGCAAACGAACCGCCCAGGACCTTAAAGGCGTTGAGGCCAAAGCGATAGCTCTCGTCCTTAACGCACAGGTTGGACAGGCCCAGGCGCGCAGCCTGGCCGTCCAGGCGGGCAAGCGGAGTGACGGTATATTGAGGGAACGACTGGTGGAAGGCGCGGGCCTTCTTCACGTGGTCGAGGCTCATGATTCCCAAGTGCTTGTCATCGCTCTTGGGCATCGTGTTGCCCGCCCACTGGATCTTATCGGCCATACGGTGAACTCCTTAAGTCCTCTCTTGCCGGCCCCCGCATACGCGTTTCAGTCCATTCCCATTCATGCGACTGAACTTTTATGTGGATGCCAAACAAAAAGTTTGTTAGTACTGTTCTATCACACTTTTTGATTGGTAAACCTAACAAATTGTTTGTTGCCGTAATCGGTACCTTTTCGCCGCCGAACGGTCACATAGCGCAGCGACGCTTTCGTTATTTGCGAACAAGTGTGGTTTATGGCAAAGTGTGCCCAAACTAATTTTTAGGAAGGCACCCATGACCCCCGCACAGATTGAGTTTTATAAGCGTCTTGCACACGGCCTGGCGCTCCAATTTGGCCCCAACTGCGAAGTCGTCGTCCACGATCTGGAGACCGAGGACGTGGACCACTCCATCGTAGTGATCGAAAACGGCCACGTCAGCGGGCGCAAACTGGGTGACGGCCCCAGCCATATCGTGTTTGAGTCCATGCACGAGGGCAGCACCGACGTACACGACCGCGAGCCGTACCTCACTAAAACCACCGATGGCAAGCTGCTCAAGTCCTCAACCATCTTTATCCGCAACGACGAGGGCAAGCCCGTCGGCATTTTGGGCATCAACTTTGACATTACGCTTATGAAGGCTTTTGAGCGTTCGCTCGACGCCTTTACCGGCACCGGCGGCACGGGCTACACCGAGCCCGAGCCCATTACCAAGAACATCGGCGACCTGCTCGAGGACCTGCTGCACGAGTGCGAGCAGTTTGTGGGCAAGCCCGCGGCACTCATGACCAAAGACGAGCGCATTCGTGCCATTGGCTACCTCGACCGTCGCGGTGCCTTCCTCATTTCCAAGTCGAGCGAGCGTGCCTGTGAGTTCTTTGGCATCTCCAAGTACAGCTTTTATAGCTACCTCAATGAGGCCAAGGCGGCGGCCGGCGACAAGTAGGCACTCGCCTGGATTGCCCCTCCCCTTTTGGGCGCGAGTTCTGGAAAGCACGAATCCAAGACCGAGCCGCTTGGGAAGTTCCATATAATCGATGTCATTAGTATTTCGAAAGGATGGAACAGAATGGCGTTGAGCAAGGCATCATGCACCGGTCGCGGATTGATTCCGGCAATTGGTGGACATGTGCACCGCATGTTCGATGAGGGTGAAGACGACCTGTTTTCGCTGAGCCTTGACGACGTGATGGATGATCGCCCGTGGACCGCCGACGAACTCATGGGCGGCGGGGCTCGCCCGTCAAGCCCCAATCCCGCACTTGCGCCTAAGCCCGCATCTGCGCCGACTCCTGCGCAGTCGCCTGTTTCGACGCCCGCGCCTACGCCCGCACCCACTTCGGCGCCCACGCTCGCTCCCCGCCCCGCAAGCGACCCGTCCGAGACGGCGGCATTTCTCGCCGCAGCGACGCAGGGCAAATCGGCCGACAGCACCGTTATGTACAACGCCCAGCAGTTGCCCGTTCCTGCGGCACGCAAGCCTCCGGTCACAAGGCTCGACGAGCCCGTTGCCCGTCAGGTTGCCTACGATTCCTGGGCTGCAACCGATCTTGATGAGACCTCTACCGGCATGCCGGCGCTCGACGTTCCAGTTAACCCGCTTTTTGCCGCCAACACGAGCGCCGCGGACTATGAGGGCGATGCGGCATATTCCGATTATTCCGATGGCTATGCTGGCAACGGTCGCATCGAGACCGAGGATTATGGCACCGCATCGAGCGATTATCTCAACGATCCGTACGCTGCCACGCCTGCACCGGAATATGACCCGGAGGCCGCGTCCGCGCCGGCGTATACCAAAAGCACGGGCGAAGAACGCTTCGCCGATTATTACGCCGAGGAAAAGGCACTGCGTTTCTCGGAATTTCCGCAGGCAGTCAAGGTTGCCTTTATCGCCATTATCATCGCCCTGCTCGGCGTCATTGCGTTTGAGGGATTCCAGCTGTTCCGCGGCCCCACCCAAGCGGAGTCGGAGACCCAGCAAAAAGAGGACGATAACCAGTACCTGGACATCAACGCCCTCAAGGGCGACCCCAACGACGGGGACGACGAGTAGCGAGGGCTGAAGGCGGCCGCAGGATCCCGCATCCAGCACCGGCTTCTAAGTGCTGTTTTGTCATCCAGCTACACTTTTCCGGATAATTTGCCCATCGAATTTGACACTTTTCCGAAGTTTTAAGGTGCCTATTTCGACACTTTTCCGTACTTTTACACGACTGATTTCGACACTTTTCCGGATGAAAGCCGAATAATCACTTGGGAAATCAAGCGCCATCCGCGCGCGCTGATAGACTCCATCGTGCCCGCAAGGAGCGGGCGCGTTTTATCCAGAGTCGGGGTAGAGAGTTGGCTCCACGATCCCGACGCCAACCGACCAAGAGGCACGGTGGCCCTGCCAACATCGATGAAAGGAGTCCGTATGGACAATTTCTCCGTGCGCAGCGAGCGCAACTTCCACAACCTGGCAGCCAAGCCAAAACTCCGCACAGGTCCTCGGTCAGCTTGAGCCTGTTGAAGAGATCCAGGTACGCAGCGATGGTCCTCTCGTCGGGGCCCGCCTCACCGTACGAGGCGTCCTTTATGAGCGTCTTGTACGTGACAGCCTGGCTCTCGTTCATGGCAAGAGCTCGCAAAAGGCCGCGTGCAAGCTCGGGCAATCATGCGATATACGAAATTACGCCATTTTCAATGCGGATTTTACGCTACTTCCAATGTAGTTTTTACGCCGTTGCGGATGTAGTTTTTACGCTATGTTCATTGAAAGTTTTACGCTTGGCATCCTTAGCGCGACGCTCGCTCAACCCCTGACCACCGGATTGCCCGAATTCCGGGATGCTGCCTCCGCTCCAAACAAAAGGCCCAGCTCGCGATGAGCTGCCTCCCATTTCTTGAACATTAGAAATGGGAGGCTTTCCACCCCATGCCTCTATCGGAAACGGCATCCCGTCCTGAGCATCGAATCCGGGACGCAGTTTCCGCGAGGGGCCGATCCGGAAAGGCCATCCCACTCTGGAGCTATAATCTGGGACGCGCTTTCCGCCAAAGGCCGCAAGGGGAAAGCGCGTCCCATTCCGAGCATCACATCAGAGCGCTTGGTTATCTCCGCTCGCACATCTCGGCAAACGAGATCAGCTTGACGTCTCCCCTACTCTCCGCGGCATCCCGACATCCCTGCGTAAAGCCGCTTTTTGAGAAAAGCGCATAGCTTTTTCGTTGCCGTCTAAAGAGCTCGCTTCGATGAACGAGCTTTTGCAGCACGTCTTCGCCCGCCGGTTCATTGCGCCATTTGCACTCCGCAAACAGCGCAGCGCCCTCGTCATCGTCTTTACGTTGCTCGCGGGGATTCCCGTAGAGCTCGTAATCTCCGAGATCTTCGAGCGCCCCTGAGCAATTGCTTGCACGGTCGCATCATATTGCTCGGGATTGCGACACTCTTGCAACAGCAGGTTGCTCGGCTCCTCAAAGAGATAGCCCGTAGGAGTAAGAAAAAGACGTTTGATGTTGTCCTTGAGCGGTGCGACAGGATCGGATTTCTCGATATATGCGGGAATGCCGCCCATCATGCCATGGCAAACCGCAGCGTCTTCGCGACTCATGTCCCGCCAAAGGCCAAGGGTTGTCGGAGGGTCGAACGTTATAGCTACCTATAATATAGCCAGCTATAACGTCATTCGACGACCGGCGCAGACGCCCGCGCGGACACGAAATGCGCTGCGGTGCCATTGGGGATTATGGGATGCGCTTTCCGCTCGAGGCCTCAACCGGAAACGGCATCCCGTTCTGAACGTCGAATCCGGGACGCAGTTTCCGTTTGGGGACCGTTCCGGAAAATGTATCCCGTTCTGGAGCCAAATACTGGGTCGTAGTTTCCGCCAAGCATGCCATCCGGAAAGCGCGTCCCGTTCTGAGCCTGAATTCTGGGATGAACTTTCCACTGAAGCATCTACTGGAAAATGCATCCCGTTCCGAGGCTTAATTCTGGGATGCACTTTCCGCGGAGAGACTACCGTTTTTCGAAAAAGTACACGTCCCGAAACTTACCAAGACTTCATATCCAGCCACCGTTCACGGTCGCCGATTACCGCCCACCGATTCGGATGTAAAAAAGTCGCCGAAAACAGGCCATCTACCTGCATGGTTAGATTTTGGTCAGCTTTTGGTCAGCTGAGCGGCAAGTTGCGGCTGATACGTTTTTGCTACCCAAAAGGAGGCGGTAGCTCATGACCCATTGCAATGACCAACTCATCGACCAGCTGCTCACTCAAGCCGAACAAGAGGGGCGCTGTCTGATTCCCCCGAGCACGGCAATCCGCAAAGCGCTCCTTCGGCGCACCGGCGGCACGGTTGTCTCGCCCATGCCGGGGCTGTTTGCGCGAAAAACGCGCTGGGATGGACTCAACCGGGCGCAGCGTCATTGCGAGATTATTCGCGCCCTTGCGATCATCCACCCTGATTGGACGTTCTGCTCGTTTTCGGCCGCCTGTCTGCTGGGGCTCGAGGTCTCGTGGCGGCACCTGAACGTCGCACACGTCTGCAGCTCGACAAAGCCATCGGCTCGCCCGGGCGCGCATATTCAGCGGCATCAGATCGAGCCGGCCGGAGCAATCCGTCTATCCGGCATATCGGTAACGCCGCCCATCCAAACGGTCACAGATTGTCTGCTGCAAACTGGTTTTGCCGACGGCATGCCCATTGCCGATTCGGCGATCTCAAAACTCGGCCTTGCGCGGGAACAGCTGATGGAGGCCGTTGAGCAACGAGCGACTGCCCGCAATGGTCGCGCGATTCGCACCGCCCTCACAACGCTTCGATATGCCGACGCCCGCGCCGAAAGCGGCGGGGAATCGGTCGCCCGAGCCGTCATGATCGAGACGGGCTTTGCGCCCGACTGGCTTCAATACGAGCTGACGGACCCCTTCGATTCGGCCAAGCCCATACGAACGGACTTTGCCTGGGAGCGCCAGGCGCGGGAACTCACGCTGGGCGAGCTCGACGGGCTCATCAAATATACCGACCAGACCATGCTGGCCGGACGCACCACCGCCGAGGCGCTCGTTGCCGAACGACAACGCGAGGCGCACCTATCGCTCTACGGTCACCCTCTGCTGCGCTTTACCATGAACGAGGTCCGCTCGGCAGGAATGCTCTCTAAAAAGCTGCAGACGGCAGGTATCCGGCAGACCGCGCTGCCGACATGGCTCAACGACGTGAAGCTGTAGGAGCTGCTGAGCTTATGCCCGCCTGCCTACCAAACCGGGATACGCTTTCCGGTCGGAAGCTCCCGCGGAAACCATGTCCCAGACTGAGTGCTCAAAACGGGATGCGCTTTCCAGATGGCATGCCTAGCGGAAACCGTGTCCCGGAATCAAGGCCTAGAACGGGACACGCTTTCCGGTTGAACGCCCAGCGGAAACTACATCCCGGAATAGACGCTCAAACTGGGCCGCAGTTTCCAAGTGAACGACAGCCGGAAAGCGCATCCCGGAATAGGCGCTCGGAATGGGATGCGCTTTCCCGACGAAGCTCCTTGCGGAAAGCGTGTCCCAGAATGAAGACTCGGAATGGGATGCAATTTCCGCCTGAAGGCGATTCGGAAAGCGCATCCCATTCTGAGCATCGATTCCGGGTCGCAGTTTCCGCCTGAGAGCCGATCCGGAAACTGCATCCCATTCTGAGCGCCAATTCCGGGACGCAGTTTCCGGTTGAGGGCTGTTCCGGAAAGCGCATCCCATTCTGGAGCCGAAATCTGGGACGCAGTTTCCGTATGCGGAGGTGCTTCAAGCAAAAGGCCCCGGCTCACGATGGAGCTGGGGCCAAAGGCGCAGCTTATACAGTTGATGGCAAGCGCAGACGGCAGTCAGCAATAACCGTTCGCGCTCCACCCTACCCGCGGTGACGGGCGCGGCTGTACGGGGTATCCACCATGGGCAGATCCGGACGCAGCTTGCCGTCGAATGCGCGATAGGCGTTCTGCACGGCGGGCGCCGTGGGGATCGTTGCAATCTCGCCGATGCCCTTTCCGCCGTATGCCACGGGCAGCAGTTCGTCCTTCTCCACGTAGATGGCGTGGATATCCGGAATCTCGGGCGCACGGAACAGCCCGAGCGTGCCGTACCTTGCCTGGGGTACGCAGTCCTTGAGCGGCCAATCCTCGGTAAGCGCATAGCCCATACCCATGAGCACGCCGCCTTCGATCTGACCCTGGATGGAGATGGGATTGACAACCTTGCCGGAATCGTGCGCGGCATAGACCTCGCTCACGCGGCCGTCATCATCCAAAATGACCACATGCGTGGCAAAGCCGTAGCAGATGTGGCTCTTGGGGTTGGGAACGTCGGCGCCCAGCTTGTCGGTCGGCTCCAGATACACGTAGCCAAACTCGCATCCCTCAAGCGCCTTGATGGCGGTCGCGGGATCCTGAGGATGCATACCCTGGCCGGCGACGAGCTCCTGCGTGCGCAGCTGATAGGCGCGACCGTCGTCGTACTCGATCTTGACGCCGTCGCCATGCGCGCTCACCGGGGCGGTAGGCGCAGGCTTGCCGGCCTCGATGCCAACCATGGCATCGCGCAGCAGGAAGGCGGCACCGCGCACGGCCTCGCCGGTCACGACCGTCTGGCGCGAGCCAGACGTGGTGCCGGAGTCGGGAGCGTTCTCGGTGGAGCACTCGCCATTGGCAATGCAGCTCAGCGGCAGACCGCAGGCCTCGGCAACGTCCTGCAAAAAGACGGTGTTGCAGCCCTGGCCGATGTCGGACGTGGCGGCGTAGACCACGGCGCAGCCATCCTCGACGCGAATCTTGCAGCGACCGGCATCGGGCAGGCCCACGCCCACGCCGGCGTTCTTCATGGCGCAGGCAATGCCGGCGTGGCCGGGATGCGCGTAGTAGGCATCCTTGACCTCGAGCAGCGTCTCCTTAAGCGCCGTGGAGCAGTCGGCAATCTGACCGTTGGGCAGAACCTCGCCCGGCTCGATGGCGTTTCGGTAGCGAATCTCCCACGGATCCAGGCCAACCTTCTCTGCCAGCAGGTCGATCAGGCTCTCGAGCGCAAACTCGGACTGGCAAACGCCAAAGCCTCGGTACGCGCCGGCGGGCGGGTTGTTGGTGTAGTAGCCAAAGCCGCGAATGTCGGTGTTCTGGTACTTGTAGGGGCCGACGGCATGCGTACAGGCGCGCTCGAGCACCGGGCCGCACAGCGACGCGTAGGCGCCGGTGTCAAAGTTGATCTCGCAATCCAGGCCGGTAAAGTTGCCCTCGGCGTCGCAACCCAGCGTAAAGGTACCGTCCATGGCATGGCGCTTGGGATGGAAAGCGAGCGACTCGGCACGCGTGAGCTTGCACTTCACAGGACGCTGGAACTTATATGCGGCGAGCGCGGCCAGGTGCTGGACCGAAACGTCCTCCTTACCGCCAAAGCCGCCACCCACGAGCATGGTCTCGACGACCACACGCTCGGGTTCGCTATCCCAGCCAAACATGTGGGCGCACTCTTTGCGCGTATCGTAGGCACCCTGGTCGGTCGACTGCACCTTGACGCCGTTCTTGTACGGGAAGGCGACGGCGCACTCGGGCTCCAAGAAGGCATGCTCGGTAAAGGGCGTGGTAAAGCGCTGCGTCACGGTGAACGCGCTCTCTGCCAGCGCCTTGGCGGCGTCGCCGCGCGTCACGTGACGGCTCTGGCACACGTTGTCCTTGAGCTCCACCGTGTTGCCAAAGGCAAAGAAACTGTCGTGCAGGCGCGGGGCGTCGGCAGCCCTGGCCTCGACAATGTTACGCACGGGCTCCAGCGGCTCGTAATCGATCTTTACGAGCTTCTTGGCCTTCTCGAGCGTCGCCTCGTCCTCGGCAACCACCAGCACAATGGCATCGCCCACGCAGCGGGTGATATCGCCCTGGGCGATCATGACGTCCCAATCCTGGATAAGGTGGCCGACCTGGTTGACCGGCACATCCTCGGCGCGCAGGATGCCTACCACACCGGGCAGGGCCTCGGCCTTGGAGGTGTCGATGGAAAGCACACGGGCGCGCGGATACTTGGAGCGCACGGCGCTGGCATAGGTCAGGCCCGGCTGATCGAGCTCGTCGATGTCATCGGGGTACTTGCCCTCGCCGAGCACCTTCTTGCGCACGTCGATACGGAAGGCGCGCTTGCCCACGCCGTAGTCGTCGCCGCGCTCCAGGTCCTCGTCGATCTGCTTTTCGCCGCGGAGCACCGCAGCGGCCAGCGAAATGCCCTCAATAATCTTCTTGTAGCCGGTGCAGCGGCAGACGTTGCCGCGGATGGCGTACTTGATCTGCTCCTCGGTGGGCTCGGGGTCCTCGGCGATCAGCGCCGCGCCTGCCATGACCATACCGGGGATGCAAAAACCGCACTGCACGGCGCCCACGGCGCCAAAGGCGTACACAAAGGCCTCGCGCACGTCCTCGGGCAGGCCCTCGACAGTCACGATGTTGCGGCCGGCGGCAAGGGCGGTGGTCAGCACGCAGGCCTTGACGGCCGCACCGTCCACATGAATGGTGCAGGTGCCGCAAGCACCCTCGGAGCAGCCGTCCTTGGCGGAATGGATGTGCAGGTCGTCGCGCAGGTAGCGCAGCAGCGGTTTGTTTTGGGTCGTCGTGTGCTCGACGCCGTTAACGGTAAAAGTGAATTCCTGTGCCATGGTGATTCCCTTCTACACGCCGGCGGCGATGCCGGTGCGGTCGTGGATGGCGCCATGCGGGCAAACGACGGCGCACATGCCGCACGACAGGCAGTCCGCACCGTCGATGTGGGCACAGTTGTCCTCGATGCGGATAGCGCCGGCAGGGCATTTTTTGGCGCACATGCCGCAACCGATGCAGCTCGTGTCGCAAATCTTGCGGGCGATGGCGCCCTTATCGGTGTTGTTGCAGCGCACCAGGATGTTCTGGTAGCCGGGAACAAAGGCAATCACGCGCTGCGGGCACGCCATGCCGCACAGGCCACAGCCCGTGCACTTGGAGCGGTCCACGCGGGCGATGCCATCAATCAGTGCAATGGCGCCGTGGGGACAGGCCGTGACACAGGCGCCACAGCCAATGCAGCCTTCGCTGCAGCGGGCGTCGCCGCCTGCGGAGGCGCAACCGCTTCCGCAGGCAACGTAGGCCACGTTATGTTGAATGGATTTGGCCATAAGAGACTCGCCTATTTCTTAAGGAGATACGGATAGCTGTCGCGCACGGCCTTGATGGTCAGGCGGACGGCCTCGGGCAGACCGGTGTTGACGGCATCGACCGAGACGGTGCGGACCGTGCCGGCGACGCGGACCTTAAAGTGGTCCTCGTCCACTGCCAGGAAGCCCTCGTTCTCGGAGTTCTCCATGTCCTGATCGCTCCAGAACAGGGTGAGCTTGTCCTTGTAGGGACGACCCTCCTGGTAGGGGCAGAACACGGCGCAGTTGCCGCACTCGTTGCACATGCCGTCGATGTGGACGACCTGATGCTTGGCCAGGCCCGGCACCTTAATTGCCACGTTGGCGCGGTTGGGGCACACATCGCAGCAGACCTCGCACACCGAGCCGCAGCCCAGGCAGCGGGTCTTGGTGCAGTTGCGCTTGTCGCGGCACAGCGATCCCTTGCGCTCGTAGCAGGTGTCCTCGCGGCCGGCCTGCTCGTTGCAGTCGGCGTACTTGTTAAAGTCCACGCCGGCAATGGCACGGGCGACCTCGGCGGCGTCGGCGATAGCCTCGACCACGGTAGCGGGACCGCGGCGGCAGTCACCGGCAGCCCAGACGCCCTCGACGCCGGTGGAGGTGGCGGCAAGGCGGCCGCGACGGTCGTGCTCGACGCCCGCGGCGTCGTACAGGCTGGCATCGATGCCCTCGCCCACGGCGCAGATCACCGTGGTGGCGGAAAGCTCGACGGTCTCGCCCGTGGCGACGGGGCTGCGACGGCCGCTTGCATCCGGCTCGCCAAGTTCCATGACGTCGCAGGTCAGCACGGCGCCGTTGAGCGCCTTGGGCGCCAGCAGCTCGCAGAACTCAACGCCGTCGGCAAGAGCAAGATCGAGCTCTTCCTCGTCGGCGGGCATCTGCTTCTTGGTGCGGCGATACACCAGGCGCACGTTCTTCACGCCAGCAAGGCGCTTGGCCACGCGGGCCGCGTCCATGGCGGTGTTGCCGGCGCCGATGACCACGACGTCCTCGCCCAGCTCGAGCTTCTCGCCCTTCTTGGCGGCCTCGAGGAACTCCAGCACGTCGAGCTCGGCACCCTCGCCCAGGCCCGCAGAGCCGGGCATCCAGGCGCCAGTGGCCACGACTACGTCGGTAAAGCCCTGGGCCTTGAGCTCGTCAATGGACTCCACGCGGGCGTTGAGCTGCACCTTGGCGCCAAAGGCCAGACAGAGCTCGGCATCGTGGGAGATATCGTCGCTCGCGATACGGAACTCGGGGATCACGTGACGGACCACGCCGCCGAGAGAGTCGCGGGCCTCGAAGATAGTGACGGGCACGCCGGCACGCGTCAGAAAGAACGCCGTCGCCAGGCCGGCCGGGCCGCCGCCGATAACGGCAACGTTGCGCTCACCGTCGTTGGCGATAGCCTGGGCGCGCAGCTTGGGCAGCACGGCGGTCATGGCCTCGCGGGCGGCCTTGAGCTTGCTGGCGCGAATCTGGGCGCCCTCGGGCTCGTAAAATGCACGCTCGCAGGCACGGCCGCAGGGATGCGGGCAGATGGTGCCGGTAATGAACGGCAGGGCGTTGCGCTCGATGATGATGTTGAGCGCGTCCTCGTAGCGGCCCTCGTCAACAGCCGCCAGGTAGGCGGGAATATCCTGCTGGATGGGGCAGCTCGTACGGCACGGCGTGGTAAAGCAGTCGGAAAGCGGGCTCTTGCCGGCGACCTTGCGATCGGGCAGCGGGCGCAGCGGCTTCTTGTAGAGCGGGTTGGTGAGCGAGTCGGTCTGGATCGCGGTCACGGCCTCGAGCGAGACGCCCTCAAACGGCTTGCCGTCCAGGTCGGTAAACTCGCCGGCCATCTGGCTAAAGCGCTCGTAACCACCGGGCTTGAGCACGTCAGTCGCCAGAGTAACGGGCCAAATGCCGGCATCGTACAGGGCGCGGATGTTGTAGACCGTGGCACCGCCGGAATAGCTGATGCGCAGCTTGCCATCGAACTGCTCGGTAATGCGGCGGGCGGCCTCGATGGTCAGCGAGAACAGCGAACGGCCGGACATGTACATCTCGGTGGAAGGCAGCTCGTTCCTCGTCACGTCGACGGGGAACGTGTTGGTCAGCTTGACGCCAAACTCCAGGCCGCGCTCGGCGCACAGGGCAATCAGGCGCTCGAACATGGGCACGGCGTCGGCCCACTGCAGGTCCTCGCGGAAGTGCGTGTCATCGAAGACGATGTAGTCAAAGCCCAGCTCGTTCAGACGCTGACGGGCAAACTCATAGCCCAGCAGCGTGGGGTTGCACTTGATGTAGGTGTTGAGGCCTTTCTCGGTGATCAGATAGGTCGCGATGCGCTCGATCTCGGCCGGCGGGCAGCCATGCAGCGTGGACTCGGTGATGGAGTTGGAGACGCGCGCCGGGATGGACTCGACAAACGCGGCATCGACATGCTCAAACTTGTCCAGGTTAGCGAGCGCCCACGTGCGGCACTCGTTCCAGACGTCGGAGCCGCTGGCGTCCTTCATGCCCTCGATGTACGCGTCGACCTTGGGGCTCTTAATGCCCTCCAGGTCATAGCCCACCGACATGTTGAAGACAAAGCCGTCCGGGCTGCCCAGGCCGTACTCACGGGCGATCAGGTGGCAGGCGAACCATGCCTTCACGTACTCGGCAAAGGCCTGCGGGACCTCGAGCTCGGTCGACCACTCGCAGTTGTAGCACTCGTCCTGCGCCACAATGCAGGGTTTGTTCACACACTTGGAGAGCTCCTCGCCATCCATAACCTGAACGGTCTTGAGCTCAAAGAAGCGGGAACCGGCCACATAAGAGGCCACGATGTTCTGGGCCAGCTGCGTATTGGGACCGGCGGCCGGGCCAAACGGAGTCTCGATGCGCTCGTCAAAAATGGGAAGCGCGCCCTCCTGGTTGGCCGTGACCATCTTACGCACGCCAAAGATGGCGTCCTGGGTCTTGTGCTCCTCGATGATCCAGTTCATCAGCTGCGAAAACGGGATCGGCCTCATGATGTCGCTCATAGTGAGCTCCTCTCTGTAACGCCCGGCGAGACCGCGCGGCGGGCGCAAATACGGTGTAGCGCTAGCACAGCGCCGGCGACCCCGCGGAGGCCGCCTATGCGCGCGTCGGATGCGGCGAAACATCCGACGCGCGCGAATCTCCAATTGGAATTAATACACGCGATCGTTGAGCGTGCTCCAGAGCTTCTTGGACTCGGCCATGGTCCACGCGTTGATCTTGTCCTCATCAATCCCAACGAACTTACGATCCTTATACAGGACGCGGCCGTTGATGATGGTAGTGCGGCAGTTTTTGCCCATCATGCCAAAGAGCATGTGGCCGTCGATGTTCTCCTCGCTCAGCGGCGTAAAGGGCTTGTAGTCCATGACGATGACGTCGGCGGCAGCGCCGGCCTCGAGCACGCCGAGCTTGCGATCGAAGTACTTGCTCGCCATCTTGGCGTTGTTCTCGAACAGCATCGTCATGGCCTCGCACCAGCCCACGTTGGGCATGGCGGCGTTGTGGCGCTGAATGATCAGAAAGACCTTGAGGCTCTCGAGCATGTCGTGGGTGTAGGCGTCGGTGCCCATGCACACGGGGATGCCGCGGCGGAAGAACTCGAGCACGGGGGCGCAGCCCACGGCGTTGCCCATATTGGATTCGGGGTTGTTAACGAGCCAGGTGCCGGACTCCTTGACGATGTCCATCTCGGCGGGCGTCACGTGGATGCAGTGGCCGAGCATGGTGTCGGGACCCAGCAGGTTGTGCTGCAGCAGGCGCTCGACGGGGCTGATGCCACCGCGGTTGAGGCGGGAGTCCCACACGTCATTCATGCCCTCGCACACATGGATGTGGAAGCCGGTCAGGCCGTTGTTGGCCTCGGCCATCTTATCCATGGTCTCGTCCGACAGCGTAAAGGTGGCGTGACCGCCAAACATGGCGGCGATCATGCGGTTGTCGTTATCGCGACGCTCCTTGGCGGCCCACTGGGCAAACTCGGCGTTCTCGGCAATGGCCTGGTCGCATTTTTCCTGACCGCGGCGGTCGGAGACCTCGTAGCACAGGCACGAACGCATGCCCAGCTCCTGAGCTGCATCCTTAATGGTAAAGAGGCTGCCTGGGATCTCGCAGAAGCTCGCGTGGTGATCGAAGATCGTGGTGACGCCATCGCGGATGGAGTCCAGAATCGTGGCATAGGCGCTGGCCTTGGTGCCGTCGAGCGTCAGGTTGTCATCGATCTTCCACCACTGCTGCTCAAGATTCTCCAGGAAGTTGGTGGGGTTGCAGCCCTTAATGGCAAGGCCGCGAGCCAGACCCGAGTAGATGTGGGTGTGGCAATTGATGAGTCCGGGCATGATGAGGTTGCCCTGGGCGTCGACGTACTCGGCATCCGGGTACTTGGCCTTGAGCTCGCACTCGGGACCTACTTCGACGATCGTATCTCCGTCAATGGCGACCGCACCGTTGGGAATGAACGGGGTCTGAGCGTTGCGGGTAAAAACGGAACCGTTAGCGACCAGAAGCATGAATGCTCCCTTCAACATCAGGGGCGGGGTTTGACACCTCTGACATGGCGGAGTGCGAAGCGCCGGCCTACACCGGAAACGGGCCCTCTCCCGTCAACGCTTCACCAAAGGGACAAACCCTTTGAAGTGCGGCTTGGCGCCGCATGACGTCGGCGGACGAGGCGATGCGCCCGCCGACGAATAGCACCGAATTGGTTACTTCTTACTCTCGGGCAAGACCAGATCCACGGCAGCGTCCTTGGCAGCATCGATGTGCTGAGCCACGACCGGCGTCTGCGGAAGGATCAGGTTAAGGACAATGGCCATAATGGCGGTGGGGGTTACGGCATTGGAGCCGATGACGGTGGATACCCAGGCGGGCATACCCTCGCCGGCAAGGCAACCGCTGGCCATCCAGATACCCAGGCCAAAGACGACGGAGGTACCGACGATGGTGGTAGTGCGCTGCGTGAGGCCCTCGCGGGTGAACATGCGCACGCCGTTCATGGTGATGGTGCCAAAGACGCCGACGGTCGCGCCGCCGATAACGGGCTGCGGGATAGCGGAAAGGACGGCAGAGAGCTGCGGGAACAGACCGGCGATGGCAAAGACGGCCGCGATGATCACAAAGACCCACTTGTTGACGACCTTGTTGGAGCAGATGATGCCCACGTTCTGGCCAAGGGCGCTGGTGGGAAGACCGCCCAGCAGGCCGCCGACCATAGAGGTGAGGCCCTGGGACACGATAGCGCCGGAGAGCTCGCGCTCGGTGGGCATACGGTCGATGGAGCCCAGGCAGGCGGCGGAGACGTCACCGATAACCTGGATGGCAACCATGGGGAACACAACAGCGAGGGTAATGCAGACTTCGGGATCAAACTCGAGCGCGTAGGGCATGAGCTTGGGAAGGGCGAAGACCTGAGCGGTGGCGACGCTGGAGAAGTCGATCATGCCAAAGGGGATCGAAACGATCATGCCAACGATCATGCCAAAGAACACGGATCCCAGCTTGAGCGTGCCCTTGCCAAAGTTGGCGAGCGCAAAGACCACGGCGAAGGTGATAAGAGCGACGCACCAGGCCTGCGGAGTACCCCACAGCGGCGTACCCATACCGCCGGCCATATACTTGACGGCCGTGGGATACAGCGAAACGCCGATGGAGAAGATGACCGTACCGGTCACGACGGGCGGGAACAGCCACTTGATCTTGCTGTAGGCCAGACCAAAGAGGACCGCGACGGCGCCGCCGACGATCTCGCCGCCCAGCAGCGCACCAAAGCTAAAGCCCGAGGCACCCATGGCCTGCAGAGCCGGCAGGAACGCGAACGAAACGCCCATGACGATGGGCAGGCCGCCGCCGATGCGACGGAAGGGAGCGAAGGCCTGAAGGGCCGTATCGATCGCCGAAAGAATGAGCGCGACCTGGATGATGTCGGTGCTCTGCTGGCTATTAAAGCCGTAGACGCCGGCCATGATGACCGCCGGGGTAATGATGCCGGCAAACGATGCCAGTACGTGCTGAAGGGCACACGGGATCATTTCCTTAACGGGAGGCATGCCTTCGCGAGTGAACAGGGCTTCAGTGCCGTTCGTAACCGTCTCCTGGGTCATTTGACCACCAATCCTCGAAATAGTTGTTTTCGCATCTAACGCTCTATTGTGACGCAGTGCGGGGTTGAGGTTGTGCCTTCGTTGCATATCGTATTAAAGATGATTCTCATTCTCAATAATAATTTTTTGTTATCAGACTATTCTTGAGCTGAGACAATGCATTTCCGCAGGTCAGGAAAGTGTCTTGTCAAAATAACATCTAACTTTTCTTTTGGTCAACCGTTTACCGCCAAAATCATACCGTTCGTCTGTATTACGCAATGTACCTGCGAATATGCGAGTCAATAGACACCGTGTTACCATGAGAAAAAATTGTTATGAACATTTCCGATTTCACCCAAAGGAGTTGCCCGTGAACGAGACCGTACGCCGCTTTTTGCCGATGGTCGATTTCCTGGAGCAGATACTCGGTAAGAACAGCGAAATCGTGCTGCACGATTTCTCGGATCCCGACCACGCCATCGTCGATATTCGCAACGGCATCGTGAGCGGCCGTAAGATCGGCGGTCCCGCCACCGATCTGGCGCTCAAGATCATGCACGACCCCAAGTATCGCGACCTGCCGTTTATTACGGGCTACGAGGGGCGCGGTGCCGGCGGCAAGACGTTGGAGTCCGCGACGTTCTTTATCCGCGAGGATGACGAGATCGTCGGTATGCTCTGCGTCAACACCGACCTCTCGACCGTACGCTCCATCAACGCCATGGCGCAGCAGCTCATGGCGTGCTTCGACGCAGCGCCGACGCGCACGGAGCCCGCCCCTATCGAGGTCGAAAGCCTTTCGGAGTCCACCCAGGAGCTCATCGACCGCAGCATTGCCGAGTTGCTGAGCGCGCGCGGGCTGGATGTAGCGTCGCTTGGTCAGAACGACCGCGTGGACGTCATTCGCCACCTCAACGGCAACGGGGTGTTCATGCTCAAGGGCGCCGTGGCCTGCGCTGCCACCGCGTTGGGCATCTCGGAGCCCAGCGTGTACCGCTACCTGCAAAAAGTCCGCAAGGAGGGCTAAACGTGATCCCTTGGGGACGAAGGGAAACGGATCATTTTTGTCGCATCGCTTGACAAAAGACCCTGCAGCTCGCACGCGCTGCAGGGTCTTTTTGCATGTCATGTTTAGTTGTGGCCAACGCCTTAGAGAGCGGCGACGACCTCGATCTCGACCAGACCGCCAGCCGGAAGAGCGGCAACCTGGAAAGCGCTGCGCGCGGGGAACGGGGCCTCGAACTTGGAGGCGTAGATCTCGTTCACGGCGGCAAAGTCGGCGATGTCGGCCAGGTAGACCGTGGTCTTGACGACATCGGCAAACGTGGCGCCGGCAGCGGTCAGCAGAGCCTCGACGTTGGCGAGGGACTGCTTGGCCTGGGCCTCGACACCCTCGGGCAGCTTGCCGGTCGCGGGATCGATGCCCAGCTGGCCGGACAGGAACACCATGTTGCCAGTCTGGATACCGGGGGAATACGGGCCGATGGCTGCGGGTGCGTTATCGGAAGACACGACGGTCTTGCTCATGTTTTTCTCCTTACAAGTAAAAGGGAACGGGAGCGCGGCGTTCACACCGGGAGGCACAGTTCGGTCTGAACACCGCGCTTGATTGGGATAGTACTCAAGGTTTCCGCGCGATGCAAGATTATTATCACGCTGCGAGAATATTTTATCGCCCAACGGTTTCCCCGGACCGCTGAACGGTTCTCATGTGGAGCAGCCAGTCCAAGCTGCTGAAGACTTTATCCCGCTTAGAGCACGGGCATCGCCTGCCGCGACGGCACCACTATACTTTTGAGTATCTGAGCATTTTGAAAGGCAGGATATGACCGCAACCGCCAGTCGAACCACCAACCGCAGACCCGAGCTTTTGGCGCCCGCCGGAGGGCCCGAGCCCTTTGCTGCCGCACTCGCCGCCGGGGCAGACGCCATCTACTGCGGCATGGGCAGCTTCAACGCACGCCGCAAGGCCACCAACTTTACCGACGAGGCCTTTGAGCAGGCCTGCCGCGCCGCGCATCTAGCCGGCTCGCGCGTCTACGTCACGGTCAACATCGTCATCAAGCAGTCCGAGATGAGCGATGCGCTGCAGCTCATCCATCGCTGCTCCACGCTGGGCGCCGACGCCTTCATCATCCAGGACTGGGGCCTGTTCTTTGAGGTCAAGCGCACCATGCCCGGCATCGAGACGCATATCTCGACCCAGGCGAACATCCACGACGACCGCGGAACCCTTTGGTGCCGCGAGCAGGGCGCCGACCGCGTGACCCTCTCGCGCGAGCTTTCCATCGACGAGATTGCCGCCATTCACGATGCCGCGCCCGATGTGGACCTTGAGGTCTTTAGCCATGGCGCCATCTGCTTTTGCTACTCTGGCCTGTGTCTGCTTTCGAGCTTTGCCATGGCGGGCCGCTCGGCCAACCGCGGCATGTGCGCTCAACCCTGTCGCCTGCCTTACGAGCTGATCGACGAGAACGGCCGCTCGCTCTCCCCTGCCGGTCGCGAGCGCGCGCTGTGCCCGCGCGACACCAACACTTCGCAGCTTGTTCGCCGTCTGTATGACGCCGGCGCCGCATCGCTCAAGCTCGAGGGCCGCATGAAGGCTCCCGATTACGTGTATTCCATCGTCGACGTGTATCGTCATCAGATTGACGATATGCTGGCCGATGTTTCGACCTCTAAGGACGAGGAAGCCGCCCGTCAGCGCCAGCTCAAGCGCTGCTTTAACCGCGACTTTACGCACGCCTATCAGGACGGCACCTCGGGCGACGAGATGATGAGCTATGAGCGTTCCAACAACCGCGGACAGATCGTGGGCACGGTGCTGGGCAGCCGCCCGGCCAACCGCGATGTGCGCGGCCTCAAGCCCGACGACCGCCGTCGCCGCGCCGCCATCGCCCGCATTGAGCTGTTTGAGCCCGTGGGCAAGGGCGACCTGCTGGAGCTTCGCCACGATAACGAGTTTGACCAGTTCCTGACCACCATTGCCGCCGATGATGCCGCTGCCGGCGATGTTATCGAGTGTCGCGTGCCCCGTAGCATGCCCGAGGGCTGCCGCGTCCGCGTGATTCGCAGCCAGCGTGCCATCGACGCCGCCGGCGCCGCGCTCAAGCGCGATGTGCTGCGCCGCCGCGCTGTTGATGTGTCCGTCGTGGCGCGCCTGGGCAAGCCGTTTACTGTCACACTCACCTGCTGTGACGACCCCGCGCTCACCGCCACCGCCACGGGCTTCACCGTCGAGGCCGCCAAGACCCGTGCGGTCGAGGCGTCCGATCTGGTTGAGCACGTCGGGCGCATGGGCTCCTCTCCCTTTGAGGCCGCGAGCTTTGAGGTGGCGCTCGATGAGGGCTGCGGCATGGGCTTTTCCGCCGTGCACAAGGTGCGCGCCGCCGCTTGTAAGGCGCTGGAAGAGGCCATTCTGGCACCGTATGAGGAGCGCGCCCGCACGCTCGAGCTACCGGCGACTGTCACCAATGATTCCCGCCCCGCGCCCGAGCACTACCGCGATGAGCCGCAGATCTGCGCTACCGTCACCTCGCTCGAGGCCGCCGAGGCCGCTCGCGCGGAGGGTGCAACGCGCATCTACATGACCACCGACGCGCTCGATGCGGCCAAGCTCTCCCCCGCCGATACGTTTGAGCAGGGCATCGTACCCGTGCTCGATGAGGTCTGCCGCGCCGTTGACCACGTCCGCGTTGACCCATGGGTTGTTGCTGGCGCCACGGTCGCTATTGGCAACATCTCTGAGCTTGCCCTGGCCGCCCAGGTTGGCGCCACGGCCGAGATTCGCTCTTGCCTGCCGGTGCACAACACGCCCTGCATGGAGGCACTCGCCGAACGCGGAGCCGGCGCGTTTTGGCTCTCGCCCGAGATCACGCTCGACGAGATTGTCTCGCTCGGCGCCGCCGCGCCCGCGGCTCTGGGCATCACCGTCTTTGGCCGCCCGCGCGTCATGACAAGCGAGCATTGCATTCTGCAGGTTGCCAACGGCTGCATCCACGATTGCGCCAACTGCCGCCTGCGTGCCCGCAAGCTCTCGCTCAAGAATATCGACGGAAAGGTCATGCCGGTGCGTACCGACATCCACGGCCGCTCACGCTTGTACGACGCCTACCCCATCGACCTCACGCCGCAAGTTCCGCAGCTGCTCGATGCCGACGTGCGCCGTCTTATGGTCGACGGAACCTTGCTCGAGGCCGATGAGATTGGCCGTGCCGTCGCTCGCGTCCGTCGCGCTGTCGAGGCGGCTCAAGCCGGCCGCAAGCCGGCCGCCCGCCTGCGCGGCGCCACCTCGGGCTGCATGTTTGTGGGAATTAGCTAACCGAAAGGCTTACACGTGAACGAAGAACCTCAAGTCCTCTACTGCGACGCCTGGCTCATGGCCATCGACAAGCCCGCCGGCATGATCGTCCACGGTGACGGCACCGGCGAGCGCACACTTACCGACTACGCCAGCGACCTGCTGCTGGCGATGGGCGACGGCTTTGCCGCGACCGACATGCAGCCGCTCAATCGCCTGGACCGTGACACCACCGGCGTGGTGCTGTTCTCACTCGACAAGCAGACGCAGCCCGCCTTTGACCAGATGATCATCGACCACGCGTTCGAAAAGCACTACCTGGCGCTCGCCGAGGGCAAGATCGACTGGAACGAAAAGCTCATCGACAAGCCCATCGCCCGCGACCGTCACGACAGCCGAAAGATGCGCGTCGGCGCCAGCGGCAAGCCGTCTCAAACGCGCGTGAAGGTGCTCAAGCGTCTTAAGAGCCGCCGCGGCCTGCCCACGCGCTCGTATATCGATGTCGAGCTGCTCACCGGCCGCAAACACCAGATTCGCGTGCACCTGGCGAGCGAGCGCCATCCCCTGGTGGGCGACGACCTGTACGGGACGCCGCGTCCTTGTGGCCTCATGCTCCACGCCCACAGCGTGTCCTTTACGCATCCCGTAACCGGCGAGCACATCCACATCGAAGCCCCCTGCCCCTGGGAGCCCTAAAACCTGCCAAAAAGGGACAGGTTTATTTTGGCAGGTTTTATCTGGACAAACGTCAAAACCACCACAAAGGTTCCTGCCCCTTCGCGGTGGTTTTGGCCTTAGCCCGTCCCTTGCTGTTAGACCGTGATGACGTTGTCCATTGCCCGGTACTTGGCAGGGACATCGCCTGCGGTAATAATCGTTGCGTCACGGAAGTCCGCGAACTTGACGGGCGCCACCATGCCAAATTTACTGGCGTCCGAGATTACGAAGCGCTTGGCCGTATGGCGCATCGAGATACGCTTTACTTGCGCCTCCTCGATATCGGGCGCCGTGAAGCCCTGCTCGGCGGCAATGCCGTTAGAGCCCCAAAAGCCACAGTTGAAGTTGTAGCGGTCTAAGGTTGCCAAGGCATCGGGGCCAACGAGCGCCTCGGTCTCGGGTTTGAGCTCGCCACCCAGCACCACGGTACGCATGCCGCGCAAAGCAAGGCGTTGAGCATGGAGCACGGAATCGGTCACATAGGTGACATCTTCAAGGTGTGGAAGATGCTCGATGAGCCTGAGCGTCGTCGAACCCGAGTCGATGTATACAAAGCTCTCGGGCTCCACAAGCGCCGCCGCACGGGCGCAGATACGCTCCTTGTCGTCGTTATGGAGGTCGCTGCGCTCATTAAGCGTTAGGTCGCGCGTCACGTGCGCGCGCTCCAGACTTGTCGCGCCTCCGTGCACCTTGGCGATACGGTGTGCTCGGTCGAGCGTCTGCAGGTCGCGCCGAATGGTAGACGCCGTCACGCCCAGGGCTTCGGCAAGCTCCGGCACGGTAACCGAGCCGGTCTGCTGAACCATCGACACGATCGCGTTGAGCCTATCTTCCGCTAGCATCGCTTACTCCTCCTCGGGGTACACGACTCCCCAGTCGGCGCGTAGCTTGGTCATCAGCTCCATAACATCAGAAGCATAGCCCAGAAGCTCACGCTTAGAGTCGTCGCCGGCAACGGCCTTCTCAAGATCGGCCATCTCATAGCAAAGGGCGTAAGCCTCGGTGCCGGCGTGGACCTCCTCGCGGTGGCCGTCCGCAGTCCACACGATAGTCGCGTGATCGGCGCGCGGATACTCGTTGACCTCGATATAGCACTTATCGAAGCTAATAATCGAGCGCTTGGGTTGCTTGGAGTGGAGCGTGAGGCTCACAACACCCAGCTGCTGCTCGGCATTACGGCAGACGATGCCGCCCGCAACGTCAACACCGGTCTCACAGGTGTTGCCCAACGAAACGACCTCAATGGGCTGGCTTGCCATAAAGAGACGCATGACGGACAGGGCATACACGCCAATGTCGAGCATGGCACCGCCAGCAAGGTTGCGGTTGTAGAAGCGATTGGTCAGATCGCCGTACTCCTTGTAGCTACCAAAGTTGAGCTGGGCGAGGTTCATGCGACCAAACTCGCCGGCATCCATGCGACGGCGCAGCTCTTGATACAAGGGCATATGAAGCACCGTGGTGGCGTCCATGAGGACGACGTTGTGCTCGTCGGCGATGGCACGCGCCTCGTCGAGCTCAGCGGAATTGAGGGTAATGGCTTTCTCGCAGAGCACGTGCTTGCCGGCGGCCAGCGCGTCACGCAGATAGGTGATATGCGTGTTGTGCGGCGTGGTGATATAGACGGCGTCGATGCCCGGATCGGCGTAGAGGTCCTCAACCGATTCATAGACCTTCTCGATGCCATACTGCTCAGCAAAAGCCTGAGCCTTGGACAGCGTACGGTTGGCGACGCCCGCAAGCTTGCGGCCGGTAAGAGCGAGAGACTGGGCCATCTGGTTGGCGATAACGCCGCACCCGATCACAGCCCAACGAAGCTCGGGAGCCGTAAAGATATCATCGGGGAATGGCTTGTCCTGGACCGAAGCGAACGCTGCTTTTGCGGCTGCCGCGGAGTCGAGTGGAGCCTGCTTGGAATCTACCATATGTGCCTCCTGTGTCATAGAACGTCTTGCATTTCGGATAGCTCTATATTCGCACAAACACGCGCGTCTGTGCGTGTTTGTGCGTATCTCACCGCTAAACGGTCATTTTTGTCCCGTAAACGGCGCATCTATACGCATATTCACGCAATCCCACGCACGCAAATACGCACAAATGCGAACCGGTCATTGCTCAGAGACAGGGGCTTATGCTTAGAACTCAAAAGACAGGATGATCCGCTTCGCCTCGTCGCTCATGGCGCGCTGCAGCTCTAAGGACCGTCCCAAACTGCCGACAGAAAAGGAACGTTCCAAACTGCAGACAGAAAAAGAACGTCCCCAGGCGCCGGCATTTCAAGAGCACTCATTTAAGTCTGTCCCCAATGAGTGGGAGTAATCAGAGACCCTTTGCGAGGGAGGCCGGACGTGGCCTTCCTCGTTTTTATTCATGGACTTTAGTCCGTGCCGCGCGGCACGCGCGGCATAGAAAGCCACCCGCTCAGCGGGTGGAGGCCAATTTCCGCTACGCGACAAAAACCTTCCCCCTAGCATGAGGATTGTTCAGGTCATCATACTAGGGGGAAGGTGATTGCTGTGGCCCAGAAAGCCAACAGCCTCGCGCACACGAAATGGCTGTGCAAGCACCGCATCGCACCGAGGTCAAGCTCATCGCCGCCATCGTCGAGAAGCACCCCAAGGTGCGCTTTGCCGCGAGCCGCACCTCGGCCCACGCCGACCTCTACGACCGTATGGAGCAGGCCCTGTGCGAGCGCGTGGCCAACGCGGTGGAGGTCGTCCGCTCCGACATCAGCCCCGCGCTTCTTGTCCACACCGGTCCAAACCTCGTGGGTGTGGCGGTCCAGGGACTCTAGCGGAGGCGGGGCGTCCTGCCCAAAAACAAATGCAAAAGACGAGCACTTCTTGCCGCTCAATTGGCAAGAAGCGCTCGTCTTTTCTTAACGCGTTGTATGGCGGAGAGAGCGCAAGTTACGCGAGCGCCCTTCTTGCCAGCTCGGCCGCGCCGAGGATTCCTTGGTCGCCGCCGCAGCCCGGGGCGCAGATGTAGCTCTCCATGTCCTTAAGCTCGGCGGTCTGGATGTAGCCACCCAGATATTCGAGGGTCTTCTTGCGGACGATGCCGTAGAGCTGCTCCTGGTGCATCACGCCGCCGCCGAGGACGATGCGGCGAGGCGAGTACATGAGCACGAGGTTCGCGCACATCTGCCCCAGATAATCCCCCTCGAGCGCCCACACCTCATCGTTGTCCGCGAGCTCGGCCGCGGGCTTTCCCCAGCGCGCGGCGATGGCGGGGCCGGAGGCGAGCCCCTCGAGACAGCTCGCGTGGCTCGGGCAGACGCAGCGTCCCTCCTCGGTGGGACGGGTCTTTACCAGCATGTGACCGGCCTCGGGGTGCAGCATACCGTGAAGGAGTCTGCCCGCGCACATGACGCCCGCGCCCACGCCGGTGCCGATGGTCACGTAGACGGCGTCCTCGAGCCCCTTGCAGCAGCCGAAAACCACTTCGCCGAGGCAGGCAACGTTAACGTCCGTGTCGTAGGCCACCGGAATCCCGAGGTCGTCGGCGAACGCGGCGCGAAGACCATGGCCTCGCCACGCGAGCTTGGGCGTCTGGAGGATGGAGCCGTAGCGCTCGTCGTTGGGGTCGACGCAGGTCGGGCCGAAGGCGCCGATGCCCAACGCGTCCACATCGCGGGCGGTGAACCACTCGATCATCTGCGGGACGGTCTCGGCGGGCGTAAGCGTCGGGGTCTCCATACGGTCGAGGACCTCGCCGTCGCCGGACACCACGGCACAGACCATCTTGGTCCCGCCGGCTTCGAGGGCGCCGAGCCTCATTTGCTTTTCGCTCATGTGATCCTCCTTACAAAGGGACGCCCGCAGTCATGGTCAACCGCGGGCGCCCATAACGTTGGCTTGTTTCGAGGCGACCCTACCTGGGCACGCGGTCCTGCCTCGCGGCAAACGGGGCGAGCACGGCGTGCGGCTCGCTTTGGTACCAGTAGGCGACGGTGGAGATGTCGTCCTCGCGCTCGTAGAGCTTGATGTCGTCGTTGCCGAGGTCCTGGAACGTCACGCGCAGGTCCTCCTTGAACGAGATCGGGTCGGGAAGGTGCCACCTGTAGAGGCCGTGCCTGGGCAGCGCGTCGTCGTTAGTCGCGAGCATCGGATTCGGGTTCGGCTTGCCCGCGCTGAAGCGGTCGCGCGTGGCGTCGCGCGTCGAGCGGTACGGGTAGCCGGCGAACAGCGTGTTGAAGCACTGCGCCTCGGGCAGCGCGTGGGGCGGCCTGTCGAGGAAGGCCCAGGCACCGCCGAAGTAGTCCTCGGCTCCCGTCGAGGTGACCGTGGGGAACTCCTCGTCGCCGTCGAGGAAGAACTTCATCTCGCCCTCGCCCCACCAATAGCGCTCCAGGGCGCACAGGGCCATGTAGGTGCCGACGTAGTAGCCCTTGCCGCGCACGCCGTCGAGCACGGTGTAGTCGACGCCCCTGCGGGTGCTGCGCTCGCGGTTAAAGCGGGCGTGGAAGTACATGGCGTCGTCCGGCACGTCGGTGAGCGCGTAGTTGAACGTGTAGAAGATGTACTTAATGAACCCGGGGTGCTCGCTCGTAAGCGTGACCTTGGCGTGCTTCCTGAAGGGCATCTCGAAGTAGCAGTTCATGCCGCCCGTCGGGTTCACGCAGATGGGCATCGAGTTGACGATGGCGCGCTCACCGAAGCCGTTGCAGAAGAAGTCGCCGACAGGGCACTCGACCGAGGGGGTCTCCTCGTCGTCCCAGTAGAAGCGCAGCACGAGGTCACGCATGACGAAGCTGCCAGCGGCGGTCTTGTCGGGGACGGTCATCCAGATGTGGCGGATGATGCCGGGGCCCTCGATGTCCGCGAGCGTGATGGTCTCGCCGGACTCAAGGGGCACGCAGCACGAGCCCTTGCGGCCGACGCCGAGGTGGCTGGCCGACATGGCGGCGCGGCCCTTCTCGCCCGTGATGTTCTCGGGGGTGATGGCGCGGCTTTCCTCACCGCCGTGCATCCACACGTCCTTAAGGAACTCTCTCATCGTCGACCTCCTCTATTCGTCGTCGTCGCACTCGGCGGAACTGGCACCGTTCACGTAGATGATCTGCTGGCGCGCCTCGTTGACGAGGGCGTCGAAGTCGAGTTTCTCGTCGGGGCGCGCGAGCGCGACCGTCATGGCGAGCGGGAGGTTGACACCCGCGATCACGTGGATCCGGTCGGAGGCGAAGCGGGAAAAGCGCTGGTTCACGCTGCCGCCGTACGCGTCGGTGAGGACGACGACCTCGTCAGTGCCCGAAAGAGCCGCCTCGACCGCCGCGTCGAGCCCCTCGCCGTTGTCGTTCACGTAGGCGCACACGGCGTTGACGGCGTCGCCCTTACCCGTAAGGAACTCGAGGGTGTCCTTGAAGCCCTGGGCGAGAAGGGAATGGCTCGCCACAACTATCTTTCTCATTGATTCACCAATCTCTTGGGTCGAAGCTAGGCGAGGATGCCGGCGGCGGAGGCGACCATCGCGAGGACGATCACCACGAGGATGAGGGCCGTCATGCTCGCGTTCTTCTTGGTAAGAAGGTAATACGCGCTTCCCGTGATGGCGGCGGGGATCATGGCAGGCAGGATCTTGTCGAGCAGCGGCTGAATCTCCATCGCGACGTCGCCGAAGCTGAAGCTAATCGGGCAGGTGACGCCGATGACCGAGGCGATGAGGCAGCCGACCACGGTGAGGCCGAGCACGGAGGCGGCGGCAGTGAGGTTGGGAAGCTTCTCGCTGAAGTCGGTGACGAGCTTCACGCCCTGCTTGTAGCCGAACTCGAGGGCGTGCATGCGGACCCAGAAGATGGCCAGGATGAGCGCGAACCAGATGCCGGCTCCCACGGGGTTGCCCTCGATGGCCATGTAGGCGGCGATGGAGCCCATGATGGTCGGGATCATGGTCATGAGCAGGGAGTCGCCAACGCCGGCGAGCGGTCCCATGGTGCCGATCTTCAGGTCTTGGACGGCGTCCGCCGCCGCTAGGCCGTCGCGCTCCTCCATGGCCACGCAGGCGCCAAGGATGATGGCGGCGAGCCAAGGCTGGGTGTTGTAGTAGCGGAAGTGGTTGTTGAGCGCTTGCTTATAGTCCTCGTCGTTCGTGTAGATCTTCCTCAGGACCGGCGAGAGGGCGTAGGCGACTGAGGCGCCCTGCTGGGTCTGGTAGTTGAAGGTGCACACGCTCATGAGCCAGCGCCAGTTCGCGTTGCGCAGGTCCTTCTTGGTGACCTTGTAGCCGGAGGGCTTGCCCTCGGCGACGGCGGTGATGTTCTCGTTTTCCATGGTTACTCATCCTCTCCGATGAAGGCGTCTGCGGAAGCGTGGGCGGCGAGCTCGGTGTCCCTCTCGGCACGCTGGTAGAACGCAATCGCGAGGGCAACGCCGACGATGGCGGCGCCGATGATGGGCACGTTCAGGAAGGCCGAGAGGAAGAAGCCGGCGAGCAGGTACTGGAAGTACTTGGCGGTTGGCATGTAGCGGAGCAGCATGGCGATACCGACGGCCGGGAGCATCTTGCCGGCGAGGGTGAGGCCGGAGAGGAACCACTGGGGCATGACCTCGAGGAGCCAGTTGACGGCGGGCTGGCCGAGCGTCACGGAGACAAAGACGGGCAGGGCGGCGCACAGGCCGAAGAGCGCGGGGCAGACCCACAGGATGGCGTTCATCTGATTGAACTTACCCTCGTTGCAGAACTTCTGGGACTTCTCGACGACAAAGCCGTTGAGGATCTTGGCGACGACGTCGAGCTGGATGCCGAGCATGCCGACCGGCAGGCCGATGGCGAGGCCCGTGTCGGAGCCCAGGGTCACGCCGTAGGCGGTGGCGATGATGGCCATCGTGCCGTAGTCGGGAATGGAGGAGCCGCCGAAGCCCGCGACGCCGAGCTGCATGAGCTGAATGGTGCCGCCGATGACAAGGCCGGTCTTCCAGTCGCCCATGACGACTCCGGTGATGAGGCCCCAGAAAACGGCGTAATTGACGAAGATCATCGGGATGCCGTAGTAGTCCACGTGCTTGATGAAGGCCAGCAGGGTCAAAAGGACGACCTGCAGGATAGTGAAGTTGACCATATTTCCCCCTTAGATGAGGTCTGCGACGGAGACGGGCTTGTCGGCGGGCACGAACTGGGCCGTCACCTTGACGCCACGGGCGATGAGCGCCTTGTAGCTCTGGACGTTCTCGGCGGAGGCGTAGGCGCGCTGGGTGAGCTGGATGCCGTCCTCCTTGACGAGCGAGCCGCCGACGACCAGCGACGGGAGCTCGACGCCCGACTCGACCAGGCGAAGCATCGTCTCGGGCTCCTTGGCGATGACGAAGACCTTCTCGCGGTCGTACTTGCCCGCGGCGAAGTTCTTGAGCGCGGTCTGCTCGGAGATGATCGAAACGGCCATGCCCGCGGGGCGCGCCATCCTCATGGTGGACTTCAGGACCTCGTCGCCGGCGACCTTGTCGTCGATGACCATGACTCGGGTCGCGCCCGACACCGGGGCCCACTGCGTCACGATGATGCCGTGAAGCAGGCGATTGTCGATTCGTGCCATAACAACACTCATGTTTGCTCCTATCAAATGAAGTTTTGCGTTCGGTACTGCCTCGGCGCTATCCGGATTCGCGCCGGGCAAGGGGTTATCGGATTATTGAGGACGCGCGGTCAGCTTGCGGCGGCGTGGGGAAGGTCACTCGTCGAGCAGGAGGTCCGAGGAGCCGAGGCGCTCTTCTCGCGCCGGGGCGGCGCTCACGCTTATGTAGTCGAAGACATATGCGATCTCGCTTACGGGAACCTCTACGCGATAGCGCGTCGAGATGCTCGAGAAGCTCTGCCTGAAGGACTCGATGAAATCGGCGCGTTCCTCCTCGAAGCGGTCCTGGCCAACGTAGGTCTCAATGGGGTTTCTGGTAACAAGGCGCTCGACGAGACAGCAGAGGTGAACGTAGAGCCCAATGATGGCGTTGCTGCCGATCTTCTCGCCTGTCCTGCGCTGAAGCTCGTGCACGGCGCTCTCGATCTCATGGAATAGCCGCTCCGGGTCGAGGATGGTGATGGAGCGGATGACGTTCTGCAGCGTCATGTTCGAGAGCAGCTTCTCGTGGAAAGAAGAGAGCTCTGAAGCGTCAAGCCACCTGCCGAACACGGCATCAACCTTAGAGGCGGACGCCGTCGACATGATGTCCTCGAGGGCGACGAAGGGGACGGAGGCGACCCCGGGGTCTCCCGTGCCGATGACGGCGCAGACGCGGTGCTCGGAGAAAACGGCGTCGTTCGACCCGTTCGCGACGAGCTGCTTGAAGGGCCTCGTGAGCAGGCGCGCGCCTATGGTGCGCGGGAGGCTCTGCGAGACGAGCTGGCGTATCCTCTCCGCGGCGTCGACCCCGGACTCGGAGCAGAAGACGATGGCGTCCTCACGGTTGACGCGCTCGATCACCTTGCAGTGCGTCACGCACGCGGCGGTCGCATCGCCAAGAACCTCGGCGATGGACTTGCCGCCGAGCAGCCCGACCCCGATCTCGAGCGCAAGACCGGTAGAGACGTTGTTCACCACGCCGATAGTGGAGTCGGTAACGTTCTCGAGGGCCTTATAGGCCTCCTCCAAGGAGCCCATGTCGACGAGGAACACGACCCCGGTGCAGTAGGAATGGCGGTCGACGAGGCGCTGGAGCGGACCGACGATGTCCTTCAGCTGCTGGTCGTAGGGCATGTCGACAGCCTCGTACACATGCATGCCGAGCATACGGTTCGCCGCGTCGGCGATGCTCGTCGCCGTTGAGTAGCCGTGGGACAAGATGACGCAGAGCGTCCGAAGGGCCTTCGTATCGCGAGACTCCGATGCGACGCACAGCGTCAGAAGCGTCTTCGTGAAGTGATCGAGCGAGATTCCCAGCGCCCCTTCCACGTCTGCGGCGACCTGATCGGAGACACTCGAGGCAAACGGCAATTCGGAGGTCACGGCACCGAGGAGATGGGAGATTTGCTCCGCACAGGCAGACTTTCGCTTAGCCAGGCCGATACCCGGCCACAACTGCAGGCAAATCTCCTGGGCCAGTAGAAAAGCGACCTTCCTCGAAAGCTCGATGCCATAAGAAGAGCCTGCGTCGGCAAGGACCGCGCCCACGACGCGCTCGAAGGCGCGCGACCTCGAGGAGGCGACGCCGTGGTCGAAGATCAAGTGATCCTCAACGCCGCGCACAGCGGAGACAGCTTGCGAGACAAGCTCGGAGACAGAGAGCTCCCCGGCGCAGAATCGCTCATCGAGGGAGCACAGGGCATCGAGCGCCTGCTCGACCGGCCCTGTGCTCTCGGCGGCATCCAGAGACGCGTCGATCAGAACGCCATCGTCGGGCTGTTGATCGATCTGCGCGGAGGAGAGGAGCCCGCTGGGAAGAAGATACGGGCGAACGACGACGTAGTCGCCCTCGCGATTGAGGAACGCTTTGGCACAGCAGTTCGTCACGCAGGCGCGCAAGCCGGCGATGTTATCGGAAAAGTCCGCGTTCACGAGGCAACGGTATGCGCCGCGGCTGATCTTCACATCAGAACCGATTCGGCACCCCTCGCTGCGCAGGAAGCTCAAGATGAGATCCTCGCGCTCCTCGGGGGTCCGCTCCTTGAGTGAGGGGACGCGGGCACAGATGGGCATTTTGCTGTAGGCCGAGGAAACCTTCAGGTCATCGGCGGAAAGCGTCGTCGAAAGAACGAGGCGAGCGCGCGGCGCATCCTGGGAGGCATCGAGCCCGAGGGCCGTCGCAAGGCAGTGCTCCATCGCAGAGGGAGAGAGTGCCTCGATGCCGTTGACAAAGACCACACCCCCGCGCGCTTTCGCGATCGACTCGTCAAGAAGCCCGTTGAACGAGGCGGCGTCCGGGACCCCGGCGCAGTCGATGCGCACATAGGAGGAGTCGCGGGACAGCAAGCCCTGGTTCTTGCCGTACTCGTACACAAGGCGAGAAAGGAAAGACTTACCGACACCCACGCCGCCGCTCAAGAGGATGGGCAGGCCAAACGGAGGGTACTGAACCGCAGCCTTGCACTGCTCGACAACGGAGCTGAGGCTCATGTCGAAGCCCACGGCACGCGCGAAGTCGCGGTGATCGGCGATTCCCGTCGCCTGGATGAGGTCGGCGAGCGAGGCATACTCGCTTGCAGAGAGCTTTACCTGAAAACGCTTCTGGAACGCGCGGCGATGAAAATAACGGACAGGCCTGCCCGCCACCTTAACCACAAGACCGGCGCGAACAAGGTCGTTGAGGTACTGGCTCGCCAGGCTCCTGGAGATGATGAGCGTCTCGGCGATGTCGGAGGTGGACAGACGGGCAAGGTCGTCGAGCGAGACGGCAGAGGTGAGGGCCTCGAGATGCTCGAGAATCCTGTCCCTCATGTCGACGGGTTTCTTTGCCAAGCTGTCCTGTGTGGTCTTGTCCATGACTTCTTACCTCCTCGTACAAGGAGTATAAGGGGAGAACAGAGAACGGAAGGGGGCGCGTGGGGGAATCAACAGCTCCGAGGAAAAGTCCACCACTTGAGGGGCAGAAAACAACGGCCATTGAACATTCAGGGCCGACGCTCAACACTTCGGCTCGACACTTCGCTTTGGAAAGGGCCCCGGCGCGCCGGGCCTAAAGCTTAACCATGCGCGCGGCGATCCGGGCGCAGTCGCAGGCGGCCTTCTTCTCGAAGGTGTTGTAGTCGACGACCCGGCCCTCGGCGCAGGGCTTGTCGCTGATGGCGCGCACGACGACGAGGGGCACGCCGTTGAGATAGGAGGCCTGCGCGATGGTGCAGCCCTCCATCTCGCAGCACAGGTCGCCGAAGGCCGCGAGGATTCGCTCCTTCTGTTCCGCGGGCGAGACGAACTGGTCGCCGGAGACGACGCGGCCCTTGAGGACCTTAATGTCGGGGGCGACGGCGGCCGCGGCGGCGCACGCCGCCAGCAAGGGCCGGAACGGATCGCGCAAGATCAAGGCGTCGCCCGGGAGGTCGGGCGTTACCGTCAGCCGGCGCCGCGTCTGCCGCATCATGAGGGAGAACGGCCTGGCCGGCGCATACGGCAGGAAGAGGTTCAAGGTGCACCCCGGGGCGGTCAACGAGGCCGACGTGTCGAACGTCGTCGCGCGCGGCTTCGGCGGCAGGGCGCCGTGCACCCATATATGCAGCGACTTGGCCTGCGTGCGCGTCGGGGCGTCGTGGAACTACGTCTGCCTGCTCGTCGACCTCTGCAACGGGGAGATCGTCGGCCACTCCGAAGGACCGAGGAGGGACGCGCGAGCTCCGAGCCAAGCTCTTGGATTACGTGCACTGGTACAACAACTTCAGGATCCACTCGACGCTGGGCTACATGTCGCCGGTCGAGTTCAGGGAGGCGGGGCCGTCCCTCCCGGAATCGTCCAAATAAGTGTTGCCAATCCATAGCCAATCCAGCCATCATCTTCGCGAAGGCGGACGTCAGGAAAAGCTCGGCTTGAGCTCGGTCGGACGCGGTCTGTGGGGCATCATTCAGGCTCAGGGGGTCTCCTTGTCTTCTTCGGTCGCAACCTGAATGATAGGGACGGCCCCTTCTCTCTTTCCCCTTCGTTTTCGACGCGTCACCCTCTCGGCGGGCTTAAGGCCCGCGCTCGCGGGTGCAGGGGCTACGCCCAAACCCCAAAAACGTAACGCCGTGCTCGAAGCGTTTCCGGACGTCAGCGTAATCTCAAATCCCGTTCGTCAACTCATGGGCAAGCCACCTGAGACTACTCATTTCTCCTACTGGCAATGAAGACCTGCGACCTGCAGTTTTGCAAACTGCTTGAAAGCCACCTGCGTTGATTCACTTCCTATTGCAGCTGGCGGCTTGCACGCGAAAAGGCATTTAAGTTTCAAAACGGGCGTTTTCGGCGCTATCGAGCCTCCAAAGGCATCCCGCCGCGCCCTTTGGGACAAAAACAAAAACTCAAAGCCCTGAGTTCGAAAATAGTTTTTGGAGTTGTCCCGACTTTTGTCCCCGAAGCCGACGAAACGCGACAGGGTATCACCTGGCGGCACTCGATTCGAGACGGCACCGAAAACTGGATGCAACCGGAATGACGGGACGGCAGAACCGAAGCCATCGAGTGGGGATAGAAAAAGGCCCGGGTGCCGTGGCATCCGGGCCTTTGCTAGCAACTTGATGTTGCGGGCAGCTTAGAACTTGTGGCCGCACTTCTTGCAGACGCGCAGCTTGTTCTTGCCGTCCTTCTCGTGACCGACGCGGGTAACCTTACCGCACTCGGGGCAGACGAGATTGACGTTGGAGGCGTCGATGGGAGCCTCCTGCGAAACGATGCCGCCCTGCTGGTTGGCAGCGTTGGGCTTGACGGCCTTCTTGACGACCGAAACGCCCTCGACAACGACCTTGTTCTCGGCGGGGAGAGCACGCAGGACAACGCCCTGCTTGCCGCAATCCTTACCAGAGAGAACCTGGACCTTATCGCCCTTCTTGATATACATATATCTCCCCTAACTACAGGGTCTCGGGAGCGAGCGAGACGATCTTCATGTACTTCTTGTCACGAAGCTCGCGAGCGACGGGCCCGAAGATACGGGTGCCGACGGGCGAACCATCGTTGTTGATGACAACGCAGGCGTTCTCATCAAAGCGAATGTAGGAGCCATCCTTGCGGCGGATCTCCTTAACGGTGCGAACGACGACGCAACGGACAACGTCCTTCTTCTTGACGTTGGCGCCAGGGGTAGCCTCCTGGACAGCACCGATGAACACATCGCCGATGCCTGCATAACGACGCTTGGAACCGCCAAGCACCTTGATGCAGCGAATCTTGCGAGCGCCGGAGTTGTCGGCGACGTTCAGCATGGTTTGCATCTGAATCATGGTAGATGTTCCTCCGAACTAAGAACCGAAGAGAGGTGCGCAGCCTTTATGCGGCCCGTGGTATGCAAGCCAGGCATACGCACATCTTCGGAAACGTACAAGTCGTAAGAGCGACTGCTTATTTAGCGCGCTCGACGACCTCGATGAGGCGCCAACGCTTCATCTTGGACATAGGACGGGTCTCCATAACGCGGACGGTGTCGCCCACGCCAGCCGTGCACTCCTCGTCGTGAGCGTGCAGCTTCTTGGAGCTGGTCATCATCTTGCCGTACTTGGGGTGACGCTTGCGCTCGGTGATGGTGACAACAATGGTCTTGGCACCGGAGACGGAGGTAACGACACCCGTACGGACCTTACGCGAGTTACGCGAATCAGTCATGTTCTCTCCTTAGGTCCTACTCGGCGACAGCGGACTTCTCCGCTGCGATCTCGCGGGCGCGCTGCTCCGTGAGGACGCGAGCGATGTCCTTCTTCACGGTGTTGACGCGAGCGGTGTTGTCCAGCTGGCTGGTGGCCATCTGGAAACGAAGGTTAAAGAGCTCGGCGCGCATTTCCTTCAGCTTCTCAACGAGCTGAGCGTCCGAGAGCTCACGAATCTCTGCGGGCTTCATTAGTTCTCCTCCTTGGCGGCGGCGGCGTCCTCAGCAGCCCACTTGGCCTCGAGAGCGGCCTCCTCAGCCATCTCCTTCTCGATGCGCTGCTCAGCGTTCTTGGCAGCAACAATCTTGGTCTTGATGGGAAGCTTGTGCTGTGCAAGACGCAGAGCCTCGCGAGCGACCTCCTCGGGCACGCCCTTGACCTCGAACATGATGCGGCCGGGCTTGACGACGGCCACCCACTCCTCGGGGTTACCCTTACCAGAACCCATGCGAGTCTCGGCAGGCTTCTTGGTGATGGGCTTATCGGGGAAGATCGTGATGTAGACACGACCGCCACGCTTCATGTAGCGGGTCATGGCAATACGAGCGGCCTCGATCTGACGGTTGGTGATCCAATGGGCCTCGAGAGCCTGGATACCAAACTCGCCGAAATGCAGCTCGGTATTACCCTTGGCCTGGCCCTTCATGGAGCCACGCTGCACCTTGCGGTGAAGAATACGCTTAGGGGCAAGCACTACTGACCCCTCCTCTCGGAGTTACGACGACGAGGACGGGAAGAGCCCTCGAGTGCAGGGTTGGGAACAGGCTGGCCCGGGAGCTTCTCGCCCAGGTAGATCCAGACCTTCACGCCGCAAGCGCCCATGGTGGTGCTGGCGACAGCCGTGCCGTAGTCGATCTTGGCACGGAGGGTATGCAGAGGCACGCGACCCTCGCGGTACCACTCACGACGGCCCATCTCGGCACCGCCGAGACGACCGGAGCACTGGATACGGATGCCCTTAGCGCCGGCCTTGCGGGCAGACTGGACAGCCTTGCGCATAGCGCGACGGAAGGCAACGCGGCCCTCGAGCTGCTCGGCGATAGACTGAGCAACGAGGTTGGCGTCGAGCTCGGGGCGCTTAATCTCGACAACGTCGACGGAGAGCTGGCCCTTGGAGACGCCAGCGACCTTCTCGAGCTCGGTGCGGAGGGTATCGATCTCGGCACCCTTCTTACCGATGACAACGCCGGGGCGAGCGGTGAGGATGATGACCTTCACCTTGTCGCCAGCGCGCTCGATCTCGACGCGGGAGACAGCTGCGCGGGAAAGACGCTTCTCGAGGTACTTGCGGATCTCGAGATCGTTACCGAGGGTCTTAGCGTAATCCTTCTCTGCGAACCAGCGGGAGCGCCAGTTCTCGGTGATGCCAAGACGGAAGCCGGTGGGGTAGACTTTCTGACCCATACAGCTTTACGCCTCCTTTCGAGGAGCAACGACGACGGTGATGTGGGAAGTACGCTTCAGAATGCGAGAAGCGGAACCCTTGGCGCGGGGACGGATGCGCTTAAGCGTCGGACCCTCGTCAACATAGGCAGCGGCGACAACCAGGTTGTCGGCACGCAGACCGTTGTTGTTCTCGGCGTTCGCAACGGCGGAACGGAGAACCTTCTCGACATCCACGGCGACGGCGCGGTCGCAGAAGTGGAGGATGTCGAAGGCCTGAGCGACAGGCTTGCGGCGGATCAGATCGACCACCAGGCGGGCCTTGCTGGGGGAAACACGCACGTACTTAGCGACGGCGCGAACCTCGGTGGCCTCAGTTTCAATAGACTTAGTTGCCATTTACGGTTAACCCCCTATTTGGCCTTGTGGCCACGGAACGTACGAGTCGGCGCGAACTCGCCGAGCTTGTGACCAACCATGGACTCGGTAACATACACGGGCACATGCTTGCGGCCGTCGTGGACGGCGATGGTGTGACCAACCATCTCGGGGAAGATGGTAGACGCGCGGGACCAGGTCTTCACGACGTCCTTCTTGCCAGCCTCGTTCATCGCGGTGATACGCGAGAGAAGGCGAGTCTCCACGAACGGGCCCTTTTTGAGACTTCTGCTCATAAGTGCTTTCTCCTAAAACTCGGTATCCGAAATTACTTCTTACGGCGACGAATGATGTGCTGGTTCGAGACCTTCTTCTTCTTGCGCGTACGAAGGCCCTTCGTCGGCTTACCCCAGGGGGTAACAGAGGGACGACCAGAGGTGTGGTTCTTGCCCTCGCCACCGCCGTGCGGGTGGTCGACAGGGTTCATGACGGTACCGCGGACGGTCGGGCGCACGTTCATGTGACGCTTGCGGCCGGCCTTGCCGATGACGATGTTGGCGTGATCGGCGTTGCCGACCTCACCGACGGTGGCGCGGCAGGTAACGAGGATGCGGCGCATCTCGGAGGAAGGCATACGGACGATAGCGTACTTGCCCTCCTTACCCATCAGCTGGCAGGAATTACCGGCGGAACGGGCGATAGCAGCGCCCTTGCCCGGCTGGAACTCGACGGCGTGGATGAGCGTACCGACGGGGATGTCGGCGAGGGGCAGAGCGTTGCCCGGCTTGATGTCGGCGTCAGAACCGGACATGATGGTCTGACCGACCTCGAGGCCCTTGGGGGCCAGGATGTAGCGCTTCTCACCGTCAGCGTAGTGCAGCAGAGCGATGCGAGCGGAACGGTTCGGATCGTACTCGATCGTGGCAACCTTGGCGGGCACGCCGTCCTTGTTGCGCTTGAAGTCGATCACGCGGTAACGACGCTTCACGCCGCCGCCCTGGTGGCGGGTGGTGATGCGGCCGTTGTTGTTACGACCGGCCTTCTTGGGCAGGGGCTCGAGAAGAGACTTCTCGGGCTTGGTGCAGGTGATCTCGGAGAAATCGGAGATCGTCTGCCAACGCCTACCAGCGGAGGTCGGCTTAAGGTGCTTTACAGCCATTACAATCCCTTTCAATAGGAATCCGTTAGCCATCGCAGACAGGGATTCGAGGTTCTGCCTCGGGTGCGATGACACCGGACGTATACACGGTTCCGGGCGTGTCCATTTTATACGCCCGAAACCTTGAGCTCTCGCCTCCCCTATTTGGGAGGCATGAGCTCACTCAACAGCAGCGAGTCTTAGGCCTGGTTGCCAAAGACCTCGATGGTGTCGCCCTCGGCCAGCGTGACGATGGCCTTCTTCCAAGAACGGGTCTTGCCGGCGACATAGCGCACGCGCTTGATCTTGGGCTTGACCGTCAGGGTGTTCACGCGAACGACCTTGACGCCGAAGATCTCCTCGACAGCGTCCTTGATCTGATACTTGTTAGCATCCTTGGCGACCTCGAACGTGTACTTGTTCAGCTCCATGCCGGAGAAGGAACGCTCGGACACGATCGGACGGATGATGATCTCGTGGGCGGTCATTTATGCAAGCACCTCCCCGAAGTGAGCGGCGATGTCGGCGGGCATCAGCACAGCGTTGTTGTTGACGAGATCGTAGGTGTTGGCCTCGTCGGCAGTGATGATGAACGTCTTGGGAATGTTGCGGAACGACAGGTAGGCGTTGACGTCCTCATCGCGAACGATGATGGTCAGACGCTTGCCCTCAAGGCCGAGAGCCTTGAGCATGGCGACGGCAGCCTTGGTGGAAGGCTTCTCGAAGCCGTAGTCGTCGACGAGCACGAGCTCGCCATCGGCCAGCTTGGCGGACAGCGCGGAGCGCATAGCCAGCTTGACCTCCTTGTTGTTCATACGCTTAGCGTAGGAACGGGGCTTGGGGGCGAAGACAACGCCACCGTGACGCCACTGGGCAGCACGGATGGAACCCTGGCGGGCACGGCCGGTGCCCTTCTGACGCCAAGGCTTCTTGCCGCCACCGGAAACCTCAGAGCGACCCTTAGCAGACTGGGTGCCCTGACGCCAAGAGGCCATCTGGCACTTGACGATGTGGTGCATAACGTGGATGTTCGGCTCGATGCCGTACACCTCAGCGGCGAGCTCGGCCTCGGCGACCTTCTTGCCCTCGCTGTTCTTTACTTCAAACTTTGCCATTTAAGTGTTCTCCTTGGTATGACGCTGGGCTAAATGGGCTGGGCCCTTAGGCCATACGGATGGCGACGAGACCATTCTTGGCACCCGGGACAGCGCCCTTGACCAAGATGAGGTTCTGCTCGGCATCGATGCGGACAACGGAAAGGTTCTTGACGGTAACGCGCTCGTTACCCATGTGACCGGCCATCTTGACGCCCTTGAGGACGCGCGCAGGATAGGCGCACTGACCGATAGAACCGGGGTGACGCTGGAAGTGAGAACCATGCGTCATAGGACCGCGGCGCTGACCCCAGCGCTTGATGCGACCCTGGAAGCCCTTACCCTTGGAGGTACCGATGACGTCGACCTTCTCGACATCAGCGAAATCAGCGACGGTGACGACCTCGCCGACCTTGTGCTCCTCGCCGTTCTCGACGCGGACCTCACGAAGGAAGCGGACAGGCTCGACGCCAGCCTTGGCGAAGTGACCAGCCATGGGCTTGTTCACGTTCTTGGCCTTGATGTCGCCGAAACCGATCTGGACGGCGTCATAGCCGTCGGTTGCCTGAGTTTTAACCTGCGAGACAGCGCAGGGGCCAGCCTGGATGACCGTGACGGGAACGACGTTATCGTCCTCGTCCCAAACCTGGGTCATGCCAATCTTGCGGCCGAGAATCATGCTGATCAAGATATGATCCCAACTCTCGCGTGGTCTTGGGACAATGCGTACACCACCGAGCGTACGCCCCTAGAGGACCACTACTTACACGACGTGCTCCCCAGCCTTGTATTTCGCCCGGACTACCTGACAACCCTATTAAGCAGGCATTTTGTCCAGCCAGAATACTCCCCTGGTTTCACACAGCTGTTTAGTATACACGGCTGCGGGCGTATCCATCGAGATTCATATTTCACTCACATTGTTTACGCAGGTAAAGTGCGTGGATGGCTCCCGAGCACGGCGGAGGGCCGGAGAAATATATTAATGTCCCTGCTCTACAGTCCTGCGCAAGACGGAGAGCACATTAAGTGCTCTCCTTTGCGTGCGGAACTCGCGATGACCTTAATATATTTCTCCGGCCCTCCGCCGTGCTCGGGAGACGACACGTTGATGTCTGCTTAACTCTGCTCGCTCAGCTAATTACTTTGTTGAGGATCGATGATTTGCTGCAAGATAAACTTGGATTGGGGCGCGTTGCCTTCTTCTCCCGACTTTTCCTCTTCGAAATCGAAAATCATGATGGCGCAGTTGGGGAGTTTTGTTGGGAACTCGAAGCCCTCTGGGGCTGCAGCTTTGATGAATTGGCGGCTGGCGCTGCCGTGGCTTACTGCTAGAAGGGTTTCGATGCCCTCAGAGCCCATGAGATTGGTGAGGGTGCCCACCATGCGCTCCTGCAGGGCATGGCTTCCTTCTCCGCCAAATGGGATCAGGTCCTCGCCGGGGTCCCAGACGTCGGTGGGTAGGGCGTCGTGGGGGCCTTCTTCGAAGGTGCCGTAGCTGCGCTCGATGATGCCTTCGCAGGGCTCGACTGCTGCATCCCGGCCGAGGAGTTCGGTTGCGACGAGACTTGCCGTGTCCATGGCTCGGCCTAAGGGCGAAGAGACCACTTTGTCGGGGACGACGCCGTGGGCTTTGAGCCATGCGGCTGCCATTCCCGCTTGTTTGCGGCCGAGGTCGGTCAACGGAGAATCGCAGCGGCCCTGGACCAGCTTTTTAACGTTGAATTCTGTCTGACCGTGGCGGAGTAGATATAGACGCTTCATGCTCTCCCCTTCTGTATAACTTGCTCTACCGGCGCAGCCCTACTCGTGGGTATGGCCTACGTAGTCTTCGTCGATCGTGATCTTGGCAATCGACTTGGGATATTCGGATTCGACACGTTTCGCCAACGCGCGCTTTAGGTCCTCGGCGTTCATCGCCAAATCCGAGGGTCGCACGCAGTCAAAAATCACATTGGTGTGCGTGGGGCCCGGTACGCAACGCAAGTCGTGAATCGAAAGGCGGCTATCAATCTCCTGAGCCATGGCGTGAATGCGCAAGCGCATGCTCGCCACTTTGGGGTCGTCGGTCACGATGGGGTCGTAATGGAGCGTGACGATCATGCCGTCTTCGTTCCTAAACGACTGCTCGATGTTATCGAGCGTGTCGTGGCTTTCCAGCGGGCTTGCCTCGGCCGCCATCTCGGCGTGCGCGCTTGCAAACTTCCTGCCCGGACCGTAATCGTGAACCATTAGGTCATGAACACCCAAAACGCCGGGGTAGCTCATGATCTTGTCTCGGATGTGCTTGACCAACTTGGGATCGGGTGCCTGGCCCAAAAGCGGGCTTACCGTATCCTGGATGAGCTCAAAGCCGCTCCAGCCAATATAGGCGCCAACGGCAAGGCCGACCCATGCGTCAAGATTGATGTGCGTCACCTGCGAAACAATTGCGCACGCCAGCACAGCACCCGTAGCTAGGACATCGTTCTTTGAGTCCTGAGCGGTCGCATGCAGCGTCTCGGACTCAATACGATCGCCGAGCTTTTGGTTGAGGGCCGCCATCCAGAGCTTTACGACCATCGAAAGCACTAGAACCGCCACCAGGGCAAGCGAGAACTCGACAGGCTCGGGGTTGACAATTCGCTCCACCGACGACTTCACCAGCTCAACGCCAATCAGCAGCACGAGCGCCGCCACGACCAGACCCGAGAGATACTCGTAGCGGCCATGTCCGTAAGGATGCTCGGGGTCGGCCGGCTTGCCCGCCAGCTTAAAGCCAAGCACGCTCACGATGTTCGAGCTGGCATCAGACAGGTTGTTCATAGCGTCCGCCACAATCGAAACCGATCCCGACAGCACGCCAATTGCACCCTTCGCAGCGCAAAGCGCAACATTGGCGAGAATACACACTATGCCCGTCAACGTTCCCACGCGCGCACGGTCGCCCTGCGCACGACGAACAATCCACTCGACCATCCTCATCAGTCCCCACGGTACTACCTATATATCTATTGCTCAAACGGATTGTAGTGTAGCCACTTTGTCCTCCAGATACAAAAAGGCCGCAGCCCACACGGGCCGCAGCCTTGGAATATGACAAAGGAATCGTCCTTTTGTCGCACAGATTTATGCGCTTGCTTCAGCAGCGCTCGCCACTGTTTCGAGCGAATCAGCTTCGTCTTCTGCCGCCTGCACCTTTGTCGGCACCACGCCAAAGCAGTAGCTCAGCGCCGCAGACACCGCAAATGCTGCGCCGCCGGCAGCGCAGCACCACAGCAGATTCGAGATGCCGCCCGTGGCAAAGCCAATGACCATAAGAACATTCGTCATACCGATAGTATAAGCCGTAACGTGGCCTACGGCCGCAACAAAGCCTCCGACGGCGCCGCCAACGGCCATGCACGTCAGACACCTGCCATATTTAAAGCCGCAACCGTACAGCGCCGGCTCGCTTACGCCGCCAAGCACGCCCGAGATTGAATAGCCCAGCATGAGCGCCTTCTCGTCCTTATCCGCAACGCGGAGCGACGCGCCAAAGGGCATACCCCAAACGGCGAACGTTGCCATCGTCGCGGCGATCAGGATGCACGAATCCGTTCCCACACTCATAAACTGCGCATAGGCGAGCGATAGGACAACGTTGCTGACACCCGCGATCTTAAGAAACTCCCAGCCCGCGGCAAGCCCCATGAGCGTGAGCAGCGACACGATGCCACCGGAATTGCCAAGCATAAACATAAGCTGTCCCAACAGCATGCCCAGATAGCTGCCTGCCGGCGCCGTAACACACAGCGACACCGGAACCATAACGAGCATGGTTGCAAACGGTACAAAAGAAAACGCCACAGCCTGAGGGATAGTGCGCTTAAAGAAACGCTCCACCTGCCATAGCACGGGCACCGAGATGAGAACCGGAATAACAGTCGTTGTGTAATCGTTGACCGGCGCGGGAAGCAGACCATACACGAAAGCCATCGCTGCCCCCGTCGTCGATGCGGCATCGACGAGCTTAAGCAGATCGGGCGCAATCAATACGCCGCCCAGCATCATGCCCAGCTGCTCCGAGCAACCGAGCTGGCGGGCGGCCGCCCAACCAAGATAAATGGGCAAAAAGTAGTAGCCGGCGTTATAGAGCCAACTGTAGAACAGGCGATAGATTTCGGAATCGGCAGACCACAGGCCCAGCATGCCTTCGCCCATAACGACGGCGGCGGTGCGGAACAACGCCGCGCAAACAATAAACGGCAGCGCCGACATCATGCTTTTGGACAGATAGTCCACCACGGCCATGGCGTTTGATGAAACCGTCGTTGTAAACGAGGTGTTAGAAACTTGTGACATGGAACGCCTTTCCCAATGTGACATGCGGGCTGTCCCTTTGTCACATCGTGCGGTACTGACCGATTGCGCGGTACTTTTCGTAGCGGAGGTTTGTGAGGGTCGCGTCGTCGAGCTGCCCAAGCGTATCGAAGGCATCAAATGCCGAGGACATGACGGCACCGGCGATCTCCTCATGCGACAGGCCCCTATCGTCGACAATGCCGTCGATGATGCCGAGCGCCAACAGATCGGGGGCCGTGAGCTTAAGCGCCTCAGCGGCCTCATTCGCGCGCTCGGTATCCTTCCACAGGATCGACGCACAGGCCTCGGGGCTCACGACCGAATAGGCCGAGCTTGAGAGCATCAGGATGCGGTCGGCCACGGACAGCGCCAGCGCGCCACCAGAGCCGCCCTCGCCTGTCACCACCGAGACAATCGGCGTCTTAAGGCCGCTCATCTCCATGAGATTCTGGGCAATCGCCTCGCCCTGGCCGCGCTCCTCGGCACCGATGCCGCAAAACGCGCCCGAAGTATCAACCAGGCACAGAACCGGCCGACCAAATTTCTCGGCTTGGTGCATCAGGCGACGTGCCTTGCGGTAGCCCTCGGGATGTGCCATACCAAAGTTGCGACGCATGCGCTCTTTGGTCGTGGTACCGCGCTCGATGGCGATAACCGTCACGGGTCGCCCGTCTTTCCAGCCGATGCCGCCCACCACGGCAGCATCGTCGCCAAAGTAGCGGTCGCCGTGCAGCTCTACGAATCCGTCGAGACCCAACGAGATCATCTCGCCTGCCGTGGCGCGGTTCGCCGAGCGAGTCTGTTTGACGATTTCGAGCGCGCTTTTTGGTGCGGCCGAGCGCTTAAACAAGTGTCCCAGCTTTTTGTCGCGACGACCCGTATGCACGATCTCATGCGGTGCCCCCAGGCCGGGCGCGTGCCCTTCGTGCAGCGCCAGCAGCTCGCCTACCGTGAGCGCAATCTCACCACGCGGAACAACGGCATCGCAAAAGCCGTGCTCCAGCAAAAACTCGGAACGCTGGAATCCCTTGGGCAGACGCTTGTGCATGTTCTGCTCGATCACGCGCGGGCCGGCAAATGCTGTCAGGGCATCGGGCTCGGCCAGGATAATGTCGCCCTCCATGGCAAAGCTCGCGGTTACGCCTCCGGTCGTGGGGTCGGTGAGCACCGTGATGTACAGGCCGCCCGCCTCGCTGTGGCGCCTAACCGCCGCAGAAATCTTGGCCATCTGCATGAGCGAGGTCACGCCCTCCTGCATGCGGGCGCCGCCCGATACGGTAAAGCCAACGACCGGCAGCCCCAACTCGGCCGCGCGCTCAAAGACACGACAGATCTTCTCGCCCACCACGGAGCCCATTGAGCCCATCATAAAGTTGGCATCCATAAAGAAGAGCGCGGTATCGCAGCCGCAGATTTTGCCCCTGCCGCACACAACGGCATCGCGCTCGCCCGAACGCTCGCTCACGCTCTTAAGCTTGTCGGCATAACCGGGAAACGAGAGGAAGTCCTTCGACGCCAGATTGGCATCCCATTCCTCAAAGGTACCCGCGTCGACCGTCATGCGCATGCGCGCGCGACCGCTCACGCGAAAGTGTTTGCCGCAACGAGGGCAGACCTCGAGGTTGTCGTGCAGGCGCGCCTCATCGATCACACGGCGGCACTCCGGGCATTTGACAAACACGTGGCGCGCGGGGAACTCGGCGCACGACTCGGTTATCGGCCCCTCAAGGACATTGACCGTCTTCGCTTTTCTATTCATCAGCATAGAGATGCCCCATCAGATCGGTGTGATACATGCCCGACAAAAACTCGTCGTTTGCCAGCACGTCGAGCTGAAGCTCGCTATTTTCGCTCACGCCCTCAATCACGAGCTCGCCCAGGGCCGAGCGCATCTTGCGAATGGCACCGTCACGCGTGGGCGCGCACACGATGAGCTTGCCGAGCATGGAGTCGTAGTACGGCGGAACTTTCGCTCCGGTAAACATGGCGGAATCCCAGCGCACGCGCGGACCACCCGGCACACGCAACGCGGTGACCGTTCCACATGACGGTAGAAAGTCCGGCGTTTCGGCATTGATGCGGCACTCCATGGCGTGGTTGCGGACCGGTACGTCCTCCTGCTCAAAGGGCAGAGGGCGGCCGGCAGCCACGCGCAGCTGCCACTTAACCAGGTCGGTATCGGTCACAAACTCCGTAACCGGATGCTCCACCTGCAAGCGCGTGTTCATTTCCATAAAGTAGAAATTGCCGTCATCTGAGTACAAAAACTCGATGGTGCCAGCGCCCTCATAGCCAACGGCACGAGCCAGGTCGCGCGCGGCCTTGTGCATGCGCGCGCGAATATCATCGCGTCCGTCGAGGCACGGCGCGGGGCTCTCCTCGATCAGCTTTTGGTTGCGGCGCTGCACCGAGCACTCGCGCTCGCCGAGCGAAAACACATGGCCCTGCTTATCGGCCATAATCTGTACCTCAACGTGATGCGCCGGCGCAACGAACTTCTCCATGTAGCACTCGCCGTCGCCAAAAACGGCCTCACCCTCGGCACGCGCCTCGCTGAACGCCTTTGCCGCATCTTCCACGCGCTCGACCTTGCGAATACCGCGACCGCCGCCGCCCGCGCGCGCCTTAATAAGCACGGGGCAGCCGATGCGCTCGGCCTCGGCCGTTGCTTCCTCGGGGCTTTTGAGCAAATCGCAGCCCGGCACGATGGGCACGCCCGCAGCAGCGGCCGTTCGGCGTGCGGCGTCCTTGTCGCCCATGCTGTCGATCACCTCGGCCGAAGGACCGACAAACGCCAGACCGAACTTGTCGCAGTCGCGCACGAAGCTCGCCTTCTCGGAAAAGAAGCCATAGCCGGGATGAATTGCCTTAGCTCCCGACTTTACGGCACAGGTGAGCACGGCATCGTCGTTGAGGTAGCTCTCGGCAAGACGCGGGCCGCCGATGCAATACGCCTCGTCGGCAAGCTGCACGTGTAGCGCGTCCGCATCGGCCGTGGAATAAACGGCGACGGTCTTGATGCCCATATCGCGGCACGCGCGGATAACACGGACCGCGACTTCGCCGCGGTTGGCGATGAGCACTTTGTCGAACATGGAGCCTTCCTTAACTTTCGTGCATGAGTGCAAAAGACATATCGGCGCGGCAGCAAACCTCACCGTTGACGCTCGCAGTACCCGTCGCAAAGCGGAACGGCCCGCGCGCACGCGTGATGGAGCACACCAGATCCACCGTGTCGCCCGGGCGCACCGGACGCTTAAAGCGCACCTTGTCCAGACTCGTGTAGAACGGCGTCGCGCCGCGCGCCTCCTCATCGCCCATCAGCAGCACGCAGCAGTTCTGGGCGAGCATCTCGCACTGAATCACGCCGGGAACGACCGGGTTTCCCGGAAAATGTCCCTGCAAAAAGTACTCGTCGCCTGTAATCGTGATCTTGCCGTGGGCCTCGTCGCCCACCAGCTCGGCTTCGTCGAGCAAAAGCATCGGCTCGCGATGCGGTAACAGCTTCTTGAGCTCTTCTTTGTTCATGGATATCACCTATCCGATCCTCATGAGGCAGCTGCCAAACTCCACGAGGTCGCCGTCGGCCACGCAGATCTCGAGCACCTCACCGTCTGCCTCGGCCGTCACCTCGTTGAGAACCTTCATGGCCTCGATGATGCAGAGGGTCTCGCCGGCCTTGACCTTGGAGCCCACGCGCACAAACGGCTCGTCGCCCGGCGCAGGGGCAGCATAGAAGACGCCCACCATGGGAGCAGTCACCTCGGTGCCCTTGGGCTCCGGCGCGGCGGCAGGTGTCTGCGTGGCGGGTTCCGGTGCGGCAGGCGCGACTGTGGGAGCTGCAACTTGAGCGGCCATGGCGCTCGGCATAGGCATGGGCACGGCAACCGGCTGCGCCACACTCGCGCGCTCGAGTTCGACCGCGGTGCCATCGGGCTCCTCAACGCGTACGCGCGTGAGGCCGCGGTCCTCCATCACATCGGCTATCTCGGCAAGTCTTTTGGAATCCATGCTCTAGCTCCTCGTATATCTACGCAGCGCGATGGCGGCGTTGTGCCCGCCAAAGCCCAGGTTGGTCGAAAGCGCCCAGGTAAGGTCGGCGCGAACCGCGCGATTGGGCGTGTAATCAAGATCGCAGGCGGGATCGGGCGTGTGGTAGTTAATGGTCGGCGGCACCACGCCCTGCTCGAGTGCCATGGCGCAGGCCATGACCTCGATGGCCCCCGTGGCACCGATCATGTGCCCCGTCATCGACTTGGTCGACGAGACATGTGCGGCGCGCGCCGCGTCCTCGCCGAGCGCCCGCTTAATGCCTGTCGTCTCGGACGAATCGTTGAGCTTGGTCGAGGTGCCGTGGGCGTTGATGTAGAGACCCTCGGAAGGCTTGACGTCGCCCTCGGCTACCGCCAGCGATATCGCGCGGGCAATGCCGGCAGCCTCGGGATCGGGACTCGTGATGTGATAGGCATCATCGGTGTTGCCGTAGCCCACGACCTCGGCATAAATGTGCGCACCGCGCGCCTGCGCATGTTCCATGCTCTCGAGTACCAGCACGCAAGCGCCCTCGCCCATCACAAAGCCGTCGCGGTCTGCATCGAACGGGCGGCAAGCCGTCGCAGGATCGGGGTTGGTGGTCAATGCGCGGCAGGACGTAAAGCCTGCAACGGCATCGGGGATAATGGCCGCCTCGGCGCCGCCCGCGAGGATCGCGTCGGCATAGCCGTGCTTGATGGCGCGGAACGCCTCGCCCACCGCATGGGCCGAGGTCGCGCAAGCAGTCACGACTGGCAGGGTCGGTCCCTTTGCCTTGTGGCGGATCGCGATATTGCCCGAAGCCATGTTGGGGATCATCATCGCAATCATATAGGGCGATGCGCGGCGAGGTCCACGATCGGCGATCGTGTGGACGTTGTCGACGAGCGTCTGCATGCCGCCCACGCCCGAGCCCACGTAGACGCCCAGGCGCTCACGATCGATGGCGCCTTCGACATCAAAGCCCGCATCGTGCATTGCCTCGTCCGAAGCCACCAGCGCAAACTGAACGCAGGGGTCCAGATGCTTGGCGTCGCGCTTGCCAAAGTACTCGTTGCCGTCAAAGCCCTTGACTTCGGCCGCCACCTTGACGGTAAACGCATCGGTATCAAAGTGCGTGATCGGGCCGATGCCACAGGTCCCGGCGCACATGGCCGCCCAGGTGGCAAGCGCGGTGTTGCCGAGCGGCGATACGGCACCGATGCCGGTGATTGCAACTCTCTGTTCCATCATGGTCTCCTCATCCAAGCCGTTCTTCGGCCCTGGTTTCTACATCGCCATTCCGCCGTCGACGCGTACGACCTCGCCCGTAATGTAGGCAGCCGCATCGCTCGCCAAAAAGCGCACCGCGCCGGCCACTTCCTCGGGGCGCGCCATGCGCCTCAGGGGAATCTGCTCCTCGCACGCCGCACGCACCTTCTCCGAGAGCTTTGCCGTCATATCCGTCTCGACAAACCCGGGGGCGACTGCGTTCACTCGTACGCCGCGGGGCGCAAGCTCGCGCGCTACCGCCTTGGTCAAGCCGATCACGCCCGCCTTGGAGGCAGCGTAGTTGGCCTGTCCGGCATTGCCCATCAGGCCCACGACCGAGCTCGTGTTGATGACGCAACCGCCGCGCTGGCGCATAAAGGTCTTAGTGAGAGCGCGCGTCGTATTGAACGTGCCCTTGAGATTGACATCGAGCACGCGGTCGAAGGCATCGTCGCCCATACGCATGAGCAGGCCGTCGCGCGTGATGCCGGCGTTGTTGACGAGCGCCCAAATCGAACCAAAGTCATTGAGCACGACCTCGATGCAGGCATTGACGGCAGCGGGGTCGGCCACGTCGCATTGATATGCGCGCGCCGTGGCGCCAACCGCCTCGCAGGCTTCGCATGTCTTGCGCGCCGCATCGACGCTGCCGGCATAGATGACGGCGATATCAAAGCCGTCCTCCGCCAAACCGGTTGCACAGGCGCGGCCAATGCCTCGCGAACCGCCCGTGACCAGTGCCACGCGACGTGAGTCGTTGCGCTCGAGCGCGCCGTTGTTCAAGTTGCCCATGTCATTCCTTTCGGGTTACAGCCCTGTGGATTATGCGAGCTCGTCGGCAATAGCTGCGACCTGCTCGGCCGTCTCGCACGAATACACGCGAACGTCGCTCAGCGTACGCTTGACCAGGCCCGACAGCGTTTTGCCAGGGCCGACCTCAATAAACGTATCGATGCCCTGATCCTGCAGAGTATGCAGCGTGTCGACCCAGCGAACGGCATGACTCACCTGGTTGGCCAAGACATCCGATGCCGCTCGCGGGTCCGCCGGATAGGGCGCCGCCGTCATGTTTGCCATGACCGGAATCAGCAGCGGAGACGGCGCGTGGCCGGCTTGGATATACGTCGCCAGCCCCTCAGTCGCCTCGACCATATAGGGGCTATGAAATGCACCCGACACCGCGACTTTCATAGCGCGGCCGCCAGCCTCTTTTACCAGGACGTCGAGGGTCTGCAACGCATCGGGCGTTCCAGCCACAACCGTCTGCTGCGGGCTGTTGTAGTTGACCGGCCAGCAGTCCTCGCCGACCTGCGAAGCCAGGTTCTCGACTTGCGCCGCATCGAGTTTGATGACGGCGCGCATGCCGCCGGGGTGACGCTCGGCAGCCGCGGCCATCAGCGCCGCGCGCTCGCACACGAGCTCAAAGCCCGCTCGCGTATCGAACGCCCCCGCAAAGGTGAGCGCGGCGACCTCGCCCAGCGAAAATCCCGCACAGGCGGCAGGCACCACGCCGCGCTCACGCAGTGCGGCAGCCGCTGCCAGGTCATGGACGAACACGCAAGGCTGCGTGTTCTCGGTCTGCGACAGCTCCTCCTTGGAGGCGCTCCGGCACTGCTCGCTGGTTCCCGGACGCACCTCGTCGGCGATCGCGAACACCTCGGCAGCCGCCGGCGATGCCTCGATCAGGTCGACGCCCATCGCAGGGTGTTGGGCGCCCTGGCCGGCAAACAGAAACGCTACGCTACCCATGCGGACGCACCCTTCAGGACGCGCTCGGCGCCACCGACCAAGTCGTCAACGATTTCACGTGCGCTCTGGCACTCGTTGACCATGCCGGCAATCTGTCCACACAAAAACGAACCCTCTTCGTAATTGCCGTCCATGGCGGCCTTGCGAAGGGCGCCGGTGCCCATGGCCCCGAGCTCCTCGGAGCTTGCGCCCGCCGCCTCGCTCTTGGCATACGCGTTGGTGAAGGGGCTCTTGAGGGCACGCACCGGGTGTCCCGTCGAGCGGCCGGTCGCACGCGTCGAGGTGTCGTTGGCCTTCAAGACCATCTCCTTGTACTGCTCCGATACGGTGCACTCGTCTGCGACCAGAAAGCGCGTACCCACCTGCACGCCGGCGGCGCCCAGCATAAAGGCGGCCGCCACGCCGCGGCCGTCGGCAATACCGCCGGCAGCCACGACGGGAATGTCGACCGCATCGACGACCTGCGGCACCAGTGCCATCGTCGAGGTCTCGCCAATATGGCCGCCCGATTCGGTGCCCTCGGCAACCACGGCGGTGGCCCCACGACGCGCCACGAGACGGGCGAGCGCTACCGAAGCCACAACGGGGATGACCTTGATGCCCGCGTCGTTCCAAGCCTTCATGTACTTGGCGGGATTGCCGGCGCCCGTCACGACGACCGGCACTCGCTCGTCAATCACGACCTGCGCGACCTCGTCGGCAAACGGACTCATGAGCATGACGTTGACGCCAAAGGGCTTATCCGTCCTGGCGCGCAGCCCGTGAATCTGGTCGCGCAGCCAGTTGGCGTCGGCGTTCATGGCCGCGATAATCCCTAAGCCGCCCGCCTCGGATACGGCCGATGCCAGCGACGCATCGGCAATCCAGGCCATACCGCCCTGGAACACGGGCTTCTCGATGCCGAGCAGATCGCAGAGAGGAGTCTTGAGCATCTCTACTTCTCCAATGCCGCCTCAACCGTATCGGCGAACTCGCCGACCGTCTTGGGGTTCTCCTCGGTATCGAGCTGGATACCAAACTCGTCCTCGACGGCGACGAGGATCTCGACGGTGCCCAGGCTGTCGAGACCAATCTCCTCGAGCGTGGACTCGGGCTTTATCTCGACATCGTCAAGACCGGCGGTCTCGCGGATAACGTCGCAAACGCGCTCGAAGGTCTTCTGATCTGCCATGGTAGTTCTCCTTTGTTTGTGCCCTAGGGGCGTTTTTCCTATGTGCAACTACTTCCAACGAAGCAGATAGCCACCTATATCCAGGCCGGCGCCAAATCCAACGAGGGCGATGGTGTCGCCTGCATTCAGTGCGTCGGTACTTGCCAGCCGGTCAAGCGCAAAGGGAATGCAGGCGCTCGAAATGTTGCCGGTCTCCCGCAGCGTTCGAACCACGCGCTCGTCTGGCACGCCAAGGCGCTTGACCGCTTGACTCAGGATTCGTTCGTTAGCCTGATGGAATACAAAATGATCGATATCCTCGACCGAAATGCCTGCATCGCTCGCAAGCTTATGGACCGTGTCGCAGATGGCGCTGACGCCGAACTTGAACACACGGCGGCCATTCATGGACAGCACGCTCGCGCTATCTGCGGAGGCCTTAAACGGCGAGGTGCCGACCAGACCGGGAACGCGCAACGTCTCGACGTCGGGCGTCGTCGAAAGCTCAACAGCAAGGGGATTCTCTCCCCCAGCCTCTATGACCGCAGCACCCGCACCATCGCCAAAGAGCACGCACGTGGCACGATCGGTCCAATCGAGCGCGCGCGTCATCTGCTCGGCGGCAACAACCAGCACGTGCTTGGCGCGACCGCGGGCGATATAGCCCTCGGCGACATCGAGCGCAAATACGAAGCCGGCGCAGGCCGCCGAGACATCGAAGGCAGGGCACGTCGCGCCTAGTCGTTCAGCAACGGCACACGCCTCAGCGGGAACAAGGTGGTCACCCGTCGTCGTCGAGCAGACGATCAGATCCAGCTGGCTCGCGTCGATTCCGGACACCTGGAGTGCCCGCTCGCTCGCCGCTACGGCAAGGTCGTTAAGTGACTCGGTGGTGCAGACGTGGCGGCTCTTGATACCGGTGCGGGTAAAAATCCACTCATCCGAGGTATCGAGGAACTCAGACAGCTCGTCATTGGAAACACTGCGCTCAGGAAGCGCCGAGCCTGTTCCAAGAATCGTGAAACCCATCACTAGCCTCCTTTGAGTTGTTGACGTGTTTACATCGACCAAGAGAGGATAGCGCATTTTAGTCGTTGTTGACGTGTTAACATTAAATTGTCCAAATGCGACAAAGGCTTCACATTGTGTCTATCTCTCGACACCATTACGCGATTGCCTTATTAACTTAGGAGGTAGCAACCGTTATGGATGCCAAATTGACGATAGTCGACGTAACCGGATCGACCAACGATGACCTGCTCGAAGCAGGAAAACTGGGAGCGCCGCACGGCACAGGACTTGCCGCCCGGGCTCAAACAGCAGGACGCGGCCGGCGCGGGCACAAGTGGGACTCAACCGTCGGCAACTTATTGCTTTCGATTGTCCTGCGCCCATGCGTTAATCCTGCAAAGTTCTCTGGTCTTGCCGCCGTCAGCGGCCTAGCGGTGCTCGAAGCACTCGAAAAGCAGGGTCTTGCAAACGAGATTCGCCTTAAATGGCCCAACGACCTTGTCGCACGAGGACGCAAGCTCGGCGGCATTCTGGTCGAGGCCGCACGCGATAACGAAGGCAAGCCCTTCGCCGTCTGCGGCATTGGCGTCAACGTAAACTACACGCCCCAAGAGGTACCCGATGGCGGCCTGCCGGCAATTGGCCTGTCAGACCTCAACGAGAGAGTTCCCGCCGTCGACATGCTCCTCGATGAGGTCTATCACGCAGTTATAGACGCTGTAGATGCGTGGGCAGAGCGTCTTAACGCCATGGAAGAAGACGCCGGACCGCTCGCGCCCGTCCACGGCGAATATGTCACTCACCTCAACTGGATTGGGGAGCACGTTATCGCCCGTTCCCCTGCCGGCGACGAGCTAGCACGCGGCATCTTTAAAATTGTCGATGATTATGGTCGCGCGTGCATCGAAACGGAAGACGACTTGCGATCCTTCCATTTTGAGGAAGCATCGCTGCGTCCCGTGAGCGAATAGGGCGCCGCAGCCACCTACTCGTCAGCATTGTCCGACAGTCCAAACCACCATTCAAATCAAAACCACCCCTAAAAGGGGTGGTTTGCTCTTAGGGTATAACCCTTGGA
>CAJMMN010000003.1 GCA_905214525.1 uncultured bacterium
GGGCGGAGGCGGGGCATTCCCCGCCTCTTACACCACATCTCTGCGCGCTACCTTGCTTAACACGCTGCGGGCGTGTTTTGGGCTTAAGCCGGTCTAATTCACGTCGAAAATAGGGGGTTAATCATATGCCCTGGCCAAAATATGGCAAATATGAGTACTGTCACTAAATCAGTAACAGCAAAATCAAGGAATTTAGGACTCGGAGGCGTCATAAAGTAAGAAGATAATAAACAAATGTGGAATAACTAAGCATCAGGTTGGCGACACTGAGCGCAAAATCTGTCCGAGAGGCCAAAATTGCCTGTTACTAAATTGGTGACAGTACTCATATTTGCCATTTTTTGGCCACGGCACCCTAGGAAGGGTGCCCCGGAGCTCCCCATAGGGGAGCTCCGGGCTTCACAGAGGCACGAATAGCCCACTCCGACCTGCGAAATCTGTACTCGCGATGCGAATGACGCCCCTAACCTTAAACTTTAGCTTGAACTTAGCTATAATGCGCTACGTTCCTACCAGGCTGTGGTTGCGGACGGACGAAATGCCCGTCCTAGTCCAAGACAGACGCGGTCAAAGGGATCCACGTAAGCGACCGCGTGCGCGCGGCGCGATCATGGCGCGTCCTAGATGTAAGCCGCACCGTCCGTTCTACTTTCTTTGGGGCAATACCGCCTCGCGGGCGAGCGGGCCAGTCGTGAAGGTGGCTGCGGCCTCCCGAGCAAACACCCCGGTGCGCAAGTGTGGGGTCAAATACCAGGTCAGCTGGTGGGAACAATCTGATATTCCGCGCAACGCACGGATCGTATACGACACAGAAGGCAGGGTAGTGGACATGGTGAGGGGCAGCTTGATGCACGCGGCTCGGTTAGGTGCTGGGACCGCAGCGGTCATCGCCGTTTTGGGCCTGAGCGGATGCGCGTTCAACCCGCTGTCTACGTTCACGACTCCCACGATCGACCAGATCGAGTACGAGACCGTCACGCCCACGGTGTCGGATGATGCCCTGGTCACTCCCGGTACCCTGACGGTTGCCCTCGATACCTCCGATGCGCCGCAGGCCATGCAGGGCGCTGACGGCGAGCTCACGGGGTATGCAGTCGACGCTGCCCGCGCCCTCGCAAGCCGTATGGGCCTTAAGGTCGCCTTTGTCGATGCGTCCTCGGCAGGTTCCGCGCTCGGCGACAAAAAGGCTGATATCTTTATCGGCGAGATCAACTCCACGGACGGGGACGTTAGCTCGCTCGGCACCTGCCTGTACGATGCCGCTTCCGTGTTCGGTAAAACCAGCGATGGTGGGTCGCTAAGCGTTTCCACCGATACCCTTAACACGTCTACTCTGGGTGTCCAGATGTCCTCGGCCTCGCAGGAGGCGCTTGCTAAGCAGAGCATCGCCGCCAACCAAAAGACTTACTCCAACATCAACGAGTGCTTTGAGGCACTCGAGTCCGGCGAGGTCGACTATGTAATCTGCGACTCCACGGCCGGCGGCTACCTTGCACGCCTGATGAGCGAGGTCTCCTATGCCGGTTCGCTCGAGGCGCCCTCGACGCTTGGTGTTGCGGGCCTCTCGTCCAATGACGAACTGTGCCGTGCCGTGAGCGATGCCCTCGACGGTATTACGGCCGACGGCACGCTCGAGGCGGTCCACTCTGTCTGGTATGGCAGGATGCCCTACGACCTCACCACTAAGACGGTTTCGGGCGCTAACGTGCAGCCGGGCGACTCTGAGTCCAGTGAGACCGCATCCTCCGACAGCGAGTCCTCCGATTCCAACAATGAGACCGCATCCTCCGAAGACAAATCGTCCAGCCAGGAAGGCACCATCACCGACGACGACATTAACAAACTTAATAGCTAGTTATTGCTAGGGGTGGTGTCTCCTATACGTTGGAAAGGACGCCTCTTCACGGTTTCAACACGCACTGCCGGGCTTCCCCAATAGGGGAGCCCGGCTTTTTCATCCCTATAAAACCAGCAGGTCAAAGCCAATTTTCGGGACCAAATACAAAGCCGTCGGCTCCCTTCTATAGCGCACTTTGCCACAGAAAAGTGCGAGACTTCGGTATGCGGTATCAAGCAATCGTTATTCGGGTCTTTGGGAATCCGCGTGATTAAATGCACGGCAATGGGTACATAGCCAGTACAGTAAGTCCCCGAGGCAGATTGGAGCCACGTATGGATATCAAGGTTTCTGGACGCAAGACGACGGTAACCGATGCTCTGCGTGCGCATGTGGATGAGAAGATCGGCGAGGCGCTCAAGGTTTTCGATATCGAGCCCATGACGGTCGACGTTGTACTTCGCTATGAGAAGAACCCCTCGAACCCCAACCCGGCAATCGTCGAGGTTACGGTTCGCGCCCGCGGTTCGGTGATTCGCGTTGCCGAGCATGGTGCAGATATGTACGCCGCCATCGACCTCTCCGCCGATAAGGTCACCCGCCAGCTGCGCAAGTTCAAGACCAAGGTTGTGGACAACCGCCAGGGTGGTGCCAGCGCAGCGGATGTTGCACCGGTCGAGCGTGTCGAGGATCTGGCCGACCTGCTGCTGCCCGAGGAGGAGGACGACCTGCTCGTCCGCGAGAAGGTTATCGACGTCACCCCGATGACTGAGGAGCAGGCGCTGGTGCAGACCGATCTGCTGGGCCACGACTTCTACGTGTTCGAGAACGCGACGACCGGTCTCATCAATGTGGTGTATCACCGTAAGAATGGTGGATATGGCATCATCAAGCCCCGCATCGAAACACTTGACGAGTAAAATACGTTAACTTGCATGAGTTAACGGTTGGCGGCCATCCCATGCGGGTGGCCGCCTTTTTACGTAAGGAGTCGCTTTGATGGACAAGGCCGCATCCGCCGGTCATTCGGACCGTTGCCGCATCGTCGTCGATACCTGCTGCGACTTTAGCCCCGAGGTCGCCGCGAACCTCGATGTCGATATCTTGGGTTTCCCCTTCATTATCGATGGCGAGGAGCGCACGGATGACATCTGGTCGAGCATCACACCCAAGGAGTTTTACGATCGCATGCGCGCCGGTGCCCGCGTGTCCACCTCGGCTGTGTCGCTCGGTCGCTATATCGAGTTCTTTACCGAGTGCGCCAAAGAGGGCACGCCCACGGTCTACCTGTGCTTTACCTCGGCGCTGTCGTCGAGCTACAACTCCGCGTGCCAGGCGGCGGACGCCGTGCGTGCCGAGTATCCCAACTTTGAGCTGTACGTGGTCGACAACGCTCTGCCCTGCGCGACCGGCGCGCTCTTGGCGCTCGAGGCCGTGCGCCAGCGTTCGGCGGGACTGACCGCCAAGCAGCTGGTCGACTGGGCAAACGAGGCTAAGACCTATGTCCACGGTTACTTTACGCTCGAGAGCTTTGACGCGCTGGCTGCCGGCGGCCGCATTCCGCCCGCGGCGGCACAGCTCACGGCAAAGCTCGACGTCAAACCCGAGCTGTCCTACGACCTGGCCGGCTCGCTGTCGCTGATCGGCGTCAACCGCGGTCGCAAGAAGGCGCTCAAGTCCATTCTCAAGTCGTTCCGCGAGAACTATGTGCCCGATCGCACCATGCCCATCGCCATTATGACGGCCGATGCCGAAAAGGACGGCGACTGGCTCGAAGCCGCCATCCGCAAGGAGGAGGGTTGCGCCGACGTCACGATCATTCGCAGCTCCGTGGGTCCCACCATTGGCTCGCACGTGGGCCCCGGCATGGTGGCCTGCGCGTTTTGGGGTAAGAACCGCGCCGACAAGGCGTCGCTTTCCGACCGCATCGCCCGCCGCGTGCGCGGTCAGTAGGCAAGTAACGCGGCCGTAATCGATCCCAACTCACAGCCCAAACGCTGGCACCGAGTATTCAACCTGGTAATAACACCCAACCCAAAAGGAAAGGTTTCATGGCAAACAAGCTCTCTGTCGCATTTATCGGCACCGGAATCATGGGTGCCCCCATCGCCGGCCACATTCTGGACGCCGGCTATCTCGTCACGGTCAACAACCGCACTAAGTCCAAGGCGGCGGCGCTTATCGAGCACGGCGCAGTCTGGGCCGATACGCCGGCAGATGCCGTGGCGAACGCCGACGTCGTCTTTACCATGGTGGGTTATCCCTCCGAGGTCGAGGAGCTCTACCTGGCGGGCGACGGCCTGCTGGCCTGCACTAAGCCCGGCGCGGTGCTGATCGACCTCACCACGACCTCGCCCGAGCTCGCCCGTGACATTGCCGAGGCCGCCCAGGTTTCCGGCCGCATGGCGTTTGACTGCCCCGTCACCGGCGGCGAGTCGGGTGCTATCGCCGGCACGCTTACGGCTATCGTTGGCGCTACCGAAAACGACATCGCGCCGGTCCGCGACATCCTTGCCACCTTTGCGGCCAACATCTGCTGCTTCGACGGTGCCGGCAAGGGCCAGGCTGCCAAGCTCGCCAACCAGGTGTCGCTGGGCGCCTGCATGGTCGGCATGGCAGACGCCATGGCATTTGCCGAGCTGGGCGGCCTTGATCTGGAGAAGACCCGTCAGATGATCCTGGGCGGTACCGGCAAGTCCGGCGCCATGGAGAGCCTGGCTCCCAAGGCGCTCGACGGCGACTACAAGCCCGGCTTTATGGTCGAGCACTTCATTAAGGACCTGCGTCTGGCGCTCGCCTACGCCGATGACCGCGAGCTCGCGCTGCCCGGCGCCGACGTTGCCTTTACGCTCTACGACATGCTCGACGCCATCGGTGGCGCCAAACTGGGCACCCAGGCCATCACGGTCCTCTACAAGGAGGAGGCCGATGCCATCGCCGCCGGTCTGGACTGGTCGCAGTATCGTCCCGAAGAGCACGGTGCTCACGAGGACGGCTGCGGTTGCGGCGAGCACGGCGACGACCATGAGTGCGGTTGCGGCCACCATCACGGCAAGGACCACGAGTGCTGCGGCGGCCACGGCCATGACGACGGCCACGAGTGCTGCTGCGGCCACCATCACGGGGAGTAGCGCCCATGAACTGGACGTTCGTGGTGCTTGCGCTGGTGCTCTTTCTCTTTGCGATCTACATCGGCTTTTTGTGCGGCCAGTGGGCCTGCGAAAAGCGCGTCATCACCAAACGCGACTACTGGATCGCCAACTTTGCAGGAGCGGCGGCAGTCGTCCTGCTGACCTGGGTGTTCTCGCTGTTCCCGCTGGTGCAGTTTGCGCCGATCGGCTGGCTCGGCGGCTTTATCGCCGGCCTTAAGATGAGCTTTGGCGAGTCCGTCGGTCCGTGGCGCAAGCACGACGAGGTCTTTAACGTCAACAAAGCCCATCGTGCCGCCGCCGACGCGGGCGATGCCGAGGAGCGCCGCCGTGCGCGTCGCAATGGCGCGGCCGACCGACAGCTCATCTCGATCACCGATGACAGCAAGGGTGCCGACAAGCACGCTAAGAAATAGTAAGAAGAGGTAACTATGGCAGAAAACAAAGACGAACAGCTCACCGACGAGGAGCTGGCACAGCTTCAGCTGGCAGAGGAGAACGAGAACGCCGTCGACCGCCTGGTCCAGGAGCTCGGCTGCCCCACGCGCCGCATCCGCCAGTTTGCCGCCCGCGTGCTGCACTTGCTTGCCGAGCGCGATCCGCAGCGCGTCGTGCCCTGCGTGCCCGCGCTGATCGAGGCGCTCGATCGCCCCGAGGCGCAGACCCGCTGGGAGGCCCTCGATGCCTTGGCGGCGCTCGCCACCACCTGCCCCGAGCAGCTGGGCGATGCCTTTGAGGGCGCCGAGACCGCGCTGTTCGACGAGATTTCCTCCACGCTGCGCTATGCCGCCTTCCGCCTGCTGTGCGTGTGGGGCGCCACGAGCGTCGAGCGTTCGCGCGAGGCTTGGCCCATCCTGGACGAGGCCATCCAGTGCTACCACGGTGACCTTGAGTATCGTGACATGCTCGGTTGCCTGTACGAGTTTGGTCAGGGCGAGATCGACGCCGAGGTTGCCGAGAAGCTTGCGCTGCGCCTTAAGTTCGATGCCGAGAACGGTAAGGGCAGCTATCTCAAGGCCCGTTCGAGCGAGATTTGCGAAATGCTTGTTAAACGTTTTGGCCTGGATCTCTCCAAAAAGAAGAAGCGTGCTAGCGTTAAAAAATCTGACGACGCCGAAGACGAGGAGTAACAGATTATGGCGCACGATGTAGTCCTGATTCCCGGTGACGGCATCGGTCCCGAGATTACGCAGGCCATGCGCCGCGTGGTCGAGGCCGCCGGTGTCCAGATCAATTGGAATGTCCAGGAAGCCGGTGCCGGCGTCATGGACGAGTTTGGCACGCCGCTGCCCCAACATGTGCTCGATGCGGTCGCCGAGACCAAGGTTGCCATCAAGGGCCCCATCACCACGCCGGTCGGCACAGGCTTCCGCAGCGTTAACGTCGCCCTGCGCAAGCACTTCGACCTGTACGCCTGCGTGCGCCCCTGCCTGTCGCAGCCGGGCGACGGCTCGCGCTTCCGCGACGTCGACCTGGTCATCGTGCGCGAGAACACCGAGGACCTCTACGCCGGCATCGAGTTCGATGAGGGCGCTGCCGAGGTCGAGGAGCTCTCACAGCTCGTCGAGCGTTCGGGCCAAAAGACCTTCGCCGCCGATTCCGCCATCTCGATCAAGCCCATCTCTATCGCCAAGAGCCGTCGCATTGTGGAGTATGCCTTTGAGTACGCCCGCCGCTGCGGCCGCAAAAAGGTGACGGCCGTGCACAAGGCCAACATCATGAAGGCGACCGACGGCCTGTTCCTGCGCGTGGCGCGCAAGGTGGCCGCCAGCTATCCCGATATCGAGTTCAACGACAAGATCGTCGACGCCACCTGCATGGGCCTAGTCCAAAACCCCAACGACTTCGATGTCCTGGTGCTGCCCAACCTGTACGGCGACATCGTGAGCGACCTGTGCGCCGGCCTGGTGGGCGGTCTGGGCATGGCACCCGGCTCCAACATCGGTGCCGACTGCGCAATCTTTGAGGCTACGCACGGCTCCGCGCCCGATATCGCCGGTCAGGATATCGCTAACCCCACGGCCGAGATTCTCTCTGCGGCTATGATGCTCGATCACCTGGGCGAGAACGACGCTGCCAATCGCATTCGCGTCGCCGTGTCTGCCACGCTCGACGAGGGAGAGCAGGTTACCGGTGACGTGCGTCGTGCCCAGACCGGCTCCGTTGAGGGCGCTGTGGGCACGCAGGCCTTTGCCGATGCCGTTATCGCTCACCTGGCCTAAGGCATGCACACTGCAAACGCCTAAATAGTACTTAAGTGTTTGCGTATAACCTAAGAATCAATACGCCCGGCGCTCTGTCGGGCGTATTCTATTGAGGACTATGTTTCCTAACAAGGAGTAACTGATATGGGTCTGATTCAAAAGAAGGACGAGAAGGACGAGATCGACGGCATCCAGATCATCGAGCGCGGCGAAGGCCCCGACGGTGACGAGGACGAGAAGATCGATCTGGTCGCCGGTACGTCTGCCGAGCACATTGCCGCCGGCACGACGGCCGAGGAGGAGGACGCCCGACTGGAGGCTCAGATTGCCGCGGATGCCGCTGACGAGAACCTCATGCCCGAGGAGCAGGACGAGGACGACGACGCCGACGTGGACGACCACGCTTGCAAGCACAAGAAGACGATGATTGCCGCCTTTGTGGTCGCCGTCGTGATCGCTGCCGTGGTCGGCTTCTTTATCGGCAACGGTGGTTTTGGCGGCAAGGGCGTCGGCTCGGCGACCCTGACCGAGGACCAGCTCGATTCGACCGTGGCAAGCTATAGCTACAACGGCAAGAAGAGCGACATCACCGCGCGTGAGGCCATCGAGAGCCAGTACAGCCTCGACACCGTCAAGGATAGCGATGGCAACTACACCGCTCCTTCTGCTGACGTCATCCTGTCCTACGTGCGCAATCAGATTCTGCTGGACGCTGCCGAGGACGAGGGCATTACCGTTTCTTCCAAGGAAATGAAGCAGTACGCCGAGGATTCCATCGGCACTTCGGACTACAAGACCATGGCCACGCAGTACGGCGTGTCCAAGGACCAGGCCAAGCAGATCGTCCGTCAGTCCGCGACGCTACAAAAGCTCTACAAGAAGAAGGTGGGCGATAGCTCTGCAAGCATGCCGACCGCCCCGACCGAGCCTGCTGACGGCAACGAGGAGACCGCGAGCAAGGACTACGCCGACTACATCATCAACCTTGTCGGCGATGAGTGGGATAGCTCAAAGGGCACTTGGAAGGATGCCGACAGCACCTATGCCAAGGCCTTCGCTGACGATGCCTTTACGGCCGATAGCGCCACCTACAAGCAGGCCATGACCGCCTATTACACCGCCTACCAGCAGTATTCCTCGCAGGCTTCGAGTGCCAGCTCCAAGTGGACCGAGTATGCTAACGGCCTCTACGCCAAGGCCAACATCAGCATCTACGGCCTGTTTGCGTAAAGAGTTGCACGGCTCATCGAGCATCTAGCTGATAGAAAACAAATTGCCCGCCAGTACGGAAGTCGTTCTGGCGGGCAATTTGCGTTGAGGGCGTGATTGGCGGCTTAATTATGGCTATTCATCTTTAAGTCCAAAAAGGCTATCGGCTTCATCGTCGGATATATATTCCAGTACATCGCCCGGTTGGCAGTCGAGTGCCCGGCATATCGCGTCAAGAGTTGAAAAGCGCACGGCAGAAACCTTGCCCGTCTTGATGCGCGACATATTGACCTGGGAGATGCCCACGCGTTCCGCAAGCTCTTTGGATGAGATCTTGCGTTCGGCGAGCATGCGGTCGAGCCGCAGAATAATCATGGATTCCCCCTAGAGCAACTCGTCATCTTGTATTTGCAGGATACACCCGTACTGGAAGACGCTGGCAATCAGGCTAATAATCAGGCCTGCAAAGACCATAGAGAGGTCGAGGTGCTGGCCGCCAAGCGCATCCGTAAAGTTGCCGCCAAATCCTGAGAGTATCAGCCCCGTGACTATGGCACCAAGAAGCTTCACAGCAACGCCGCCAATAAGGAACAAATGTCCTACTTGACGTAGTATGCGGATGCATTCGAGGTCAAAGGGCCTGCCCGCCTTTTCAATGGCGGAGAAAAACCTGTATGCGCTTAGCACAATGGCAAGCGCAAGGCATGTCATCATGGCGCTCCCTATGGCAGTATGACCGTCGTGCGCGACAAGCATAAGAGGGGTCTGTTCATTGGCGCCGACGAGAGCGAGAGATGGCCCTTCGCCGGCATTAAGCTCTACGGATTGGAGGCAGAACCCTTGGGAGAGGCTAGGCAATATGAGTAGAAGCTCGATTGCAATGACTGCGAGGAGTCCCAGAGCGAGCGCTACGGCGGTGCAGATTGTGGCCCATTTGCAGATGTGAGCGAGCTTCCTCAGATCGGCTATTGCCTGTTCGCGGTTGATGGGTTCATTCGATTTGGATACGTTCCAGCGGATCATAGCTCCTCCAACCAATGTCTAGGATGATATTTAAATCTTATAACATACTTAATGATAAACGATAAACAATTACAGATTAGAGTAAGTTATGTTTGTAAGACGAATAGCGAGAGCTTATGGCATATTTAGGGAGTGAGAGTTTGGCACGTGGGGGATGGACGAGTATCGAAATTTCCCGCAACCGCGCAAGTGCTTCATCGGGTCTCCCTAATTCATATGGAAAAGGAGCTGCAAACGATTGGAAATAACCGCTGAGCGGTCGAAAACTACCGTTCACCGATAATTTCTAAACTGGTTCTAACTGGTATTAAGTCAAAAAGACCAATTCACAAATCTTCACAATGACCTGCATTTTTTCTACATGCTTTTTTGGCCACCCTGCGTTGTTTAGACACAGAAAAGGTTCCGATCTTTCGTCAAAGTATTTCGAAACGATTTCAAAACCGCAGGTAGAAGTGTTAACGAGCGGTAAACGGTCGATTTATCGCCGTGAGCGGTGCAAAAACGTTTACTGCGTGAATCAGCGAAAGCGACCTCTTCTGTGATGATATAGTGACAACAACACGTCACGTGGTTACTACCAGTTGAGAGACCACTGGTCTTCAAAGAACGCTTTCCAAGAAGCTTTAAGGGCGTCCGCCCGCTGGCTTCCGAAAACATCGGACTCAGATCGTACACACCTTCGGAAGGGAAATTTGAATGGTTGGCTTTATTCTTACCGGTCATGGACAGTTCGCACCCGGCCTCGCAAGCGCTATCGCTATGGTCGCCGGTGATCAGCCCGCTTTTACCGTCGTTCCTTTCGAGGGCGACCAGGCTGCTTCCTACGGTGAGGATCTCCGCGCCGCTATCACCGCCATGCGCGAGGAGTGCGATGGCGTGCTCGTCTTTACCGACCTGCTTGGTGGTACCCCGTTCAACCAGGCAATGATGATTGCCCAGGATGTCGACAACGTCGAGATTCTGACTGGCACGAACCTTCCCATGGTTATTGAGCTTCTGTTCCTCCGCGGCAACGCTACGCTCGCCGAGCTTGGCGAGCAGGCCGTGACCGTTGGCCAGACGGGCATCACCGCCCAGACGGTTGCCTCCGTCGCTGGTGCCGAGGAAGAGGATATCTTCGGTGACGAGGACGGCATCTAATGGCCGATTTCGGAGCCAGCGTCCTGAGCTCCTCGGTCGCTCTTTTAGGCCTGCTTGTCGTCATGGGCTTGATTTATACCATCTGGTCGCAAATCAACATGAAGAAGAAGCAGAAGTACTTCAAGGAGCTACACACCGAGCTCAAGCCGGGTCAGGAGGTTCTTTTCGCCGGCGGTATCTACGGAACCGTCAAAGGCATCGAAGGCGAGAAGGTCCAGATCAAAGTCCGATCCGGCGCCGTTGTAGATGTTTCGCGTTACGCGATTCAGGAGATCAAGTAACTGTCGTCAGCAAATAACGAAAGGAAGCTGATCAACATGGCAGAACCCAACATTCTTCTTACCCGCATCGATAACCGACTGGTCCATGGTCAGGTCGCTACTCAGTGGAACTCCACCTTGGGCTCCAACCTCATTCTCGTCGCCAACGACGATGTGTCGACTAACACCATGCGCCAGAACCTCATGAAGATGGCCGCTCCCGCCGGCGTCGCTACTCGTTTCTTCTCTCTGCAGAAGACCATCGACGTCATTGGCAAGGCGAGCCCGCGCCAGAAGATCTTCATCGTGGCCGAAACACCGGAAGACGTGCTTACGCTCGTCAAGGGCGGTGTGCCTATAAAGAAGGTAAACATCGGCAACATGCACATGTCGGAAGGAAAGCGCCAAGTCGCCACCTCCGTCGCAGTTAACGACGAGGATGTCGCTGCGTTTAAAGAGCTGCAGGAATTGGGGGTGGAGTTGGAGATCAGGCGCGTTCCGAGCACGCCTGTTGAGGACACGAGCAAGCTCTTCTCGTAATCCTCATGATCCACGTTGTCAGGAATGAAACCCTGACATTCTGTACGTGAAATCCAAAGTGCGTACATACATTTTGAAAGGAGGAGCAAGATGGAATACTCGATCATCCAGGTCGCTCTGGTCTTCATCGTCACGTTCGTCGCGGCAATCGACCAGTTCAACTTCCTCGAGTCTCTCTATCAGCCCATCGTCACCGGCGCCGTCATCGGTCTTATCCTTGGCGACCTCAACACCGGTCTTCTCGTGGGTGGTACCTATCAGCTCATGACGATCGGCAACATGCCGATCGGAGGCGCTCAGCCGCCTAACGCCGTCATCGGCGGCATCATGGCAGCCATTCTCGCTATCGCTACGGGCCTCGAGCCCAACGCGGCAGTCGGCCTTGCCATTCCGTTCGCTCTGCTTGGTCAGCTCGGCGTTACCCTGGTCTTCACGCTTATGTCGCCGCTCATGTCCTCTGCGGACAACATGGCTCACAACGCTGACACCAAGGGTATCGAGCGTCTGAACTACTTCGCCATGGCTCTGCTCGGCCTGATCTTCGCCGTCGTCGTCACCCTGTTCTTCATCGCTGGCGCCACCATCGGTCAGACCATCGCTTCCGCCATCCCGACTTGGCTGCAGACCGGTCTCTCCGCTGCAGGCGGCATGATGCGCTTCGTCGGCTTCGCCGTCCTGCTCAAGGTTATGATGAACCGCGATATGTGGGGCTTCTTCCTCATGGGCTTTGGCCTCGCGCTCATCACCGTTGCCAACGATTCTCTGGCAACCCCTGCTCTGCTCATCCTCGCTCTCATCGGCTTCGGCATCGCTTTCTGGGACTTCCAGCAGCAGACCGAGCTGAAGGGTGCAGCTGTTTCTGACGGAGGTGACTTCGAAGATGGCATCTAATGAGTATGTGATCCCGGAGCACTACGAGGATCTCACTCCTGCTCCGCAGCTCGACCAGAAGACCCTCAACAAGATGGCCTGGCGCTCCTGCTTCCTGCAGGCCTCGTTCAACTACGAGCGTATGCAGGCCGCCGGTTGGCTCTACTCCATCATCCCCGGTCTGGAGAAGATCCACACCAACAAGAACGACCTCGCGGCTTCCATGAGCCACAACCTGGAGTTCTTCAACACCCATCCGTTCCTTGTCACCTTTGTTATGGGCATCGTGCTTTCGCTCGAGCAGAACAAGGTTGACATCCCCACGATCCGCGCCGTCCGCGTCGCCGCAATGGGCCCGCTCGGTGGTATCGGTGACGCCCTGTTCTGGCTGACGCTTGTGCCTATCACGGCCGGCATCACCTCCAACATGGCCATCAACGGCAATGCCGCTGCGCCGATCATCTTCCTGGTGATCTTCAACGTCGTCCAGTTCGCTCTGCGCTTCTGGCTCATGAACTGGTCCTACAAGCTTGGCACCAGCGCTATTGACGCTCTGACCGCCAACATGCAGGCCTTCACGCGTGCCGCTTCCATCATGGGCGTCTTCGTCGTCGGTTGCCTGGTCGTCACCATGGGTGGCACCCAGATCAACCTCCAGATCCCCAATGGCACCACCCGTGGCCTCTCCGCTACTACCGTGATCGTCTCCGAGAAGGAGGCCGAGAACTTCACCGGTATGGAGGGCATCGATACCGAGACCGCTGAGGCCGGTACCATCGCCATGACCGATAAGGACGGCAACGCCCTTACCGCTTCCGATGCCGACGGCAACGCTGTCGAGTGCGGCGTCACCGATCTGGGCAACGGCATGGAGTCCGTTACCTACGGTACCGTCACCGAGGATCCGGTCAACTTCTCTGTTGCCGACACCCTCAACACCATCGTCCCCAAGCTCGTCCCGCTTATGCTTACGCTGCTGCTTTACTACATGTTCGCTAAGCACAGCTGGACCCCGACCAAGGGCATTCTCCTGCTCTTCGTCCTTGGCATCCTGGGCGCTGGCCCGCTTGGTCTCTGGCCGAGCATCTGGTAAGGCTCTAGCTTGAGGGGTGTGTCCCTACGCGGCTCACACCCCGACCCCTTAAGCCATGTGTATGTTAAAAGCCGCGTGCTCGAAAGAGCGCGCGGCTTTTGTTTTCTTGATGATTCGGGTGTGGCAGACAGATAATGCTTAACACCCTAGGTAGTTAGCCGAATTCGAGCAAAAGGGAGGATAGGATGGCGATCGGAGCGCGTAAGCAACCGCTGTACGATCAGCTGGTCGATATTCTGACCGAAAAGATTGACCATGAATATCGCGCCGGTGACATGATTCCTTCCGAGCGCGAACTTTCGGAGCGCTATGGTCTCTCGCGCACTACGGTACGCCTGGCTCTGCAGGAACTGGAGCGTTTAGGACTGGTGGTTCGGCAGCACGGTCGCGGTACCTTTGTGACCGACCGTTCGGCAAAGGCAACCAATCTTATGCAGTCCTACAGCTTTACCGAGCAGATGCGCGCGATGGGTCGTGACCCCGAGACCACGATTCTCGAGTTTTGCGAGATGGAGGCCGATAAGAATCTGGTCGAGCATATGGGATTGCGTATCGGTGATCGCATTTTTAAGCTCAAGCGCCTTCGTTCTGCCGACAACATGCCCATGATGGTCGAACGCAGCTATCTACCGGTTCGTCAATTTCTGTCCCTAAAGCGACCGCTGCTGGAGCGTAAGCCGCTTTACGATGTGATTGAGCAAGACTTTCAGCAAAAAATACGTGTGGCCGAAGAGGAGTTCTATGCGAGCATAGCCCGTCCCACCGATGCCCACCTTTTGGAAATTGTCGAGGGCTCGCCTGTGCTCGATTTGGTTAGGACTACGTATAACGAGTCAAACGAGGTTGTGGAGTATACGCTCTCGGTTGCTCGTGCCGATCAGTTTAAATACAAGGTTTACCACCAGCGTAGCGACTAGTGTTGGCATCGTTTCCATATGATGATTCTTTGTATTTAACTGGTTACTACCAGATAACCAACCGAAGTGTATAATTGCACGTCAGAGGATTACTTCTAGAGAGAGGTATTAGAAATGTTCGAGAAGAGTGTCGAGGAGCTCACCGAGCTCGGCGCCCAGATCACCACGGCCGAGATTGCTCAGCAGCCCGAGCTTTGGCGTGATACGCTCAACATCTATCGCGAGAACAAGGAGGCCATCGAGGCCTTTCTGGCCGAGGCTCGCGCTATGGGCGAGGGCCGTCTGTCCGTTGTCTTCACCGGTGCCGGTACGTCCGACTATGTTGGCGATACCTGCGCCCCGTATCTGCGTCACGCCGGCAACACTGATCTCTACGACTTTAAGCCCATCGCCACGACCGACATCGTGAGCGCCCCGCGCGACTTCCTGCGCGCTGAGGATCCCACGCTCGTGGTTTCCTTTGCCCGCTCTGGCAACAGCCCCGAGAGCCTTGCCGCCGTTGCCGTTGCCAAGGAGCTCGTCCACAACGTCAAGTTCCTCAACATCACCTGCGCGCCCGAGGGCAAGCTCGCCGTCGAGTCCGCCGATGATCCCAATGCGCTGACGCTGCTCATCCCGCGCGCCAACGACAAGGGCTTCGCCATGACCGGCTCCTACACCTGCATGACCCTGCTCTCTACTCTCATCTTTGACGAGGCTTCCGACGAGCAGAAGGCCGAGTGGGTCGAGACCATCGCCAAGATGGGCGAGGAGGTCATCGCTCGCGAGTCTGAGGTTGCCGACTACCTCGCTGGCGACTTCAACCGCGTGACCTACCTTGGCTCCGGCTCCTTTGGCGGCCTTGCTCAGGAGAGCCAGCTCAAGATCCTCGAGCTTGCTCATGGCCTGGTTGCCACTTCCTACGACACCTCCATGGGCTATCGTCACGGACCTAAGTCCTTCGTTGACGATAAGACGCTCGTCTTCGTATTCGTCAACAACGACGCCTACACCCGTCAGTACGACATCGACATCCTCAACGAGATCGGTGGCGACGATATTGCTCAGCGCACCGTTGCCGTTCAGCAGGATGGCGCTACTGTCTACGAGGGTGAGTCCTTCACCTTTAAGGGCTATGAGGCACTCCCCGAGGGTTACCTTGCTCTGCCGTTCGTGATGTTTGCCCAGGCAATCAGCCTGCTCAACTCCGTGCGCGTGGGCAACACGCCCGATACGCCGAGCCCCACCGGCACGGTCAACCGCGTGGTCAAGGGCGTGACGATTCACCCCTTCACCGCTTAATCGCGTCCCCCTGTAAGGGCGCCCGTCCGCTCATAACGGCGGGCGGGCGCTTTTTGTTTTACGTGAGCTGGGTATAAGCATCACCACAGTCAACTGCTTTAGAAGCAAGGAGTGCATATGAGCACGTACGCAATTAAGGCTGACAAGTTCTTCTTGCCGGCAGGCCCGCAACTGGGCGGCTATCTTATGGTCGAGGATGGCGTCTTTGGCGCCTGGCAGGCCGACGAGCCCTCTTGCGAGATTAAGGATTACACGGGATCGTGGATCGCACCGGGTATGGTCGACACCCACATCCATGGCTTCTATAACCACTCGACTACCGATAACGATCCCGAGGGCATCGATATCAGCTCGACCGAGCTCGCCCGTCGCGGCACCACCAGCTGGCTGCCCACGACGTTCACCGATGGCGTCGAGCAGATTAAGGACGCCTGCGCCGCCATCGCCCAGGCGGACGAGGGTCGCGGCCCCGACTTCTGCGGTGCTCGCATTCAGGGCATCTACCTGGAAGGCCCTTTCTTTACCATGAAGCACGTGGGCGCGCAGAACCCCGCTTATCTGATCGACCCCTCCGAGGAGGTCTTCGATCAGTGGCAGGAGGCTGCGGGCGGTCGCATCGTTAAGAGCGCCATGGCGGCCGAGCGCGACGGTGCCGCTGCTTATGCGGCTGCTCTGAACGCCAAGGGTGTGGTGACCAGCATCGGTCACTCCGACGCCACCTACGATGAGTGCATCGCTGCCATCAACGCCGGTGCCAGCTGCTTTACGCATACCTATAACGGCCAGCGCGGGCTGCATCACCGTGAGCCCGGTGTCGTGGGTGCTGCTATGTCCACGTCCGAGACCTACGCCGAGATCATCTGTGACGGCAAGCACGTAAACCCTGCCGCCATCAAGGCGCTGCTGCAGGCCAAGGGCTGGCAGCACACGGTACTCATCACCGACTGCCTGGGCTGCGGCGGCATGCCCGAGGGCAGCTACACCAGCGGCGGCATGGACGTCATCATGAAGGACAACCTGTGCTGGCTCGCCGATGGCAAGAGCATTGCCGGTTCGGTGCTCACGCTTGCCCAGGGCGTCAAGAACATCGTCGACTGGGGCATCGCCAGCGCCGATATCGCCATTCGCATGGCAACCGAGGTGCCGGCACGCTCCGCGCACATCGAGGATAAGTGCGGCAGCATCATGCCGGGTCGCGACGCCGACTTTGTCGTGTTCGACCATGAGCTCACCCTCGTCGAGACGTATGTTGGCGGCCAGAGCGTCGGCAACGCCTTTACCGAGTAACGAAAGAAAAAGACGGCGGGCCCGAATCTGCTCGGACCCGCCGTACGGGTTAAACGCTCAAAAGCACCTTTACAGTTACAGCTTGCTAGCGATTTTCTTTGCCGTACGCTTAACGCCGGCCACCAGGCCTCCTGCAGGATGCTCCTTCTCGTATGCTAGGCGCTTCTCGCGCTTGGCGTACTCTTCGACGATGATGTCTCCATACTCGTCTTCGATCTTGTCGAAGAAGTCGACGGCACCCTTAATTTCCTCAGCGGTCGGGTGCCCCTTTTGGACACCGCCGGTGAGTTTGAACGGCCCCCACGTATCAAAGCCGGGGCAGCCGTAGACACCCATAAAGATGGCCTGCCTCATGCGGCAGATGCCATCGATATCCTTGCCGTACCACTTGTTTTTGCCACCGTAGGTCATAAGGCCAAACACCTTGTCCTGCGGCTGCAACACGTTAGTGAGCACGCGTGCCATGTCCTTGTCGATCTCGGAGTAATAGATGCCCGTGGCGACACCAATCAGATGGTATTCGTGCAGGTTGGGATACTCGTTTTTGCCGAGTGTTTTCACGTCGAGGGTATCGATTTCGGGGTGCGCCTCGACGATGGCGTCCACGAGCTTTTTCGTATTGCCGTGGTGGCGTGAGGCATAAAGAATGATGGTTCGCATAAGAAGGCCTTTCAGCTGTAATTGCATCAATGTCTGTATGGTACCCCGTTACATGGCCGGGATACCGGACGCATCGATGAGCGTGCGGGTTTGTCCATTGGTCAGAGCCGAGACGGGTACTTGCGAGCAAAAAGCAGTTGTTCGAAAGGATGGGCAATGGAATACGCTCTCTCCAACGATTCGATTTCTATTAAGGTGTCCACGGCTGGTGGTTCGTTTACCTCGATTGAGGCCGGAGGTCGCGAGTACTTGTGGCAGGGTGACCCCGCCGTGTGGTCCGGCCAGGCGCCGGTCTGCTTTCCGATTTGCGGAGGCCTGCGCGATGGTAGTGCCATGACGTTTGCCGGGCATCATGTAAAGCTCGCTCGCCACGGCTTTGCGCGCAAGCAGGAGTGGAAGCTGCTGAGCCAAGGCGAGAACGAGTTGGCTGTGTGTCTGGCGTCCGAGGATAACGCTGCGTTGCTGAGCGATTATCCGTATCCGTTTAGGCTCGTCGCCCGCTATACGCTCGAGGACGCCGCCGTGCGTGTCTCCTATGAGGTTACCAACGAGGGCACCGAGGACATGCCGTTCTTTATCGGTGGGCATCCCGGCTTTAGGTGCCCGCTCGATGAGGGCGAGGCCTATACGGACTACGAGTTGCGCTTTGAGAAAGAAGAGGCTGCAGAGCTTTGCACCGCTGTCCCTTCGACTGGCTTGATTGACGTGGACAAGCGCTCCAAGAACCCCATGGTGGGAAAGACGCTGCCCCTGTCGCACGAGCTCTTCGATTTTGCGGAGACCATCTTTGACGTGCTCGAGAGCCGCCAGGTCACGCTTTCCAAAAAGGGCGAGGACAAGGGCGTTCGCCTGAGCTTTGAGGGCTTCCCATATCTCATTGTGTGGAGCAAGCCCGAGGGTGATTTTGTGGCAGTTGAGCCTTGGGGCGGCCTTTCGACCTGCTCCGATGAGGACGACGTGCTTGAGCATAAGCGTGGCTGCCTTGTCGCCAAGCCCAAGGAGACCGTCGTTCGCTCGTTCACGATTGAGATTCTGTAATTCCGTTTTGTCGACTCGTATCGCGAGGCACAAGGAGCCTGCGAGATAAGGAGCTAAAAATGATCCTCACCGTTACGATGAACCCGTCCGTCGATACACGCTATCAGCTCGATGAGCTCATTATCGACGACGTTAACCGTGTGACGCCCGAAAAGACCGCCGGCGGCAAGGGTCTCAACGTGGCCCGTGTACTGGGTCAGCTGGGCGACGACGTTGTGGCAACCGGTCTACTCGGCGGCCACATGGGCGCCTACATGGCCGAGCTCATGGATGCCAACGGCATTAAGAATGATTTTGTACCCATCAAGGGCGAGACTCGCATTTGCCTTAACATCCTCCACGCCGGCAACCAGACCGAGCTACTCGAGAGCGGCCCGACGATTGCCCCCGAGGAGCTCGATGCCTTTACCGCCAAGTTCGCCGAGCTTGCGAGCAAGGCCGCTGTCGTTACCATCTCGGGTTCGCTGCCCCGTGGTGTCGAGGCGGGCTACTACGCCAAGATCACGGGTATTGCCGAGAACGCCGGCGCCAAGGTGCTGCTCGATACCTCGGGTGCTTCGCTCGAGGCCGCCCTTAAGTCCGAAATTAAGCCCGAGCTGGTCAAGCCTAACCTGACCGAGATTAACGGCCTTCTGGGCACGAGCTTTACCACCGACGATGTGGACGAGCTCCGCGCCGCGCTCGCCTCTGATGCCCGCTTCTCCGATATCCCCTGGGTCGTCGTGTCCATGGGCGCTGCCGGCTCCGTGGGCTTCCATAATGGCCGTGCATTCCGCGCCAAGACCCCCGATATCCCCGCCGTTAACGCTACGGGCTCTGGCGATTCGACCATTGCCGGCTTCGCGCATGCGATTGCTGCTGGCGCGGATGACGAGACGGTGCTGCGTACCGCCAACACCTGCGGCAAGCTCAATGCCATGGATCCCATGACCGGCCATCTGGTCATGGACCGTTGGGACGAGGTCTACAACGGCGTTGTCGTGACCGAGCTGTAAAAGCCTGGGCGTCGGCCCCGGCATTGCTTGCTAGCTCATGTCGACGACAAGTGCGGTAGCATTATGCTGGGGCGCGACGCCGAGTTTGTCGTGTTCAATCCCGACCTTACCCTGGTCGAGACGTATGTGGGTGGCAACAGCGTCGGTAATGCATTTACCGAGTAGCTGCCAAATAAACGATCCGAGAGGGGATTTAGATGATTTACGGTGCATTGGGCGATATCGAGGAGTACCGCGGAATGCTCAAGGGCCTCGACGTGCTGATCGACTGGCTCGAGGAGAACGACCCGGCACAGCTCGAGGTCGGCAGCCATCCGATTTTGGGTGAGAAGGTCTTTGCGAACGTCATGTCTCCCACGACGCGTCCCGAGGCTGAGGCTCACTATGAGACGCATCAGCGCTATCACGACCTGCAGATCGACGTCGAGGGTCGCGAGGCCTTCAAGGTCGCTACGGGCAGCCTGACGCTGGTCCAGGAGTTTGACGAGAAGGACGACTATGATCTGGTCGATTCCGACGCCTCGATCGCCGGCGATCTTGCCGACGACAAATTCGCGCTGTTCGTTGCCGGCGAGCCCCACATGCCCACGCTCGAGTTCCCGGGCGATGGCGCACAGCCGGTCAAGAAGATCTGCTTTAAGTTGCTTGCCGACGCCTACTGGGAGGAGTAGCGAGCTGCTCGGCTGAGCTGTTCGTCTGATGGCGTGATTCCCCTAGGGAAATCACGCTAGGACCCCGCCAAACGGGTTTTCCCTAGGGAAATCACGTTTGGCGGGGTTTTCTGTTTTTGAATAGGGAAGCCTCATTTATTTGCGAAGAACATCGGCTAGCCGCAGGATTGAAATCATCGACCGATAAGTGAGTTCCACTTTTTCGCCCGCAAGCAGTCGTTTCGAGCCAATCTCATCTAGCCCCACAAGCCGAGAAAACAGCGGGCCGCTCATCGTGCCATCGTCAATTGATTCCCTTATGGTCTTCAAAACGTCCGTATCATGAAGCGATGCCGAGCTGTAGGGGGCAACACGAGCGGAACTCTCAATTAACGACGAGACAAAAGGATGGAGATGCTTTGGACATAGTCCATCAAACACCACATCCCCATTGTCGTTCGAGCCGACCAGGCGCCAAGTATAATGATCGACCCAGTCATCTCCGTCGTATATGGCGTTCATGAGCAACTTCCCGTCTAGAGAGAGAAACCTATTTGGACATCGGGGCGCAAGACCGCAATCCATATCGGGCCTGCAGCAGCTCCAACCCAACGCACCACATACGTTCCCTTTCGTACATGTGTATCAATCTGCCCCGAAATGCCGGTGAATGCAATTCCAGACCCGTTTGTCGGATAGCAATCGACGTATTTTTGTTTTCCGCTCACAACCTTGTATAGATATATCGTTCCAGCAAAAGAGAAGGGATCGTTCGCAATTTTGTCCGGAAGAACTTGCCACCTCAAAATCCCGCTACCAATATGGTCAAGCTTGACCGTTCCGCCGTCCCCCTCAAAAGTGGCAAGGGGATTTACCCAAGACTGAGAGTCGGCATCGCCCTCCTTAGCAGTTATCAGCAGACTGCCCGTATAAGACTGCTGAGGCTCACCTTCAGGACAGACAGCCTCGGCCCAAGAAGGGCCACTCAGGCAGAACAGTCCGAGCAGCATCAATACCAACAAAAGAAAACCCTTAGTTCTTTTCATCTATATCCCCAACGTCTCTCGACATTTGTATATCGTGACTATTTTAGATCTATATGGCCAATTCGAGCCCTCACCATGGCAATTGTTGCAGCTGGGTTTCTTTTCATTAAGATTTCACTTTGGTAAATCCCCGCCCCTAAGCATTAAACCCGAAGTCCACCGAGTGGGCCGCTGTTGACGTGGCGATGCTTGGATTGGCGCGCACGCACTCAAAATCGGCAACAAAAAAGCCGCCCGAAGGCGGCTATCTTGAGCAATGGAGCCAGCGACCGGGCTCGAACCGGTGACCCCCGCTTTACGAGAGCGGTGCTCTACCAACTGAGCTACGCTGGCGGCCATGTGATGACGCAACTGAGGCGTCAACGGCTGTCTATGATACGGGACATCGCACATCCGCGCAAGTGTTCTGACGGCTTTTCTCACTTTAAATGCACTAATATTAGAGGCGTGATGTCTGCAGTGCCCATTTGGTACTTGACCTGCTGTTGAGTTGGTGGCCGACGTCCCGCTCGTATGGGTCTCAAACAGAATGGGGCAGCCATGGCTCAACCCAAGATCCTTCTCACGCGTATCGATGACCGTTTCATTTACGGGCAAGACGTTGAGCTGTGGAACGAAGCCGTGGGTTCCAATCTTGTCTTAATCGTCAACGATGAGATCGCGGCGGATTCGCGCCAATGGGCACCCATGAGGGTGGCGGCGCCAGAAGGCGTTTGGACGCGGTTTTTCTCGGTGCAAAGGACCATCGACATCATTTATACCGCAACGCCGCGCCAATGGATTCTCATCATGGTGGCGTCGCCCACGGATGCACTCGCGCTGGTTAAGGGCGGTGTGCCAATAACCAAGATCAGCATCGGCCATATGCGGGCGAGGGAGGGCAAGCGCTCTGCAACGCCTGCCATTGCCGTAGACGATACGGACATTGCCGCCTTCAAAGAGTTGCAAAAGCTCGGCATAGAGCTAGAAATCCGTTATCTCCCCAGTTCCGCCCCCGACCCCATTGGCAATCTGTTCAACTGATCCCTTGGGGACGGAGGAAAACGGATCATTTTGCCCTTGCGAGGGATGCGCGCGATGCCGCCTGTCAAAAACTATGCCCATTTACTACGTTTGATTGGCTATCGTCGAGCATGTTGAATTTGAGATAAACAAAACCGCAGGTATACTGCTCACAAATGTAACAAAAACCGGTGCATGGTCGAGCATCCCGGGCTAAACGTAGTAAATGGGCATAGTTTTGATATGTCACTCATACAGTCACAGAAAAAACGAGCCTAAAAGATGAAAAAGCGCCCGCTGGCGGTGGTGCCGGCGGGCGCTGCTGTGCGATATGTCGCGTTGCGGGCTTAGTGCCTCATAAAGTGGTATTCGATCACATTGCTGTAGGGATGGCCCGGGCCCACAATGCCCTGCGGGAACAGAGGCTGGTGCGGCGTGTCGGGGTACATCTCGGCCTCGAGGGCAAAGCCGGCGCCCCAGCCATAGTTGGCATCGTCCTTGGCGTGCTCGTCGCCCAGCCAGTTGCCGGTGTAGAGCTGCACGCCCGGGGCAGTGGTGTAGTAGTCCATCTCACGACCGGTCCACATCTCCTCGACGTGCATCGCGCGGCGCAGGTTGCGGCCGTACTGATAGCCATCGATGCACAGGCAGTGATCGTAGCCACGGGCCTGCTTGATCTGCGGGTCGTCGGCCTCCATGCCGGGTGCGACGGGGCGAAGCTCGCGAAAGTCAAACGGTGTTCCCTCGACCGGAGCAATCTCGCCGGTTGGGATGTTCTGCTCGTTAATGGGCAGGTAGTGGGCGGCGTTGGCGACAAAGAAATGTTCGCAGTCCATGCCGGCGTTATGGCCTGCAAGGTTAAAGTACGTGTGGTTGGTCATGGACACGTAGGTGGCGCGGTCGCTCTCGCAGCCATAATCGATGCGGAAGATGCCGGTGTGCGTAACGGTAAACACGGCCGTAAAGGTTCGGTTGCCGGGCAGGCCCAGCTCGCCATCCTTAAGCGAGGTGGTCATGCGCACGGCGTTATGGACCTCGTCGAGCTCAACATCCCACACACGTTTGTGCAGACCGTGCTCAAGGTCGCTGTGCAGGTTGTTGGCGCCCTCGTTGGCGGGCATATGCCAGTCTGTGCCGTCGATGGCGATCGTGGCGCCAGCGGTGCGGTTTGCCACAGGGCCGATGGTCGCGCCAAAGCAGGCGGGGTTGTCAAAGTAATCCTCGAGCTTATCGAAGCCCAGCACCACATCGCGCACGTTGCCGGCAATGTCGGGCACATCGATACCAAGCACCGTGGCGCCATAGTCCATAATGCGAACGCAGATCTCGGGCCCGTTGAGGGTGTAACGATGAACGGGGGTACCGCAGGGAGCGGTGCCGAAAAGCTCGGAAGTGATCATTTGGTTCCTAACATCGAGGTATTTCCGACAAACTGTAGCGCGAACAGGAGAGATTATCACTACACCCCACTAAAGCAGGGGGTATTTTTCTCAAAAAAGTGATGATTGTCTTACTGCGGACAAACAAAAAGAAACCCGCCGGGATGCGACGGGTTTCTTCCACAGGGGATATGTGGCAATTGGTTAGGCGTTTGCCTTTGCGGACTCGGCTTCCTTAGCAGCCTTGAGGTCCTCCTCGGTAAACTTGCCGGTGGTGAGCGGCGAGAGGGTGCACTTATCCTGCTTCGCGTACTCGATGTTACGGGCGATCATCTGCTTGCGATACCAAGCAAAGAGCGCGACGTACACGGCGATGGCAACGACAGTGGCGATGATCATGGTCACATCGCCCGTGGTCGCCTTGCCCACGAAGAAGGCCAGGAACTTCTCGACAGGTCCTTCCATGGTGGTCTGAGAAATCAGTCCGGTAACGCCATCGGGGAAAGCGCCGACAGTCTTAGCGGTAAAGGTGACGAAGTCGGCGACGAGGGTGCCAGCGCCCAGGAAGACGGGCAGCAGGACGGCACCGATAACGACCATGCGGATCACGCGGCCGCGGGTGACGACGAGCAGTGCCGGCGTCAGGCCCATGGCGATGATGCCACCGAGCGGCAGCAGGCCGTTCCAAGTACCAGTCGGGGAGAGGGGGCAGGGAACGTTGGCGAGCAGCAGAGCCTCACCCAGCATGATGGGGGCAAGGATGTTAGCGGCAGCCCAGATCTCGGCGCGGCCGGCGATGAAGGGCCAGTCAAGACCGACGTTGAGGGTACGGCCCTGGAGCCACTTGCTGTTGTTGGCAAAGTCGGAGATGCCCTGAGACAGCGGCTCAACGGCTGCGATGAACCAAGAACCGATCATCGAGAACAGCTCAAGGCAGGTTGCGGCGGTAAAGGCGAGCGTGCAGATCTGCTGCGGGGTCTGGTGCGAAAGAAGGCCGACGAAGACGCCCAGGTAGATACCAATAGCAAACTTGGAGCCCCAGAAGCCAATCATGTTGTTGAGCTTGGCAGCATCGAAGTCGTACTTATCGAGGAAGGGGAGCACCTTATCGATGATCTTGTTGAGCAGCATGGCCAGCGGGTTCATCATGTAGTTCATGTGAGTCGTGGTCATGGGGTTCTCCTCGGGAGCACCCAAAAGATCGTTGAAAGTGGGCTTCATAAGGTCGGAGTTCATGATCTTCATAACACCGACGAAGACGACGAGCAGCGTGGCGACGACAATGTTGGCGCCAAAGTAGATGCAGGCAAGGCCGACAAAGGCGAGGTGCCAGACGTCAAAGATGTCGACGTCGATGGTGTTGGTCTTGGCGAGCACGATCATCACGATGTTGACGATGACAAGCACCATCAGGAAGTACAGCGTGTAGGGAGAACCCCAGGTGATGGTGGCCAGCGGTGCCCAGCCCACGTCGGTGACGGTGAGCTGAAGACCGGTGGACTCAACGAACGTCGTCATGGCGCTCGAGAAGGCCGTCGTCAGAATGTTGATGATGGCACCAATACCGGTAATGGCGATGCCGAGCTTAAGACCGCCCTCGAGGGCCTTGGTAAACTTAACTTTGAAGAGTAGGGCGATAACCGTCAAAACGATGGTCATCATAGGGGCTGCGCCAAGGTCGATCAGCGGCTGAAAGACGGCATTAGCAAACCCGATAACTGCGTCCATGTCTCCCTCTTTCCTAAAAGAGAATTTCCTTTTCCGTATGTTGCCTTAAAAAAGGAAGATGCCGTTCCCGGTCGTCATCTTCCTTTAAGCCAAAGATTGTGCAGAGCGAAGCTGCAAAAGATTAGTTGAGGCCCTTTTCCTTGATAATGGCCTCAATCTTGTCGTAAACCGGCTTGGCCATAGCAGGCATGCGATAGAGAATCGGGCCGGCGTCGACGATTGGGGTCTTAACCTCAAAGCCAAAATCGGTCTTGGCGATCTGAGCGAAGATGTCGTACTGAGAGAGCATCTCCTCGTTGACGTCCTTGATCATCACGGCGTCGCAGTGCAGGTTGTAGCCGCGATTCTTGAACTCGGACTCGATGGCGTCCTTGATCTGATGGCTGGAGTTAACACCGGCGCCACAAGCTGCGAGAACCTTAATCATGATGAATTCCTTTCTCTATGCGGGTTATTCCGCGGATTCCTAAGGGTGGTTGGCTAGTCGGCAGGAAAGTTGTCGACCAAGAACTGGTAGATGGCCTTGGCGTCGGTCATGGAGAACAGCTCCTTGACGCGTTCGGTGCCAAGAGCGTTAACAAAGTCCATGATCTTGGCGAGGATGCCCACCTGGGACTCCTTGTCGTCGTTGAGGATCATAAACAGGAACGAGACGGGGAAGGTCTGCGAGGGGTCGATCATGGAGTGCCACTCGACGGGGGTCGTCAGCTTGACGGGGACGATGCGGCGGGTGTGAACGAACTCGACCTCGGTGTGAGGAACGGCAAAGCTGGGCAACTCGGGGTCGACGACAGACATATCCATGCCGGTGGGGTAGCCCTTTTCGCGCTCGATGATGTTCTCGAGAAAAGCGGGCGCCACATAGTTTTTGAGCGACAGCTTATTGGCGATCTCGGTAAAGACCTCTTCTTGCGTGGTGCGGTCGCAAACAAACACGGTGTCTTCGAAGAACAGATTGCTCTCTGCGGACATGTCTGCAACTCCTTCCGTTCCATGCAGATCGAACATGTTCGAATCTGTTTGTTTAAGTCGCCTGTTATTTAAGTCTAAGAGAATTAGTGTGTCAATCTGTTTTCTATTGTTCGGCAAAGTTCAATTTGCTTTATTGAGGCAACATTGAATTGAAATGATTTTAAAATCGCAGCTTTTTGCCTATGTATAGCTGAAGTTGATGCGTCGGATACATTCGATATTCTACGTTTGGCGTTTACTATCCTACCGTTCACCGGGAAAAACCGACCGTTTGGGGTGAGTGAGCATAACTGTTCGATTACTATAAATGCGAACAAAACCACTCAAAGGAGTAAAAATGATCAAGGCGGAGCGACAGGATAAGGTTCGTCAGCTGCTCGAGGAGCAGGGCACGGTCTCGGTCAAGGAGATCTCGGATGCGCTGGGCGTATCGGATATGACAATCCGCCGCGACCTTGAGGAGCTTGCGAGCCTGGGCGAGATCGAGCGCGTGCACGGCGGAGCCCGCAGCGCGCAGAGCCGTCCCCATGCCATGTTGCGCCATGAGTATTCGCACAGTGAAAAGCGCACCAAGCATGCCGAGGAAAAGCTGCAGATCGCACGCCGCGCTGTGGAGCTTATCGAGGAAGGCTCGACCATCTTTTTGGGTACGGGCACCACGGTCGAGCAGATGGCCTCGATGCTGCCGGCGTTTCGCCTGCGTATCGTGACCAATTCGCTTTCGGTGTTCAACCTGCTCGAGGAGCGCGAGGACTGCGAGCTGTGCCTCGTGGGCGGTATGTACCGCCGCCGCACTGCCGCTTTTGTGGGGCCGACGGCCGAGGATACCCTACGTGCGTTGGGCATCGACGCGGCGTTTATCGGCGCCAACGGCATTCTGGATGGCGACGTGTCTACGTCCAACATGGAAGAGGGCCGTATCCAGCAGCTTGCCTTTAGCAAGGCGGACTCGCGCTATCTGATCGCCGACTCCAGCAAGATCGGCAAGCGCGACTTCTATACCTTCTGCCGTCTGGACAGCCTGGACGCCGTGGTGTGCGAGCCGGGTATTGCTGATGGAGATCGCGCCGCCATCGAGGAGCACACGCAGGTCATCTGCTAGCTAACGCTGCAGGCGATACGTCTGCCCTCTGCCGGCGCGGGGATTATCGTTTCACAATGACGCGGAAAATGACTCGCAAATAGTTTTGGGCAACAAGGGTGAGGCCATTCTGAGATATGGCTAGACTTCGTATTTCGCTTTGATATTCCTTGAGAATGAACCGTAGTCTTCGTAGAGTTCGTGTCTGCTTTCATCTTCGGCGCGGTTCATGCGTTCAAGGATTTTATCCTTTGGGGACCCTTGTTTTATTGCTGGCTCGCTATTGGGTATTGCAGATTGCAAGAATAATTCCAGAGCATGGATGTCTTTAAGTATGTAGCCCGTCGAACGACCCGCTCCCGTTTTTTCGATTGCGCTGCAACTGACAAGCTGGCTGAGGGTTCGTTTAATGGTTACCTCGCTGATATCGGGGCAGTTGGACTGGATGTCGGATTTCTTAATGACGCCGGATTTCTGCTGAAACAGAGCAGCTATGCGCGATTGCTTCGACATGGGGCGAGTACTGAATTCAATCAGGGTGTGCTGTTCGAGCTGTCGGTAAGCCGCCAGGATGGTTCCGAGCATGAACCGGATAAAGGGAACCTCGTTGTTTTCGTTTTCATTCCATCCTGTGGAACTTGCAGCGAGGGCACTGTAGTAGAGCGACTTGTTGTCTTCAATAAGGCGTTCGATGCTGATGTAACGCGCAACGTCGTATCCAGTCTTTTCGAGTAGTAGCGTTGTAAGGAGTCGGCTCATCCTGCCATTGCCATCGTTGAAGGGATGAATACTGACAAAATCGAAGATAAAGCGGAGCGATATAAGGAGGGGATCGCAAACTTGGCGAGATAAGGCATCGTTGAGGGACCGACAAGCTTCTTCGATAAGTCCCGGGGTTGCTAGAGCTGAAGGAGGCCTAAAGCGCACAAATCGATTACCTTGATCGTCAATGGAGACGATTTCGTTATCGCTGTCTTTCCAATGGCCCCCATACGAGATTGCTGTGTGTGCCATGAGGTCACGATGCAACTGCAAAATGATCGATGGCGTTACGGGAATGAAATCGTGCTGCTCGTGAATAAGCGACAGCGCATCTCGGTATCCAGCGATTTCTTCCTCTGCGCGGGAGCTTGGCTTGGCGGAATACGCCATGATTGCTTTGAGTCTTTTTTGGGTAGTAACAATTCCTTCAAGTCCGTTGGAGGATTGGGTGCTTTGGATCTTAGCTTCCTCCATAAGGGACGATAGAAGCTCGGGTCTGACTTGACCCAGAACAAGCTGACGGCCTTTATGCTCGCGTATCGAGAGGAGAAGGTTGGTGATTGGAGTTGCCTCGAGTTCCGCTGGGACTGTGGCGTAATCAAACTGGCGCATGCTGCTCCGATCAGTATCACGAACATATTTTCGGTATCATAATAACATTAAATGATACCGAAAATATGTTCGTGATACTGAAAGCAAGGAAAGAGCCGTGCTTCATAGCTGCTTGGAAAGCGCGATTTGACTATCTAATTGTCTCAATCAGTAACGGTTGGGACCGAAAAACTCGGCCAAACGTTACAGATTGAGATTGTTTGGATTGGCTCGAACGTTCGTCTTGATCTGTAACAGGTAGGGCCGGAATACTCGGTTACGTGTTACAGATCGAGATCTTTCGGCTCGGCTTATTCCGTTTGTCTCGATCTGTAACAGGTGGAGGCGAAATAGCCCGCTAGATGTTACAGATTTAGATTGAGGGAACTGGCCCGCGCGTTCATCTCGATCTGTAACAGTTGGGGCCGAAACCGCGGGTCAGATGTTGCAGATCGAGACAAATGGTTGCCGACCCGCTCAAAACAAAAAGGCCGGGGGCGGCGCGCCGTGTGACGTGCCGCCCCCGGCTGAGAAATGGGGACAGGTTGTGTGAGCGGGCAACCCTGCCAGCCACTAGTCCAGACGACGGGTCTGCGCCACGTGCTTGTACCAGTAGGCGCTTGCCTTGGGCGTGCGCTTCTGGGTTTCAAAGTCAACGTAGAAGAAGCCGTAACGCTTGTTGTAGCCATTGGTCCAGGAGAACTGATCCTGCAGGCTCCACAGGAAGTAGCCGCCCACGTTGACGCCAACCTCCATGGCCTTGAGCAGCCAACGCAGGTGCTGCTCGATGTAGTCGATGCGCGGCTGATCGTCCACAAAGCCGTCCTTGTAGGGGTCCTTGTAGCCCATGCCGTTCTCGGTGATGAAGATCTGCTTGTAGTTGGGGTAGCGCTGCTTAATGTAGACGAGCAGATCGAACAGACCCTCGGGATAGATGATCCAGTCCCAGTCGGTGGTGGGGATGCCGGGCTTGTTCACATGCTCGCCAATGCCCTTGACGCGCCAGCGGCCGGTACCCTTCTCGCCCGTGCCGTTGTGGTGCAGGTCGTTCTCGCCGTCGTAGGCCTTGAGGAAACGGCACTGGTAGTTGTTGACGCCCAGGTAGTCGTTGTAGAGCGCTGCCTCGCGCATAATCTCGAGATCCTCCTCGCGGATCTCGATGGTGCCGCCGGAGACTGCAGCCAGGCGGTTGGCGCACTCGAGGGTGTCGGGGGCATAGTCGCCGCGGAAGGTGGCGTCGAGCAGGAACTGGTTTTGCAGCACGTGCTCGTTGTTGGCGGCCTTGATGTCGGCGGGGTCGTTCTCGTTGAGCGGGTACTTGAACTCCAACGACTGAATGACGCCGATCTTGCCCTTAAAGCCGCCGTTGTGGAAGGCCAGCACAGCCTTGGCGTGGGCGAGCATCATGTTGTGCTCGCACTGGAAAGCCTCGGCCAGGTGCGCCTTGACGCCGCCGGGGAAGGTGCCCTCGATGTAGGTGTTGGAGGCGTCCGCCCAGATCTCGTTAAAGGTGAACCAGTAGGTCACCTGGTCGGCGTACTCCTTAAAGCAGAAGGTGGCAAAGTCCACAAAGGCGTCGATGGTCTCGCGGTTGAGGAAGTCGCCCTTCTCAAAGAGGGGCAGCGGCGTGTCAAAGTGATGCAGCGTGACAAACGGCTCAACGTGGTGCTTGTGGCACTCGGCGAAGAGGTCGTGGTAGAACTGGACACCCTCGGGGTTTATCTCTCCGGTGCCGTTGGGGAAGATGCGGCTCCAGGCAATGGAGAGGCGAATGCCGTTGATGCCGAACTCCTCGCACAGCTCCAGATCGACGGGGTACTGGTTGTAGAAGTCGGAAGCGGGGTCGGGGGAGAAACGGCCCTGGGCCTCCAGGAAGTCGTCCCAGGCGACCTTGCCCTTTCCGTGGGTGCGGGTCTCGCCCTCTACCTGGTAGGCAGCAGTGGCGCCGCCAAAGACAAAGTCCTCGGGAAACTGCGCGGGCGGGTTGGTGACGCTAGCAGGGTTAACGGACATGATGAAATATCCAATCGTCTAAATCGAAGGGCCAGCCGGCCTTGGATGGTCGGCTGGCCCTAAGCGTTACTTACTTCGACAGCTGCTCGCTTACGAAGGCGAGAGACTTGTCGCCGTTCTGGGAGAGCTCGATGTACTGCTTACCACGGCAGGCGACGCACTTGTTGCCCACACGCTCGCAGTCCTTCTGCAGGTCGGCCAGGTAGCTGGCAGCCTGCGGGGCCAGGACGACCAGGTCAAAGTCGGGAAGCATGTCCACGTGGTTGCCATAGGCATCGGCAGCGGTCTCAAGATCGATGCCGCGCTCCTTGGCGGCCTTGGCCAGCGCGTTGGCGAGCAGGCCCGAGGTGCCGCCGCCCTGGCAGAGCACGAGTACGCGCTTGCCGTTGAGGTCGCTGGCGGCCGTAGCCTCGGTGGCGGCAGCAGCGGGGGCGGCGTCGGTCTTTACGACCTCGGCAGCGGCGCCGGCGGCAACACTCTTGGCGTCGGCCTTACCCTGGAAGGCGTCGTTGAGCTTGGCGGCCTTCTCGGCGTTCTTGGCGGCGAGCTCCTCCTGGGAGATCTCGGCCTCCTCGGCGCACTTCTGGGCGTCATAGGCACGGAAGAACGGGTAGTACAGGGCAAAGTCGACGACTAGGATGATGGCGAGCATCACAAAGGCGAGCGGCTGGAAGCCCAGGCCCATGATGGTGCCGATGGGGCCGGGGACGGTCCAAGGCAGGGTGTACATAAAGCCGTTCATGCCCAAGAAGTCGATAAAGACCTTGAGGATCCAGATGTTGGCGATCGGGGCAAAGACAAACGGGACAAAGAAGACGGGATTGAGCACGATAGGTGCGGCGAACAGCAGCGGCTCGTTGACGGCAAAGCACACGGGGACGATGGCAGCCTTACCGACGGCGCGCATCTCCTGAGACTTGGCCAGGAAGCAGAACATAAAGACCAGGACGAGCGTGGCACCGGTGCCGCCCATGCAGACGACGAAGTACTGGGCACCCTGGGTCAGGACAGCGGTGGCGTGCTGGCCGGCCTGGAATGCAGCCAGGTTGTCGGTCATGTTGGCAACGAGGGCGGCGGCGATGGCGGGCTCGACGATCGAGGGGCCGTGGACGCCGACGAACCAGAAGAGGCTCATGGCACCGTAGATCACAGCGAGGCCGATGTAGCCGTCGGCAGCGGTGAACAGGGGCTGGAACACCTGGATGACGCCTTGGGCAAAGCAGAAGCCAAAGGCAGCGCGGAAGACGATGTCAAAGACCCAAAAGACGGTGATGCAGACGGAGAAGGGGATGATGTCCTTAAAGGTCTGCGAGATGTTGGGCGGAACCTGCTCGGGCATCTTGACGGTGATGTTGCGCTTAATGAAGAACTTGTAGATGATGCCGGTCACAAACGCAGCGATAAAGGCGGTCAGCAGGCCCTTGGAACCAAGGTAGGTGGTGTTGAAGCCGCTGGCGGCGTCCGTGGCGATGGTGTCGCTCGAAAGGAGCAAGAAGCCGATGATGGCCGCGCACATGCACGAGATAAAGTTGATCTGGTTGTTCTTGGGCAGGTCGCGGTTCTGGGCGTCGGCGAAGTGCTTGGCCGTGGTGGCGGCACAGGCGATAGCCAGGATGCCCATGGAGTAGTTGTAGCACTTCCACAGGGCGTTGTTGATGTCATCGGGCCAGTAGAAACCCCAGATGTTGGGGACCGAGGCTACCAGGCAGAAGATGGACGAGAAGATGATGATGGGGATGACGGAGATAAAGCCGTCGCGAATCGCCTTGAGGTACTTGTTGCGGGCGATCGCGTTGAAAAAGGGCTGGCCTTTTTCGATGGTGGCGATGAGTTGCTCCATGCAAAGCTCCTAAGAGTCGGTGGGTTAGCAACGATGGTAGCTTTTGGCGTCTGGTTGCCAAAATGTTGACGTTGCCATTTTGCGACACAAAAAAAGATGTGAATCGGTGGCCCCTGTGCCTGTAGACCGTCGATTCCTTGCGTGTAAACGATTGAGCCGCCCGGTGGCTCTGTGTTTGCACAATGGCAACGTTAACATTTGGGCGACAAAAGCCGTTCGGCGAAGCAGAATTGTCGGTGAACGGTAGGTTTTGGGTGGTAAGCGTATCGTTGGAGAGACGTTGGATATACTTAAATGTGTTCAAAATGACTGCGCAGGATGCCGTCAATGGCATCGTTGACATAGAAAGATCGACCTATGGCCGCTGTTAAAAAATCGGTATCCGTCAAAGATGTGGCGCGCCTCGCGGGCGTCTCGGAGCAGACGGTCTCGCGCACCGTGCACGATTCGCCCAGCGTGCGCCCCGAGACCAAGGAGCGCGTGCGCGCCGCCATGCGCGAGCTCGGCTATCGTCCAAACTTCGCCGGCCGGTCGCTGCGCCGCGGCAAGTTCAAGACGGTCGGTGTCGCCATGTTCAACATTACCGGTACCGGCAACCTCGACCGTATGGAGGGCTTTGCCGCCGCTGCCGACAAACACGGCTATGCCATCACCCTTACTAAAGTAGACGGACACCCCTATACCCTCGAGAGCGCATCGTCGCGCATGAGCGCACTGCCGGTGGACGGCATGGTTGTGATTATGAACCGCATGCCGGCGGACTTTGGCACCTTTGAGCCGCTGCCCGGTATGCAGACGGTGCTCGTTACCATGCTGGAGCACCCGCTGTGCTCGACGGTCGATAACGACCAGTTCGATTGCTCGCGCCAGGTTGTCGAGTACTTGCTGGGGCAGGGGCACAAGACCGTGCACTTTATCTCGTGCCCCGAGCGCTCGCTTTCGGGCATGCAGCGCGAGGAGGGCTGGCGTGAGACATTGCGCGCGCATGGTATTGAGCCGCCGCGATTCATTCGTGGCGATTGGACGGCGCAGAGCGGCTATGCTGTCGGTCAGGCTCTGGCAGACGATCCGACCTGCACGGCCATCTATGCTTCCAACGACGCCATGGCCTACGGCTGCATCCGTGGACTCGAGTCGCGCGGGAAGCGCGTGCCCCAGGACGTGAGCGTGGTGGGTGTTGATGACAGCCTGGGCGATATCGTGCCCGATCGTCGCCTGACCACGGTGCGTTTTGACAACAAGCGCGTCGGCATGTGGGCGGTCGACAAGATTGCTGGCGCCGAGGGCGTTGCACCTGGTGTGGAGCACATGCTGTTTCCGGGCGTGCTCGTCGAGGGCGATACGGTGCGCGATGTACGCTAGGGTAAAGACCTGTTTGGGTTGCCGATAATTGTGTTTGGTGTTTGATATTGTTCGGATTGGTTTAAAAACCGTTCACGGGCGAAAAGCAACCGTTCATAGCTCGAAATTGCGTTTTGCGCTGTTCTTTTTTGTTTGAATGTTACTGTTCCTGTCATACACAGTGCAGCGCGTATGCCCGGACGCGATGCTCTCCGTTGGTTCATATGTGAAAGGAACGCAATATGGCAACCAAAGAAGAAATCTCGATGGTTGGATTCGAGATTGTCGCATATGCGGGCGACGCCCAGACCGATCTGCTTGCAGCGCTCGATGCTGCTCGCGAGGGCGATTTTGAGAAGGCCGAGCAGCTGCACAAGGATGCGAGCGATGCACTCATCGGCGCTCACGACACGCAGACCAAGCTGCTGTCGCAGGAGGCCGGCGGCGGCGAGATGGAGATGACCTTCATCATGGCTCACGCTCAGGATACTCTCATGACCACCATGATCCTGGAGAAGCAGACCCGCTTTACCATCGATGCCTATAAGCGCATCGCCGCACTCGAAGCTAAGCTCGCCTAACGAGCCCGCACAACTAAGTCCCCTTCCAAAACCCTGCCGCTACCCGCGGCAGGGTTTTTCTGTCCTCCTCCAAGTTGCGGTGGAATAGGGACTGAATAGGGGCTGGCGGGCACAAAACAATCCCTATTTCACCGCAACTCATCCCGTGATAGTCATTGGGGACGTTCTTAAACGACTAGTCGTTGGGGGCAGTCTTGGGGCTTCTGCACGCCCTCCCGTTCGGTTTTTCGATGGGTGGGTATACTTCCATCCGCAATACAGGCCGGAATGAGGAGGTATCCAAATGCCGGACAACGGATCGATTCAAAAGAGAGATGCGCATGAGATGGCTCATGGGCGTCCTGTCCAGATAACCGAGCACACGACGGTAACCGAGCTGCAGCCCAGCCTGTCCGATGTCGTGTGCGCAAACAAAAAGCTGCAGATTGGCTTTATCGTTGCGCTCGTGGTGCTGGCGTTGCTGTCGGGATTTGTCGCACGCCCACATTTTGCCGATACCAAGACTTGGGACTCCACCATCGAGGTCATCGACCAAAAGAAAGGCAACGTACTGGCGCTCACGACCTCGTGCGTGGCGCTGTCTGCGGGCATTACCGCGCTGCCTGGAGATACGGGAACGCCGGTTGCCGAGCAGCTCGCACAGCTTTCGGGTAACTTGGGCATCGTGCTCGCCGTGCTCTACCTCGAGAAATATTTGCTCACGATTTTGTGGTCGGTTGGCTTGGGCATCTTAATCCCGTTTGCGTTGGTGCTCTTTGCGGTGTCGCTCGGCATTCACGGGCGCTGGAGCACGAGCGCCGTCCTGCGCCGCGTGGCGACTCGCGTGCTGGTGGTCGCCATGATCGGAATGGCCTTGGTGCCTGCAAGCGTATGGGTGTCGCAAAAGGTCGACGAAACGTATCGAGTGAGCATCGAGCAAGCCGAGCAAAAGGCGGCCGACGCTGCGGGTGCGGCAGATAGCGACAGCTCCAAAGCAAGTAAGAAAAAGACCGAGTCCACAGAGTCCAAGAATGTGCTTGAGCAGCTTGCCGACGGCGCCTCGGGTCTCGTCACATCGGTGACCAGCGGTGCCAAGCAGATGACCGATGAAATTGTGCAGCAGGTGACCGATCTGATCGAAGGTGTCATCGTGATGATCGTGACCTCGTGCGTGATTCCACTGTTGGTGCTCGCGGCGTTTTTGTGGCTGGGGCACGTGCTACTGGGGATTGATATTTCCGGCCCGGCGAACTATTTGACGGGTCGCTTTCTGAGCGCTCCGTCCAAACATGCCAAGAAGAGCGGACGGTCTGAGTAGCTAAAACAGCTGTATATACCGGGGAATACCGCCGAAGGGCGGCCGAGACACGTTCTCGGCCGCCCTTTTGTTTGTTGAACACGTGGTCGCTACGTCTGCGCCGGGCCCAAGCGGTCAGCAATCATCCGTAAACGGTATTTGTTCAAAAAAGAACAAAGATAAACAAATAATGGTTGCAGTCGGTGTTCGAATGTGTTCAAATAAACATGAACAGTGAAGAACCGCACATTCAGATGCCCGGACCTGAACGCGATTCAACACTTCCAAACAGAAACTACGCACCTGCGTATCTCTCAAGGAGGATGTCATGAGGGTTGTAATCGCTTCCGATGCCGACGGTATGTCGATGAAGGAGTCCATCAAGGAGATGCTCATCGCCGACGGTCACGAGGTCGTCGACTATTCCAAGACCCCTGCCGCGGACTTTGTCGATTCCGCGACCGCCGTTGCCAAGGACCTGCTGGAGCACAAGGATTCCCAGGGCTTCGCATTCGATAAGTACGGCGTCGGCTCCTATATGGCTGCCGTCAAGATCAAGGGCATGGTCGTCGCCAACATTTCCGACGAGCGTTCCGCCTACATGACCCGCGAGCACAACGGCTCGCGCATGGTCACCATGGGCCCGGGCGTTGTGGGCACCGAGGTCGCCAAGAAGATCGCCCGCGAGTTCCTGCGCGCCCAGTACGCCGGCGGCCGTCACCAGATCCGTGTCGACATGCTCAACAAGATGGCCTAACGAGAGCCACCGAGAACTCGAACTTCTACCTCAACTTGTGAATTCAGACGAAAGGACGTTCTGATGAAGAAGACCATCGCAATCGGTTGCGACCATATCGTTACGGACGAGAAGATCTATCTGGCCGACCGCCTGGAGCAGGCTGGCTACAAGGTGCTCGACTGCGGCACCTATAGCCACACCCGTACGCACTATCCCATCTACGGTAAGGCCGTGGGCGAGGCTGTTGCCAGCGGCAAGGCCGACTTTGGCGTGGCCCTGTGCGGCACCGGCATCGGCATCACCAACGCCGTCAATAAGGTTCCCGGCGCTCGCTGCGCCCTGGTCCGCGACATGACCTCTGCCCTGTATGCCCGTCGCGAGCTCAACGCCAACATCGTGGGCTTTGGCGGCAAGATCACCGGCGAGTTCCTGATGGCCGATATCATGCTTGCCTTCCTGGAGGAGCCCTACGAGAAGACTCCCGAGCACGACGCCCTGATCGCCAAGATCGATGCCTGCAATAAGGCCGACGCCGAGGCTCAGGCTGACCCGCACTTCTTTGACGAGTTCCTCGAGAAGTGGGACCGCGGCGAATACCACGACTAAGGAGGTTACGCGGTTTTGCCAAACCGCGTAACGGGTCGACGCTGCGCGGCGCTCGCTGACGTTGGGGGTGCCTGTGGGGTTGCCCCTGTTGTTGCGAAGCGTTCTGGTTCGGTAAGCTGCTTCGATAACACGTTTGCTTGCTTGGCTTGAGTGCTTCGCTCTTGGCGGTACCCGGCATTCTGCAGCTTTTCAATTGACGGCTCGCGTTTCTGTGAGGGGGCGCGGGCCGGTTTTCTATCAGCCCCACTGACTCGGCGGGCTGGCGTACGAAAGGGAAGGCTCCTATGGAGTTTGTTCTTGATAACGGTTCTGTTCGCGTGGCACTGAGCACGGCTGGCGGATCGTTCACTTCGATTAAAGCCAACGGTCGCGAGTACCTGTGGCAGGGCGATCCGGCGGTGTGGTCGGGCCAGGCACCTATTTGCTTTCCGATCTGCGGCGGCCTTCGTGACGGCCGCGCGATGACTATGGGCGGCCGTGAGGTCAAGCTTGCCCGCCACGGCTTTGCCCGCAAGCAGGAGTGGAAGCTCGAGGAACAGAGCGACAACATGGTTGCGCTGAGCCTAAGCTCTGCCGACCATGCCGAGTTGCTCGAGCAGTACCCATATCCGTTTAAGATCGTTGCGCGCTACACGATCGATGCGGCTAAGGTGGCCGTTTCGTACGAGGTGACCAACGAGGGGACCGAGGACATGCCGTTCTTTGTGGGCGGTCACCCCGGCTTTAAGTGCCCACTCGATGAGGACGAGTCCTACGACGATTACGAGCTTCGTTTTGATCAGCGTGAGGCCGACGAGCTCTGTACTGCCGTTCCCTCGACAGGCCTGATTGATGTTGAGCATCGCAGCAAGAACCCGATGGTCGGCCACGACCTGCCGCTGACTCACGAGCTCTTCGACTTTGCCGAGACCATCTTTGACGTGCTCGAGAGCCGCGTGGTCACGCTGACCATGAAGACCGAGGACAAGGGCGTGCGCCTGACGTTCCCTGATATGCCGTACCTGATTGTGTGGAGCAAGCCCGAGGGCGACTTTGTGGCCGTGGAACCGTGGGGCGGCCTGTCCACCTGCTCCGACGAGGACGATATTCTGGAGCACAAGCGTGGCTGCCTGGTGGCTAAGCCGGGGGAGACCATCGTCCGCGGCTTTGAGATCGAGATCCTTTAACGAGCTATCGTATGTTTGGGGCGGCGCACGCCGTCCCGGAACAGGAGTTCAACATGATTCTGACCGTTACCATGAACCCGTCGATTGATACGCGCTATCAGCTCGACAAGCTGATCATCGACGACGTTAACCGCGTGACGCCCGAAAAGACCGCTGGCGGCAAGGGCCTCAACGTGAGCCGTGTGCTGCTGCAGCTGGGCGACGACGTGCTCGCGACCGGTCTGCTCGGCGGCCACATGGGCGCCTATATGGCCGAGCTTATGGATGCCGACGGCGTCAAGAACGACTTTGTACCCATCGCCGGTGAGACGCGCATTTGCCTGAATATTCTGCACGAGGGTAATCAGACCGAGCTGCTGGAGAGCGGCCCGCAGATCGCCTCAGCCGAGCTCGAGGCCTTTACGGCCAAGTTCGCCGAGCTTGCAGCGAAGGCGGACGTTGTGACGCTTTCGGGCTCGCTGCCGCGTGGTGTCGATGCCGGCTACTATGCCGAGCTCGTCAAGATCGCCGAGGAGGCGGGCGCCAAGGTGCTGCTCGACACCTCGGGTGCATCGCTGGAGGCTGCGCTGGAGTCCGACGCTAAGCCTGAGCTCGTAAAACCCAACCTGACCGAGATTAACGGCCTGCTGGGTACGTCCTTTACGACCGATGATGTCGATGCCCTGCGCGAGGCGCTTGCCGCCGATGACCGTTTTGCCGGTATCCCCTGGGTTGTCGTTTCGATGGGCGCTGCCGGTTCGGTGGGCTTCCATGAGGGTCGCGCATTCCGCGCCAAGACGCCCGCGATTGCGGCTGTGAACGCGACGGGTTCCGGCGACTCGACCATCGCCGGCTTTGCGCATGCCATTGCTGCTGGTGCCGACGACGTCACGGTGCTCAAGACTGCCAATACCTGCGGCAAGCTCAACGCCATGGACCCCAAGACCGGCCACCTGGTCATGGACCGCTGGGACGAGATCTACAACAACGTTGAGGTCGTAGAGTTGTAGGGTTACGCGGTTTTACCAAACCGCGTAATGGCTCGACGCTGCAAACGCCCCTAAGCGGCAATCTGACGTTCAATCGTCGGGCATGACCAAAAAAGGTCAATGCCCTCCTCTTTCACGTCACCTTGCTCGCTTAGGGGCGTTTTCGCTGACAATGCCAAGACATCGACGTTGCCTTGGTCGCAAGTAGTCGTTGGGGACGTTCTTGTTTGACTAGTCATTCAAGAACGTCCCCAATGGCTACACTCAAAAACGGCGCCCGCCGGCGATGTTGCCGGCGGGCGCCGTTGTCTTGAAGACGAAATGATCCGTTTTCCTCCGTCTCCAAGGGATCATTACAGCGAGTCGATAAAGCGCTGTTGGGCGGCGCGGCCGGCTTCGTCCCACTTAAAGACGCCGGCGTTGTCGAGTACGTGGCCAAACACCACGCCGACCTCCTCGTGCAGGATATCGATGGCGTTGTCCGCCGTAAGCTCGTCGGCGCGGCGGGCAAAAACGTCCTCGGCCCATGCGGCGTGGCTGCGGCAAAGATCATCGCCCTCGAGCGAGCCGGCGAGATCGTAGCTGGCATCGGCCTTGGCCGCCAGCAGGTGCTCGCGGACAGCGCCGAGCTCGGGAACCAAGCGCGGCGGCAGAATGGCCAGGCCCATGACCTCGATCAGGCCGATGTTCTCCTTCTTAATGTGGTGGTACTCGGCATGCGGGTGGAACACACCCAGCGGATGCTCGTCGGTCGTGATGTTGCAGCGAAGCGCCAGGTAGGCCTCGTAAATCTCGCCGCCGGCGTTGCCGCGGGAGTCCACGCGGCGGATGACGGGCGTCACGGTGTTGTGCGCCACGCCATCGGCTGTGTGCGCGATGACGCCCACCGACTCGTCGGTCCACTCGCGCCAGGCGAGGATAATCTTCTCGGCAGCGTCGAGCAGCTGAGCGCGGTCATGCGTGCGCAGGCGCAGCACCGAGAGCGGCCACTGCAGCACGGTGCCGCTGACCTGGTCAAAACCGGGCACGCTAAACTGCGAGACCTCGGCGGCGTGCATCATGGGGAACTCGTGCGCGCCACCCTGGAAGTGGTCGTGCGACAAGATTGAGCCGCCTACGATGGGCAGGTCGGCGTTAGAGCCGATGAAGTAATGCGGGAACAGGTCCACAAAGTCGAGCAGGCAGGTCAGGCCCTTGCGGTCGACGTGCATCGGACGATGCTCGGAGCTCATGGCAATGCAGTGCTCGTTAAAGTACGCGTACGGGCTGTACTGGAAGCCCCAGCGCTCGCCATTAAGCTGAATGGGAATAACGCGCAGGTTCTGACGGGCGGGATGAGCGCCTCCGTCGGCTGCGGCGGAGCGTCCGGGATACCCCTCGTTTTCGATGCAGAGCTGGCAGGCGGGATACTTCTCGCCCGTGTTCTTGGCTGCACCTGCCGCGGCGATATCGCGCGGGTCCTTTTCGGGCTTTGACAGGTTGATGGTGATCTCCAGGTCACCCCAGTTGGTGGAAGTGCTCCATTTGATGTTGCGCGCGATAGCGGCGCGGCGCACGTAACCGGCGTCACAGCACAGGCCGTAGAACCAGTCGGTCGCGGCGCGGGGTTCGTTGACGCCCATACGCCCATTGAACTCTTCGTTTACAACCGAAGGCCTCGGCATGAGCGCGCCCATGATGCGCATGGCGATGCGGTCGCGGCCCGACGCCGTGTCCTCGGCGGCGCCGTTGACAACGGCAGCCTCGGAAAGCGCGGCAAGCGTGCCTTCAAGGTCAAAGTCGGGGAGCGTATCGGGGTGCAAGAGCGAGAGTTTCTCGACCTGGAGCGCCCAGGCCATGTCGAGCGCCGGGCCCGTAGCACCGATGCACTCCAGAATGGTGTTGTATGCCCAGATGCGATCGTCCTGTCGGATCATCGATCGATGGATGGCATACTCAATCAAGCCCTGCGCGGCCTCTCGCACGTCAGTCATTACAGCCATGCCGCGTAAGCCCCCTTGTCAGAGATAGCGTAGTGGCGGGCAGAGCCCTCGCCCAGCCAGCCGTTCATCTTGGCAATGAAGGTGTCGACCAGGTCGAGCGGCACGAAGGCCTGGATGGTGCCACCAAAGCCGCCACCGTGAATGCGAACGGCGCCGCGGCCGTCGAGCATGTGCTCGGCCAGCGCCAGGGCATACATGGAAGGCTGCTCAGATCCCAGCTTGGCAACGACATTCTGCAGGTACATGGCGGAGCTGGCGCCGGACTCGCGCGTCAGGACCAGGAACTGGTCAATGTCGCCGGCGTTGAGCGCTGCCCAGCGCTTGTCGACCAGGCCGTTCTCGTACCAGTAGTGAACGGCGCGCAGGCAGGCGCGGTCGCCCAGCTTGGCGCGCAGCTCGGGGAGTTTGGCGTCAAAGTCGGCAACGTCGACCTCGCACAGGCGTGCCTTGCCAAGCTCGGCGGCGACGTCTTGCATTTCGCGCGGAACGGCGGCGTAGTCATCGGTGGCTGCCACGTGGTCGGCGCCGACCTTAACGAGCACGAGCGCATAGCCGTGATCCTCAAAGTTGAGCTCGAGCTTCTGGGTCTTAGGCTGAGCCTGATCCTCAAAGTCCATGTAGGCGAGGCCGCCCAGGCACACAGCGGCCTGATCCATCAGACCGCAGGGCTTGCCGTAGTAGTTGTTCTCGGTGCGCTGACTCATCTGGGCGAGCGCGACGGGCTCAATGGCGGGCGCGCCCCAGAGGGTTTCCATGGCACGACCGTACGCGGCCTCGACAGCGGCAGAGCTGGAAAGACCGCCGCCCGAAGGGACGGAGCAGGTGAAGGCGAAGTCGAAGCCCTGGGGCTCAACGCCCAGGGCTGCAATCTCGTGGGCCATACCGCGCACGAGGCTTGCGGACGAGCCCTTCTCGGACTCTTGAACGTCTAGCGTGTCGAGCGTGATCTCAAACGTAGGATAGCCCTCGTCGGCGACGCGGACCTTGTTGGAATCGGTCGCCACGGCGATGCCGTCGACGGCGACATCGAGCGAGCCGGCGATAACGTGGCCACCCTCGTGGTCGGTGTGGTTGCCGCTGATCTCGGAGCGGCCGGGCGCGTGCACATAGAGCACCTGGCGGACGCCGATGGGGCCAAACTCCTCCTCAAACAGCTTAGTGAGCGTGGCGAATGTCTTTTCGTCGGGCGTGGTCATGGGAGTCCTTTCTTTGGCGCGCACGGGTGAGTTTTGCGTCGTTATGAGTACGTTAACAATTTGAAGCGGCATAAACCAAGTGTTCACAATACCGCACGTTACAGGCTATGTTAACGTACTCATAACACAACGCTTATCACTTTTTGAGAATCTGGTAATCGGTAGAAATTCAGCCGTGAACGGTATTGCCGTATGGACTTATAGAGCAGAAGAGTTGCGGATTGAAAAAGTAGAGTACGTTAACATGCGTCCGACGATAGCGGGCCTCGGCGCGGGGTGTGTTTCTGCCCGGGCTGGCATTCACGCTATTCAGATCTCGCAAGGGTGAAGGTGATCCTGTGGCAAGGCGTCCGTCCAACGATACAGGTACGCGTCCGGTTTCCATGGCCGACGTCGCCCGCGCTGCCGGTGTTTCGCAGCAGACGGTTTCGCGCGTTGCCAACGGCCTCCCTAACGTCAACGAGCAGACGCGCCAGCGCGTGCAGGCCGCTATGCAAGAGCTCGGCTTTCGTCCGAGTTATGCCGGTCGCTCGCTGCGCGATGGCCGTTACCATTCGGTCGGCCTGTGCATCAACGATGTCACCAAGTTTGGCAACCTCTCAATGATCGACGGCATCGCCAGCGCTGCTCGCGAGCATAATTGTGCCATCACGCTGGTCGAGATGTCCAAGACCGAGGAATTCTCGCTTGCCGAGGCAACGCGTCGTATGGCTGCGCTGCCCGTGGACGGCATCATCATCGGCATGAGCCGTATGGCGCCCGATTTTGAGACGTTTGATCCACTGCCGGGCATTGGCACGGTCATCGTTACCATGTACGCGCATCCGCGCGTGACCACGGTCGATTCCGACCATTACGGCTGCTCGTTATTGCTTATGGATCACCTGTTTGAGCTGGGGCACGAGCAGATTCGCTATATTGGCGGCCCGTCCTTCTCGGTCGACGAGCAATTTCGTCGCGCCGGTTGGCAGGATGCGCTCGAGCGTAAACACATCGAGCCGGCAGAGCCGCTCGAGGGCGACTGGTCTGCCAACAGCGGCTACGAGGCCGGCAGATATCTGGCCGAGCACGATCGCACCATGACAGCGATTTATGCGGCAAACGACCAGATGGCAAACGGGGCCATCGCCGCGCTGCGCGATAGTGGCCTGCGCGTGCCCGAGGATGTGAGCGTAGCGGGCGTCGACGATTCACTCGATGATTTTGTGGCACACAACGAGCTCACGACCGTGCGATTCGATCTACATCAGCGCGGACGCGAGGTGTTTGAGCATGCGGTTCCCGAGGCGGGTACGGCGGGCAAAACTGTTGCCATTCGTATTCCCGGTCAGCTCATCGTTCGACATAGTACGGCGGCACCGCGTGCATAGTTTCTGCAGGTCAACGGTGATATGTTGAACATCAATAACAATCGGTAAGGATGTCGGTAGATAGCTGTTGGGATGTAGCCGAGTGCTATGATAGACGGGCTCTTTTGTCTATCTAGGAGGCTTTGCCTGATGGAGATCACCAAGGATATCCGCTACGTTGGCGTCGACGATCACGACATTGACCTGTTCGAGGGCCAGTACGATGTGTCCGAGAACGGTATGGCATACAACAGCTACGTTATCTTGGGCGAAAAGATCGCTGTCGCCGATTCAGTCGACGGCGGTTTTGTTGACGAGTGGCTCGGCAACATCGAGGCCGTGCTCGATGGCCGTACGCCCGATTACCTGGTCGTTCATCATATGGAGCCCGACCACTCCGCTGGCATCGCCGCCTTTATGGAGCGCTATCCCCAGGCCCAGATCGTGGCCAGCATGGGCGCCTTCCGCATGATGGTCAACTTCTTTGGCACCGATTTCCCCGAGCGCAAGATGGTCGTCAAAGAGGGCGACGTGCTCGACCTGGGTGGCCACAGCCTAACGTTTGTCGGCGCCCCCAACGTGCACTGGCCCGAGGTGCTCTTCTCCTATGAGGCTACCGACAAGGTACTCTTTAGTGCTGACGGCTTTGGCAAGTTTGGCGCTAACGACATCGAGGATCCGGAGGGCTGGGCCTGCGAGGCGCGTCGTTACTACTTTGGTATCGTGGGCAAGTTCGGCAAGTTCGTGCAGGCCGTGCTTAAGAAGGCCGCCAATCTGGACATCCAGATCATTTGCCCGCTTCACGGCCCCGTGCTGACCGAGAACCTGGGCTATTACCTTGACACCTACAACACCTGGTCGAGCTACCAGCCCGAGGACGAGGGCATTACGATTGCCTATGCAAGCGTGTATGGCCATCTGAAGGCTGCCGTTGAGGAGCTTGCATCTGCGCTCGAGGCCCGCGGCCAGAAGGTTTCCGTCTTTGACCTGACTCGCGACGACATGGCCGAGGCCGTTGAGGATGCGTTCCGCTATGACCGACTGGTACTCGCTTCCATCACCTATCAGGGCGAGATTTTCCCGTTCATGAGTACCTTCATCCATACGCTCGCCGAGCATGCCTACCAGAACCGCACGGTGGCGCTTGTCGAGGCCGGTTCCTGGGCGCCCGCCGCTGCCAAGGTTATGATCAAGGAGCTCGAGGGCATGAAGGACATCACCCTGACGCAGAACAAGGTGACCGTGCTAGGTTCGCTCAGCGACGCCTCGCGCGCCCAGATTGAAGCCCTCGCCGACGAGCTGTCCAAGTAGCGACACGTTCACTTTTGACGCTCAACCACCACAACCACCGCAAAGGGGACAGGCACCTTTGCGGTGGTTTTTGTTTAAGCGCCGGCGATGAGGAGATTTGGGCGGGCGTTGTCGGCGGTCTCGGCGATTGAGGTAGCAACGGCATGATCGGGGTCGCGGTCCATCACGATGGTGTCGACATCTGCCAGCTCGGCAAAGCGGTACATGCCGCGTCCGTTAACCTTGCTGGCGTCCATGAGGGCGACGCTTTGATGGGCTGCGGCGATCATGGCCGTTTTGGTCTCGGCCATCTGCGGAAAGTCGGTCGTAAAGCCGCAGCCGGGAACAAAAGCGCCGGGGCACATGACGGCAAGATCGGCATGGACCATTTGGAGCGCCTGCATAGTGAGCGGTCCATACAGATAACGATGGCCTTTGCGCAGCGCCCCGCCCAGCATGACGACATCGACCGAGGGCATGCTCTCGTCGATGTAATCGGCAATGGTAATGTCGGCGGTAATGACGGTGATGCCATCGCGCTGGTCGAGGAGCCGGACAAACTCGAGAGCGGTGGTGCCCGAGTCGACGAGCAGGGTGTCACCATTGCCGACGAGTTCAATGGCGCTTTGTGCGATGGCCTGCTTGGCGGCGACATTGACGTTGATGCGGCGATCCTGGGTGGATACGGTCAGTCGTTTCTGGAGCGACACAGCGCCGCCGTGCGTGCGGCGCAGCTTGCCGGACTCGGCGAGCGCATCCAGGTCGGTGCGGGCGGTAACGGAGGACACGCCAAAGGTCTGGGCGATTTCTGCCACCTGCACCGAGGCGTTATGTTCAAGCATCTCCATGATGGCGGCACGACGCTCATCGGCGAAAGCTCGGGTTGTTGCATGGGCCATATCCGCTCCATCATCGTCTGAAATTTGCAGGAATTGTGTTGAGTCTATTTTCGTTCATTTTCTTTTTAAGTAAGAAAACACCTTTCGATTACTTATCTTTTCTATAAAAGAAAGATGATTCGCTTGAAAACTTCAATGTCGTATAGAGGAATCCGGTGCGAATCTCTTCCGTTTGCTTTTCAAAAACAAGCGTCTTGACCTGTGCGCCGCTGATATCTCATACGTGTGACGCCGTCAATTTTCATACAATGGTCGTAGCAAAACGCAAGGTAAAACGCCTTGTGAACAACTACGCCCGATGTCCAGATGCGGGCGAGGGAGAGGAGCAAACGCTCATGGCACTTGTTACCACCGAAAAGATGCTCAAGGACGCTCAGGCCGGCCACTACGCCGTCGGCGCGTTCAACGTCGAGAACCTCGAGTTTGTTATGGCCGTTCTGGCCGCTGCCGAGGAGACCAAGTCCCCCGTCATCATGCAGACCACCCCGGGCACCATCAAGACCGCTGGTCTGGACTACTTCTACGGCATGGTCAAGGCTGCCGCCGAGCGCGCTTCCGTGCCCGTTGCCCTGCACCTCGATCACGGCGATGGCTATGACCGCTGCATGCAGGCTTTCCGCACGGGCTACACCTCCGTCATGATCGACGGTTCGCACGAGTCTTTCGAGGACAACATCGCTCTGACCAAGTCCGTCGCCGATGCTGGCCGCGCCATGGGCGTGCCCGTCGAGGCTGAGCTTGGTAAGGTTGGCGGCAAGGAGGACGACGGTCCCGCGGTTGAGGGCGAGAGCCCCTACACCGATCCGGCCGAGGCCAAGGAGTTCGTCGAGCGCACCGGCTGCACCTCTCTCGCTATTGGCGTTGGCACCAGCCACGGTGTGTACACGAGCGATCCGCACATCGAGCAGTCCGTGGTCAAGGCCATCCGCGACGCCGTCGACGTGCCGCTGGTTCTGCACGGCACCTCCGGTGTGCCCGATGAGCAGGTCGCCGAGGCTGTGAAGAACGGCATCTGCAAGGTCAACTACGCCACCGAGCTGCGTCAGGCCTACACCAAGGGCTTCATGGCCTACATGGCCGAGAATCCTGCCTGCTTCGACCCCAAGAAGCCGGCCAAGGAGGGTATGCGTGAGATCACCGAGCTGGTTAAGATCCGCATGACCAACCTCAACTCTGTGGGCAAAGCAGAGTAACAGCAAGGGCACTCCGACTCGCTACATATCCCGGGGAGGGACGAGGGCTTAGTTCCCCAATCGTCCTCGGGCATGCAAAAAGCCTCGCTGCGCACTTCGTGCGGCGAGGCTTTTTGCCCCCTGCGGAAAGATTGGGGAACTAAGCCCTCGTCCCTCCCAGGTTGACCTACTCGAGGTCGTCGCCCTTGTGGCGTTAGGGCGGAAAATAATAAGAAGCCTTCGCGCTGCGGAATGATTTTGGAAACTAAGTACGGGGACCCGCCCAAGCCGTTCTGCTCAATCGCCCTTGTGGTGTTGGGACTGAAAGGGTGGGACGCGTGGGTTATTTGGTTGTTAGGGTTAGTAGGTCGTTGGGGGTTTTGAGGTTGTAGGTGGCGTTTGGGATATCTTGGTGTGATCCCCATGCTGCTCGGGCAAAACTGACCCCTGCTGAAGTTGCGCATTGTTCGTCGTAGACGGTGTCGCCAACGTAGACGACGTTGCCAGGATTCGCGCCCGCACGTCGGAGATATTCGAGCATGGGTGCGGGTGCGGGTTTATGTTCGGTTGTGTCTTCGACAAGGATGATGTGCTCAAAATACTTATCGAAACCAAGGGGTGCAATTTCTTTTGCGTATTCGTCGCGCGCACGTGAGGAGACGATACCAAGTTTGCAGCCGCTATCGGCGAGTGTTGCGATGACTTCAAGCAAACCTGGAAACACGCTGATGGTGCTTTTAAAGCTGGCGGCAACTTGGCACCAGCGATCCAACGTTGCCTGCGAGTAGATTCCAAGTTTCTCAAGGGCATCCTTGCCGGGTATGCCGAGGGCAAATTCAAGCTCGTGTCGGGGGAGCGTTTTGCCGGTCTCTTCTTGGACAATCTGGACAAGCGATGATAGAACGCTTTCTTCTGTATCTGCCAATGTCCCATCAACGTCAAATACGATATGGTCAAAGTGCTTCATATGATTGCTCCTCTCTGTTGTTTGCCTGCAAGTTTGATGCGGTGACAGAAGAAAGGCTAGCGGGATTTCTGCCTGGTGCTATCGAGATTCTGCCTCGCTGCTCGATAGCTCGAAGGAGTGCATCCCATTTGTTCTTTAAATACCTGGCCAAGATGGCTTGCTGTCGCAAAGCCGCATTGGCGCGCGACTGTCTGGACCGTTCGCGTGGTGTGTGTCAAAAGTTCGCAAGCACGGTTTACGCGGTATGCGCGCAGATATGCCGCCGGGGTCGTTCCTGCGCAAGCTTCGATAATGCGGTAACACTCTCTTTCGCTTACGCCGGCTGCAGATGCCATCTGGGGCACATCTATAGCGGCTGCATAGTTCGCGCGGATATAGTCCAGGATTGCCTTGAACTGTACGTCGCGGTTGGTCATCCAAGAGGCGTTGTCGGAGGAAAAGAGCGGTTCGGCCTTGGCGTAAATCTGAATCCAGAGCTCTGACAAGCTATTCCGAAGCGCCATCTCGTTCTGCGGCCGTTGAAGGTCGTGGTTAAAGGAACTCTTTAGCAAATCGATAAAGGGCATATCGTCGGGGTTGGTGGGCGACCATTTGAGCACATCGACGCCTCGACATTGCAGTAAAGGATTGATATAGCGCTTTTGAAGGCGTCCCGCGGGATCGCCGAGCATCGACGGCTGAAAGATATGCAACATTTGAATGGCTGGTGCCGAATTGGGTGATTGCAGCGTGCTGTGCAAAACGCCGCCGTTGATAAAGCCGGCGGACCCTTCCTCAAAGCGTACGTGCTCATGAGCCGCGCGCGTTCGATAGTCAATCGCTCCCTGCTCCATGTAGAAAAGCTCAACTTCGGAATGCCAGTGCCAGGGGACGGAATTGCCCGGATAGCGAGCGAATTCTGCGCGTTCGGCAATATAGGGCCAGTCATCGGCGGTCTCGGGAAACGCTTCCTCGCGTCCTCCGCGGTGCAATTCTATGTGATCCATGTTTCGCATGGCATCAGTATAAAGCGCGATGGGCTTAGATTGCTCTTGCCTGTTCGGGGAACGCCTTGTTTAGGGATGCTTGGAGCTTTTCGAACGATGCTCGTAAGTTGAGGCTCTGATCGGTTGAGCGTTTGGGTTTTGTGGTGGGGGAGTCGAGGAGGTCGTTTCTCTGTGTCGGGGGAAAGGAGAAAAGGTTTGCATGTTTTAGGGATGGCTGCTTTGCTGCGTCATTGGAAGAATGCATGCTTATGCGGCCTCCTCGATGTCCACCAAAAGATTGCGCCCGGGGTGTGCTGCTAGGTCCCGTGCGTTGGCAGTATTATGCCGCGGCTGTTGCAAAGAAGCGCTAAAGAAAGGCTTAATGAGATTTGACGTTGCGATGAAACCGCAGTTCAAAGCTATCGAGTAACACTCTTGAAAGGTTTTGAGCTTAAGGGCTTTCTAAGGTTTGTGGCGAGGATGTGGTTCGCCTATGCGGGGCGTGTGGATGGCTCGTTCCTAACGCTGCGGCTTTGCGGCGCGCACTTGTTCGATGACCTTTTCCATCGTGGCGTCGATGCGGTCCTTTTTGAGTTCGCATTCCCAGATGGTTATAGGCGTCCAGCCCATTTGAGTGAGTGCTGCCACGGCAGCGCGGTCGCGCTCGACGTTGCGACGAAACTTTGCCTCCCAAAACTCAACGTTGCGCTTGGGCTGGCTAGGGTTGCACTTGGGGCAGCGATGCCAAAAGCAACCGTTGACGAAGATGGCGATCTTGCGGCCGGGGAAGGCGATATCCGGCTTGCCGGGAACCTTCCATTCCAAGCGATAACCCGTAAGGCCCGCTGCGCGCAGGCGCTGTCGTACGAGCAGCTCGGGCTTGGTGTTGGCGCGCTTGTTGCCCTTCATGGACTTTTTGATGGCGGCGCGACGGCGGACCAGTTCGCGCTCGTCAGCGGAGAGGTCCGAGGTATCGATGCCGTCGAGCAGACCGGGCTTGGGACGCTTTTTGCTGCGGCGCTTAGGTTTGCGCTTGGGATTGGCGGCGGGTTTGTCGGCTGTGTTGGGCGCGGCGTCGTTGGCAGTGCCGTTGGCCTCAAGCCGATCTTCCTTCAACTCAATCAGAGCATCGATAAGCCCTTTGTCGGCGGGCATCCACTCAACGGTGGCAAGCGAGGTGCGTGGAATCCAACGGATATCGAGCTGGCGGTCGTGCTTCTGGGGTTCATCGGATTCATCGGTGAGCGAGCAGTAGTAGCACTCCATGGAGAGATGAAAATCGGGGTAGTCATACTCAACGGTATAGAAATCGCGCAGGTTGGTGACTTTTACCTGCAGCTCTTCCATAAGCTCGCGGCGCACAGCGTCTTCGGGCGTCTCGCCGCGCAGAAGTTTGCCGCCCGGGAACTCCCAGAGTCCCTGCATGTCGCCGTAGCCGCGCTGCACGGCAAGCAGCTCGTCAGATCCTTCCTTGCGAATGATCCCAGCGGCAACATGAACAGTCTTCAACAGGAGTCCTCTCTCAACATCAACACGTGACAGGGTAGCTACCCGCACCTTACACAACGGTAAGGCAAGCGTAAGCCATATCGATGGTAGCCGACTCGGCTCCTTGCGACTATAGATGCCGTAGACTAATCGCAAGAAAGGACTCGGTATGCAAACCACGCACATGGCGACCCCGGTACTGGAGGTCGCGCATCTCGAAAAGGTATATGGAGCGCTGGGCAACGTGACCCGCGCGCTCAACGACGTCAACTTTACCGTCAACCGCGGCGAATTCGTGGGCATCATGGGTGCCTCGGGCTCGGGCAAGTCGACGTTGCTCAACTGTGTCTCGACCATCGATAGCGCCACGAGCGGCACCATCCGCATCAACGGACAGGACGTAACACGCATGAAGCAGGCTAAGCTTTCGCAGTTCCGCCGCGAGGAGCTCGGCTTTATCTTCCAGGACTCCAACCTGCTCGATACACTCACGGCACGCGAGAACATCGCCCTGCCGCTCACCATCGCCCGCACAAACTCGGCAGAGATCTCGACCCGCGTGCAGGATGTGGCAGCGCGCCTGTCCATCAGTCAGGTGCTCGACAAGTATCCCTACCAGATGTCCGGCGGTCAGCAGCAGCGCGTTGCCGCGGCTCGTGCGCTCGTCACCGACCCCACCATGATCATGGCCGACGAGCCCACCGGCGCCCTCGATTCCAAGAGCGCTCGCCTGCTGCTCGAGAGCCTGGAGGCCCTTAACCGCCGCCTACGCGCTACCGTGCTCATGGTCACGCACGATAGCTTTGCCGCCAGCTACACGAGCCGTGTGCTGTTTATCCGCGACGGCAAGATCTTCACCGAGCTGCGCCGCGGCGACACCGACCGCCGAGAGTTCTTCGACCGCATTATGGAGGTCGTTGCCATGATGGGCGGTGAGGGCTCCGATGCTCTGTAAACTCGCCTGGGGTAACGTCCGCCGCGCCGGCCGCGATTACCTCGTCTACTTGCTGACGCTCACCCTGGGCGTCACGGTCTTCTATGCCTTCAACACCGTCTCGATGCAGGTCGACATTGCCGGCATCGAGGAAGAGGGACTGTCCGAGCTCATGGGCACCATGCTCGGTTACCTTACTTACTTTTTGGCTGGCGTCATGGCCTTTTTGATGGTGTATGCCAATAACTTCATCATGAAACGCCGTAAGAAGGAGTTTGGCCTGTACCAGGTGCTTGGCATGGGGCGCGGGCGCGTCGCCACGATCATGGCGCTCGAGACCGTGATCGTTTCGGTCGGCGCCTTTGTCGCCGACATTGTGCTGGGCGTGGGGCTCTCCCAGCTCATGACGTTCTTTACGGCTTCGCTCTTTAAGACGCAGATCGCCGATTTTCACTTCTTTTTCTCGGTGCATGCGTTCAACCTGACCCTTGCCTGCATGCTCGTAATGTTTGTGCTCACGCTACTGCTGAACCTGCGCGCCGTGCGTCGTACCAAACTCATCGAGCTTATGGGTGCCGAGCGTCGCAACGAGAGCATCAAGACACGCAACCCCTGGATCGCGATTGCCATCTTTACCGTGGGCGTGCTACTTGTGGGCGTGGCCTATTACCGTCTGCTGCGTGATGGGTTCCCGCTAACCGAGACGGGCGACAAGCTGGATGGGGCCATGAGCCAGTTTGGCATTACGACCGCTATGGTTACGGTGGGCACCTTTGCCCTGTTCTGGGGACTCTCGGGCATGCTCATCAAGCTGCTGCAGAGCTTGCGCGACGTGTATTGGCGCGGCCTCAACATGTTTACTGTGCGCCAGCTTGCGGCCAAGGTCAACACGGTGTGCTTTTCGATGGGCGTCATCGCGATGATTCTGTTTTTGGCCATCACCTCGGTGACGTGCGGTATGTCGATCGCCAACGTGATGAACGAAAACCTGGAGCGCTATAACCCTGTTGACGTGTCTCAGACGTATGTCTATTACACGCCCGATAGGCTCGACTACTACAAGGAGTATGTCAATCCGTCCGAGGCCGATCGCATGGTGCTGGCCGATGCAACGGTCGATTTGTACGCTGCATGGCACGGCGATCGTATCGATCCCGATAACGTTACAGAAAGTAGTAAGGGCAAGTCGGCGGACAACAACGACGAGACCGGAAAGAAGGTCAATATCGCCGATGTTGCCGGTGAGCATGTGCAGATCGACTCGTATCTGAGCTACCCGCTTGGCGGCTCCAATCCTTCGGTAGCTGCAGGCGAGATGTGCAAGGCCATGGGCGAAAAGCTCCCCAAGGTGCTCGAGGGAAGCAACGCCGATGATATGGGCCTGTTTGTGACGCCGGCGAGCCAGTACAACAAGCTGCGCCAGATGATGGGCGAGGAGCCGGTGAGCATTGGCCGCGACCAGTACGTGCTTACGTGTGATATGGGCGGTGAGCTGGGCGACCTGTACACCAAATACATGGCCGGCGGCCATACGCTCACCTTGGGTGGGCATGAGCTCAAGCCCGCAACCGATAAGTCGGACAAGGACACGGCGGCCATCGCCAACTCGGCGATGGGCAGTAATCCGGGTACCGTCGTCGTTGCCGACGAGCTGTTGTCCCAACTTAATCTGCAGCCGTATGCCAGTAGCCTGCTCGTTAACTACAAACAGGGGATGGATGTGACCAAGGCAGACGAGAGCATTAAATACACCTTGCTCGACAATCTGCTCGTTGACGGCAAGGAGCCGGGGTCGTGGGGAGTCTTCATCACGCGTTCCGAGATGTACACGCAAGCAGCGCAGATGAACGGCATGATTAGCTATCTGGCCATCTACATTGGCTTTGTATTGGTCGTTGCATGCGCGGCGATTCTATCGATCCAGCAGCTCTCCAACGTGGCCGACGGCAGCCGCAGCTATCGCGTGCTGGCGCAGATCGGCTGTGACGACCGTCAGATCCGGCATTCGGTGATGGCGCAGCAAGCGGTGTTCTTCCTGTTCCCGCTGGCAGTGGGCTTGGCGCACTCCTTTGTGGCGCTCAAGGTGATCATCGAGCTGGTGAGCGTATTCGGCGATATGAGCATCGCCGGCACCGTGGGCCTCACCTGCGCGATTTTCCTGGCGGCCTATGGTGGCTACTTCTTGGTAACGTACCTCATGAGCGCCGGCATGGTACAAGCTGCCATCGCCACCCGCTACAGCGAGTAACAAGCGGGCAAAACCGTCGCAAAATCAGAGCGAATAACCGCCGCGAAGGGAGTCCAGCTCCCTTCGCGGCGGTATTTTGCGTATCTAGAGCATCTCAGATGCAAGTGAGTAGGCTTTTTTGGATCTGCCGAGCACATCGCGGCAAGTGCTCAATAAAATCGCAGGTCAGGGCTGTGGCGTTTTGAGGTGTGCTCGGCATCCCGCCAAAAGCCTACTCACTTGGTTTTACTGCTAGAAAACCGCCGCGAGGGAAAGTAGCTCCCTCGCGGCGGTTTTTGGCGTTTGCCCAGATAAAACCTGCCAAAATAAACCTGTCCCTTTTTGGCAGGTTATCGCTTCCAAAAGTGGAGGATCAACGTCGTGCGGTTTTGCTGCTCGGTTTTGACCAGGATGTTGTGGATGTGGGTCTTGACGGTGCCCACGGCAAGGAATAGCTCGTCAGCGATCTCTTGGTTCGACTTGCCCAGCACAACCAAGCGCATGACTTCGGCCTCGCGGTTGGAGAGCCTGTAGGCGTTGCGATAGAAGGGCATTTGCTCTTCGATGTGTCGATCAAGATCGCTGACGTTCTTTTCCTCGGGCGCCTCCTGCATGCGGATTGAAAGCACGTGGTAGGAGTAGATAATCAGCAGAATCGCAAAGTAGCACGCAAAGACGTTCTCGCTAAAGTTGCGCTCGGATAGATAAAGCTGCAGCCAAGAGGGCGCCAGACTCATGGGGATGACAAGGATGTTGTAGAAATCCTCGGCAACGATGCAACCGACCAGAATAGCGCCGATAATCAGGTGCTTTCGCTGGTTGTTAACGCGTGCCTTCAGCTCAACCTCTGTACTCTTATGAGCCGTCCAAAAGATATACAGTCCAACAAAGACAAGGAATGCCTGGCGTATCGTGTAGTAGATCCACTGACGCATGGGGCCGGAGGGGACTGCGACGATAGCCAGCGACTCGCACAGCAAAAACGTTAAGACGGGGATAGCGAACTGCTTTTTAGAATGCTTATCGAGCAAGTCCATGGCAATCAGCCAAATAAAAGCCTGTGAAGCGGTCGCCACAAGGGTCCGCAACACAGGCATGGTAATTGAGTAATAGTCGCTGGCCGGAAAACTCTCGTTTTGCAACGTGTATTCAAAAAAGAAGATCTCGGTCATCTCGATGGCGTAGCAAATAAAAACGCCACTGCCATAGATAAAGAAACGTCGACGGGACGAGGCATAGGCGGCAAGCGAAAGCACTGCCGTCACAATACAAATCAGGAGAATCGCTAGGGTATAGAAGAACATCAGGGTGTTCATCTGTCACCGTCCTCTCATTTCACCTATGGCCGAGCCATGTATACCTTGTGGGATATAGACGTCTCAACCCTTCGTTCCATTGCGGATTAGACGCCAAGATACAGCATAGCCGTATACCGTTCGCGGTTCCAGACGGTAAACCCCCTGTAAACTCTTGACCTGCGGGTTTATATTGGATTAGAGAGGGTGTAACTCCATGAACGGTCTTTAATCCCGAATAAACTAGGTAAAAATTGCATACGGGTGAATGATGGTCTTGTCAACACGAGGCGTGATGTTCGAGCGCCTCATAGTAATAGTCGGCAAGACCGGCGGAAAGGAAATCGACATGGCACTGCCTAAGGATTTCATCGACACCAACGACTTCACCAAAGAGCAGATTCTGGCTATCGAGGATCTTGGCCTGGCAATGAAGAAGGCCATCAAGGTTGACGGTTATTATCCGCACCTGCTCCGCAACAAGAGCCTTGGCATGATCTTCCAGCAGGTCTCCACCCGCACTCGTCTTTCCTTCGAGACCGCTATGACCGACCTCGGTGGCCATGCTCAGTTCTATGGCCCTGGCACCATCCAGCTCGGCGGTCACGAGTCCCTGGGCGACACCGCTCGCGTTATGGGCTCGCTGCTCGACATCATGATGGCTCGCGTTGACCGTCACAAGGACGTCGTCGGCCTCGCCGAGGGCTCCGCTGTGCCCGTCATCAACGGCATGTCCGAGTTCAACCATCCCACGCAGGAGATGGGCGACCTCATGACCATGCTCGAGAACCTCCCCGAGGGCAAGAAGATCGAGGACTGCACCCTAGCCTTCATCGGCGACGCCACCCAGGTCTGCGTCTCCCTCATGTTCATCGCCTCCAAGGTCGGCATGAAGTTTGTCCAGTTTGGACCTAAGGGCCACCAGATCCCCGACGGCGGCCTGCATGTTGGCACCGTCGAGGAGCGCGCCGAGTTCGGCAAGCAGATGATGGCTATCGCCGAGGAGAACTGCAAGGTCTCCGGCGGCTCGGTCGTCATCTCCGACGACATCGAGTGCATCAAGGGCGCCGACTTCATCTACACCGACGTGTGGTATGGCCTGTACGACGAGGAGGTCTCGGGCGAGAACTACATGGACGTGTTCTATCCCAAGTATCAGGTCACCATGGACATGATGAACTTCGCCGGCCCCAACTCCAAGTTCATGCACTGCCTGCCGGCCACCCGCAACGAGGAGGTCGTCGACGAGGTCATGGACGATCCCGAGCGCTCCCTGTGCTGGGTCGAGGCCGAGAACCGCAAGCATTCCATCCGTGCTCTCCTTGCCGCCCTGGGCAAGCGCACCCCGCTCAACGACGAGGGTGTCGAGTACTCCGCCAAGGCTGAGCTCCACGCCGCTCTCGAGGCTCTCGAGCAGCTCTAAGCCTCAAGGCTTCTAAAAGCACGTTTGCGGGCGGCGGATGCTCGTCTCCTGTCGCCCGCTCACCGAGGCCCAAGCAATTGCCTTAATACCTTAGGGCCTCGGATCTGTCCAAGACTGAGCGAAGGAGCTCATCATGAGCGACGGAAAGAAAAAGCTTTCCTTCTTGACGGTCATTTCGACCATCATCTGCGTCGTCTTCGTTTGCGAGGCCGCCGCACCTGCTGCTGCCATTGGCAACCAGCAGTTCTTCTGGTGGATCTTCCTGATCCTGACCTTCCTGCTCCCTTACGGCATGGTTGTCGCCGAGCTCGGCACCACCTATGACGGCGAGGGCGGCATTTACGACTGGGTACGCGATGGCCTGGGCGACAAGTGGGGCGCCCGCATTTCGTACTACTACTGGGTCAACTACCCGCTGTGGATCGCCTCGCTGGCTACCATGTTCCCCGACATCCTGGGCATGGTCTTTGGCGTCGAGTTCAACCTAATCGCCAAGATGGGTATCGAACTTGCCTTTGTGTGGATCGTCTACCTTATGGGGCGCTCCAAGGCGGCCGACTCCGAGTGGGTCCTTAACGGAGGCGCTATCATCAAGGTCGCCGTTGCCGTTATCGTCGGCGCTCTGGGCATTTGGTATGCCATGGAGAACGGTTTTGCGAACGACATGTCCGCTGCCACCTTCCTGCCCGAACTCACCAACACCAACGCTCTTGGCTATCTGTCGATCATCATCTTTAACTTCATGGGCTTCGAGGTCATCTGCACCATGACCGACGACATGGCCGATCCCGCTCGCGATATTCCCAAGGCTATCATTGTCGGTGGCGTGGCTATTGCCGTCATCTACCTGTTCGCTGGCTTCGGCATCGGCGCCGCTGTGCCGGCCGACTCCATCGACCCCGACTACGGCATGATCGTCGCAGTCCAGACCATGGTGGGCGACTCCATGATCTTCAAGGTCATCTGCATCGCCTTCCTGATCACCCTGTTCGCTAACATGGCTGCTTGGTCCTTCGGCGTCAACTCCGTCGCTCGCTACGCTGCCGAGCACGGCAACATGCCCAAGGTCTTCGCCTCGATGATCTCCGAGGACGATATGCCCAACGGCGCCAACCTGGTCAACGCCATCGTTGCCTCCCTGGTGCTGTGCCTGCAGCTGGTTCCCATCGACGCCATCTCCAACGGTGTCTTCTGGATGCTCTTCGGTACCTCCGTTGTATTCCTGCTGCTCACCTACATCCCGATGTTCCCGGCATTCCTCAACCTTCGTAAGAACGACCCTAACCGTGCGCGCATCTTTACGTTCCCGTTTAAGGGCGCCATGATGAAGGTTATGCTCGCCATCCCCTGCATCGAGCTGGTCCTTGCCATCGTTGCAACGCTGATTCCGTTCTCCGCTGCTGAAATTGGCGACAAGGTCCCGATGATCGTCATCTTCATCGTGCTCGTGCTCATCGGCGAGGTCGTCCGCGTCGTCAGCGCTAAGGGCCGCAAGGAAGAGTACAAGGGTCTGACCCCTGAGCTCGCAGCCCAGCGTCTCGCTGAGGAGGCCGCCGAGGCCGAGGAGAACTAGAGCACCCGGTTCTGGGGCTCCAACCCTCCTCGTGTACCAACGCGCGCTTCGTCGGGCTTGTCGCTCCCGACTCCGGGCACTCTAGCCTCTTCGGAGACGTGCCCAAGCGACAGGTTTGCTAACCATTCCCCGGGGTGGGTGTGAGCGATAGCTCCGGTAACCACCGCCCACCCCAATCTCTCTTCCGTATCCTTCGTGCGTTTTGTCTCCGCGCACTTGGTTACGTCGTCGCTTGCCGGTGCGACTCCGTGAAAACCGGCGCCGGGCGCCCCGACCTTTGCCGGGGGACGGGCGCCCACTATCTCTTGGTTTTAGGCTGCGGGTAATCCGCCCGCGGCAAACGATCGTTCGATTTGGAGGAAATCTTATGCGTACGATCACCGAGTCCGAGTCCACCCCCAAGGCCGACGGCTTCTTTATGCCCGCCGAGTTCGCCCCGCAGGATCGCGTGTGGATGGGCTGGCCCCACCGCACCGACACCTGGGCCCACGGCGCCAAGCCTGCTCAGAAGCAGTATGCCGCCATCGCCCGCGCCATCTCCGAGTTCACCCCGGTCTATATGTGCGCCAACCAGGTCGACTATGCCAACTGCAAGGCCGTCTTCGAGAACGACGAGAATGTCACCGTTATCGAGATGACCACCGACGACGCTTGGTTCCGCGACACTGCCGCCACCTACGTCATCAACGGCAAGGGTGAGAAGCGTGCCAACCACTGGCACTTCAACGCCTACGGCGGTCTCGTCGATGGCCTCTATTTCCCGTGGGACAAGGACGAGCAGATCGCCCTTAAGATGGCTGAGCTCTCCGGCTGCCGTCGCTACCGTCCCGATGACATGATTCTCGAGGGCGGCTCCATCACCGTCGACGGCGAGGGCACCCTTGTCGTGACCGACCAGTGCCTGCTTTCCCCGGGCCGCACCTGCTCTGCGGTGCTCGAGGAGGAAGAGGATCCCGAGTCCATCTGGCCCAAGTTCCACAAGAAGTTTGAGCCCTGGAGCGAGGAGCTTCGCGCCTACATGGACGAGCACCTCAAGGATTACCTGGGTGTCGAGAAGGTCATCTGGGTCAAGGAGGGCATCGACCCCGAGGAGACCAACGGTCATATCGACGACGTCGCCACGTTCATCGCTCCGGGCGTCATGGCCTGCATCTGGACCGACGATCCCGAGTATCCGTTCTACGAGCAGTGCCACGCTGCCTACGAGACCCTCTCCAACGCCGTTGACGCCAAGGGCCGCAAGATGAAGGTCTACAAGCTCTGCATGCCCGTGAACCCGCTGTTCATGGACCAGGCTTCCTGCGACACCATCGACGCCGACGAGAACGCCGAGCCGCGCGTTCCCGACGAGCCGCTGATCGCCTCCTACATGAACTACCTGGTCACCAACCACGGCGTTATCGTCCCGCAGTACGGCGACGAGAACGACCAGCTGGCCGTCGACACGCTCCAGAAGATCTATGACGAGGTCTGGGGCGAGGGCGTCTACAAGTGCGTCGGCGTTCAGTCCGAGCAGGTCGTCTTCGGCGGCGGCAATATCCACTGCATTACGCAGCAGGAGCCCTCGGCGTAACTCAGGCACGCCACCTTGGCGTTCACTCGTCGCTTACGTAGCGTCAGTACGCTACGCTCCTCGTTCGCGCCAATCTGGCGCACCTGAGCACGCCGAGTAAACGTCTGACTTTCCGAGCCGTGATGCTTCGGGAACCCAGCCGATCAATCGGACGGTCGGTGAATCGGACCATCTCGGGGCATTGATGGTCGGTTTATTCGATGTCTTGGTCGGCTGGGTTTTTCTTTGGGCACTCCGTTGCCTCCACTTCGGAGTGCCCGCCTCTTTGATTGAGTACGCGTCTGATCTGGGATTTATTGCGGGTTAGGCCAATTGTTCGCTTGAATTTCCCAGGTCAGACGCGTATTCAATTGCTGATAGTTTCCGGTTGCGAGCGCGACCGTTTTGATCGGAGTATCTATGTACCAGCGTATCGTTATCTACACGCGCCTGTTCCGCGAGCGTTGGTCCAACAATTGCATCCTCTCTTCTCTTTGGGATGGCACCTGCACCGGTGACGCGGCCTGCAACCCTACCTTGGGCTGCGCCTTCGGTACAGATGCCATCCTTTTTGCTGTAGGGGGAGCGTGCCGTGGCAGGTAAAAAGTTCTCCCTGTTCGAGGTCATCCTCTCGGTTATCTGCGTTGTCTTTACCATCGAGGCGGCCGCTCCGGCATCTGCCATGGGTAACGTGCAGTTCTTCTGGTGGATCTTCCTCATCATTACGTTTTTGCTTCCCTATGGCCTGGTGGTGGCCGAGCTCGGTACGGCGTTCGATTCCGAGGGCGGTCTGTACGATTGGGTTCGCCTGGGCTTGGGCGACCGTTGGGGCGCTCGCTGCTCCTGGTGCTATTGGGTCAACTTTCCACTGTGGGTGGCAAGTATCGCCTGCATGTTCCCCAGTGTCATCAATGCGGTATGGGGAATCGAATTTTCGCTTGGGGTCCGAATTGCCATCGAGCTTGCCTTTGTGTGGGGCGTCACGGTCATGGCAATGCAGCCGGTGGCCGAGGCCGATTGGGTCATGGATGGCGGCGCCGTCATCAAGGTGCTCATTACCGCCGTGGTGGGAATCGTCGGTATCTGGTTTGCCTGCAATAACGGCTTTGCCAACGATATGTCGTTTAAGACCTTTGTCCCCGATCTGGGAGACACTAACTCACTGACGTATCTTTCAATCATCCTATTCAACTTTATGGGCTTTGAGGTGGTCGCGACCTTTGCCAGCACGATGAAGAACCCATCGCGCGATATCCCCAAGGCGGTTATCGCCGGTGGCGTTGCCATCGCGGCGATCTACATTATCTGTGGCGTCGGTATTGGAGCCGCGGTTCCCACCGAGCAGCTTTCACTCGATTCGGGCATTGTGGACGCGGTTGCCGCCATGGTGGGGCGCGCTCACCCGCTGACGATGGTCGTGGGCGTGGCCTTTTTGGTGACGCTGTTCGCCAACATGATCTGCTGGAGTTTTGGCGTCAACAACGTGGCGAGCTATGCCGCGCGCCACGGCAACATGCCGCGCCCCTTTGCGCTGGTGTCCAAGAAGACCGGCATGCCCAACGGCTCAGCACTCATTAACGGTTGTTTTGCCAGCTTGGTGCTGCTACTTCAGATTCCGCTGGGCGAAGGTTCCGACGTCTTTTGGGTTTTCTTCTCGATGAACGTCGTCTTTCTGCTCATGAGCTATATCCCGATGTTCCCGGCGTTTTGGCGTCTGCGTAAATACGACGGTCGCCCGCGTGTGTTCCGCGCGCCCTTCGAGGGCAAGGTGCTTGCGGTAGCGCTTGCGGTGCCGGTGGTAGAGCTCGTGCTTTCGATTGTTGCGACAATCGTGCCGCTTAACAGCTCGCCCGCCGAGATGTCAAAGTTGCCGATCCTCATGGGTGTGGTGATCGGCGTGTTGCTGGGCGAGGTTTCGCGCCTCATATCGCGCCGCGGCCGCAGTGTCGATAATCCCGGCGTTGGCGTGTGTGGAAAACGCAAATCGTGAGGGGGTTCGGTTCAGCAGTGCAGGACTCAAAACCGGAGTTGCTTCCGAGTTAACAAATTGCTGCGAGGATTACTGCGGCAATCGTGAAGGTTATGCTAGCGGTTGTGCTGCTCGATATCTGAGGAGAGCTTAGGCGCAAAGTAGGGGACATGGCCCAGGTAGGGGCAGCTGTCGTTGCGTTCATCAACGATGCAAGGAACGTCATCGTAGGTCATGGTCGAACCGATCTTGGCGATGGCCTTGGCGGCAGGCGCGACAATAATCTTGAGCGGTGCAATCGGTGCCATGGCCTCTCCTTTCGATCTTGGTATTCGTTCGATGTTTCTACCATAACTGTAATGCGGAATCAAGCTGGTTGTGCGCGGAATGAGGGTAGTATGAGCTTCGCATTCTTTATCTACACGATTATTGTCATGGGCGTTGGATTGGTGACGGCATCAACTGCACTCGTAATATGGCTCATGACTCGTCGACGCGATTGTTTGGTGGCGGCCGCGGGCTTCCTTCTCTATATCTTCGATATGTCGGTGATCTTCTTTGATGAGTACAACCGGCTCAAATATGACTATGTGGTGACGTTTAATGAGCCGCTTCAACATCCGTTACTGCGCTGCGCGCTGGGCGTGGCGATTCTTGCGTGCGTATGGCTTTGGGTAACGTTTCGCTTACACGATGAGGTGACCGTTAAGCACGTTGCCGCATATGTCGTACCGATCGCCGTGCTTCAGCTTGCTCTGGTGCCTCGTACTGGCTTTGCGGGCCAGGTTCAGCAATATCTTTTTTGGCTTGCGCGCGATTTGGGAATGGCATTCTGCTTGGTATATGCTTACGCTCGCTATCGCAAGACGGAGAATAGGGCTGAGCGGCTCGATCTTGAGCGCACTCGGACGTTCTTTCGCATAGCCTGCGTGCTTACCGTGATGGTGGTTATCGAGGATACCTATATGATCCTATTCTGCACGCCTGACGTTGACAACGTGATGGTGAGCGCCTTTTTATGGTATCTGGGCGAGCGGAATATCTCAGAGAATTTATTGTTTGTGGCTGCAGCCGTTCAGCTATTTAAACAGTTCAGCCATATCTTACGTGTGTTCTCGCGTCACCCTCGTGCCGATGAAGAGGTAGCGACAGAGCACCGTGATGCACGGGAGGACCTTGTCTCGCGTGTTGTGATTTTCTCGGACGAGCATGGGCTTTCAAAGCGTGAACAGGAAGTGCTTACACTCGTATTGCGTGGACTCGATGTCCAAAATATTGCTAATGAACTTGTGATTAGTCCGGGTACCGTCAAGGCTCACCTGCATCGCATCTATGTAAAGAGCGGAGTCAAGGCGCGTGACGATTTGGTTGAGACATTCTGGCGCTCGTAAGGCTGGGGTGGATCGGCTGACGGCATATCGCAGACCACTCGGCGTAAAGAAGCGACAATAAACTTAGACAATAAAATACCTGGTCAGACGTGTAAACCTGCTTAACCCGTCCGTTCGCCCGCTTCCATCTTGGCAGCTTGTGCAGGAGGTGCGTCAATGGGTGTTGACACGGGGAGTAGGGCGCTGGACGGACGCCCGACCGCTCGTAGGCACGTGTCATGCAGGGAGCAACAAATGCTCCCTCACCGATTGGGCGCGCCGTATCGTGGCGTTCATCCATTGTCCTGTAACGTCTGAGGAGGCTCATATGGACAAAGCGGATTTAGTCATCAAAAGCAATGCTGTGTTCACTGGTGACGGGCTGGCACCGTTCAAGGGCGGCGTTGCCGTCGCAGGTGACAGAATTGTTGCGTGCGGCGAAGATAAGTACCTCGACGCTTTTATCGGCCCCGATACTGAGGTGCGCGACTATGGCGATAGGCTCGTCATGCCTGGCATCATCGACTCACATACGCATTTTGCCCAGGGCGCCTTTATGACTGATCCCGATTTTGCCGTCAATCTCATCGATTGCACAAGCTTCGAGCAGTGTATGGAGCGTGTTCAGGCATTTGCCGAAAGCCACCCGAGCAACGAGTGGATTGTGGGCTGCCAAATCATTCAGTTCCAGTGGGATGTGCCCGAGATGCCCACGGCCGCGATGATTGACAAATACATCTCGGACCGTCCGTTATTTTTGCAGCAGGTCGACATGCATACGTTTAGTGCCAATACCTGCGCTATCGAGAAAGTCGGCATTACTGCTGAAACGCCAGACCCATCAGGCGGCAAGATTCTTAGGGATGAAGCTGGCAACCCCACTGGGGTCTTCTCGAACAACGCGGGATCCCTTTTCTTGGATGAGGTATACAATCCTGCCCCCGAGGTGGCTAGTGCTTCCTTTGCCAAGACCGCGCATCGTGCCAACGCTCTCGGTATTACGACAGTCGGCATGGTAAACCCCACTTTTGTGAGCATGGATAACCCCTATAAATTCCTCGCGGAGCTTAACCGCAAGGGCGAACTTCCGTTGCGCGTGTTCATGTACACAGACCTTTTTGAGAACGAGGCCATGACGCTCGAGGAGATTCGGGCGAAATACGACTTCCCGGGCACGCAAGTCGAGTGGCATGGCTTTAAGCAGTTCATTGACGGTGTGTGTTCCGATCATACTGCTTGGATGCTCGAGCCCTATGCTAATGCTCCCGAGACCTGTGGCGAGCCGGCTGAGGAACCTGAGCGTGTGCGCAAAGCCATCCTTAAAGCGCTTGAGTGGGGTGTCGACACGCGCATCCATGCCATAGGCGATCGTTCCGTACGCTTTATCCTGGACTGCTTCGAGGAGGGCGAGAAGCGTTACGGTCTTATGGGCTGTCGTCACTCCATGGAGCACAACGAGACTGTTCAACCTGAGGATTTGCCGCGCTATGCGGAGCTCGGCGTCTGTCCGGCCATGCAGCCGTGGCATATGCTGCTTGATATGGCAGACTTGGCAAAGGACGACGCCGTTGGTCCCGAGCGCGCGGCGCTCTCGTGGCCAATTCATAGCCTGCTCGCGAGCGGTGCCTGCGTGCATCTGGGGTCCGACTTCCCGGTCGTGGGGCTTGAGCCTATGGAGGAAGTCTATGGAGCGGTCTTCCGCATGCTCGAGGATGGATCTAATCCTGAGGGTTGGTTCCCCGAGGAGCGAATCACTATGGCCGAGGCCCTGCGCGCATACACCTACGGCGCTGCCTACGCTATGCATGCTGAGGACCGCATCGGCACACTCGCCTGCGGCAAGCAAGCCGACATCTGCGTACTCGACCGCAATCTCTTTACCTGCGAGCCGGCAGAGGTGCTCGAGGCTACCGCGGCCCTTACGATGATTGCCGGCAAGGTGGTCTTTGAGGCCTAGCGCCATCGTTTGGTTGGGCGGCTTGGCGCCAGCTGTCAGCCGCCTGACATCCATTCAGCACTACTCTCTCATGGAAAGGGGAGAACAATGGCAGAAGAAACAACCGCCGCTGTTGAGGAGGAGCGTGAGCTTGCCTCGCAGCCGATTCCCGGCCTGGTGCGCAAGTACACCATCATCACCGGCCAGGGTATGCTCGCCCAGATTATCATGGTGGTCCTTGAGGGCCTCGTGATGGGTTGGGGCCTGGGTGCACACGGCCTGGCCTGTGTTTCGATCATCATGTCGGTCGAGTACATTAACCTGGCCTTTGGCAACCTGTTTGGCACCGGCGTGCCCGCCGTGGTGGGCAACCTTTTGGGTGCCGGCGACATTAAGGGCGCCAGCAAGGCGTTTAGCCAGGGTTTTTGGCTTACCACGATTGTGAGTGTGCTGCTTGCTGTGGTGATGGCTGTGTTTACCGAGCCCATCTGCGCATTCTTCGGCGCCACGCCCGACATCATGGCCGATACCGTTGCCGGCGTGCGCACCTTCTCCGTGCTGCTGCCGCTCACGGTCATTGGTCAGATGGTCACCGCCGTCATGCGTGTGGACGAGAAGGTTCAGATCCAGGCCAACCTCATGACCGTGTCTGCCATCGTCGCTATCTGCTGGCTTGCGCTTTCCACGTTTGTGCTCAAGCTTGGCGTTATGGGAGCTGGCGTGTACTACGGTCTTTCCATCGGTATCTGGGCCATCGGCATCTTCTGGTTCATCGGCGGTAAGAAGTCGCAGCTCCAGATTAGCGCCGCCGATCTCAAACTCGACATGGGCATCTGCGGTCAGATCATCAAGATCGGTTTCCCGTTCTTTTTGGTGCAGGCTGCCACGTTCATCTTCAACACCGTTGCCAACTCGCTGCTTGGCCAGCTCGGCGGCGATATGGGCTCGCTCTACATCGCGGCTTTTGGCGTGATCAACGGCTACATCCTCTATATTACCATGATGGTCGCCCAGTGCTTCTCGTACGGCCTGCAGCCCATTGCCGCCTTCAATGCCGGTGCCAAGGCATGGGCGCGTCTTAAGGAAACGCTCTCCTGCACGCTTAAGTACCAGGTCGTGACGCTTGCTGCGGTGTCTGCTGTGCTATGGGTGGCCGCAACGCCGGTCTGCGCCTTTTTTGCTGGTAGCGACCCGGCGCTCGTCGAGGTTGCCGCCAACGCCACGCGCATCGTTATCCTGGCCGTGGCCCTGGGCTATCTTGCCATGACCATGTCGATGTACTTCCAGGCGGTTGAGAAGGTGGGTATCGCCACGTTCACCGGTCTGCTCCGCTGCGTGATCTGCTCCGTGCCGCTTATGTACCTGCTTGGCAACATGATGGGCGTTCAGGGTGTCTGGTTTGCCTTGGTGGCGGCTGACGCCATCACTGGTCTTATCTCCATCGCCCTCGCCGTCCGCGAATCCAAGCGACTTGCCACGCTCTAGACTTGGACACGGCCGGCGCGCGATAGTCGAATAAGTCAACTCGCCTGCAAGCCACCACAATGGGGACAGTTCCCATTGTGGTGGCTATTGTTATTTAGGGTCCGAGATATCGGTTCTATTAATAATGCTTCTGAACTGGGCTACTATAAGATTGTGGAAAACACTACTACAAGATTATGGTAATTACCGAGGACTTTTTATTAGATTTCATCCCTTTAGGGTCTCAGGTTTTTCTGCAAACAAAGGCTGCATGTTGATATCCGCTTGGCCGATAACAGTTGGTCAACATCATCTGTTATCGGCTAAGTCCTTTACAACTGGCTCGTCCGCCGTTTGTAAACCAAAGTGGACCCATGCTGTCCCGAGGGGGTGTGCTACGGCTGCAGCAGCGCCATGAGGCCCATGCGGTTTTTGACGCCGAGTTTGCGGTAGATGGCGTTGATGTGCTTTTTGACGGTCGACTCGGAGATATAGAGCTCAGCAGCTATCTCGTGGTTGGTCTTGCCGGTGAGCATGAACTTGAGGACCTCGCCTTCGCGGGGGAGCAGAGCGGCCTTGATGGCAAGCACGCTGGCGGGGCTTTCATCTGCGCCCTCGGCATACCCGTGTGGGAGTAGCTGATGCAGGCGCACGCTCAGGTGCCGGGCAATCTGGCGGAGGATCTCGAGCTCCGAATCGGTAAAGTCGCCGTCTTGCTCGGCGCGGAACAGCGTAATCGAGCCGAGCGGCGTGGCCTTGTGCGCCAGTGTGGCCGTGCAGCCATAATAAATTCCCAGGGGCTGCATCCATTCCAGGTAGATGGGCGTGCCATTGCGGCGCTCGACATCCACCAGGTCCAGATCGCGATATACATCGACCGCCCGCGTGTCAAAGCTCCAAATGGTGTAGTCATACGCGGCGTAGCGTTCGTAATAATCATCAAGCGCCTGTGCGGACATTCCGTATGCGACGGGGCGAACAAATCGCGTTTGTCCGTGAGCCCCCGTCTGGGCGATATCGAACATCGAGACACGGTGCGCAATCACGTCTGCGATGCGTTTGAGTAGGCCTTCCTGCAGTGCGCTGAGCGACCCCTGCTCATGTGTCCACAGCGCGCATTCGTTGAGAGCGGTCCAATCTTGAGCAAAGAGCTCAACGTTCTGGTTATCTGCGTTGCTCGCATGTGTCATGGGGAGTCCTTTCGTGCCATCTAGCCAGTATGGCATGCGTGCCGGTCCACTAGAACTTTAGGTCAGTGAACGGTCGACTTTTGGCTGCCGAATGGGTACCCAAGGCCCATTGAGACGCCGTTGTCGCCGCAGCACAATGGGGGTGTCATCAAACAGGTTCGACCCAAAGTGAGGAGCCAACATGAAGACCATTTACGAGAGCGAATCAACGCCCAAAAAAGACGGTTTCTATATGCCCGGCGAGTACGAGGAGCAGGAGCGCACCTGGATTCTCTGGCCGCATCGCTCCGACGTGTGGCGCTGCGGTGCCAAGCCCGCTCAGAAGGTCTTTACCGAGATCATTAAAACGGTCGCACGCTTCCAGCCCATTACGGTGGGCGTCAACGCTGAGGATTTCCCCGCGGTGTGCGAGATCTTTGACGGCGTGGAGAACGTGCGCGTAATCCACATGGAGTACAACGACTCCTGGATTCGCGACCCCGGTCCGGCGTTCCTCGTTAATGACAAGGGCGATGTGGCGCTATCGCATTTCCACTTCAACGCGTATGGCGGCTTCATTGACGGTCTGTACTTCCCCTGGGACAAGGATGCGAGCATCGGCCTACAGGTGGCACAGCTCGAGCAGGTCAACCGTTATCGTCCGGAGGACTACATCCTCGAGGGGGGCTCGTTTAACTGCGACGGCCAGGGCACCGTGGTGACCACTGAGATGTGCCTGCTCAACGAGGACCGCAATCCGCAGTACACCAAGGAGCAGATCGAGGCAAAACTCAGCGAGTACCTGGGCATCGAGAAGGTTATTTGGATCAAGGACGGCATCGACCCGTTTGAGACGAACGGTCATGTGGACGACGTTGCGTGCTTTAGCGCGCCTGGCGAGGTTTGCTGCATGTGGACCGACGATCCCAACCACAAGTTCTACAAGGAGTGCCAGGAGGCCTACAAGACTCTTTCCGAGGCAACCGACGCCAAGGGCCGCAAGCTCAAAGTGCACAAGGTAATTATGCCGGCGACCTCGGTATACATGACCGAGGAGGAGGCTTCTACAATCGATCCCGTCGAGGGCGTGCTGCCGCGTACGCCCGAGGACGCCTTTGAGCCCAGTTACCTCAACTTCCTGCCCATTAACGGCGCGGTGCTCGTGCCGCAGTTCGGCGACCCCAACGATGCACAGGCGCTCAAGGACATCCAGGCCGCCTACCCAGACCGCGAAGTTATCGGCATTATGACCCGCGAGGTCATCTACGGCGGCGGCAACATTCACTGTATCACCCAGCAGCAGCCCAAGGCGCGCTGTAAATAGCAGTTCCATGGTGAACAGGGCTTGATTGTCCGCACACGAAAGTCCGCCGACTTCAACGGTCGGCGGACTTTTCGTGTGGTAGTTTCACGTGAACGGCGGGCCGTGCGGCTTGGGTGTGCGGGCTCACAATCTGGGGAAACCAAACGGATTGGGGGCTTGTATGATCGATTCGAAGGGAAGCGTGCGACCCGAGGGCATGTTTAACGGGGCGCACCTGGCCCCCGAAGCCCAGCGCGCATACGATAAACTGCTCGAGTGCGTGCTCAACGGGCAGAAGGGCTGCGAGGTTTCGGCGCGTGCGGGTATGGATGCGATCAAGGCGCTCGTATAGCTTTACGCTTTCGGATGTGACACATAGGACTGCATGCGCTGCTCCCGGCTATATTGCCTCCGAGTGCTTTAGCTCATGGAGATAGCCGGCATCAGCGATTTCGAGAGCTTGGCGGCGTCCACGAATGCCCCGGTGTTTACACCTCAGACGTACGACTTTGGACTCGCGGTCCATATCTTCAAGATGCTCAATCGCGGAATTCATCCGTACAGTTCTGGCGAGCTGGACCTAGAATTTTTGACCTAGACGACGATATTCCGGCTCTTCCGCTCAATAGCTGCGTGTGCAATGGGCGCAGCTCCTTTGTGGGGACGCTGATCGGATATGTTGTCCCTAGTTACGCTCTTGCGATCAATGACTTTGGCAACCTTATGGGCGAGGCTTTCCGCCGGTCGCTCTTTGGCAAAGCGCATGAGCGCCTTGATGCGCGCACATGGGCGCGCCTGCTCGCCCTGTATCTGTCTGAGACGGTTGAGTGTCCGCGCGGTCATCTATATCACGCTTCGCAGGATGAATGTCCCTACTGTCGAGGAGAGCGCACCCTGTTAGCTCTCTTGGCTGATTGCTGACTGCCTTGGAGAAAGCCCGTGAGGCGGCACACAGGCTAATCCTGCGTGTCGCCTCCGTACATGTAGACGATAAAGCCGTCGCCGGTGTCTTGGCTGTGATCCTCCAGGATGCGCTTCATGTTGAGGTGCTCGTAGAACTGCCAATCGGAGTTGCAGTCGCTCATCAGGAAGAACTTGGTGCAGCCTGCCTTGGCGAGCTCGGCGCGCGCAAGGTCGATGAGCTCGCGGCCGAGTCCCTTGCCCTGCCACTCGGGCACGATGATGATCAGGTTGAGCTGGCCCTGGGCATACTCGTTGCCCGTGGCGGCAAAGCGGTCGGCCGTGGCCTTTTCACGACTGTCGCCAAAGAGCGAGCCCTCGAGCTTGGCATCGGCGGTCTTTGCCATCTCGGTTGCCTGGGCGAGCATCTCGTCGTAGCAGGGCTCCCACGTGGGATTGGTGCGCGGCTTGCCGTCCTCGAAGATGCCGATACAGCAGGCGGCGATAGTGCGGCCCTCGGCCTCGGCGACGAGTGCGATGGGGGAGCGCTGCAGCTGCATAGCGATGTTAAAGCGCGCGCAGAAATCGGCGGCTTCGACGTCACCGCGGTTGCGTAGTGTGTTGCACCACAGCTGGTTGTAAATGGCGGCGATGCCGGTCAGGTCATCGAGCGTGGCGGCGCGCAGGGCTACGTTGTCAAGGCTCATGGAGGCTCCTTCCAGGTAGGGTCAGGCCACCTCTGAGTGTGACATGGGCGCACCGCCGCCGCATCAATCATTCGGCAGACGAGCCCCGTTCCCTCGGGGACGGAGGGCCCTAAGAAGGAATGAGGGCGGATTTTCGGACACTTGCTCGATGAGAGGGGTAATCTCTCACTTTTAGCGCCGGTATAGGCCAAAAACGGGAGATTATCCACTCTCATTCTGGCTAGTTCCGCCCATGCGCTGGGGGTGGGGGATATGCGTCTTCCACCCTCCTTTCTTTGGCTGGATTTTGCACTGAAGGCAGCGACCTGCATGTCTTTGGCGTAAAGTTTATCCGCAGCACATATCAATAAGCGAAAGGCCGGTAGTGAGTGCGTTCTACTTCTTCTACGGAATCACGTTCGTCTTGGTTTGCATGGTGGCGGTGTGCGTATCGGTATGCACGTACCTCGTCTCACATCGAACAAGCTACTTGACGGTCTCAGCCTTCTTTTTCTTCGACATGCTCGAAAGCGCCATCGTATTCCTCGATGAGTATCAGGGCCGTAAGATGATGGCAGATATCCTCAGCAGGCAATTTCCCATGACTCACCCCATAACGAAACTCGTCCTATCGATTGGAATCATGGCGAGCATGTGGGCATTTGCATTGGCGATCGTAAACAAGATGAGCCGGCTTCACATGCTCGTGCCCTGTATCGCCTTTTCTGCTTTCGAGGCCATGTCGCTTGTGTTGCAGCCCGATTCAATCAAACAACTCGCCTTTTATGCGTTGCGCTCCCTGTTCATGTTCGTGGCGTTTGGCATGATTTTCGTTTGCTACCGCAAAAGCAAGCCGTTGGCGCGAAAGAGCTTCTATGCACGCTACGGCAGGTTTCTTATTGTAATGGCTGTATTGACGGCGTTTGTTCTGATCGAGGATGTACGCGTTCTCGGACTGAATATTGGGCGGATCGAAGTCACCGATTACCTGTATTTTTTCTACGGCAGAAACATCCCAGAGAACATCATGAGCGTGGTGGCCGCGATATATACCGTTCGTACGGCGTCGCAGATCTTGTCGTTGCGCTTTTCTGCTCCGCCCACAACGTTTGGCACCTCTGCCAAACAGATTGCGGAGGTCCGCTTTTCGGCATTCTGCGACCAGCACGATATCTCCGCGCGTGAACGCGAAGTGCTCGACCTTCTGCTCGATGGCCAGGATAACCGCGCCATAGCGAATGATTTGTTTATCTCTGTCGGCACGGTCAAATCGCATGTTCACACGATATTCCGTAAATGCGGTGTCTCATCGCGGTCCGAGCTTCTTCAGAGCTTTTGGGCAGGTTAAAGGCAGGGTTATAGGGGATATAAGCCTCCGCTTACGGCAATAACCCCGTTTGTGCAGGCAAGTTTATACCCGGGGGTGCTATTCAGGTGATAGCAAGCGTCGCGAAAGCGCGGCGATGTCAACAGAAAGGTGGGTTACATGAAGACCTCTATCCCTCCCGTTTCCCGTAGAAGCTTTCTCGGCCTGAGCACGTTGGGCGCCGCGGCTGTTGCGGTGGGTGCCGCCGGTTGCGCCAACAATTCTTCAAATGCCGGAAGCACCGGCAGCGCGAGTTCCGATAAGGCATCCATCGTCTTTCGTAACGGCACGATTCAGACGATGGTCAAAGAGGGCGACACCGCGGCCGCCCTGGCTGTCTCGGGCAACAAGATCGTATATGTAGGCGAAGACTCCGGTGTTGACGAGTACATCGATGACAACACGCGCGTCATCGATCTTGATGGCGGTATGGTGACCCCCGGCTTTATGGACGGCCATATCCACGCTCCGGGCAACTGGGTGACCGCGCTGTACGAGATCGATCTTACCAAGAGCACCACGATCGATGAGTATAAGAAGGTGATCAGTGATTTTGTAACCAAGCATCCCGATGATAAGGCTTACGTTGGCGGCTCGTTCATGATCAACGCCTTCGAGCAAGAGGATGGCACCAATCCCGGCCCCAACAAGTCCATCCTCGATGAGATCTGCTCCGATAAGCCCATCTTGCTGACCGATGTTTCCCATCATTCGGTGTGGGTCAACAGCCGTGCGCTCGAGCTTGCGGGCATCGATAACGATACCCCCAATCCCACGGGCGGCATCATCACCCGCGATGCAAACGGCGAGGCGACTGGCTACTTGATCGATTCTGCTACCGAATTGGTGAGGGAGGTTGTCTCCGTCGAGCATACGCACAAGGAGCTTGAGAACGCTATCGACAAGTACCAGCAGGTGGCTACGAAATACGGCATCACCGGCATTACCAACATAAGCGTCGTGGGAAAGTCTACGGCAGAGGATTGCCAGTTCTATACTGACCTTGAGAAAGATGGCAAGCTTAACCTGCGCATGCGAGTACTTCCTACCATTGTGCCCGGCATGACGGCTAAAGAGGCCCTTAAAACCGTGAAGGACCTCAAGAAGTTCGATAGCAACATGATCTCTACCGGTACGGTCAAGATCTACTCCGATGGCGTTACCGAGGGCGGCAGCGCCGTGATGCTCGAGCCATATACCTCCGCCGCCGGTAAGGGCGATAGCTGGTACGGCGAGTCCGTCTGGGATAAGCGGGAGTTCAGCGACATGGTGGCCGCCCTCGACAAAGAGGGTGTTCAGATTCATGTTCACGCGATCGGCGACGGCGCCGTCCACAATACACTCGATGCCTACGAGCGCTGCGTCAAGGAGAACGGCGAGCGCGATGATCGCCGCAACACCATGACGCATGTGTGCGCAATCACCGACGAGGACATTCAGCGCGTCGCCGATCTCGACATCGTGTGCGCGCTGCAGTTCCTGTGGATGTATCACGATTCTTTGTGCGACCTCGAGATCGCCATGGTGGGCGAGGATCGCGCCATGAAGTTCTACCCCGTCAAGAACATGCTCGAGGCCGGCTGCTTTATCTCCGGTGCGAGCGATGGCCCGGTCACCGGCTATGCGCCGCTCGAGGAGATCGAGGTGGCCGTTACGCGCAACAGCCCGTTTCCCGAGGAGGAGGACACCGATATGTACCGTTGGCCCGAGCAGGCCATCACGGCATATCAGGCGCTCGAGGCATATACCAAAAACGTTGCCTTCGAGAACTACATGGAGGATAAAATCGGTACGCTCGAGGTGGGCAAGCTCGCCGACCTCACGGTGCTCGACCAAGACATCCTTAATTGCGATCCCAAGAAGATCTCCGATACCAAGGTTCTGTTCACTGTCTCCGATGGCCGTATCGTATACGAGGGATAATCGGTCGATTGAGGTGAAGAACGGACGATCTGCTCGGCAGAACGCTTGGTTGCCAGCCGTCGTCGCGATTTAGCACAGGCCGCCGCGGACGCGTGAGCGTCCGTGGCGCGCTTTTTTGCGGTGGTCATTGGGGGCGTTCTTAAACGACTAGCCAAACAAGAGCGTTCCCAACGACTACCCCAAGGAATGTCCCAGACTGCCGGCAGAAAAGGAACGTCCCCAACTGCCGCATCCGGAGCAAGACGGCGCCGCAGGTAGAGGACGGACAGCGAGCGGGCCACATTTGAGACAAGGTGACGTGAAACGAAAGGGCGCTGACCTTCTGGTCGCGCCCTTGAAGTTGAACGTCAGATTGTCCAAATGCGGCCCGCGCAGCGTCGGCCGGTCCGCCGTTCGGTAGAACGGCGGAACCTAAACACGCTCTGCGATCTCGTGGATGAGGTAGTCGGTCTTTTCCCAGCCCAGGCACGGATCGGTGATCGACTTGCCAAAGACGCCGCCGTCGACCGGCTGGTTGCCGTCCTCCAGGTAGGACTCGATCATAAAGCCCTTGACCAGCTTGGAGATGGATTCGTTGCGGCGGCAGCTGTCGAGCACCTCCTTGCAAATGCGATACTGCTCCAGCGGACGCTTGCCCGAGTTGTCATGGTTGCAGTCGATGACCGCCGCCGGATTGGCGTAGCCGGCGTGCTCGGTATAGCGCTCGGCCAGGCGCTCCAGGTGCTCGTAGTGGTAGTTGGGGTAGGTGCGCCCATCGAGGCCGATGTAGCCGCGCATGACGGCGTGCGCGAGCGGGTTGCCATCGCACTCGACCTCCCAGTTGCGGAAGATGAAGCTCTGGTGCGCCTGCGCGGCGTAAATAGAGTTGAGCATGACGGTGGTGGAACCGGCGGTGGGGTTCTTCATGCCCACGGGCACCGAAATGCCGCTCGACACCAGGCGATGCTCCTGGTTTTCGACCGAGCGCGCGCCCACGGCAACATAGCTCAACAGGTCAACGAGGTACTGGTAGTTGGACGGATAGAGCATCTCGTCGGCGGTGAAGAAGCCCGTTTCCTCAATAACACGCAGATGCATATGGCGGATGGCCTTGACGCCCTCGAGCAGGTCGTCGGGAGCCTCGGGGTTGGGGTTGTGCAGAAGGCCCTTGTAACCGGTGCCCTTGGTACGCGGCTTATTGGTGTAGACGCGCGGAATGATGATGAGCCTGTCCTTGACCTCTTCAGCGACCTTGGCCAGTCGGTTCATGTACTCAAGCACCGAGTCCTCGCGGTCGGCAGAGCACGGGCCAATGATGAGCACCTTGCGAGCGTCCTCGCCGGTAAAGACCTTGGCGACCTCGGCGTCGAATGCCTGCTTTTTGGCAGTAAGCTCGGCGGAAAGCGGCATTTCCTCGCGGATCTCCATAGGGATCGGCAGCCTGCGTTTGAATTCCATGGCCATAGGGGCCTCCTCAATCTATAGAAAGAGCAATAAGCGTATTGTCGAATGCCCGGCATTATCCGCTGTCGCACTCTAAAGTGCAAGCGAAACCTGCCGAAAAGGGACAGGTTTATTTTGGTCGGTTTTATCTGGGGAAATGTCGGCACTCGCCGGAAGGGGGGCCGGCGTACGACATGCTGGAGCAAGTTGGATCTTCTGCGGCATACCCCGTGGACAAAAAATGACAAATATGAGTACTGTTGCTAGCTTAGTATCATATCGACCTTATAAGATATTAGACACAACAGTAAATATGTTCATTAACGTTGGCACGCAGAAGCATGCTACCGGGCGTTTTGATCAATTTGAAGGCATATCTAGGCCGCAAAGACGTCGTTTGGGGCAGTTTTGGCTGTTACTAAAAAGGTGACAGTACTCATATTTGCCATTTTTTGTCCACGGGGTCTGGATGGCGCCGTCAATCAGGTCTCAGGGGAGGCGTTTCGAGGCCCAAAGGACACAATACGGGGGCGCAGGTTCATTCTGCGCCCCCGTTTTTTTGGTATTGCTGCTGTTTGCCGCCGGTTTTACGCCGCCTCGTCGAACTGCGAGTTATACAGATCGGCGTAGAAGCCGCCCCGGGCGAGCAGCTCGTCGTGCGTGCCCTTCTCGACGATGTCGCCGTCGCGAATTACCAAGATCACGTCGGCGTTGCGGATCGTGGACAGGCGGTGCGCGATGACAAAGCTCGTGCGGCCCTGCATCAGCGCATCCATGGCGCGCTGGATGAGCTCCTCGGTGCGGGTATCGACGTTGGAGGTCGCCTCGTCCAGAATCAGCGCCGGGCGGTCGGCCAAAATGGCACGGGCGATGGTCACGAGCTGGCGCTGACCCTGCGACAGGTTCGTGCCCTCCTCGTTGATCATAAAGTCGTAGCCGCCGGCGAGCGTATGGATAAAGTGGTCGCAGCGTGCGGCGCGTGCAGCGGCCTCAACCTCGGCGTCGGTCGCATCGGAGCGTCCGTAGCGGATGTTCTCGCGGATGGTGCCGTTAAACAGCCAGGTATCCTGCAGCACCATGGCAAATTCGCCGCGAAGTGCCGCGCGGTCCCAGTCACGCACGTCAATGCCCTCGACGCGCAGCGAGCCGCCGTCCACATCGTAGAAGCGCTGCAGCAGCTTAATGAGCGTGGTCTTGCCGGCGCCGGTGGGGCCGACGATGGCAATGGTTTGGCCGGGCTGCGCCTCGCAGCTAAAGTCGTGGATGATGGTCTTGTCGGGCGTGTAGCCAAACTTGACATGGTCGAACTCCACGTGGCCGGGGCGCTTCTCGGGAATCTGCGCGTCGGCCTTCTGCTCTTCCTCGGGCGCGGCCAGGAACTCAAACACGCGCTCGGTGGCGGCGGCCATCGACTGCATCGTGTTGCTCACGTTGCCCAGCTGCTGCACCGGCTGCGTAAAGTTGCGAACGTACTGGATAAAGCTCTGAATGTCGCCGGGCGTGGCATTGCCGGTCAGCGCGAGCTGCGCGCCTACCACGACGACGCCCACGTAGCCCATGTTGCCCACCAGACTCATAAGCGGCATCATCAAGCCCGACAGGAACTGCGAGCGCCAGCCGCTAATAAAGAGTCGGTCGTTTTGGCGGTCGAACTCCTCGATTGAGGCCTCGGCGCGGTCGAACACCTGGATGACGTTCTGGCCGGCAAAGTCCTCCTCGATAATGCCGTTGACGGTGCCAAGGACTTGCTGTTGCTCGCGGAAGTACGGCTGCGAGAAGTGAATCATCACGGTCAGGATAATCGCGGCGGCCGGCAGCGTGAGCACGGTGACGCCGGTAAGCGGCAGGCTGATCGAAAGCATCATGACGAGCACGCCGATAATCTGCGTCACTGACGTGATGAGCTGCGTCACACTCTGGTTGAGCGACTGGCCGAGCGTATCGACGTCGTTGGTGATGCGACTGAGTACGTCGCCCTTGCTGTGGCCGTTGAAGTAACTCATCGGAACGACGGCGATCTTGGCGGCGATCTCCTTGCGCATGCGATAACAAATTTTTTGCGTGACGCCGGTCATGAGCCAGCCTTGGATCAGGCTGCAGGCAGAGCTCGCCAGATACAGACAGAGCAAAAAGCCGAGCGTCTTGGCGATCCAGGCAAAGTCGACATCGCCGGTGCCGTTGACCTTGGCAACCAAGCCCTCAAACAGCTTAGTCGTAACCTGGCCGAGCACCTTGGGCCCCACAATGTTAAAGATGACCGAGCACACGGCAAAGGCGACGGCGGTAAACACGGCAATCTTGTGCTGGCCGATATAGCCGAGCAGCTGCCTCATGGTGCCCTTAAAGTCCTTGGCCTTTTCGCCGCGGCCCATGCCACCCATGCGGCCCATGGGACCGCGCCGGCGGGTGGGCTTGGGAATCTGAGTCTTGGTCTTGTCTGCCATTAGCGCTCGCCTCCTTCCATGACGGCTTCAATTTCTTCTTGGGTGAGCCCCAGCTCCTCGGCGGAAAGCTGCGACTGTGCGATCTCCAGGTACGCTGGGCAGCTGTGCAGCAGCTCCTCGTGCGTACCGGTGCCCACCACGTGGCCGTCGTCGAGCACGATGATCTGGTCGGCGTGCATGATGGTCGCGATGCGCTGGGCCACGACCACGAGCGCGGCGTCGGTAACGTTTTTGGCAAGCTCCTCGCGCAGGCGCGCGTCTGTTTTGTAGTCGAGGGCGCTAAACGAGTCATCGAACACCACGACCTCGGGCTTTTTGGCCAACGCGCGTGCGATGGCCAGACGCTGGCGCTGGCCGCCCGAGACATTGGAGCCGCCCTGGCTGATGGGGGAGCCGTAGCCGCCCTCGCGCTCGGCGATAAAGTCTTCCGCCTGGGCGACGCGTGCTGCCTGGCGCATATCCTCGTCACTTACCATGTCGCCGGCAAACTTGAGGTTGCTCTCGATGGTGCCCGAGAACAGGCGCCCCTGCTGCGGGATGTAACCAATGCGGCGGCGAAGCTCGGAAAGGGTCATATCGCGCACGTCGATGCCGTCGAGCGAAATGTTGCCGCCGGTGACGTCGTATAGGCGCGGGATGAGCTGCACAAGCGTGGACTTGCCCGAGCCCGTGGAACCAATGATGCCGAGCATCTGGCCGGCATGCGTGGTGAAGTTCACGCCGCTGATGACATCGGCGCGGGCATCGGGATACTGGAAGCTCACGTCACGGAAGGTGAGCTCGCCGCGCGGCGTGCTGGCCGCGGGCAGTTTGGGCGAGGCGGGGTCGTTGATGCTCGTGGGGCAGGTGATGACCTCTTCCACGCGCTCGGCTGCGACCTCGGCGCGGGGCAGGATGACCGAAACCATGGTGAGGATCATAAACGCCATGACGATCTGCATGGTATAGGAGATAAACGCCATCATGTTGCCGACCTGCATCACGCCGTCGGACACGCCCTGGGCGCCAAACCAGACGATAAGCACGGTGATGCAGTTCATGACGAGCATCATGAGCGGCATCATAAAGCTCATGGCGCGGTTGGTGTAGAGCTGCGTGGTCATTAGGTCGAGCGAAGCCTTGTCAAAACGCTCGAGCTCATGCTCTTCGCGGTTGAACGAGCGGATGGGCATAAGACCGTCGAGCAGCTCGCGGGCGGTAAGGTTCACACGGTCCACAAAGCTCTGCATCTTTTTGAACTTGGGCATGGTGAGGCCCATGAGCACGCCGACGACGGCCGAGACCGCGATGATGGCCACGGCGATGGTCCACTCCAGGCCGGTGTGGTTGGCCAGGACACGCATGACAGCGACGATGCCCATGACGGGGGCCATCAGGCACATGCGGATGAACAGGGTTGCGGCCATCTGGATCTGCTGAATGTCGTTGGTGCAGCGGGTGATGAGCGAGGCCTGGCTAAACTTGCCCACCTCGGCCGGCGAGAAGTGCATAACCTTGTTGAAGGTCTCGCGGCGCAGGTCGCGGGCGATGGAGCAGGCGGTGCGCGAAGCCACGGCGCCGGTCAGGATGGTGGCAACGAGCGACACCAGGCACAGGCCAAACATTGTGGTCGCCATGCGGCTAAGGTAAGCGTTCTGCACGTCGGCGGGGTCGATGCCCTGTGCCTTGTACTCGTCCTGTACATAGCTCACGGCGCGTTGGGTGACGATGGAGCCCGACATGGAGCCCATTTTGTCAGCCATCTCGTTGGCGCCTTCGACGAGCTTGCTTTGGTCTACCAGACCGCCCTCGATGCCCAGACGCAGGCTCTTCATGGTGATTTTGCCGCCGTCGGCATCAATCTGCTTTTGCATGTTCTGTGCCGCTGCGGCCTTCTGCTGCATCTCGGCGAGCTGCTCGGGCGTCATCGCCGCCATCTGCTCGGGGGTGGGCATGGCCTGGGCGGCGCTGTTGTCTTGTTCGTTGGACGTGCCCATCATGTCGCCCATGGAACTGGCGTCGATGCCCTGATTGAGCGAAAGGACGACGGTTTCGGGCAGGCTCATAATGTCGGCAATCTTGCCTCCATCGGCACGCTCTTCCTCGGTGCCCTTGTACGTGCGAATGCCGTTTTTGTCTGCCTTGCCAAACGCAGCTTCTGCCGTCTTGGCGTCCTTGGCGCTCATGAAGAGTTCGAGGTCATCGAGCGATTCGGCGCGGATGGTGTCGGGTACGGGCGAAGCAATACCGCCCTGCTGCACGCCCACGTCGACGATGTCGCTCATATAGGTAGGCAGCGCCAGATCGGCGTTGCAGCTGATTACGATGAGTACGATAGCCGTGAGTAGCGCCAGGATATGCTTTTTAAAGAGCTTGAGAATCCTCACTCGGCATCTCTCCTTTCTTGATTGCGATCGATAATTTCGTTGGCACGCCTTAGGAGGCGCACCATCTCTTGGGTATCTGTTTCGCCGAGCTGCTCGAGGAAGGCCGCGGTGCGTTTCTCGAATTCCCGACGTTTGATTTCGAGATCTTGTCGGCCTTTGTCGGTCACCGTGACGTGTACGCGACGACGGTCGGTCTTTGAGTGCTCGCGCTCGACCCAGCTCTTGGTTTCGAGGGCGCGCAGGATGTTGGCGATGCGGGCGCTCGAGACCCAGGCGCGATCAGCGAGTTCGCTCGGCGTGAGCGAACCGCCAGCGAGCATGAGAGCGCGCATGACGGCCATCTCGCCGCCGAGAGCTTTGTCCGCAAAGCGCGAAATGCGCTGATGCATGCTGCCAAACTCAGTTAAGAGCTGACGCCCAAGCTCATGGAAATCGGTATCTTCCACCGAAAACCCCTAACACTAGAAACTATTTTTGGTGAAAGATGATACCCTTGCACGCGTACCCTATGCGGTAGATTTTGGGACATGTCCCAAAAAACTACTTGGCCGCTAGGCAATATAAAGAGCGCATAAAGACTTAAAATCATTCAATTGCTGAAGCGTTTCAAAGAACTATTATGCACGCGGTTAGGCGAGGGGTTGTCACCACCATGACGACTAGGACTCATATAATCGCCACGTGCGATGCTCCAACTTCCCGCAAGGAGACACCTGAATCAAGGGGGTTGGAGTCATGGCATTTGACTTCACGGGTAAAACCGCGATCGTTACCGGTGGCACTCAGGGCATTGGCCTCGAGATCGCCAAGGGCATCGTCGCGGGCGGCGGACATGTCGCGCTCATCGCAAGGAACGCTGCTAAGGGCGAGGCCGCTGTGGCCGAGCTTGGCGAAGGCAACAAGTTCTACCAGCTCGATGTTGCCGATGCGCCCAAGGCGCGCGAGACCGTCGAGCAGATTTTCACGGACCTGCCGCAAACCAACATTCTGATCAACTGCGCTGGCGTCATCAGCACCAAGAAGTTTGACGAGATCGATGACACCGAGTGGCGTCGCACCATCGACATCAACCTCAACGGTACCTTCACTATGATGAATGCCGTGTACCCGCACTTTAAGGCGGCACATGCCGGCACTATCGTCAACGTGAGCTCCGTTGCTGGCAAGATCGGTGGCGGCCTGCTCGGCACCGCTGCCTACGCCAGCTCCAAGGCCGGTGTTAACGGTCTAACCAAGGCAGTCGCCAAGGAGGGCGGCAAGTTTGGCGTCCGCTGCAACGCCGTGTGCCCGTCGCTCACCCTTACCGATATGACCTCGATTCTCTCTGACGAGAACTCTCAGCGCATCATCAACGGTATTCCTCTGGGCCGCGCCGCCCAGGCCAGCGAGCCTGCGCAGATGGTGCTGTTCTTCGCTTCCGACCTCGCCAGCTTCGTGAACGGCGAGATCGGTGACTGCGACGGCGGCATCGTCCTGGACGGGTAATACCCCGCGGTGATCGTTTGGCGGCGACCCTGGCGACTCGGGGTTGTCGCCTTCTTTCTGACAATAGGCGCGTGCGGCTACGATTCGCATGCATCCAAAGGAGATATATATGAGTGAATCGACTGCGGTGGAGGTGCCGGCGGCAAAGGAGCCGTTCTTTAAGATGTCCTCCATCCCGGGTGCCAATATTTTGGTGCCGCTTTTGCTGGGCTGCCTGCTCAACACGCTATTCCCCGACCTATTCAAAACGCTCGGCAGCTTTACGCTTGGCATGACCCAGCAGGGTGCAGGCCCGCTCGTGGGCGCTTTTTTGCTTATCGTCGGTACGACGATTTCGTTTAAGAGTGCTCCTGCCGCCGCTGCCCGCGGTGCCATCATCATCGCCGTCAAGCAGATCGTGGTCGTTGCCGTGTCGCTGCTCATCCTTTATGTGTTCAACGACAACCTGTTTGGCATCTCTGCCATGGTGATGCTGGCGGCTTGCACCGGCGCCAACAACGCTATGTACGCTGGTCTGATGGGCACCATGGGCAACGAGGCCGAACGTGGCGCTGTCGCCATCACCACGCTGGTCGTTGGCCCCCCGGTCACGATGATTGTCCTTGGCGCTGCCGGTCAGGCTCCGATTGGCTGGTCGCTCGTGGGTGCCATCCTGCCGATCGTCGTTGGCATTATCCTGGGCAACCTGTTCCCCAGCTTTAAGAAGATGATGGCACCGGCACTTTCCGCCATCATTGTGCTCGTCTTCTTTGCCATGGGCTCGACCATGACCTTTGGCCAGCTCATTAATGGCGGTCTCCCCGGTATTCTGCTCGGCGTGATCTGCTCGGTGGTCTTTGCAATTCCCGTTGTCGCGGTCGATAAGCTCACGGGCGGTACGGGTGTCGCGGGTGCGGCCATTTCGAGCTGCGCCGGAGCCAATGTGGCCACGCCTGCTGCCATGGCAAGCGTCAACGAGGCCTTGTACGGCGGTGCGGTGCTCGCGACGGCCACGGCACAGGTTGCTGCCTGCGCAATCGTTACGGCTATTTTGACCCCGCTGGTCACCAGCTGGTGCTACAAGCATTTTGAGGGCCAGGGCAACGGCGATAGCAAGGCAACGACCGACAAGGCCGTCGCGGCTGCCTAATGCCAAGCGGCAATCAAAGCTAAAAACTAGTCACGCCATAGGGCGGCCACGGGGGATCCCGTGGCCGCCCTGCAGTTTCTGTAGGGTCTCTGGAACACTTTACCCTGCTAAAGCTGGCATAACAGCTAGAGTGAACGTCGTACAAAGGCAAGGAAAAATACCAAACAAATCGGTGAACGGTAGTTGTTCGCGCTCGCATTTCCTGCGGGTTTGTAAAAAACGCCTTTATGATATAAAAAAAGAAACATATAACAGCCCTGATGAAGGGGGTGGCTATGTTATCCTTCTCAGACGGGTGAAATCTTGGGTTTTGGGTTGCAGTTCCAAGGTGGACAAACGTTTTTCCCTGTACCAATGTGTGGTGAAGAACGGAAGAAGCCGGTAGTGCAAGCCGATAATTCAAGAATTCAATAAGCAGCGGTGTGAGAGAGCGCCGCATTACACGTAACTAGGAGCGTGGTTACACAATGCAGGAGGCATGGGAAGGCTTCAAGGAAGGCATCTGGACGGGAGAGGTTGACGTCCGAGACTTCATCCAGAAGAACTACACCCCCTACGAGGGCGACGAGTCGTTCCTCGCCGGCCCGACCGAGCGTACCAAGGAGCTGTGGGGCGAGGTTCTCGACCTGCTGCTCAAGGAGCGCGAGCAGGGCGGCGTCCTCGATATGGACACCAAGACCGTCACGGGTATCGTGAGCCACCCCGCTGGCTACATCGATAACGCCCATCGCGACAAGGAGACCATCGTCGGCCTCCAGACCGACAAGCCGCTCAAGCGTGCGCTGCACGTCAACGGTGGTATCCGCATCGCTTGCCAGGCTGCCAGCCAGCACGGCTACAAGATCGACGAGAACGTTGTCGAGCGCTACACCTTCGAGCGCAAGACCCACAACGCCGGCGTCTTCGATGTCTACACCCCCGAGATGCGCGCCTGCCGTTCGGCCCACATCATCACCGGTCTGCCCGATGGCTATGGCCGCGGCCGCATCATTGGCGACTACCGTCGTGTCGCCCTGTACGGTGTCGACTACCTGATCAAGGACAAGGAGGCCCAGAAGGCTTCCACCCCGACGGTCATGACCGCCGACAACATTCGCGATCGTGAGGAGCTGCAGGAGCAGATCCGCGCCCTCGGCGAGCTCAAGATGATGGCCGAGACCTATGGTTTCGACATTTCCAACCCTGCTACCAACACGCAGGAGGCCATCCAGTGGATGTACTTCGCCTACCTCGCTGCCGTCAAGGAGCAGAACGGCGCCGCTATGTCCATCGGCCGCACCTCCACGTTCATCGACATCTACGCTGAGCGCGACCTTGCCAACGGCACCTTCACCGAGGAACAGATTCAGGAGTTCGTGGATCACTTCATCATGAAGCTTCGCATGGTCAAGTTCGCCCGTACTCCCGAGTATCAGGCCCTGTTTACCGGCGATCCGCAGTGGGTCACCGAGTCCATCGGCGGCATGGGTGTTGACGGCCGTACGCTCGTTACCAAGATGAGCTACCGCTACCTGCACACGCTCGAGAACATGGGCACCAGCCCCGAGCCCAACATGACCGTTCTGTGGTCGACCCGTCTGCCCGAGAACTTCAAGAAGTTCTGCGCCAAGACTTCTGTCGCCAGCTCCTCGATCCAGTACGAGAACGACGATCTCATGCGCGTTTACCACGGCGACGACTACGGCATTGCCTGCTGCGTGTCCTCCATGCGCATCGGCAAGGAGATGCAGTTCTTCGGCGCCCGTGCCAACCTGGCCAAGTGCCTGCTCTACGCACTCAACGGCGGTGTTGACGAGGTCTCCAAGAAGCAGGTCGGTCCCAAGTATCGCGCCGTCGAGGGCGATACGCTCGATTACGACGACGTCGTGGCCAAGTACAACGACATGATGAAGTGGCTTGCTGGCGTGTACGTCAACTCGCTGAACATCATTCACTACATGCACGACAAGTATTGCTACGAGCGCATCCAGATGGCTCTGCACGACAAGCACGTGCATCGTTGGTTCGCTACGGGCATCGCTGGCCTTTCCGTCGTGGCTGACTCCCTGTCCGCCATCAAGTACGCCAAGGTCCACCCCGTCCGTGACGAGAACGGCATCATCGTCGACTTCGAGACCGAGGGCGAGTTCCCCAAGTACGGTAACGACGACGACCGCGTCGACCAGATCGCTCACGACGTTGTGCACCAGTTCATGGAGTACATCCGCATGAACGACACCTACCGCAACTCCGTGCCTACGACCTCGGTTCTGACCATTACCTCCAACGTCGTGTACGGTAAGAAGACCGGCTCCACGCCCGACGGCCGCAAGGCTGGCCAGCCGTTCGCCCCGGGTGCTAACCCCATGCACAAGCGCGATAGCCACGGCGCCATCGCTTCGCTGTCTTCGGTTTCCAAGCTCCCGTTCCGTGATGCTCAGGACGGCATCTCCAACACCTTCTCCATCATCCCGGGTGCGCTCGGCAAGGAGGACCAGGTGTTCTTTGGCGATATCGACCTTGATCAGCTGGGCGAGTAACTATTGTTAGTGCTATACTAACAATAACGATTACTGATTGGCGCGCCGGTTTCGGCCGGCGCCTATCAATCGAAGGAGACACATTATGAAGGTTTCTGAAGTTTCCGAGACTCAGGCCGATAACCTGGTCCACATGCTCGACGCTTACGCCGAGAAGGGTGGCCACCACCTGAACATCAACGTCTTCAACCGTGAGACGCTGCTCGACGCTCAGGCTCACCCCGAGAAGTACCCGCAGCTGACCATCCGCGTTTCCGGCTACGCCGTGAACTTCCACACGCTCACCAAGGAGCAGCAGGACGAGGTCATTTCGCGTACCTTCCACAACAAGTTCTAAAGGGGTTTAACTCCCGCAGGATCGCCGGGGCTGTTTGGGCTACCTCCCAAAACGTCCTCGGACATGCAAGAAGCCCTCGCTGCGCACTTCGTGCGGCGAGGGCTTCTTGCGTCCTGACGCTCCTATTTGGCAAGGTGTTTTTTAGAATCCATTTTGCGCTCGGCCTCGAAGGCCCGCCTGTCCCAATCGAGCGGAAGTCCGGCCTCGACCCATGCCTCGTAGGCCCTCCTTATGGGCTTGAGCTCCCTTTGGCCCCTCTCCAGCATCGAGATGTACTTCTCGCTGGTTCCCAATATGGACGCCGCCCTCACCTGGCTGACCCTCGCCGCGCGCCTGGCCGCCACGAGCTCCGAGGCGTCCTCGGGCCTCCTGATCTCGTGCGGGTGCATCAGCGCCCGGTACGCCTCCCTGGCCACGTAGCGCTTGAGGCACCTCATGACCTCCCTGTCGCTCTTTCCCCGCCCCCTGGCCCTCTCGGCGTACTCGGCGGTCTCGGGGTCGCGCATGACCCTCTGCCTCGCGATCTCGTGCAGCGCGCTGTTCGCCTGCCGGTCGCCGCCCCTGTTGAGCCTGTGCCTCACGGTCTTGCCGCTCGAGGCGGGGATGGGGCAGGCCCCGCATATCGCCGCGAACGACGCCTCGGAGCGCAGCCTGCCCGGGTTGTCCCCGGCCGCGACCGCGAGCTTGGCCGCGCTCACGGGCCCGCACCCGTACATCGCCAGCAGCGCGGGGCAGTTCTCCTCCAGGGACGCCTCGATCGCGCGCTCCATGTCGAGCGCCGCGTCGCGTGCCGCCTCCCACAGGTCCGCCAGCGCGCCGAGCGCGGCGCCCAGCGCGCCCTCGGCGCGCACGGAGGGGAGCTCCTCCATCAGCCTCGGCCCTCCCATGCCGCGGAACCTCGACCTGAGCCCCTCCGGCGCGGTGGTGAGCAGCGACCTCGCGGTGTTTATCGCCGAGGTCCGCGCCTTCACCGCCCCGGAGCGCGCCGCGAGCATGCAGCGCACCCCGTCGACCCACCCGTCCTGGCTCTTGGGGGTCCCGAGCTTCGAGCCGGACATCGCCGCGCGGGCGGCCCTCTCCGCGTCCGCCTCGTCGCACTTTCCCTGCCCCGGGCGCCTCCTCTGCATCCTCGCCGGGGAGAGCGCCTCGCGCACGGGCATCCCCAGCGACGCGAGGTGCCTGGTGAGGCCCGCCCCGTAGGACGACGTCCCCTCCATCGCGACGCAGGCCGGCTCCCCGGCCGCCGCGATCGCCCCGGCGAGCGCCTCGTAGCCCGCCGCGTCGGCGGGGAACTGGCGGGACAGGACCTTGCGGCCCCTCCAGTCGAGGACGCACAGCCAGTGCGAGTCGGCGTGGGTGTCGACCCCGCAGAAGACCGGCCCGCGGGCGCCGGGTGTCGATTCGGTTCTCATGTCTCGCTCCGTTCTTTCCGTGCTCGCCTGGACCGGGCAGACGGCACACTGACGGGGCGCGATAGAATGCGGTTGTTCGGGTCCGCGGTATCGCTCCATGCTCCTATTAGGTCATGCGGCGGTCTCGGCTCGCCGCGGCCCGCGCGGGACATGTCAGGAAACGAGGGCAGCCCTGTGGGCGCCAGCGGAATGTGGGGTCACCGCGCGGTCCGCATCTGATGGTGTCGACGTCAATGGTATACGGCTACATCACCGACGTCTTCAATACAGAAAATATCAGTGCGGAATATTTTGGGAGGTAGCCCAAACAGCCCCGGCGGGGTCCTGTGTAGTTACCCTTTAGGCGGATCTCTCCTAATGGGTTGAGCGTTCTGGATTCTTGCTTGCTACCGTTTATCGCGTATAGCTACCGTTTGCGGAATAAGTAACACTCCTTAATAAACCGTGTAGAATCTCAGATAAGCACGGAGTTTTCCAGGGAGACGCTGTCCTTTGTTGTGTGCAAGGGGCGGCGTCTCTTTGGCGCTTGGAGGCCGTTCTGCAGCAGGACGGCGGACGTGCGTCACATATTCAAAAGCCAACGTCGAGATGGGTTGTGATGATAATGGGCAAGTACGTAATCGTGGTTGAGTCTGGTTCGGATGTGACGCCGGAGCTCTGCGAGCGCTATGGCATCGTGCGCGTGCCCATGCATGTCACGATTGGTGACGAGACCGTCGAAGACGGATCGATCGACCCGCTTGAGATTTACTCGCGCTGCAACGAGTTTGGTGTGATGCCCAAGACCAGCGGTTGCTCGCCGGCGGATTTTGCGCATGTGTACGACCGCATCCACGCCGAGCGGCCCGATGCGACCATTTTGCATCTTGCGTATTCCGAGGTTACGACCTGCTCGCATCAGTCGTCGAAGATTGCGGCAAAGGGCCGCGATTACGTCTTCTCCATGGATACGCGCTTTGTGTCGGTGGGCCAGTCGCTTGTCGCCGTTGAGACCGCCAAGTATATCGAAGCCCATCCGGACGCCACCGTCGACGAGATTTTCGCCTTTACCAATTCGGTGATGGACCGCGTGCTGCTGGGCTTTGTTCCTACGGACCTTGCCTTCCTTAAGGCGGGTGGTCGCTTGTCCAACGTCGCGTTTCTTGGCGCCCATCTGCTCAAGATTAAGCCCTGCATTGAGGTAACGGGTGGCAAATTCGTGGCGACCAAGAAGCTCCGCGGCTCTATGCTCAAATGTGCCCGTGCCTTTATTGACCACATGGTTGCGAAGGGCGATATTGATTACTCGCACATTGGTTTGGCGTATTCAGTGGGCCTTTCCGAGGAGCTGCGCGACGATATGGAAGTCTATGCGCACGACCTGGGCTTTAAGGACGTTACCTGGACTCAGGTCGGCGGCGTCATCTCGAGCCACTGCGGCCCGACCGCCTTTGGCGCGGTGCTTACGCTTAAGGCGTAGGGCCTGGCGTCTATCGATTTCTATTGCTTCGGCGGCGAGCGGGTTGTGACAACCTTCCCGCCGCTTTTGCGTGGAGTCAAATAGGACGATCAAATTGACCGCTAAACCGTTTCGCCATCAGGCGTATGGGCTAGAATGGCTCTGGCATTTTAATTGACAAAAACCAAAGAGAGGCAAGGTTGCGGGAATGGCTGAGATGACGCTTGAGGGTGTGGATGCTCATCCCGAGGACTCTGCGTATGCCCTGGGTCGCGTGCATTCGATCGAGACGATGGGAACGGTCGACGGTCCCGGCATCCGCTTTGTAGTGTTTGTTCAGGGTTGCCCCATGCGTTGTGCGTATTGTCACAATCCCGATACCTGGTCTGTTAACGGCGGCACGATGGTGACCGTCGAGCATCTCATGGACGAGTTCCAGAGCAACCATGAGTTCTACCGTAGCGGCGGCATTACCGTTTCGGGCGGCGAACCGCTCCTGCAGCCCGAGTTTTTGGCCGACCTGTTCCGTGCAATGCACAACAACCCCGATGGCCGCGTACACACCTGCCTAGACAGCTGTGGCTATGCATTTGATCCCAAGCATCCGGAGAAGTTCGATGCTGTTCTCAACGAGACCGATATGGTGCTGCTCGACATCAAGCATGCCGATCCGGTTGAGCATAAAAAGCTGACCGGTTGCGATCCTGCGCGCATCCTGGCGTTTGGCGATGAGCTTGCCCGTCGCAAGATTAAGGTTGTTATTCGCCACGTGGTGGTGCCGGGTATCACCGATACGGCGGAGGAATGCGAGAAGCTCGGTCGCCTGATCGCTCCATGGCACAACGTGGTGGGCCTGGAAATGCTGCCGTATCACACGATGGGTGTCGTCAAGTACGAGCAGCTGGGTATTCCCTATAAGCTCGAGGGCGTGCCCCAGATGGATACCGCGCGCATGCCCGAGCTGCGCAACGCCGTCATGGCCGGCATGAAAAAGCGCCGTGCGGAACTCAAAAACGCCATCGGCTAGCGAGCCATTTTCGCTCCCCAAGGGCACTCATTGGGGACAGACATAAATGAGTGCGCGATGGCATTGCGGACGACCAAGCTTTGGTGCGCAACAAGGCCGGCTGGATCAGCGAGGCAGGTTGCAATGCGACGTGCGATGCTGGCCTCATTGATGTTGACGGCGACACCTACATTATGAGCATCATGACATCGATGCCATGGAGCGACCATTCGAGTGAGGTTGTGACTGCCATCGCCAAGGCGCTCTATGATACCCGCGCTACGCTGGCTTAGCGTGTTCGTTTGGCGAGGTCAAACAAAATGCTGGTACCATACCGTGGTTGAGTATTTCGTATAGGTTTGGGGAATGGCATGGCTACCATCGCGATTATCGGTGCGCTCGAAAAAGAGATCATGCAGATTAAGGAAGAGTTGAGTAACGTTTGCATGGTACAGGAGGCGGGCTTGAACGTTGTGGCCGGCGGGCTCGACGGACTGACAGTTGTCGCCACAACGGCGGGCATGGGTACCGTGAACGCTGCCGCCGCAACACAGCACCTCATTAGCAAGTATGCTCCGCAGGCTGTTGTGTTTTCGGGCATTGCAGGCGGTTTGAACCCCAAGCTCCATATCGACGACGTAGTCATTGGCAAACGCCTGCGCTATCTGGATACCGATACCGCGCTTATCGCCGAGTCTGCACCGGGGCTCGAGGAGTTTGGCTCGACGCCTGCGCTGGTCGATATTGCTGCCGATGTGCTTGCTGAGCGTGGCTTTGTCAATGCTTCGACAAATGCAGCCGCTTCGAACGAGGGCACCAAGCAGTTCCTGGTCGGCACGATTGCCACGGGCAACCGTTTTGTGACGGGTGCCGCCATGCGCAACGACGCTATCGAGGCGACGCATGCCGATTGTGTTGGCATGGAGGGCGCGGCGATTGCCCATGTCGCAACTAAAAATGGTGTCGATTGCCTGGTGTTGCGCGCTATCAGCGATAATTGTGACGAGGCGTACGATGCGATTTGCGACCGTGAGTTCGACCTGTTCGAGTATGCCCGTACCGCGAGTGGCATTACGCTCGATATCGTCCGCCGTATCGCTGCTATCTATTAGCGCGCTCTTTTGTAAGAACCTACGACCAAGGAGTGTCCATGGCCGATTCCATTAACTACCAGCTTGCCATGTTCGTTGCCAGCTATGGCAAGGTTTCGCAGATTCCCGAGTCCACCTGCCCCGAGGTGAGCTTTGTCGGCCGCTCCAACGTGGGCAAGTCGTCGATTATGAACAAGCTTTTTGGCCGCAAGAACCTGGTCAAGGTTTCCAGCACGCCGGGCAAGACGAGCAACATCAACTTCTTTGAGGCCGACGACGTGCATTTCGTGGACCTGCCGGGTTACGGTTTCGCCCGTCGTTCCAAGGCCGAGCGCGACCGCTGGGCAGAGCTTATCGGCGACTTCTTCGACTCGGAGCGCAGCTTTAACTTGGTCGTCTCGCTGGTGGACATTCGTCACGACCCCAGCAAGCTCGATCACGACATGATCGACTATCTGCAGGGCAACGAGTTCAACTTTATCGTCTGTCTCACCAAGGCCGACAAGCTCAGCCGCACCCAGCAGGCCCGCCAGGCAGCAGCCATCAAAAAGCAGCTCAATGTCCCGGCCGAGAACGTAATCATCACAAGCTCCCAGACCGGTGTGGGCATCGACGAGCTCAAGCGCCGCATCGCTGAGGCTTGCCTCTAATCAGGTTAACCCCCCCAAAGCTCCTATCTATATCACCTCAGTGATAGTTATTGGTAAACTATCACTGAGGTGATATTTTTTGGAGGTCGCTATGGAGCTATGGCACGGGTCGGAGGTTGTTGTCGAACATCCATCGCTGGATAGATGTAGACAGTTCAACGACTATGGGCGTGGGTTTTATTGCACGCCACATGAGGAAATGGCGATGGAATGGGCATGTCGGACCGAGTCTGATGGCATTGCGAATCGATATGAGCTTGATTTAGATGGTCTTGCGATTTTGGATTTGGAATCAGGTGAGTTCTCGATTCTCAACTGGCTTGCAATTCTGGCGAATAACAGAGAGTTCAATGTCTCGACGCCATTGGCGCGCGAAGGGCTACGATTTCTACTTGATAACTGCCTGATTGATATTTCTTCATATGACGTTATTCGGGGCTATCGCGCTGACGACTCCTATTTTTCGTTTGCAAGACAGTTTGTCAGCGGCATGATATCGCTCAGACAGCTGCAACGTATCATGCGCTTGGGTGATTTGGGTATTCAATATGCTCTTATGAGCGAGCGCGCTTTTTCGGTGATTAGATTCTGCGATTGGAAGCAGGCTTCGGGGTCTGAGTTTTATCCCAAGCGTTTTGAGCGTGAGCAGAATGCTCGACGCAAATACTTAGATACGGTTAACGGGTTCGATTCCGAAGGTATCGACATTAGGGATTTAATGGCAGGGAGGGTTGATTTAAATGATCCAAGAGTTAACGGATTGTGGGCCGAGTAGGACATACCCCGTCTACTACCTCGAGGATGCAATGAACAACCTCGGTGACTGCTTTGACTATGCCGTCAATGACTATGGAGCAGAAGGATCTGAAGTTGCTGAACTCTTTTGTCTGAGCGGGGTTGCCCGCGAGTTTGAGCGTGGCAACGCATGGGTCGTATCGGGAAAATCGGGCGTTGAGCTGTTCGCACTGATCGCCGAAAGGTCGGGCTATGAAGCCAGGTCAATGCCGGACCGCACCTATCGATTTGAGAAAACACCGGAATACTGGACGGGCTGGATATTGGCGTATCTGCAGTGGCGCCTGGGAGAGTCTTTTGAAGACCTGCTGCATGTCGCTCCGTTTGATGTGCTGCATAACCTGTATCATCCCTGGCACGAAGCCTCGGAGGAACGTGTGACGCGTCTTATTTGCGACATGGCGAAGAAAACACCTCGTCAAACCAAACTGGCGCTAGCAAGAAAGCGGCTCAAGAAAACCCAACAAGACCTGGCATACGAATCGGGCGTATCACTCCGCTCAATCCAAATGTACGAGCAGCGCCAGAGAAACATCAATGAAGCTTCGGTAACAGGCGTAAGAGCCATAGCAAAAGCCCTCCACTGCAACATCGAAGATCTCCTAGAACCAGTCTTCGAATACAAAGAAACCAGCGCCGCCTAAACCAAGCACACAGCCGATGCCCGCCTCTAGGAAGTGCTCCAGCCTAGCAAGAGCCCCTACCAATAAAAAGCAACTATCAGCCCGGCGACTTTCCAGAGCGTAGGTCCCTGTAGCCGCCGCCAGCGAAGTTAACATAGGGGAGGCCAGGGGCTTTGCCCCCAAATCTTTCCGCAGGACGACAGGACCCCCGCCGCACGAAGTGCGCAGCGGGGGTCCTGCCATGTCCGAGGACGATTTGGGGGCAAAGCCCCTGGCCTCCCCGGCGGGTATAAGGTACGGCGACTACAGGTATTCGATCTGGGCGCCTTCCGTGTCGCACGTCAGAATATGCGTATCGCACTTGGGGAACTGCTCGCGCAGCTTGACCTGTAGGAACTTTGCCACGATGGTGTCGTCGGTCACAGCCATGAGGGTCGAGCCCGAACCGCTGATCCAGATGGTCTTGGCGCCGCCATTAAGGCAGGTGTCGCGCACAGCGTTGTAGTCGGGAATCAGGCGGCGGCGATAGGGCTCCTGGATGCGGTCGTCGTTGGCGGCGGCAATCAGGTCAAGGTCGCCGGTCTCCAGGCCGCGCGTCATGCCGGCGATGCGGCCCATTTGCCATACGGCGGTGGAGAGTGGAATCTCCTGCGGCACGACCTTGCGCGCCTCACTCGTGTGTACCTCGTAGGGCGGAATCACGGTAATAAAACGCAGGCGATCGCTCACCTCGTAGCGCAGGCACTGGGGGAGCGAATCGGTCGGCGTAAAGGAACAGACGGCGCCGCCCAGGATAGCGGGGGCGACGTTGTCGGGATGGCCCTCGACCTCGGTGGCGATGCGGACGAGCTCGGCGCGGTCGACGGTGTGGCCCGTCAGCGCGGCGGCTGCCATGATGCCCGCGACGACGCAGGTGGAGCTGGAACCCAGGCCGCGGGCGACGGGTACATCGGTCTGAATGTCGATGGCAACGGGAAAAGCCGGCTCGCCCCATACGGCCAGCGCATCAACAAAGCTCACGTAGACTAGGTTGTTCTCGTTTTGGAACTCCTCGGGGCAACCCGTGATGGTGAGCTTGTCGGCGCGCTCAAAGGTGAAGTGCGAGTAGAGGCTGACGGCCATGCCGAGGGTGTCGTAGCCAATGCCTAGGTTGGCGCTCGTTGCTGGGACGGTGATTTTGATCATGTGGGTCCTCCTGGGCGGGTCTGGCCGTTTAGTTCGCTGCTCGGGCAGTCCTGGCTCGCTCGGAAAGCACATTAAGTGCTTTCCGGCTCGTGCGGAACTCGCGACGAACTAAACGGCCAGACCCGCTCGCGTGCTCGTCATCATCCCGAAAGCTAAATAAAAAGAAGGTGCGCCGGCTTTCGCCGGCGCTTAATAAGGGATCTAGTTGGTGCTCATTCGTTTTGCTGCGGACTCGACGTAGCTGGCCATCTCATCGACGTCGCAGACGTCTTCGAAGCGGACGGGCTTGGACTCGAGCTCGGCGAGCTGGGTCGGGGCGACCGTGTTGGTGGCCTGCTCGAGCACACGCATAGCCTCAAAATCATCATCGGGAACGTTGAGGCCCAGGGCGTCGCAGCAGGCGCGCGGGAACTTGTAGGGGCTGGCGGTCGAAAGCAACACGCGGGCCTTGGCGCCCTCGGCGGGAGCGACCTGCTCAAAGACGTGATAGCCGCAGGCGGTGTGCGGGTCGATCACGTAGCCGTTTGCGTCCCAGCAGCTCTTGATGGCAGCGCGGACCTCGTCCTCGCTGGCCCAGCCGCAGCCAAAGACGCTCTGAATCTTTGCCAGCAGGTTGGCGGGAACTTCGTAGCGACCAGTCTGTGCCAGCTGCTCCATAAGGTCGGCAACAAGCTCGCAGTCGCCGTCGGACAGGAAGTAGAGCATGCGCTCCAGGTTGGAGCTAATAAGGATGTCCATCGACGGCGAGATGGTCGTGAAGAACGGACGGTTGCGGTCGTAGACGCCGGTGGTCAGGAAGTCGGCAAGCACGTTGTTCTTGTCGCTCGCGACGATGAGCTTGGCGACGGGCAGACCCATGCGCTTGGCATAGTAGCCGGCCAGGATATCGCCAAAGTTACCGGTCGGTACACAGAACTCTACGGCGTCGCCAGCCTCGATAGCGTCGGCGCGCAACAGCTGCGCATAGGCGGCAAAGTAGTAGACGACCTGCGGTACCAGACGGCCGACATTGATGGAGTTGGCGCTCGAAAGCACCGTGCCAGCGGCCTCCAGGCGCTCGGCAAGCTCCTTATCGGCAAAGATGCGCTTGACGGCGCTCTGGGCGTCGTCAAAGTTGCCGCGGATACCGCAGACGGCGACGTTGTCGCCCTCCTGCGTGGACATCTGCAGGTTCTGCACGCGGCTGACCTTGCCCTCGGGATAAAAGACGGTGATGCCCGTACCTGGAGCGTCGGCAAAACCGGCGAGTGCGGCCTTGCCGGTGTCGCCCGACGTGGCGGTGACGATCATGATGCGCTCGGCGCCGCCGTCCTTGGCGGAGGTGCGGGCCATGAGGCGGGGGAGCATCTGCAGGGCAACGTCCTTAAAGGCGCTCGTGGGGCCGCCAAAGAGTTCCATCACATAGGTTTGAGGGACGTCGGTGCCCGGCGCTGTATCGAGTTTGACGAGCGGTGTGACCTCTTCACTTGCGAACGTGCCACGATATGCCTCGTCGACACACGCCGAAATTTCTTCGTCCGTGTAATCGTTCAGTAACATTCCCAACACATTTTGAGCGATTTCAAAGTACGATTTATCTGCAAGCGAGCTGATATCGACCTGCTGGGTGCCAAGCTCGTCCGAGACAAACAAACCCCCGTCGGGAGCTATGCCGGTGCGGATTGCCACCTTACTTGAGCATGATAAAGTGCGTCCTCGTGTACTATGATAAGTTCCCATATAACAGTGCTCCTCGGATACCTTGGTCCCAATCGGTGAACCCATGGTATCAGAGCGCGCAAAATAGGTTCGCAGAGGCTTTTTAGAAAGGTAACCTCCAGCCCATGATTAAGATTGCCAAGTTTGGCGGCTCGTCGGTCGCCGACGCCGAACACTTTAAGAAGATCAAGGCCATCGTCGATGCCGACCCGGCCCGCCGTTTTGTGGTGGTTTCTGCCTGCGGTCGCCGCTTTAAGGGCGACACCAAGGTGACCGACCTGCTCTACCTGGTTAACGCGCACGTTAAGTACCACGTGTCGTGCGAGGAGCTGCTCGAGGACATTGGGCAGCGCTATTTTGATATCGCTGACGAGCTGGAGCTCACCTATCCCATCCGCGAGGAGTTCGCGGCCTTTGCCGAGCGTGCCCGCTCGGGTGGCTACTCCACCGAGGAGCTCGTGAGCCGTGGCGAGTACTTCACCGCTCGCCTGATGGCCGAGTACCTGGGCCTGCCGTTCCTGGACGCCGCGACGGTCGTTGCGTTCCATCACGACGGTACGCTCAGCATGAACCGCACCTCCGAGCTGGTGCAGGAGTACGGTCAGCAGGGTGGCTTTGTCATGCCCGGTTTCTACGGCGCGACGCGTGAGGGCCAGATCAAGCTGCTCGACCGTGGTGGCGGCGATATTTCCGGCTCGATTCTGGCTAAGTGCCTGGGCGCCGACCTTTACGAGAACTGGACCGACGTCTCGGGCTTCTACTCTGCCGACCCGCGCATCGTACCCGAGGCTCAGCCCATTGCGCGCGTTACCTACGAGGAGCTGCGCGAGCTTTCGTACATGGGTGCAAGCGTCCTGCACGAGGAGGCCGTGTTCCCCGTGCGCGAGGCCGGTATTCCGCTAGTCATCAAGAACACCAACGCGCCGCAGGACCCCGGCACCATCATTAGCGAGACGGCCGACGAGGGCGAGGCGGAGCCCATCATTACCGGCGTGACCGGCAAGCGCGGCTTTGTCGCCATCAACGTTGCCCGCGACCGCACCAAGCCCCGTGTCGGCTTTATGCGCCGCGCGCTTTCGGTCTTCGAGCGCTATGACGTCTCCGTCGAGCACATGCCCACCGGTGTCGACCGCTTTGGCGCCGTGGTGCAGGAGCAGGACGTGCACGATTCGCTGTACTCGCTCGTGGGCGACATTCAGCAGGAGGTCGAGCCGCTCGAGATCGAGGTTGTCGAGGGCCTGGCGCTTATCGCTACCGTTGGCCGCAACCTGCGCGGTCGCGCCGGCATCTCTGGCCACCTGTTTGGCATGCTTGGCCAGGCGGGCGTGAGCGTGCGTATGATTTCGCAGAGCTGCGACGAGATCAACATCATCATCGGCGTGGAGGAGAAGGACTTCGATCTGGCGATCCAGACCATTTACCGTGCCTTCTCCGATGAAAACGGCATTGTGAAGGTCTCCGACCTGGAGGCTCCCGCGCCGGCCGATCCCATCCAGGCCGCGCTCAAAAAGTAGCGACTGCTCGGTGGATTTTTGGGTCATGTCTCAAAAATCTACGGCGGGGCGTTTCGTTTCGGTTTCGTTTCGACGGGGCGGGTTTCGTGCCCGCCCCGTTCTTGTATACACTGGCAACAATAATCGGCCTGCTTGGCGTGCGGGCAAAAGCCATAACCTTTAAAGGGGGAAGCATGAAACAGTACACGGTTGCTATTTTGGGCGCGACGGGAGCTGTGGGCACCCAGATGCTCGAGTGCCTCAACGAGCAGGAGTTTCCGGTCGGTAAGCTCAAGCTGCTGGCGAGCGCGCGCTCTGCGGGCAAGACCGTTGAGTTCCGCGGCGAGCAGGTTGTGATTGAGGAGGCTTGCCCCGAGGCCTTTGAGGGCTGCGACATCGTGCTCGGCGCCGCCGGCGACGATATTGCGAAGGAGCTACTGCCCGAGGCCGTCAAGCGCGGCGCCGTCGTGGTCGACAACAGCCACGCCTTCCGCATGGATCCCGAGGTGCCGCTGGTCGTGCCCGAGATCAATGCTGACGACATCAAGTGGCATCACGGCCTTATCGCCAATCCCAACTGCGCGACCATCATCGGCCTGGTTCCCACGTGGTCGCTGCACCAGCTTGCTGGCGTGAAGCGTATGATCGTGTCCACGTATCAGGCAGCTTCGGGCGCTGGCGCTCCCGGTATGGCCGAGCTCGAGGCTCAGCTTGCCGCCCTGGGCCGTGGCGAGGAGATTCCCGAGCCGCGCGCGTTTGCCGCCCAGCTGGCGAGCAACCTGATTCCGCAGATCGGCGGTGTCAAGGAGGAAGGCTTTACCTCCGAGGAGATGAAGCTGCAAAACGAGGGCCGCAAGATCATGCATCTGCCCGAGCTGCGCGTGAACTGCACCTGCGTGCGCGTGCCCGTGCTGCGTTCGCACTCCGAGAGCATTACGCTCGAGTTTGAGCGCGACATTACGGTTGAGGAGGCCCGTGCTGCGCTGGCTGCCGCTCCGGGCGTGAAGCTGGTTGACGACATGAGCGCCGAGGATGCGCATGATCGCTTCCCCATGCCGATGGATACGTCCGACCAGGACCTGATCTGGGTCGGTCGTGTGCGTCGCGACATCTCGAACCCCGAGGCCGCGCGTGGCATCACCTTCTGGTGCTGCGGCGACCAAATCCGTAAGGGCGCGGCAACCAACGCCGTCCAGATCGCTAAGCTGCTCTGCGAGTAGCGGTGGACCTGTCCGGCGGGGGCCGGGCTTAGTTTTCAGAACGTCCTCGACCATGTGTGGCGCCTTGTCCTGCTCCTTCGGAGCCGCGGACAAGGCGCCACACTGGTCTGCGGAGTGTTCTGAAAACTAAGCCCGGCCCCCGCCTGCGGTGACGCTGCTGCGAGTGGCCTGCGATGGGGTCGTTGTTGGTTGGGGCCGCTGGGCTGATGTGGGGGCACGTGGTTGTTGCGGGCCCTGGTCCCGGCGGCGGCCTCGGCGCTTCGCGCCTGCTGCCTGGGGTGACTTTGGGCTTGGTGCGAATTGAGGTCTAATACTTTTCCCGTGAAGTGAACGACCTTATTTGGACCCCCGAAGCATTGGCATTTTTTGATTGCTATGTCCTGCGGTTTTGCAGCGCGAATCCTGCGGTTTTGCGGTCTAAAGGTGTGGATGCTCCGGGACTTCGTTTTTACTCGTTCACTTCTCGGGAAAAGTATTAGAGCTCAGCTGGCGGGGGTACCGCCCTGGCGTCGAAGCCCCGCGTCTTCTTCGCTTGATTGGGAAAAACAGCCTCGCTGAAGTAATTGCGAGCCCGCCCGGACGTATCTGCGGGGGTTGTCTGCACAGTTCGCGGTATTATGTTGCGGAGTTTTGAAAGGAGCCGCTGGTGGTCACGACGACGTTTGCTTCGCCTTTGGGCGAAATCCTGCTTGCCGCTGATGGCCGCGGTCTGACGGGGCTTTGGTTTGAGGGGCAGGAGCACTTTGGCTCCACGCTTCTCCGTGAAGACTCCGAACATGTTGAAGGCGTCGATGCGGTTTCCGGTACTGGTGGCATGTCGTCGGTGAGTCCGGCAAATGGTGCGGCCTCTTCGGTGCTTGAGCGTTCCTGGGCTTGGCTGAATGCTTATTTTGCAGGGCAGGAACCTCGGTTTACGCCGCCGTTGCATATGATCGGCACGGCGTTTCAGCGTGAGGTTTGGTTTGAGCTGCTTTCGATCCCGCGTGGCGAGGTCGCTACGTATGGCGAGATCGCCCAGCGTGTTGCGGCTCGACATCGTGTGCCGGGAAATGAAGCGCCCGTTGTATCTCCTCGCGCGGTGGGGGCTGCGGTCGCTCGCAACCCTATTTCGATTATCGTGCCGTGCCATCGCGTGGTCGCGGCCGACGGATCGCTCAACGGATACGCCGGTGGACTGGATCGCAAAGAATGGCTGCTGCGCCTCGAGGGTGCCTATCTATAAGCTGCAGGCGGCCGCAACGCCCATGCGGCAAGCGCGCTCGCTGTACGGGCGTTGTTTGCAGGGCGAGATGTGAAGCCGCCCGTTCCTTAAGTCCGACTAAGCTATAACCTTGCTTTTTTAAATATGCTCATCGACCTGCTAAGGCAGCACTAAGGCGAGTGCGGGTGCGCTATTATCGGCGCTCACGGAGCGCTTGGTGTTCTTGGCACGCATGGACGAGGGCTCGGCGGGCTTTACCATGGCGTCGATCGATCTTTCGGAGGCGGTGAACAAGGTGGCGGCGCCGTTTAAGTCGGTGGCGGTCTCAGGCGGTAAACGCCTGTCGACGTCGATTGCGACCGGCGTGCGGACCCATGCCGATGCCGCGGCGGTGGCGCAGGTGGTTGAGTTGCTACTGGACAACGCCACGCGCTATGCGAGCGAGGGCAGCGTGATTGAGCTGAGCCTGTGCGCCGTTTCGCACGGCAAAGGCAAGGGCGCCGCCGAGCTTGTCGTATCGAACGCCGTGGACGAGCTGCCCGAGGGCGACCTGGACCGATTGTTCGATCGCTTCTATCGTGCGGATGCGTCGCGCAGCTCCAAGACGGGTGGCTCGGGCGTGGGCCTGTCCGTGGTGCGTGCCATCGCCGAGGCCCATGGAGGCGCCGCCACCGTATCCGGTCACGGCAACCAGATCACCTTCACCGTTTGCCTTTAAAACCTGCCAAAAAGGAACAGGTTTATTTTGGCAGGTTTTATCTGGGGAAACGTCCGCAGGAGAGGGCATGGGCGGTGTGAACATATGCATCTCTACCTGCTAAAATATAGGCATCGTTATTCGGCTCCTGAGTGGAAAGGAGACGGTCATGCAGTACGAGATCGGCGGAGGGGCTTTCCCGGTTGTTACGTGCAACCTTAGCGATGGCGAATCCATGATCACCGAAAGCGGCGCCATGGCTTGGATGACCCCCAACATGGAAATGTCTACCTCGGGCGGTGGCATCGGCAAGATGTTCTCCAAGGCTTTTTCGGGTGAGGCATTGTTCCAAAACATTTGGACCGCGCGTGGCGATGGCATGATCGCGTTTGGCTCCTGCTTCCCCGGCCGCATCGTGCCAATCGAGATCGGTCCGGGCAAGAGCTGGATTTTGCAGAAGCGTTCGTTCCTTGCCGCGGAAAGTGGCGTCGAGTTGAGCATTCACTTTAACAAGAAGGCAAAGGCCGGCGTCTTTGGCGGCGAGGGCTTTATCATGCAGAAGCTCACGGGCTCGGGTGTTGCTTTTGCCGAGATCGACGGCGACCTGGTTGAGTACGAGCTCGCTGCTGGCCAGCAGATGATTGTGGATACCGGCAACGTGGCCGGCTTTGAGGAGATCGTGAGCATTGACGCTCAAATGGTCAAGGGCGTCAAAAACATCATGTTTGGTGGCGAGGGCGTGTTCAACACCGTGCTCACCGGTCCCGGTCGCATCTGGTTGCAGACGATGCCCATTTCCAATCTTGCGGCAGCAGTGGCCTCGATGACCAACAACAATAACTAGTCCGCATAGGATAGCGCGCGGCGGGCTTACCCTGTCGCGCGCTTTTTTGCTGGCAAACGCCTCGCTTATAGAGTGTGGCTGCGCTGCTACAGCGAGCGTCGTCATCTCGTCACCCTGATAGCTTGCGGCAAGCGTGGCAATGAGGAGTGAGAATTTGAGTGCTCAGTCCCAAGGCATAATGGCGGCCATGCCAACAAGCAAAAACGAGTTGCCGGTGTCACGGAAAGGCAGGCGTCGGTCGATTCCACGTGAGACGGCTGTGCCGATCTGCACGGCCGCCCCTGCGCGTCCCGCGCTGCCCCCAAAGAGGTACGTTTCCCCATATAAAACCTGCCAAAATAAACCTGTCTCTTTTTGATAGGTGCGAAATGGGTAATACTAAAGAGTTATCCGACCAGATGGGAACCGATCGATGGCCTATATCGAATTTAAAGACGTCATCAAAGCATACGGCGAGGGCGATGCCCGCATTCACGCGCTCGACGGCGCGAGCTTTACCGTTGAGCGTGGCGAGCTTGCCATTATCCTGGGCGCTTCGGGCGCCGGCAAGACCACGGCGCTCAACATCTTGGGCGGCATGGACACGGCAACTTCCGGCACTGTGACGGTGGACGGGCGTGACGTGAGCTCCGCCAACGAGGCGCAACTCGTGGAATACCGACGCGCCGACGTCGGCTTTGTCTTCCAGTTCTACAATCTGGTCCCTAACCTGACGGCGCTTGAGAACGTCGAACTCGCGGCGCAGATCTGCCCCGATTCGCTCGATGCCGAGCAAACGCTTCGCCAGGTTGGCCTGGGCGAGCGCCTGGGCAACTTTCCGGCGCAGCTTTCGGGCGGCGAGCAGCAGCGCGTATCCATCGCCCGCGCGCTGGCTAAGAACCCCAAGCTGCTTTTGTGCGACGAGCCTACGGGTGCACTCGACTACAAAACCGGCAAGCAGATCTTGCAGCTGCTACAGGACACTTGCCGCAAGCAAGGCATTACGGTCATCATCATCACCCACAACTCTGCGCTGGCGCCCATGGCCGATCGCCTGATCCGCTTTAAGAGCGGCCGCGTGGAGAGCGAGACGATCCAGCAAAATCCTGTGCCTATCGAGACGATCGAGTGGTAGCGCCCATGAATCAGGATCGCCAAAACAGCCAACGCCGCGACGCGCAGAACACGGAGCGCGAGCAGGATTTTACGACCTACCGTACCGCCCAAAGCTCAAACGATATGGTGCCGACGGTTTTTCGCCGTGGCATCTACCGCACGATTCGCGGCAGCCTCAAACGCTTCTTGTCTATCGTCGTGATCACCGCGCTTGGCGTGAGCGTGATGTGCGGCCTTAAGGCGGGCTGCGAGGACCTGTGTGATTCGGTCGACGCCTATTTTGACCAGCAGAATGTCTATGACATCAACGTGCAGTCGACCTATGGTCTGACCGATGACGATCTTGCCGCGATCCAAGAGGTCGATGGCGTCGAGACGGCCGAGGGCATCTATACCGAGACCGCCTATACCGCCGTGGGTACGACGCGCGAGCGTGTCGTCGTACAGAGCCTCTCCAAAGAGAATATTGACCAACCGGTGCTAGTACGCGGCGAGCTGCCCGAGACTTCGGGCGAAGTGGCAGTGACCTCACGTTTTTTGAAGGCTTCGGGCAAGAAAATCGGCGATACGGTGAGCTTTGCCGCCAACGATGCGAGCTCGTCGAACCAAAGCGCCAAGGACCAGTTTGCCGATGGGGACTACACCATCACGGCCGAGGTTCTCGATCCTACCGACGTGAGCTCCGACTCGACAGTCAACGCCTTTCGCGCTGCTTCGACTGCGGACTACAAGTTCTACGTGAGCGAGGATGCCGCGACATCTTCTTCCTACTCCGCTGTCCACGTGGTCGTCGAGGGAGCCAAGAGCCTCAACTCCTATTCGGATGCCTACTCGGCAAAGATCAATGAGGTCAAGGGCAATATCGAGAAGATCCGCGAGGAGCGTGAGAAGGCGCGCGCTCAGGAGCTGACGGTCGACACACCGGCGAGCTTGGACGCGGCTGAGCGTCAGGCGAATATGGTCTTTGGGATCGAGCAGGACAACATCAATCGCATGGCCGAGGGCAGCGACGAGCGTGCGCAGGCGCAAGCCGACCTGGACCAGCGCCGCGCCGCCGCCGACCAGCAGTTTGCCGATGCCCGCGCCGAGCTCTCTGACCTAGGCGAATGCACCTGGTACATCCAGGACCGCGGCAATATCGCAAGCTACTCGAGCGTCGAGAGCGATAGTTCTTCGATCGAGGCCATCGCCACGGTGTTCCCGTTCATCTTCTTTATCGTCGCCGTGCTTATCAGCCTCACCACCGCCACCCGCATGGTCGAGGAGGAGCGCACACTTATTGGCCTGTACAAGGCGCTCGGCTATTCACGCGGGCGTATCCTGTCCAAATATGTGGACTACGCGCTGTGGGCGTGTCTGATCGGTGGCGTGCTCGGCAATATCATCGGATTTGTGGGTCTGCCGCTGTTCTTGTTTACGGTGTTCGACGACATGTACTCGCTGCCCCAGATGCTACTTTCGTACGACATCGTGTCCTCGATCGTTTCGGTGGCGCTGTTTGCCGTGGGCGTGGTGGGAGCCACGATTATCGCCTGCCGTCACGAGATGGCTGAGACCCCTGCCTCGCTCATGCGCCCCAAGGCCCCGCGCGCCGGTTCGCGCATCTTGCTCGAGCGCATCGGCTTTATCTGGCACCGCATGGGCTTTTTGAACAAGGTCGCTGCACGCAACTTATTCCGTTACAAAAAGCGCGCCTTTATGACCATCTTTGGCATTGCGGGCTGCACGGCGCTTGTGATTTGCGGCATGGGCATCCGTGATACGTCGGTCGCGCTGTCGCCTAAACAGTACGGGCATATCACGCGCTACGACCTGCTGGCAGTCGCCAATCCCGACGATTTTTCGCAGACGTGCGCGGCGTTGGATGAGCGCAGTGCAGCCAAGGATTCCAATGTGACCGTGACTTCGACGCTGCCGATTATGACCGACAACGTTACCTTTACATTCGGCGGAAAGAGCGAGACCGTGCAGCTGATCGTGGTGCCCGATGACCGCACGGGTGACTTGGGCGATTACGTGCGCCTGGAGGATGAGTCCAAAGAACCGCTCGCCCTGCGTGACGGAGACGTATATTTGAGCAAGAGCTCTCAGCTGGTGCTGGGGATCAAGCCGGGTGACACGGCTCACGTCCAGGATTCGTCGCTCAATGTTGCCAAGGTCAAAGTCAGTGACATTTCGCTTAACTATCTTGGCAACACGCTTTACATGACGCAGGGCACCTATGAGCGCGCGTTCGGTCGAAGCGCACGCCTCAACGGCGTCTTTGTGCTGCTTAAGGGCTCGTCGGCCGACCAGATTGCGTTTAGCAAGAATCTTAAGAGTGACGGTTGGCTTACGATTTCGAGTACGGCCGAGCATTGGGAAAACTATGAGGCGAACTTTACGATTATCAATTCGGTCGTGGTGCTCGTGACCTTTATGGCGGCGTGCCTGTCGTTTGTGGTGGTGTTTACGCTGTCCAACACGAATATCTCCGAGCGCGAACGCGAGCTGGCGACCATCAAGGTGCTGGGCTTCCGCCGTGGCGAGGTGCACCATTACGTCAACAAGGAGACGTTGATCCTCACGGCAATTGGCGCCGCGCTGGGCGTGCCACTGGGCGGCTTGCTGGCCGAGAGTTTTACGTACATTTTGCAGATGCCGTCGCTGTACTTTGACGTCGAAGTCGAGCCGCTAAGCTACGTGCTCGCCGTGGTGCTTTCCTTTGGCTTTACGTTTATCGTCAACCTAGCCACCAATCGTACCCTCAACAAGATCGAAATGGTCGGCGCCCTCAAGAGCGCCGAGTGACCTGCCAAAAAGGGACAGGTTTATTTTGGCAGGTTTTATCTGCGCAAACGCCGGACAACCATTAGGTGGCCCGGCGTTTGCCCCGTTTTGCTGGGGATGTCTGTCGTTCAGTGCTCTTACTGGCCAATCCAGTGTTGCGCATAGCTCTTAATGTCCTCGGTAAAACCGTCAAGGTCGTCAAGGGTGATCACGCTGTCGATAAGCAAATTGGCTATCTCGCGGTGCATTGTGCTGCGGCGAATGTCGTTTGCAATTACGCCTGAGGACAGCTTGTCTCTATTGAGGCGCTCTTCTAGTGCCCAAAATCTACTGGACGCTTCACTGTCGCCGTTCAGTATCTCAACATACTGGCCGATGAGCTTTTCCATATAACGTTCTTGCCATTGAGGAAGCATTTTCTTAAACAGCTTCCAGTCGCTTTCGGCTACGTCGCGCATATGTCCTCCGCTCGTTAAACGGGCTTTTCCATTTGCCTTTCATTCTATTTGGTTTTCGCTCACAGGCGTGGATGAAGGGCTTTCTCCAGCCTTCGAGATTGGGCTTGAATGGGTCGTATGCCGCAAAACGGGCCTATCTACTACGTTTGCTACCACACCCTCGACCATGACAAAGATTATGAAATTAAAACCGCAGGTAGATGGCTTGCCAGTTTTTGGAAAAGGCGGGTATGGTCGGCCCTCTCGAGTTAAACGTAGTAAATAGGCCCTTTTCTTGGCGCGCGGTCAGCTCAATGCTAATCTCCGTGCCGGAACTGACCCAGTTGTTTGTAAGTTGCGGTGATATACGGACTGTTTGGCGCTTTGGAGCTTCAAAACAGTCCCTATCTCACCGCAACTTAGGAGAAGGGCGGGGGCGGTTGGGTGCTGGTGGGTCGGAGCGTGTTAGGCCTGTTTGCGGTGCTTCCATTGTTTGCGGCACCAGCGCATGAGCGCCTTTATGACGGGAATCGTGATGAGGATGATCCATGCAGGATGGGGCTGTCCCAAACAGAGCCACATGTAGAGGAACCAAGCGATGGCGGCTGCCGGGTAGATGGCCTCGATCAGCTTAGACAGGTGGCGCCGATCGATGAAGTCACCAATCGCGTAGTAGACGGGAACCAGAAAGACGAGGAAAAGCCCCATGCCCCATGTGCCGTAGACAATGCCGAGCACCAGATAGGCGAGAGTGACAAGTGCGGGGAAGGGGAATTTGTTCCATGCACGTCCGACCTTGGTGTGGAAATGCTTGCCATGATGGTCGAGCTTGTCGTGTGCTTCCTTCCAGCTGGAAAACGTCTCGCCGTCGATGGTGACGGTGCCGTCGTCATTGGTGCGTACGCTATGTCCATCGTCCTCAAGCGTATCGATATGCACGCCGTCCGGCCCCACATGCACCTCTTCGCCCTTGCGCTCGTTGGTCACATGGATGCCGCTCCAACCAACATGGACTTCCTCGCCTTTATTGGGATCAATGACGTGGATACCGCGCGCGAGGGAAATATCGACAAGTGGCTTATCGCTGCAATCAGCGTGCTCAGTAGAAGCCTCAGCCTCTTCAGCCTTATCTGAAGCTTTGGTGCCGGCGTTGCTGTTCTGCGCCTCATCATCAGCCTGTGAGTCATCAGCGCTAGCCACCGCCTCCCCATACAGCAGCTCATCCAGCGACACGCCATACAGCGCGGCGAGCGCAATAAGGTTATCGGTATCGGGCGAGGATTCGCTGCGCTCCCATTTACTGACAGCCTGACGACTCACACCCAGCTGGGCGGCAAGCGCCTCCTGAGAAAGCCCGGCAGCCTTGCGGCGATCGACGAGCCGCTGCGCCATCGCAAGATCCATGGTGGTTCCTTTCGTTTGATGGTCGAATCGAATGAGCCGAGTATGCCGAGAACAACCGGTAGCGACCACCATTTCTAGTTAGAATCTGCCCCAACCCTACCGCAACTACCGGTAGCAATCCCTAACGACCAGCCATTTCAGGACAAATGTCAGTGCTACTCTCAGCTAAGAGCCTGCAACATCCCAAAATCTCAGCCCACGCACTTGCAGCAAGAAGACGAATAGCCTCGGCCTCCCTAGTTACCGCAGGAGGCCCCAGGGCTTTCCTCCCAAATCTTTCCGCAGGACGGAAGGACCCCGCCGCGCGAAGCGCGCAGCGGGGTCCTGACATGTCCGAGGACGATTTGGGAGGAAAGCCCTGGGGCCTCCGATGAGAGCAGTTCCAGCCGAGGCTATTCGTCGCCGAAGCTGATGCCCAACGCCTTGGCCTCGCGTACCAGATCGCTCTGGGGGTCGACAAACTTGAGCTTGCCGGCGACCTCCTCGAGCGGCATGTGGCACATCTTGCCGTCACGCAGGGCAATCATGTAGCCAAACTCGCCGCGTAGGCAGCCAAGCGCTGCCTCGACGCCGCACTGGGTCGCAAAGATGCGGTCCTGGGCGTCGGGCTGGCCGCCGCGCTGCGTGTGACCGGGGATGGCGACGCGGGTCTCGCGACCGGTCTTGGCCTCGATCTCCTTGGCGATGTCGTACACGATTGACGGGCTCGTGCGCTCGGCGAGCTTCTTCTTGTACTCCTTCTTGGACAGTGCCGCGTCCTCCTTGGAGATGGCGCCCTCGGCGACGGCTACGATGGTAAAGCGGCTGCCGGTCTCCATGCGATGCTCGATGGTCTTGATGACGTTATCCATGTCGTAGGGGATCTCGGGAATCAGGATGACGTCCGCGCCGCCCGCGACGCCGGCATACAGCGGAATCCAACCGACCTTGTGGCCCATGATCTCGATGACAAACACGCGGCCGTGACTCGAGGCAGTGGTGTGGATGTCGTCGATGCACTTGGTGGCGACGTCGATGGCGCTCGTAAAGCCAAACGTCAGCTCGGTGCCCCAGGTGTCGTTATCGATGGTCTTGGGCAGGGCGATAACGTTGAGGCCCTCTTCGCGCAGGCGGTTGGCGGTCTTGGTGGAGCCGTTACCGCCCAGCATAAACAGGCAGTCGAGCTGCAGCTTATGATAGGTGTGGACCATCGCCGGCACCTTCTCGACACCATCGGTCTCGGGGGTATCCAGACGCTTGAACGGTGTGCGACTCGTGCCCAGGATGGTGCCGCCGCGGGTGAGGATACCGCTAAAATCGGCGGGCGTCATGACGCGGAACCTGCTGTAGATAAGGCCCTGGTAGCCGTCCTCAAAACCATAGATCTCAATAGGCTCTTCGCTATTGGTCATAAGCGTTTTGACAATGCCGCGCATGGTGGCGTTGAGCGCTTGACAGTCGCCGCCACTGGTAAGAAGACCGATCCTGAGCATGATGAATCCTTCCGGGCAAGTTATAACATGCGCATAAGTTTACCCCCGCACACTGTTGATGCGGGGGTAAAACGTGTTAGCTCAAGCGTATAGAAATGTAAGCAACGTCAGGCGAGCGTAAGGAAGACGGTGCCAGCTCCTTACAGCGCGAAGGCGTCGATGTCGCCCCAGTGGCGGCGCAGCGTGATGGCGGCAGCAGGCTCGGTGTTGTCAAAGACGACCGACCACTGCGTGTTGCTGGTGATGTCTTCCGGATTGGGCTCTTGCGCTGCAGCGCGTAGGGCCTTCCAAGCGACTGCCTCGTCTTGGGCGCCGGTATGGGCGTCGAGGACATCGGCGATTGCGGCGGCGCGCTCTTTACCATGGCCTAGCTCACCGTTCTTTTGGTTAGGCAGCACTTCGTCGCCATAGCAGGCATAGAAGTTCGTAACCTGGCGCACAGGAGTCGCTTTGAAAGCGCGATCCGGATCGTGCGGATCCCACTCTACTACGCGCGCGTCACCGGCGGCGTCGTTGATAAAGAAGTGGTAGTCGCGTCCGGCCATGGCGTGCATGTCGTAGGCGAAAAGCAGGTCAACGGCTTCTTGCGTGGTGGCCGCGCGGTCGAGCACCAGGCGGATGGCGAGCGAAGTGTTGATGACGGGGCGTTGCGTGTCCTGGTCACAGGGCTTGGAATCCAGGGTGAGTACGGCAATGGACACGCCGCATTCGTTAACACCGTCGAGCTGGGCAAACGGGCCCATCAACGCCGCGGCGCGTCCGGCGACGGAGTCAAGCGGAGTGTTATCGCCCAGGTTGTTAAGGGCCGCAAAGCCGATGGAGGCATAGCCGTCGCGCGGGTGATTGCGCACCAGCAGCGCCGAGGTGTCGTCCTTAAAGTCGTAATTGCGACCGGTGCGCGCGCGGCCTTCGGCATCTACGGCGACAAAAGCGCTGCAGGCAAACTGGGGCGCCTGGACATGTGCCGGCACACCGGGCAGCACCTGCGCCACCACGGCCTCGATGTAGGCCTGGTCGTCGCGCACGCCAGCGGCAATGATGCGATCAAGATCGTAGTCGTAGGCAATGTCGATTGCGTACAGGTCATAGCCATCCGTGTAGCCGGTCAAGCGTTTGAGTGACGCGGCGGACTTGATTTGTTTGTGATAAACGATGCCGGTGGCAGCGGCAAGGCCGACGGCGGTTCCTGCAACACCGCAGGTGATGGCAATGTTACGTGGCTTCATGACGGCTCCTCTCGTCCTGTTAGCGCAATTGTCGCAAAAGGAGCGCGGGCATGATGGCTCAACTTGGTGAGCGGCGCGGAATTAAGCACGGAATGAAGAGTGCGGCGCTGGCGTGGCGGGGTATGCTGGAGGGGACCATCAACCCAGCGAAAGGGGAGAGCATGACGGATCAGGAAGCGCCCGAGCGCGCGCATGTGACGGCCGACGATATCGAGGCCGCCAACGACCTCATCGACTTTATCGAGGCATGCCCCAGCATGTTTCATACGGCGGCGACCATTATGGCCGAGCTCGACGAGGCGGGCTTTATCTACCTGCCCGAGAACGCGGCGTGGGATATCGAGCCGGGCGGTCGCTATTACACGCAGCGCAACACCTCGAGCGTTATCGCCTTTAAGGTGGGCGAGGACCTGGCCGCAACCTGGGGCGAGGACGGCGTCGCCGGCGACTATCATTTTCAGCTTACGGCGTCGCACGGCGATTCGCCGACGTTTAAGGTCAAAGCCGTGCCCGAGCTCGACGGTGCAGGTGAGACGCTGCGCCTGAACACCGAGGCCTACGGCGGCATGATCGACTATACCTGGTTTGACCGTCCACTGGCGCTGGCCGGGCGCGTGCTGGTGCGCGAGGGAGATCGTATCGAGAGCCGCCTGCTTGCCACCGAGCGCGAGGTCGCTATTATTCCGAGCCTCGCCATTCACATGAACTGCGGTGTCAACGAGGGCTTTGCACCCAATCGCGCCGTCGATTTGTGCCCGCTTATCAGCGCTGGCGAGCTTAAGCAGGGGGATTTTGATGCCCTGATCGCCGACGAGTTGGACGTTGAGCCCGAGCAGATCCTGGGCCGCGATCTGTTCCTGGTCAATCGTCAGGATGCACGCATTTGGGGCTGGGCCGACGAGTTTATCTCGACGCCCAAGCTCGACGACCTGGCCTGCGCCTACACCTCGCTGCAGGCATTTTTGGGTGCCGAGAATGCGCACGACGTTTCGGTCTTTTGCTGCTTTGATAACGAGGAGGTTGGCTCCGAGACCAAGCAGGGCGCCATGTCGACGTTCTTGGCCGACGCGCTGCGCCGCATCAACGGGTCGCTGGGCTTCGATGACGAGTCGTACCACCGCGCACTTGCCGCTTCGATGCTCGTGAGCTGCGACAACGCGCATGCCGTGCACCCCAACCACGCCGAGAAGTGCGACGCCCGCAACCAGGTTGTGCTTAACGGCGGCATCGTCATCAAGGAGGCCGCCAACCAGCACTACTGCACCGATGCCTTTAGCCGCGCGGTGTTCCAGGCTATTTGCGACGACGCCGACGTGCCCACGCAGGCCTTCGCCAACAAGAGCGATATGGCGGGCGGCTCCACGCTCGGCAATCTGTCCAATATGCAGGCGAGCATGCATGCCGTGGACGTGGGCCTGCCGCAGCTTGCCATGCACTCGAGCTACGAGACCGGCGGCGTGCGCGACGTGATGTACGCCATCCGCGCCCTCACCGCCTTCTACGAGCGCGACCTAACCATCAACGGAGCCGAAAGCGTGGAGCTCTAAATGCGAGCCGAAGAAATGAAGGCCGAGCGTGGGGCTCAGCTTATTGATCGGGGTTTACAGCTGTTCGTCGCCGCTTGCCATGAGTCAGGGGTCGACGTGTCCAAGGCGCGACCAACGAGTGCTGAAGAACTCAAGCGTAACGCCTATTCGGACCGCTATGACGAGGAGACGGACTGGCTCTAATAAGCGAAGTGTCGAAAACGCTAGATGTATGTTTGATATCACTTTGGCGAGAGTGTCGCAGACAGAACTACCGGTATGGCGCAAGCCAACCTGACCCCATTGCACCAAACCTACCAAAAAGGGACAGGTTTATTTTGGCAGGTTTTATCTGGGCAAATGCCACAACGCCAACGGCAAGACGGAACTGCTAAGGCTTGCAGATGAAGCCGGCGCCAGCGAAACGCCGCAGGTAGAGCGCACGCCAGCGAGAGCCCGCCGTTTGAGCCAAGGTGCCGTGAAATGAAAAGGCGCTGACCTTCTGGTCGCGCCTTTGAAATTGAGCGGCAGATTGGCCAAACGGCGGGCTCGCAGCGTCGACCGGTCCGCCGTTCGGTAGAACGGCGGAACCTAAGGGCGCAGCGTCGAGGGGTTCCGGCGTTTGGTAAAACGCCGGAACAATCAGTGTTCGATCCAGCAGCGCAAGGTCTCGCCGGCCTGCAGGTGACGCAGATTCTCCGCGGCGATGTCGACCACATTGTTGAGCGTGGCGGCTAGGTGGAACCAGCCGGAGACGTGCGGCGTGATGAACATGTTGGGCGCATCCCACAGGGGGCTTGTCGCAGGCAGCGGCTCGGGATCGGTGACGTCGACCGCGGCGCCGGCGAGCTGCCCCGACTCCAGAGCGGCAACCAAGTCGTCGGCAACCACAAGATCGCCGCGGCCGCCGTTGGCAAAGAAGGCGCCCGGCTTCATCGCGGCGAAGAACTCGGCGTTCGCCAGACCGCGGGTCTCGGGTGTGCTCGGCATAAAGGATGCGACGACGTCTGCCTCGACCAGGCGCTCAGACAGGGCATCCATGCCGTCCATGTCCTCAAACACAATGGGGTAGACGAGCGGATGACGCTTGATGCCGCGGACGTGCGCGCCCATGCTGCGGCAGAGCGTGGCAAAATGGCCGCCGATATCGCCCGCGCCCAGCACCAGCACGTTGGCGTTTTTGAGCGAGGTAACCGGGCCCAAATCCTCCCAGCGATGCTCGCGCTGCAAGTCGTGATAGCCGGGCAGGCGCTTCATCATGGAAAGGACCATGGCAAACATGTGCTCGCTCACGGCTTGACCGTAGGCGCCGATCGAGCAAGACAGCTTGGCTTCAGCCGGCACGGTGCCGGCGGCCGAGTAATCGTCATAGCCGGCGGTCTGCAATTGCAACAGCTGGAGATGCTCGCATGCGGTAAGCAAGGCAGGGTCTATGTTGCCCAAGATCACGTCGGCGTTGGCGACCTGCTCACGCGTGATGGCGTCGGAGCTCGTGTAGATAAAGTCCTCTCCCGGAGCGCTCGACTCGAGGATCGCGCGGTGACGATCGTTGACGGGCAACAAAACCAGGATGTTCACAAGCAGTCCTCTCCGCTCAGCCTGCCAAAAAGGGACAGGTTTATTTTGGCAGGCTTTATCAGGCAAAACATTTAAATATAACACCGGATGCAAGACGAGCGTGCCCGTCAGCATCCGGCGCATCCACAGCTACCAGCTCAGCAGCTCGTAACCATCCTCGGTCACCACGAGCTGTACCTCGCACTGGGCCGAATCACTGCCGTCCTTGGTGCGCACGCACCAACCGTCACCCTTGCTAATCTTGATGTCGGGCGCTCCGGCATTGACCATGGGCTCGATGGTAAAGACCATGCCCGGGGCCATGATGGTGTCAACATCGGGCGCCTCGGTGGTAAAGCCCACAAACGGGTCCTCGTGGAACTCCTTACCGATGCCGTGTCCGCCGTACTCGCGCACCACGCTAAAACCGGCGTCCTCGACCGTCTTTTGCACGGCCTCGGCCATCACGGACAGCGGCAGCCATGGTTTGACGGCAGCCAGACCCGCCTCCACGCTGGCGCGAGTGACGTCGACCAGGCGTTGGCGCTCGGCCGAGACCTCGCCGATGCAGAACATGCGGCTCGAGTCGCTAAAGTAGCCGTTCAAGATCGTAGAGCAGTCGACGTTGATGATGTCGCCCTCGTGCAGCACGTCCGTATCGCAGGGGATGCCGTGACAGACCACGTCGTTGATCGAGGTGCATACGCTCTTGGGGTAGCCCTCGTAGTTGAGGTCGGCCGGCGTGCCACCGTGCTCGACGGTGTAGTCGTAGATCATCTGGTCGATCTGGTTGGTGGTCATGCCCGCGGCGATGTGCTCGCCTACGTAGTCGAGCACGCCCACGTTGATGGCGGCCGATCGCTTGATGCCCTCGATATCGGCGGGCGTCTTGTAGAGCGTGCGAGGCAGAACCTCCCAGCCCTCTTCCCACAGGCGCTCGAGGCGCTCGTCGAAGGCGTTATGACATTTCTTATATTTTTTGCCGCTGCCGCACCAGCAAGCGTCGTTGCGGCCAGGCACGGGTCCATTGTCAAACATGGCTAACTTCCTTTCATTCGCAGCTAGTATAGCCCACGCACGCGTCCATAAAAGTTGCGGTGATATAGTTCCGATTTAAGCGGTTTAACAGCACAAATAGGAACTATATCACCGCAACTGATGGGGCGGGATGGCGGGCACTAGCTGCTGCGTGGTTTTGCTAGTAGCTCACCTGGCAGGGAATGCCGAGGGCGCGCACGCGTGCGGCAATCTTGTCGAGCACCTCGGGCGCCGCTTTGGCAAGGCCGGCGACCGGTGTCTCGCGCGCCACCGTGTAGATGGTTGCTTCTTGTGGGCGAATGCGCTCAAGTGCCGCGAGCCAGGGGGCAACGTACTCCTCGCCGGTGTTGTCGATGAGCTTGCCCTGATACTCGCCGGTCAAAAAGATCGTCTGGATAATAACGTGACCGTCAAAGCTTGCGAACGTCTCGATTTGGTGCTCTACATCGTAGGGGCCAACGGGCTGGTCGAGCAGCTGGATAAATGCCGGATCGACCGTATCGAGCTTGAGGATGTTGTCGTCGACCATCATGAGCGCATCGTGCACCTGGGGACGGTCGGCGCGCGTGCCGTTGGAAAGCACGGCAATCTTGGTGTTTGGGGCCAGCTGGTCGCGAAGCGCGACGGCACCAGCGATGGCCTGCGGAAACTCCGATGCGGCGGTGGGTTCGCCGTTGCCGGCAAACGTGATCACATCGGGGAGCTCGCCCTCGGCTGCCATCTCGCGCAGCTTTGCCTCGAGCGCGTCGAGTACCACGGTAGCTGTGTTGTACGGCTCGTGGCAGGGGCGCTCGGCGTTGAGGCCGTTTTCGCAATAAATGCAGTCGAACGTGCAGATTTTGCCGCTGGCCGGCATCATATTGACGCCGAGCGAGAGACCAAGGCGACGGCTGCGAACGGGCCCAAAGATGGGGCTGGCATTCAAAAACGTAGACATAGGCATATGCTCCTCAAGACAATTGTGCCTAAGCATAGCATCGGCTCCAAAGCAAGGTGCGGGCTCTTGCTTTACAAGTTTCGTTTTTTAACGTCGCTCATTATGTCGTGCCATGAAAAGGCTCGGGTCGGGTACAGTTAATCTGTTAACAAGGCGTAAGGCAATGCGGGTCCATCCAACCGTACTGACGTGCAACTGGATGGGCATTGATGGCGGGGGCACAACATGGATTTTACGGTCGAGAATGCGGGCACCACGATTGCCTGTCGCGAATATGCCGGCCCGGATGTGTCGCCTGATACTCCTGCTGTGGTGTGCGTGCACGGCGCTTGTGTCGACGGTGTCTTTTTTGACGGTATCGCCCGCGAGCTCGCCTGTGACTATCGCGTCATTGCCTACGACCGCCGCGGTTGCGGCGAGAGCGGCGACGCTGCAGACGGACGCTACGACCTCGCCGCCCAGGCCACCGACCTGCAGGCCGTTATCGAGCATATTGGCGCTCCGGCAAACGTGCTCGCGCACAGTGCCGGTACGTTGGTGACCCTGGAGCTCCTCCGTGCAAACCCCGCCATAATCTCGCGTGCGATTCTGCATGAACCCGCCGTGACGGATGAGGGCGCCGGCCTGGGCGCGGCCCCGGTTTTGCTCGAGATGATCGCCGCGGGAAAGGTCTCCCGGGCATTACGGGCCTTCCTGGGCGCCATCGGCGATTCGGACCCTGAGGCCCCCAAGTTAACCGAGGCGGAAGCCAAGCATGCCCTGCGCAACGGCCGCAGTTTCATGGCGAACGAATACGGGATTACTATGACCTGCGTTCCCGATTGGGATAGCGTTCGCGCGTCGAAAACGGTGGCCGCCGTGCTTTTGGGCGAGCTCTCGATTGGTACGCCCCGCGAGGCGGGAACGAGGATAGCGGCTGAGCTTTTGGACTGTCCGCTCGTAACGATTCCCGGGGCGCACAACGGCCTGCGCGATCGCCCGGCAGTGGCTGCCCAGACTGTCCGTGGCATACTGGGGCTCTAGCAGCCGTAAAAATCAAAACAGCCTTCACCCGCAAACGTTTCGGCCGTGTTAACAAATGTGCTCAAAACCTCACGTCTGCGGCTTTAATCGCGCCGTGTGCCAACTCATAAAAATGTAACAGCATTCACGTGCTTACCTGCATCGACAAGGTGTTACCCTTGTAACATTTGGAACCCACCGCTCCATGCGAAACTATCGAAAGGGCCCCATATGCTCAATAATCACGAGGCCAATCTAACCGACGAGGAGGCTGCCGCCGAGGTCGCCCGTGTCGCGAAGACCTACCCCGTGGTACGTTTGCTGTCGGCCGATCAGATTAAGAGCGAGCCTAACTGCCTGCTCGCCGGTGATCGGTGTCCTTGTCTGCGTCAGTCAAGTCTTGAGGCCTTGGCGGGTTCCGATGACGTATCGGAGCAGCTGCTCAATGATGGTACTGAGTACCGCGCCCGTCTACGCCCTCTGAAGGTCGAGGGCGAGCCTCACGTCTTGCTGATGGTGCGGCCGATCGATGAGCAAGAGGCTGCAGAAGAGGACCTTGTCTACACCGACGTGCTGACGAGTGTGCGCAATCGCCGATATTACGAGGAAAAGCTCCGTAGCGCCCGCATGAATGCCGGCGTTGCGATGATCGATCTTGATGATTTTAGGGTCTTCAACGATACGTGTGGCCGTCATGCCGGCGACCTTGCGCTCGGTGCTGTGGCGGCAGCCATGCGCAGCGGAATCCGTTCGACTGACGAGCTTGTGCGCTATGGCTGCGACAAGTTTGTGGTTGTCATGCCCAATATTCCCTCCGATGACTTCACCCGTCGCCTGCATCAGGTATCCGATGCCGTTCGTTCCACGATTATTCCGGGCCATGAGTACGTGAGCTTGACGGCATGTGTTGGTGGCGTTCGCATTCATGGCGAGACGGTCGATGAGGGCGTTGGCCGCGCTGTCCAGTTATTGAGCCGCGCTAAGGCAAAAGCCGGTACGGTCGTGACCGATGCCGATTCCATCGAGGCCTTCCAAAGCGAAAAGCCTTTGGTGCTTATTGTCGATGACTCCGAGATGAACCGAGTCATTCTCAACGAGATGCTCAAGGACGAGTATTGCATCCTCGAGGCCGATAACGGTCGTGCGGCGCTCGACATGGTCGACCGCTATGGCGATGAGTTGTCGCTCGTGATGCTGGACATTGTCATGCCGGGCATAAGCGGCTTTGAGGTGCTGGCCGATCTGTCGCGCCGATCGGGTATCGACAATCTGCCTGTCATCATGATCTCGAGTGAAGATTCCGATGATATGGTTCTGCGCGCGTACGAGCTGGGCGCCTCAGACTATATCAACCGCCCGTTTGACTCCCGTATCGTGCGCCGCCGCGTAAACAACACCATCCGCCTGTACGCCAAACAGCGCCGCCTGACGAGCCTGCTGTCCCAGCAGTACAACGAGCGCGTCAAGAACAGTCGCATGCTCATCGACATCATGGCCGGCGTCATGGAACTTCGCAACGGCGAGAGCGGCAGGCACGTTACGAACATCGAAAAGCTGACCGAGCTGCTGCTTGGCTGTCTGGTTCAGCGTAGCGGCACGATCTTCCTCGACAATGAGGAACGCTCCACGATTGCCCTTGCTTCGGCGTTGCACGATATCGGCAAGATGTCGATTGACGATGCGATCCTCAACAAGCCCGGACGCCTTACGCCCGAGGAGTTTGAGATCATGAAGACGCATACCACGATCGGCGCCGACATGCTGCTTGAGCTGGGTAGCCATCACGCCGGCAATGCGCTTATGGAATATGCGTACCAGATTGCGCGTTGGCATCACGAGCGCTGGGACGGCAAGGGTTATCCCGATGGCCTCAAGGGCGACGAAATTCCCATTGCCGCGCAGGTGGTTTCGGTGGCTGACGTGTACGATGCGCTGACGAGCGTGCGCGTATACAAAGACGCCATCCCGCACGAGGAAGCGATCCAGATGATTCTGGACGGCAAGTGCGGCACCTTTAACCCGTTGCTGCTCGACTGTTTGCTCGAGGTGCGAGACCGTATTGCCGAGACGTTGGCACGCCCCGCCGATGTCGTCGCGTTTCCCACGATTTAGTTTGACCAAAGGAGTTTTTAATCCATGATTTCCATGCGTGAGGCGTATGAGAAGATCGGCGCCAATTATGATGACGCGTGCGCTCGGCTGATGGGCGAGGAAATGCTCGCCCGCTTTGCCCTCAAGTTTTTGGATGACGAGAGCATGGACAAGCTAGAGGCCGCCATGGCGGCGGGAGACGCCGAAGGTGCGTTTATGGCAGCGCACACGCTCAAGGGCGTGAGCCAGAACCTGGGATTCGATAATCTGTACGAGCCGGCGGTTGTGGTGACCGAAACACTGCGCGGCGCCGATGCCGTTGACGGCGCTCGCGAGGGAATGCATGCGTTGCAGCAGCAATATGCGGCTACGATGTCGGCTCTGCGCGAGACGGCTGAATAAAAGCTTGCGTGCTTTGATGACTATGAGAGTGGATAATCTCCCGTTTTAGGCCCGGTGGCGGCCTCAAAGTGGGAGATTATCCACTCTCGTTCGATACGTGTCCAAAAATCCACTCTCACCCTTTCTGATTAGTGAATGGCCTATGCGCACTGGCGGAGCTTTCCGCATGCAATCCATATCGTTGTTCGATAAACTGTTCGAATAACGATAGAGTCGATGAGGGTGAGTGTATGTCCAACAGCGTTCAGCGTATGGCCAAGGCGGGCGAAAATATCAGGAAGCTTGGTTTTTGCATGGCAGCCGTTTTTGCAGGGATGCTCGTCGCTTTTGCCGCGTTGGTTGTTTACGTGATCTGGTATGCGGTTACAAACGTTGCTTCTGTCGATTCTTTTGGTGTCGTGACGCTTCTCAATGGCGGGTGCATCGTTATCCCAAGCGGACTGTGCCTGGCACTCGTCGTGGGTATTTCGCTCGTTGTTTTGTGCGGGATCAGCCGTAATATCTCTCGGGGCGTCTCGCCCTTTACCAAGACGCATGTGCGGCTTATCCGTGTTCTCGCGCTTGCCTTTGCTGTTAACGCCGCGGTTTCGCTTGTTGGTGCCTATGGATCGGTCAATCTCACCATTGGCGGACTGGAGCTTTACGTCGTGCCTCATTCCTTCGTTATTGAGGTTTGCCAAGGCGCTACCTTTGATGCGGGGTCGTTTATCGGCGCAGTTGTCTGTTTGTTTATCTCGGCGATCTGGAGTTATGCCTCGCTGCTCCAAGAGCAGTCTGACGAGCTTGTGTAGGAGGAAACATGAGCTATCTCATCATCGAGCTTGAGACGCAGCTGCTTAAGACCGGAAAGACCAGCGCTGATCTGATTCGGGCGACGGGGCATACTCCGGCTAATATTTCAAAGCTTAGAAACGGAAAGATAAAAGCTATTCGCCTAAAGACGCTTCTCGATATCTGTGATGAGCTTGATTGTCAACCGGGAGATATTATTCAGCGCGTGAGCGAGAAAGAGCTTGAGGAGCTTATTGTTGAGCGTGCAAAAAATGTTGTGAGGCAGATGCGGGACGGCGGAGGCAATGAGGCGTCGCTTCCGACATCAGTCTTTGCTGTCGATTTGAGTGACGAGTAGCTTAAGGCGAACAACTAAAACGAAATATCAGCGTGAAGGGACCCGTGTCTAACACGGGTTCTTTCTTTTAGATTATCTTGACAAATATGAGTTATCGAAAAACAATAACAACTATGGAAAACGATAAAGGAAAGAAGGAACGATATGAGCGGTTTTGCTATCAAGCAGAACGGGAGGCCAATGAACGCATCAGCGATAAAGCTATCAAAAGTATCAAAGCGCTACGGGAAACGGCGCGTTTTGCATGACGTTTCCTTCGAGGTGCATCAGTCTGAGCTCTGTGCCCTTGTCGGTGCAAACGGTGCGGGCAAAAGCACGCTTATTAAAATCGTCTTGGGCCTCTGCGAGCCATCGTCGGGGAGCGTGGAGCTCTTTGGAGGCAAATCAAAAAGAGAGCTTGGCCTGATGCGGACGCGTGTCGGCTATGTGCCAGATTCCAGCGGAGCATACCAATCCCTCAGTGCGGTTGAGAATCTCCAAATCCGATGTTCGGAATGGGGGCTTGATGCGAATTGTGAGATTCCTCGCGTTTTGAGCCTAGTCGGGCTGGACGTCGAAGAGAAAAAGAGCGTGAGCAGTTTTTCTCTGGGAATGAAACGGCGGCTGGATATAGCTACGGCTTTGTTGGGTGACACTGATCTGCTTATTTTTGATGAGCCAGCAAACGGGTTGGACCCGCTGGGCATCGAGAGTATATGGGCCCTTATCGGTCGATTGAATCGAGAACAGGGTACGACCATGCTCATCTCTAGCCATGATTTGGATGAGCTGGCATCGGTTGCAACAAGCTGCCTGTTTCTTCATGACGGCGAACTGCTGAAAAAGGAATCGATGGACGTCATAAGGGATGAGGCGCCATCCCTAAAAGAGTATTACAGGCGCTTGATGAAGGCGGTCTCGCTATGAAGCGGGCGATTCATCCCATAAAGGCAGATATGATGCGTTTGCACAGGATGTTTCCGGCGAAGTTTGGTCTTGCGCTTATGCTGGCGTTCGGCCTTCTCTTCGGTGTCTTTCTAAAAAGCGGAACAACGTTGCTAGCCATTGGCAATAGCGTTTGCGGGGAGGATATTGGTTTCATCTGGAATGTAATCGATCCTACTGCGCCTGATGAGTCCCTTGTGCGCAGTGCTTTTGCCGGCACCTCTCTGCTCGTTCCGCTCATCGTTTGCCTGGCGATTTTACAGGAGCGCGGCTATGAAGAGGGATGCCGAATTTCTTCAGCAAGAGGTCTTGCCCGCTTTAACGGGGCTCTGGCACATGTACTTTCGTCTGCTTTAATAATCGGCGCAGCGTATAGTGCGCTTTGCCTTCTTCTGTTTGCAATAGCGATAACACGTGGAGGGCAAAACTATGCGCATAGCATGCTGGCTGCATTTTTGCCCGCAATGATGATTAACGCCGTATTGGTGATATCGATTGCGCTGGAGACGGTGACCATCTATCGGATTACAAGCAGCGCCGTATTGAGCGGGGCTGTGGTAATAATCGGATTTGTCATGAGCTTGACGCTCTACGGAACTTACCTTCAGACGCCCATACCGTCCTTGCGATGGATCTTCTTTCTTCCGGGGCCGTACCTTGGAGTCGGATGTGCCCTTGGATATAGCGATATGGGGCAGCTGACGCTTCTGGGATATGGCGCGGCAGCCAGCTGTCTATCGGTATTGATTTACGCTCTCGTGAGCTTTCGTGCTGGGGGTGTGCTCAATGGCTCGTCAGACTAGAAGATTCCTTCATTCAGAATTGAAGCATGTGAGCAAATGGACGTACGCCTTAATCCTGGTAATTTATGCGTGCATGGTGGTATTGCAGCTTAATTCTTTCCCGATGTGGTTCTGTAGCCTCCGTGAGAACAGTTTCTTGGGCTTTTTCCCAGACCCGACGCTTCGGCTATCGGCAGAGGATGCCCTTCTATTTGGTAATGCAGAGGTTTTTCGCGGTCTGCTGTTCAACGTAGCCCCGTTGGCTCATGCATTGTTCTTTCCGTTCATCGCGGCTTGCATTGTGCCGCGCTTTGTCAGTTCGGGCTTTATTGAGGAACCGTGGGGGTTGTCGGAGGCTCGGGGAGGGAAGCGTGTGTGCGCTATCGTTGCGCGAGTGGTGCTGTCTTCTTTCGCCCTTTTGGGCGCGTTTATCCTGACGAGTGTCGTTTTGTACTGTCTTAACTGCGCAATCGTTTTGGATGCTCAGCAGTGTTTCAACCTGAATATGTTTTGCGATCGACTTCTTCTGGCGAGTGCGGTCTGCCTTGCATACGTGGTCTCTTGCGTGATCGTTGTTTCCTATTTTGGGTCCGGCTTCGGTCCTATTGGCATGCTGTTGCTTGTCAATGTCGTAACGATCTACATGCAGCTCGGAGCCAATTCCATGCTTCCGTTTCCGTCCTCGATGCTCATGTGGATTTGCGGCGTGACCCCGTTGGGGAATGGTCAATGCATCTCGATTTTAATTGACTGCCTAATTAACGTAGCAAGCGTTTTTACCATTTGCTTTACTGTCGACCGATTGCGGTCGAGATTTCTTTGATTGTTTGTGAGGGATAATCATACCGAGCATGCCAAATACAGGGGGGGCGGGCACCGTGGCTGGTGTCCGCCCCCCCCTGGCTTAGGAGGCTTTACCCTGAGTGGTTCGCGAGCTAGCGGGCCTGCTTTACCTTGGCCGCTGCCTCGACAAACGACTTCCACAGGTTAAAGTCGGTCTCGAGCGTCTGCCAGGTGTACTCGGGATGCCATTGCACGCCCAGGCAGAACGGCTGGCCTTCGACCTCGATGCACTCGGGAACGCCGTCGGTTGCCTTGGCGACCAAGCGCGTGCTCTTGCCCAGACGATCGACGCAGCAGTGATGTGCCGAGTTGGTCTGGATCAGCCTGTGCCCGCCAACCGCGCGCTCCAGCAGCGAGCCCGGCATGACCTCGACAGGGTGCACGGGGTCGTTGAGCACGTGGGTGTGGCGCCACTGCGTGCGACCCTCGCGCGCGCCCAGGCTCGGCACGTCCATGCACAGGGTGCCGCCGGTGGCGACGTTGAGCAGCTGCGTGCCACGGCAGGTGGCAAAGAGCGGCTTTTTGGCGCGGAGTACCTCGTCGACCAGCTTAAACTCAAAACTATCGCGGATCTCGCAGCAGAGGGTGGGGTCGTAGGGTCGATCATCGCCCCAACGTTTGGGATTGACATCGGGGCCGCCAGGAATGGCGATGCCGTCGGCGATATCGACGTAATGACGGATAACATCGACGTCTTCGGTAATAGACATCTGCAGCGGCAGGCCGCCGGCGGCAAGAATGGCATCGACAAAGACACTTGCGATTTCCTCGTTGGGGGAGAGCGTCTCGCTCAAAAACGGCTTTGCCTCTTCCCAACGCGGCGCGACGAGGATGAGCGGACGGTCGGCGGGGGCGACGTCGACATGCGGGGTGTAGGACGATGAGGTGCGGGTTCCGATCATGGTTGCGGCTTTCGAATCCGGGTGGACATGGCACAGGGGTGGCGCGGGACAAACGTTACTGATGAATTTGCCCGCGTGGCAATTGGGTTAGTGGCCCTTAATGGAGTTGAGGAAGTCCTGGGCGCGCTTGGTCTGGGGGTGGTCGAAGAACTCGTCGGGCGTGCCGGTTTCCACGATCTGGCCGTCGGCCATAAACACGACGCGGTCGGCCACGCGGCGGGCGAAGTTCATCTCGTGCGTGATGACGATCATCGTCATGCCCTGCTGGGCCAGGCGAACCATGACTTCGAGCACCTCGTTGATCATCTCGGGATCGAGGGCGCTTGTGGGCTCGTCAAAGAGCATGGCCTTGGGCTGCATGGCGAGTGAACGGGCGATAGCCACGCGCTGCTGCTGACCGCCCGAGAGCTGTGCGGGCACCTTGTCGGCCTGCTCGGCCACGCCCACGCGGCTCAGCAGGTCTATGGCGCGCTCACGAGCCTCCTCCTTGGACACGCCCAGCACGTCGACCGGTCCCAGCATGACGTTCTGCAGCACCGTCATATGTGCGAACAGGTTGAACTGCTGAAACACCATGCCCAGCTCGGCACGCATGCGGGCAAGATCCTTGCCTTCCTGCGGCAGGGGCTCGCCCTCGATGAAGATCTCGCCCGAGTCGATGGTTTCCAAGCGGTTGATGGTGCGGCACATGGTCGACTTGCCCGAGCCCGAGGGCCCGATCACAACGACGACCTCGCCGCGGTCGACCGAGAGATTGATGTCGTTGAGGACGTGTAGATCGCCATAGTGCTTATCGACGTGTCTGAGCTCGATCAGCGGCTGATTGCCGGTGGAAGAGGTGCTCTGTGCCATGGTGCTCGGCTCCTTATGACTCGAAGTGGTAAAGCGTTAGCGGATGATGGTCGCGCCGGTCTTGTGCGAAACATAGACAGCGGCCTTGTTGATCGCGACGTTGATGAGGATGTAGATGACCGCGATAACCAGGTAGACCGACACGAGGGCGTCGTAGTTGGTAATGAGCACGCGGGCGTTTTGCATGAGGTCGGGGTAGCTCACCACATAGGCGACGGTGGTGTCTTTGACTACGACCACGAGCTGCGAAATCAACGACGGAATGATAAACCGGATAGCCTGCGGCAACACGATTTTAAAGGTGATTTTAGCCTTGGAGAGGCCGAGCGCTTGGGCCGCCTCGACCTGCCCGCGCGGTACGGCGTTGACGCCGGCACGGAAGATCTCGGCAAGTACGCCGGCCGCAGCGAGCGCGACAGGCAGCGTGAGCATCCAAAACGACGGCAGCGAGATCTTGTACTGGGGCAGCACCAAAAAGAAGAAGTAGATAAACAGCAGGCTCGGCACACCGCGGAAGAAGTCGGTAAGCACGCGGCAGACCAGCTGCAGCGGCTTAATGTCGCTGGTACGGCCGAGCATAAGGGCTAAGCCCAGCACCAGCGCGATGGCGCCAGCGGTGAGTGCGACTTTAACGGTGCCCTCAAAGCCGGCAAGCAGGAACTTCCAGGTGGTGAGGTGCGTAAAGAAATACCAATAGTGGACCGAAAGCTGGCCGGTCACATAAAAGCGCTGCAGCACGAGGACGGCGAGCGCGGCGACGGCAACAAGCGAGATGGCGGTGCCGATGCGAATCTTGGCGCGCATCTTGGGGCCGGGAGCCTCGTAGAGCGCATCGCGCATGGTGAGCGCGGAGGTGGAGTGCTTGCTCATCGGAGGATCCTCACCTTCTTATCGATGTAGTTGCCAATGTGGCTCACCACAAAGGCCGTGCCCAGGTAGCCGAGCGCCGAGATAAAGAACGCGGCGACGCCGCCGAGCGAGCGCGTGTTGATGTAGCTCACCACGCCGGTGAGTTCCTGCGGCTTAAGCGGCACCTGACTGCCCAAAGCAGTAGTGAGCATGACGGCGATAAAGAGGTTCGTCATGGGCAGCACGCTCGAGCGCAGCGCCTGCGGAATCACGATCTTGGCGAGGATACGGCTGAAGCTCATGCCCAGCGAGCGGGCGGCTTCCACCTGACCGACGCCGACGGTGTTGATACCGCTCATAAAGTTCTCGGAGCCAAAGGCCGAGCCCAAAAGGACCGTGGCGACGATAACGCAGGTGCGGTAGGGCAGGACGACCTTGAGCGGCGGCAGCGCATAGACGACGATGATGAGCAGCGCGATGCCGGGGATGTTACGGAAGACCTGAACATACAGGTCGCCAAAGATGCGCAGCGGCTTGAGCGGCGACACGCGCATCACGGTGACGGCGACGGCCAGCACCATGGCGATGGCAAACGACTCAAGCGTCATGCCCCAGGTTGCTAGCAGCGCGTCGATATAGTTCTGGCCATAGAGCGACCAGAGCTCGGAGAGACTCATGCGGACCTCCTGCCGGTAAGGAAAGGGGCTCCCGTGTGTACGGAAGCCCCGACAACTCAGTGAGGAAACAGTTTACCGCAATAAAGCGCATCATGCGTTTCCGTATGGTTTCGTTGCGGTCGTTACCAGGCTCGCTGCCTAGGCGCCGATCTCGGGCAGCTCGGGAACATTGGTGTCGCCCGTACGGTCACCGATGCAGATCTGCCACAGCTCGGTCCAGGTGCCGTCGTCCTCGATCTTCTTAAGGAAGTCGTTGACAAAGGCGACGCCGTCGGAATCGAGCGGCAGGCCGATGCCATAGGGCTCCTTGCTGCCGAAGGGCTTGCCGGCGATCTTGTACTTACCGGGCTCGCGGACCAGGGCGCTCTGCTGCATGTTGTTATCGATGACGTAGGCGTCAACGCGGCCCTGCTGGAGTGCCTGGCGGGCCTCCTCGTCGGTCTTGAACTCCTGCTGGCTGGCCTTGGGGGCGAACTCCTCCAGGATGGCGGGGCCGTTGGAGCCGGACTGGACGGCAACGTTCTTGTCGGCCAGGTCGTCGACGCTCTTGATGTCGTCGTTATCGGCGAGCACCAGGATAGCCTGCTGGGTGTAGTAGTAGGGGCCGGCGAAGGAGACGAGCTTCTTGCGCTCATCGGTAATGGTGTAGGTGGCAAAGACGGCGTCGACCTGGCTGTTCTGCAGGACGGACTCGCGCGTGTCCGAGGTCACCTGGGTGATCTCGACCTTGTTCTCGCCCAGAATGTAGTTGGACAGGAGCTGTGCGATGCCGGCGTCGAAGCCGCGGGTCTGACCGTCCTTCTCGTTGAGGAGGGAGAAGAGCGTGGAGGTCTGAACGCCACCGATCTTAAAGACGCCGGCGTCCTTGACGGCGGTCGCCCAGGTGCTGGCGGCGATGGCGTCGTCATCGGCCTTAGGGCCGTCGTTGACGAGCTTGTCGAATGCCTTGGCATCGAGCGTGGTGGAAGCCTCGGTGTCCTCGGAGCTCTTGGAGGAGCCGGCGGCGGAACCCTTGTCGGCCTCGGCGCTGGTGTCGGAGCAGCCGGCAAGACCAAGGCCGGCGACGGTTGCGAAGGTGGCGGCAACGAAGCCGCGGCGGTCGAGAACGACCTGCTGGGAGAGGTTCTTGCTCATGGTAGAACACCTTTCTCAATAAAATCCCTAGCGGTTGAGTAGAGTTATACCCTATCCCGCTCAAATGGGTCAACACGAAATAACTCAGAAACATACTTACCTTATGGGTAATTCTACCTACCAAAAAGGGACAGGTTTATTTTGGCAGGTTTTATCTGGGCAAACGCCGATTATTACGGCTGAGATAGCGTTTTGCGGATGGCATGATCGCTCGCGGCGGTCGCTATAATGGCGGCAACGCGACACATATATAAGTAAGGAGATCGCGTATGAACGGTTATTCGTTTTTCGCGCCGACCAAGGTGCTGTTTGGCGCGGGCAAGTTGGGCGAGCTGGGCGCGCAGAAGCTGCCCGGCACCAAAGCGCTCATCGTTACGACCGGCGGCAACTCGGTCAAGCGCTTTGGACACCTGAGACGCGTGGAGGCGGAGCTCGAACGCGCCGGCGTGGCGCATGAGTTGTTCGATCGCATTGAGCCCAATCCCCTGCGCGAGACCGTCAACGCGGGTGGCTGGATGGCGCGTACCCATGGCTGTGATTTTGTGCTGGCGCTTGGCGGCGGTTCGGTCATGGACGGCAGCAAGGGCATCTGCGCGGTGGCGGCCAATCCGCATACCGATGCCGAGGGTAACGAATGCCCTGGTGACATCTGGGATTTTGTGAATGGCGGTACTGCGCTCGGCCTGCCGATCCCCAACGATCCGCTGCCGCTTGTTTGCGTGACCACCACGGCGGGTACCGGCTCCGAGGTCGACGCGGGCGGTGTCCTGTCCTGCGAAGAAAATGACGAGAAGCTTCGGCTGGGCGATCCGCGCCTGTTTCCGGTGCTTTCGATCGTTGATCCCGAGCTCATGGCGAGCGTCCCGGCACGTCTGACCGCCTATCAGGGATTCGACGCCCTGTTCCATTGCGTTGAGTGCTACATCTCAAATACCAACACGCCCATGGGTGACATGGTTTGCTGCGAAGGCATTCGCCGTGCCGCCGCGGCGCTGCCTACGTGCGTCAATAATGGCGATGACCTGGAGGCGCGCTCGAGCCTTGCGTTTGCCAACACGCTCGGCGGTTACGCCATGGATGCCTCGGGCACCACGGGCTCGCACGGTCTTGAACATGGCATGAGCGCGCATCATCACGGCCTGCCGCACGGTGCCGGCCTCATTATGATCGCGCGCGCCTACCACACGTGGATGATCGATCACGGCGCCGCGCCCGAGCGCTATATCGACATGGCGCGCCTGATGGGCAATGCCGCCGCGGATGATCCGCACGATTTTGTGATTGAGCTCACGCGTCTGATGGAGGCTTGCCATGTGGCCGACCTCGCCATGAGCGAGTGGGGGATTACGGTCGAAGAGCTGTCGGCCATCGCGCACAACGCTCTGACGACCAACGGCGTCCTGTTCAGCCACGATCCTGTGACGCTGACCGACCTCGACGTCGTCGAAATCCTCAAGCGAAGCTATCGATAATTGCCTTGCTGTTTTGTCTCAATCTGTAACATCTACATCCATTTTTGCCGAGTATCTGTTACAGATTGAGATTTTCTCTTCAGGGGAATTCGAATGTCTCAATCTGTAACATCTGGACGGACAAAAGGTTTCTAACTGTTACAGATCGAGACAAACGTCGGGAGCTAAGAACGTTTGTCTCGATCTGTAACAGTTAGACGGGAATTCGGGCCCTAGCTGTTACAGATTGAGATAATCGCGCCGCGAAAACAAAAACCTCCGCAGGGGTGCTTCCCTTGCGGAGGTTTTTTACTCGTTCAGTAGCCTTACGGCTTCGGCGGCCATGTTCTCGACCGTCATGCCGTTCCGCGCAAGCAGTTCGTTGGGGTCGTAGCGGTCGGGGAAGCCCTTGGCGATGCCAAAGGTGCGCGTGCGCAGCGGCGTGCAGGCCAGATAACATGCCACGCGCTCGCCCCAGCCACCGTCCAAGATGCCGTCCTCGAGGGTGACGACAACGCGATGCTCGGCGGCAAGGCTGTCGAGGAACTCACGGTCAAGCTCGGTTGCAAAGCGCGGGTTGACGAGCGTGGCCTCGATGCCGTACTCGGCGGCTAGGCGGTTTGCCACGCGTTCGCCCAGCTCAAAGAAATCGCCGAGCGCGAGCACGGCCACGTCGCGGCCCTGGCGCACCACGTTGTAGTGCGCGAAACCGTAATCGGCGTCCTCGGCGGGCGCCAGATCGGGGCGGCTTACCAAGCCAATGCCCGGCACGCGAATCGCCACGGGATGCTCGCGGTGGTCGAGCGACCAGCTCAGCATGGACAGATATTCCTCCATGCAGGAAGGCGCCAGGTAGCGCATGTTGGGAAGAGCGCCCAGCATGGAAATATCGAAGAACGAGAGGTGCGTCTCGGATGTGGTGCCAAAGATTGATGCGCCAAACACCAGGATCGTCGCCGGGGCATCGTTGAGACACAGGTCGTGCCACAGCTCGTCGTAGGCACGCTGCAAAAACGTGCCGTACACACCAAAGACTGGCTTGGCGCCCGAGCGCGCAAGCGCGGTGGCAAAGGTCACGGCGTGCTCCTCGGCAATGCCCACATCGACGAACTGTTTGCCGGCGGCAGCCCGAAGCTCGGGTGTAAAGCCCATGATGTAGGGCGTGGCGGCCGTGATGCCCACAACCTGCGGATCGCGCTCGATGGCGGCGCTGAGCGCCTCGCCCGTAATGTCGGCATAGGTGCGCGGCGCAGGCTCGCTCGGATGGCCCGGGCAGAGCTTGCGCCCAGTCGCCATGTCAAACGGACCCACGTGGTGCCAGCGCTCGGGGTCGCTCTGGGCTGGCTCAAAGCCCTTGCCCTTGGCGGTGGAGACGTGCAGTACGATGGGATGATCGATATCGCGCAGTTCCTGCAGCGCGTCGACCAAGGCCAACACATCGTTACCGGCGTCCAGATAGCGGTAGTCGAGCCCCATCGCGCGGAAAACGTTGCGCTCACAGGCGCCGTTGCTGGCGCGCAGCTCGGCCAGATTGCGATACAGGCCGCCATGGTTCTCGGCAATGGACTGGTCGTTATCGTTGACGATGATGATCAGGTTGCTGTCGAGATCGGCGGCATTGTTAAAGCCCTCAAACGCCAGACCGCCCGAAAGCGAGCCGTCGCCAATAACAGTAATGACGTTATACGTGTCACCCGCCAGGTCGCGCGCGTGGGCAAGGCCGCAGCCCAAGCTCACCGAGGTCGAGGTGTGACCCATGGCGAACAGGTCGTGCTCGGACTCGTCAGGATTGGCAAAGCCAGAAGCCTCACCATAACGCTCCGGATCGATATAGGTGTACGCGCGCCCGGTCAGCGCTTTGTGTGCGTAGGTCTGGTGCGACACGTCAAAGACAATTTTGTCGGTGGGGGAGTTAAACACGCGGTGGAGCGCGACCGTGAGCTCAACGACGCCCAGGTTGGGGGCAACGTGCCCGCCGACGGTGGCGGAGCTTTCGAGGATGGCGTGGCGAATCTCGTCGCAGAGCTGCGGGAGCTCGGCGCGATTAAGAGCCTTGACGTCCTCGGGCGTTGTCGTTTGCGTAAGCAGCATCGTTGTGGGTTACTCCATGCGAATCGTGCGCCGGCACTCCCTCGGCCGGCACAATTGCACAAGACAGTCTCGCACATTTTGGCGTTTGATATGTGACGGCGGCGCGGTAATTCGCCAACTGGTGGGGCAAAACGTTTTGTCCGATGCCATACTGATGTGTTCCATGATGTTTTTATCGATTGTGCACAGGCCGTAGCTTGTCGCCGTGAGTCGCTGGAAGGAGACAGCATGTCTGATGTCGTTCGTGCCGAGAAAATCGCGCGCGAAGTAGACCATGCTGCCCGTCAACTGGCACAGGCGGGCCGCTTGGGCCTGACGCGCGAGTTTATCCAGCATGGTGACGTGACGGTGTATGCGCATGTGACCTCGGTCGCGCGGGCAAGCCTGTCCTTTGCCGAGCGTCTTGACCGTGTTGGTATTTCGGTCGACCGCGCCTCGCTGCTGCGCGGAGCCCTGCTGCACGACTATTTTCTCTACGATTGGCACGATCCTGATCCGAGCCATCGACTGCACGGATTTCGGCATCCATTTTTTGCCCTGGCGCGTGCCGAGGAAGATTTTGAGCTGACGTCGCGCGAACGGAACATTATCGTGCGGCATATGTTTCCGCTGGTGCCGGTGCCGCCGACGTGTCGTGAGGCATGGATTGTGTGCCTGGCGGATAAATGGTGCGCTCTGCGCGAGACGATCGCCGGCCGTCTGCCGCGCAAAGGCGGCGCGAACGATTTGAACGAGGGCACGAGTGACGGTTCGAGCAAAGATTCGAGCGAGAAGAGGAGAGGGTAGACGGTGGAAACCGCGATCGACATGGCATTTGACGGCGCGACGCTTGCCGCCTGTCCGCTTTCGGCGCTGGTGCTCTCGTTTGCCTTCTACGGTTTTTGCGGCTGGGTGTGGGAGTCGACAGTCTGCGCCATGCTCAACCACGGACGATTTGCCAACAGTGGCTTTTTGCTGGGGCCGTGTTGTCCTATCTATGGTGCGGGCGGTATAGCCTGCTGGCTGTTGCTGCGTGGGATTCCGGATGCCTCGAGCCAGTTTGTCGCTGCAGCGCTCGTATGCAGCGTGATTGAATACAGTGTTGGTGTGCTGTTGGAAAAAACAACGGGCGCTCGCTTTTGGGACTATTCGCATCTGCCGTTTAACCTGCACGGGCGCATCTGTCTGTACTGGGCCTGCGCGTTTGGCTTGGGTGCGCTGTGCATTTGCCGTTTAGTGGAGCCGGCATTGCTGGGGTTGCTTGGCCATCTGCCGGCGCTGATTGTGCGGCTGTCCGCCTTTATCGTCGCGGTCGCGATGATGGTCGACGCGGTGTGCTCTTTGGCCAGCTGGCGTCGCCTGTCCGATCAGCTGGAGCGTGTGCGCGCCGACCTTGCCGACCGCATCAACGAGTCGCTTGCCGATGCCTCGGATTCAATGCTCGAACGCATTCCCGAATCGACGATTGACTCGGTGGCACAGACGCACATCCGCAGCCGTGCCGTTAACGCGTGGCTGGCCGAGCTGGGTGACGCCGCGCTCGATGCCTTGCGCGATAAGGCTTCGATGCCGACGTTTATCGCGGATGGTGCTCGCGGCCTGGCGCTTGCCGCCCGCCGCGTGGCCGATGCCGCGCCGAGCATGCCGCGTCCGTCGCTCAGTCGTCGCCTTGCCGGCAAGCGCATGAGCCGTCCGGTGCCAAGCGTGTCGCTCAGCCGACGCGACCTGCGCTTCTTCAATGCCTTCCCGCGCTTGCGCATCAACCGCTACGAGGGCGTCATCCGAGCCACCGACCTTCGCGACCGAGCTCGCGAGCTGTTCCGGCGCTAGCTGGGACGGGCGCGCTCACGGCTTCCTTGCTCGCGTATTTCCCGTTCGTTTCGCGTCCGTTGCCGCGTCGTTTCCAAGATTGCGGCACCGTTTCCATTCGACAACGCAGCGTTTAACAACGCCGTATCTGGTCTACACCAGTTGTTCCTCGGCCGCATTATGGGCGCCGACAACGTCCATGCGACCAAGGGGGAGCGAATGTACGATACGGGATCGACAACGTTTATGCTCATCTGCACTATGCTCGTGTTTTTAATGACACCGGGTCTGGCGTTTTTCTATGGCGGCCTGTCCAGGCGCAAAAATGTCATCAACACCATGCTCATGTGCTTTGGCGCCATTGGCCTGGTCGGTGTGCTGTGGATTGTTGCCGGCTGGTCGCTGGCCTACGGCGGCGACGGCTCGAGTCCGTTTATTGGAGGCCTTGACCAGCTGCTGTGCCTGCCGGTGCTCAACCAGGTGCTGCAGGCGGCCGAGGGCAGTGCCGCGGACGGCGCCGTCTACCCCCAGATCATCAACATCGCCTTCCAGATGGCGTTTGCCATGATCACGGCCGCTATCGTGACGGGCAGCCTAGCCGGTCGCGTTAAGTTTGGCGCCATGACGGCTTTCCTGGGTATTTGGCTGCTCGTGGTCTATGCGCCACTCGCCCACATGGTCTGGGGCGGCGATGGCTCTTTTATCGGCAACATCATCGGCGCGCTCGACTTTGCCGGCGGCGACGTGGTGCACATTTCGTCTGGTCTTACCGGCCTGATCCTCTGCTTAATGCTCGGTCGCCGTCGCGGTTTTGGCATGGTGAGCTATCGCCCGCATAACGTGCCGTTTGTGGCGCTGGGCGCCGGCCTGCTTTGGTTTGGCTGGTTTGGCTTTAACGGCGGCAGTGAGTTTAAGGCCGACGCCGTGGCGGCGCTTGCCATCCTTAACACCGTGACGGCCAGCGCGGCGGGTATGGTCTCGTGGCTTGTCGTCGAGCGCGTGCGCACCGGTCGCCCCACGCTGGTGGGCGCCAGCACCGGTCTGGTCGCGGGCCTCGTGGTGGTCACGCCGGGCGCGGGCTTTGTCGAGCCGTGGGCGGCGCTGGTCATGGGCCTAATCGTCTCGCCCGTCTGCTACTTGGCTATCAGTCATCTCAAGACCAAGTTTGGCTACGACGATGCGCTCGACGCGTTCGGTTGCCACGGTATCGGCGGTATCTTGGGCGGCGTGCTCACGGGCCTGTTCTGCGTGCCGGAGCTCTCGTGGACCGGCAAGGGCGGCCTGTTCTACACGGGCGACGTGTCACTGCTCATCTCGCAGATTTTGGGCATTGTGGTGACGGTCGCTATTGTACTGGTGCTCGATTTGGTCATCGCCGCGGTAGTCAAGGCGCTGTTCCACGGCAGCCTGCGCGTGGACGAGGCCGACGAGGCGCTGGGCCTGGATGCGAGTCAACACGGCGAGAGCGCATACCCCTCCTTCTCGGGACTCGATTAGCAGCACGGCTTTCTCAGGCACCCGACCTTGCCCCTCAAACCGTCGCATGCGTACCGAAGTACGCGGCGCTCCTCTTTCGGGACAATCTCGGGCACCTGGAAAACCCGTGCCATGTGAAGGTAAATCAATTTCTTTTATTGAAGAGAGGAATTCACTATGAAGAAGATTACGGCGATTGTTCGTGCCGAGAAGCTTGAGGTTCTTAAAGACGCGCTGTTTGCTGCCAATGTTCGTGGTATGACTATCAATCAAGTGCAGGGCTGCGGCGCGCAGCATGGCTGGAAGGAATACGTGCGCGGCAACGAGCTGCTTGTCAACACGATCCCTAAGGTGCAGTTCACGCTCATTTGCGCTGATGAACATGTCGATGGCATTGTCGACATCATCTGTAACGCCGCACGCACCGGTGCCGTTGGAGATGGCAAGATTTGGGTCGAGCCGGTCGAAGAAGTCATCCGCATACGCACCGGCGAACACGGCCCCGCCGCGGTGTAGAATCGACCGCCTACCATCCGCAACGTTAAAATGCTGCAATGAGGCACAAGACTTGCGTTGCGGATGGGCGGATTATGGGTCGCAATAAATATCCCGAGGAGACGGTCGCGAAGATTCTCGACGCGGCACTGGAGCTATTCTGCGCACAGGGTTATGAGGGGACGAGCATTCAAGATATCGTTGACCGTCTCGATGGCATGACCAAGGGCGCTGTCTATCATCACTTCAAGAGCAAAGAAGAGATTTTTAACGCCGCTTTTGATCGGGCGATGACTCCGATTGTTGAGCACCGCCGCTCGATGCTTGGCGTCGGTAATATGACCGGAGCCCAAAAGCTCAAGCGACTGTACGCGCCCGAGTCCGTAGTTCCGCAAATTGAGCTATGGGCACGTATGCGTCCTGCAGCAGATCCGGTAAAAAGCTCGCGTCTTCTGGCGATGCAGTACCAGGGTTCGTTTGACGAGTCTACCGATGGCTGTCTCTTGCCAGTGATCGAGGAGGGCATCGCCGACGGCTCCATTGCGTGCGAATGCCCGCGCGAAGCGGCTGAGGCCGTATCGTTGTTGGCGAATCTTTGGCTGCTGCCGCTGTTCCGTCCGCTTGAGACCAAGGATCGAATGCTCTCTCGCGCTCAATGTTTGGCGCAGATGGCTGCCGCGGTGGGACTCGATTTGGGCGAGGAAGTGCTCCAGACAACGGCTCGGATTTGGGACGTATGGAACAGTGCCGGGTGGTAATATAGATGCTGACGGTATGTAATTGATTTGAGAGGGCAGCTTCGGTTGCCCTTTTCAAGTCAATAATTACATACTAACGGTATGTATAGGGGGCGGACTTATGGCTGGGCTGAGAGACGTCGGCGTCTCGTTGAAATCAAAAACAGTGCGGTCAATCAGGCTCGCGGAACTTCTGGTTGCGCAGCTGTGCACGTATTCGATGCTGTCGGCGCTGTGCTTTGCGTATCCACTTTACTTGTTCGATTGCAGTGGATCGTCAACGTTATATGGCGTCGTCGTGGCGACGGCGTTCATACCCGGCGTACTCGCAACTCCGGTTGGCGGAATCTTGGCGGATAGGGGAAGACATCGCGAGATCCTCGTGGCCCTCGGTATTGCTCTGATGACTACATCGCTGTTGTCTATCCCCATGAAGCGCTCGTTGCCTCTCGCGGTCGTCGTAGTAGCGATACTTTGTGTTCAATATGGTGTTCAATCGCTGCTAAAGCCAATGCTCCAAATTGAGACGGTGCGTATGGCGGGTGAAGAGAAGGTTGAGCGGGCCACTGCATTGGTTTCGCAGATGACCATGGTGAGCAATATCTTGGGCCCTGCGGTCGGGACGGCAGTCTATGGGTGCTTTGGCATCGATACTCTTTGCACAACCGCGTCGGTGGCGTTTGCGATGTCAGCTCTCTTGTTTGGGGTCGCACTCAAGCAAAATGCCTCATCTGAAACAATGGGAGACGGCGCGACTCGCACGACATGCCGAAACGATTTTCGGGAGTCGATTCGGTATCTGTTGCAAAATGCATCATTGGCCGCTGTGATTTTGCTTGCGGCCGTTTTGAACCTTGCGTTGGTTGGGCTAACGATTGGCGCTCCCATTATTGTTACAAAGCATTTCGGCATGCAATCGTCCTGCGTTGGGATAGTTGAGGTTGCTCTGGGCTTGGGTGGTCTTGCCGGTAGTGGCTTGGTCGGCATTTGGCCGCATCGCTTTTCTCTCAATGGCATATGTCGATATGTTGCGATGATCTGTTTTGGAGTCGTACCGATTATTGTTACGCTACTGTTCGGCGCAGATGTATGCGTGTTCACCGTGTTTGCGGTTGGTTCGGCATGGATCATGGTGTGGGCAAGCATTGCGTCGGTTGAAATCACCGCGTTTGTTCAGCGGGCAGCGCCGACTGAGCTCTGCGGAAAAGTGCTTTCGGTCGTTTACATGGTCCTTTCCTGCGCAACACCTATCGGCCAATTGACGTACGGGGTTGCATATGATCGATGGACACCGGTGATTGTATTCGCAGGCATGCTGGCGGTGCTGACGTTGACGACGGCGCTGTTTTATCGGCTGAAAAGCTGCTTGTGGCGATTGTCTTAACGCGCTGGGGCACCGTTGCTTTGCGGAAGCGAATGTCCTGGCGCGTTGGAACACTCTTGCATGGGCATGCCTCTCTTTCGTCTAAAATAACGTGCAGGCGAAGGAGAGGCATGCCCATGATCAAGATGTTCGCGAGTGACTTAGACGGAACGCTGCTTAACGCCCTGCACGAGGCAGATAGGACTATCCGCCGCGCCATTCGCGAGCTGACTGAGGCTGGCCTGCATGTGGTTCCCGCGACTGGACGCTCGACGTTGCCGATCGGCGAGCATGGCTTTACGGGCCTGGCGCTTGACGCCTGCTGCTCCAATGGGTCCATCGTGCGCGACAGGCATGGCGAGGTGCTCAAGACCTGGACCATCGACCCGCAGGTTACCGAGGAGCTGCTCAAGGCGTTCCCGGACATTTGCTTTGACTGCTCCACGCCCGATGGCATGTTTTCGAGTGGATCGTTCGAGATGCATCAGGCGGGCTTTAAAAAGGACAGCCCCATCAAGCGTATTGTGATGCGCGGCATGCGTGCGCGTGGCGGCTATCACGAGGAACAGTATTTCGACCAGTCGATCGGCGATATCTTGCGTCACGATGTATGCAAGATCAATTGTCGCGTGACCTCGCCCGAGCTGGAGCGTGACCTTAAGTCGTATCTTGCCGAGCGATCGGACCGCGTGGTCAACGCGCCGTTCGATCCGGTGATGTTCGAGATCACGGACGTGGCGTGCAACAAGGGCGAGGGTGTGGCCTGGCTGGCGGGCTACTACGGTATTGCCGAGGACGAGGTCGCTGTCTACGGCGACGGCGGCAACGACATTGCTATGCTGAGGCGTTTCCGCCACAGCTACGCGACCAAAAACGGCAGCAATGCAGCTAAGGCCGCCGCGAGCGCAACTATCGGCAGTTGCATGGTCCACGCCGTCCCCAAACACATGCTCGCCACCATGCGCAAGCAAAACTCCCGCACCGTCATCGAATAATGTGACAAAGGGATTGTCCCTTTGTCACATGGGAGATACCGGCTTTTGGCGTATAGGACTGTTACGCTTTCGCCACCAACATATTTCGAGTTATTCGGCCTTTCGGAGGTCGTTAAATGGCTAAAGACGCCCTCTCGGGAACATTCATGCCTCTAATGGTGTTTGATTCGGTGACGTAAGTGCGCAAATGGGCATGTATACGCTCAAATGAGGACAAAAACCCTCAGATAATCCCGGCGGTGCATTTATACAGAACCAGTAGCGTGGCCGAATAACTCGAAAAATGTAGGCGGCAGTTCGGCGACAAGCTCGGGTATGGCAAAGGAACTGTTCCTTCGACATACCCGAGCTCCGATCTTCTGAAATGCGAACAAACATTCGCATATCTAACTGCGCTTTGATAGAATCGGTGTCGTTGACGGCAGTTCCATGTGCCGGGCAGCGCCCTCCATTTGATGGGAGGTGATGCCCATGACCGATTTGATTGATTTCGTGAGACTTCTGACCGCTTTGGTCTCGTTCTTCACGGCGCTTGTCGGCCTTTCCGAGGCACTCAAGCAGCGTTCGAAGCGCAACAGAAGGGGTCGCCGCCGCTAAGGCGTTGACCCCCTAATGCAAACAACGGCGCTGCCCAGCCAGCTACAACTTGGGCTGCCGTCGACACTATTCTACCCACGAATGACATTTTGGACAATCGGTAATGCCGCTCCAAAAGCCAGGCGGGTTGTGACAAAGGGACTGCCCCTCGTCACATCCCAAATATTGCCTTTACGTGTTGATACACACGGTGTGCAATAATACTCGCACTGTGCAATAGCGCACAGGCTGAGTAACAAGGAGGACGCTTGTCCCAGCTCGAGAAATGCGATCGCCGGTCCCTTCGCTCGCAGCGTGCCCTTCGCCAGGCACTTGCTAGCGAGCTTGCCGAAAGCGGCGACCTTTCGCGCATTAATGTCGCGTCGCTCACCGAGCGCGCCGGTCTTACGCGTCGTACGTTCTATTCGCACTACAGCGATATCCCTGACTTTATCAATCAAATCGAGGACGGCTTGCTGGCCGAGATCCGTGAGCGCATTGAGCTCATCACCGCAGCTCGGCTGCCCGATCTTTACCGTAACATTGACGAGCTCGAGCCGGCGCCCGGTTCGGTTGAGCTGCTGCGTTATCTTGCGGCCAACCGCGACTTAATCGGTGCGCTGCTGGGTCCGGGCGGCGACCAGGCCTTCATTAAAAGGATTATCGACACCGCACGTGAGGCCGTGGCGCCGCGTGCGCAGACGGGCATTTTGGGCCTGGCGCTAGGCACGTTCTTTGACTACTACGTCACCTACGTCGTGAGTGCCGAGGTCGGCCTGATTCAGCGCTGGTTTGAGCGTGGGCTCACCGAATCGCCCGAGACCATAGCGCGCATCATGACGGTTATCGCCTTTGTGCGCCCCGGCGACCTGTATGGCCAACCCATCGATATCAACGTGCCGGAATACGGCATGAAGCTATTGAATCTGCAGCTCGAGGACGCGGTCGACACCGCCGCAACCGTCGAGTCCAACAACTAAGAGGAGAGACAATGAGCAAACTCGTCGAAGGCATTAAGGACCGTATGGTCGCTGCCGCACGCGAGGCCGCGCCCGCCGTGGTGGACGCGGCGCAGAAGGCCGCGACCGCGGCAGCCGAGAAAGTTGCCGAGGCAGTTGCCGATGCCAAGAACGCGGCAGGGGAGACGTCCGCCGCTAGCGAGCCCGCCACCGCCGCTGAGCCCGTAGCCGCCGTCCACGCCCCCGAAGGCGCGATCTTCAACCCCGAGAACGCCCGCGGCAACCTGCACCTGGGCATCGACGTGGGCTCCACCACCGTCAAGCTCGCCATGCTCAATGACGACAACCAAATTGTCTACGCCAAGTACCAGCGCCATCATACCGATGTCCGCGCCTGTGCCCGCGACCTGTTCGAAGGCGCTGCGACCGTGCTACCGACGGCGCAGATGACTTGCGCCATCACCGGTTCGGGCGGCCTGCTGCTTTCCCAATGGCTCGACCTGGAGTTTGTCCAGGAGGTCATCGCCAGCAAGCGCGCCGTCGAGACTCTCATCCCCGCTACCGACGTCGCCATCGAGCTGGGCGGCGAGGACGCCAAGATCATCTACTTCGATAACGGCATCGAGCAGCGCATGAACGGCACCTGCGCCGGCGGCACGGGCGCCTTCATCGATCAGATGGCCACCCTGCTGCACACCGATGCCAGCGGCCTCAACGAGCTCGCGGCCAACGCCACCACCATCTATCCCATCGCCAGCCGCTGCGGCGTCTTTGCCAAGACCGACGTCCAGCCGCTGCTCAACGAGGGCGCCCGTCCCGAGGACGTGGCCGCCTCCATCTTCCAGGCCGTCGTGACCCAGACCATCTCGGGTCTGGCGTGCGGCCGTCCCATTCGCGGCAACGTCGCCTTCCTGGGCGGCCCGCTGCAGTATCTCTCCGAGCTGCGCCACCGCTTCTACCTCACGCTCAACCTGGACGAGGAGCACCGTATCGTGCCCCAAAACGCCCACCTGTTTGTAGCGAGCGGCGCCGCCATGGCGCACGAGTCCAACAAGCTCAGCACGTTCCCACAGCTTATCGAGGCCATCGACAGCTTGGGCGACACACAGGGCGCTGAGGTCGAGCGCCTGGATCCGCTCTTTGCCACCGACGAGGACTTTGCCGAGTTCAAGGGTCGCCACGACACCGAGGTCGTCCCCAAGGGCAAGCTCGACGGCTACACCGGCCGCGTGTTCATCGGCATCGACGCCGGTTCCACCACCATGAAGGCCGCACTCGTGGGCGAGGACGGTCAGCTGCTGCACACCTGGTACGGCAACAACAACGGCGACATCCTGGGCACGGCCAAGGTCATCATGGCCGATTTCTACAACTACATTCCCGCGGGCTGCACCATCGGCCACGTGACCACCACGGGCTACGGCGAGGCGCTGCTCATCGAGGCCCTCAAGGCCGACTCGGGCGAAATCGAGACCGTTGCGCACCTGCGCGGCGCCAAGGCGTTCCTGCCCGGCGTCGAGTTCATCTTGGACATTGGTGGCCAGGACATGAAGTGCCTGCGCGTCAAGGACGGCGTGATCGAGCACATCATGCTCAACGAGGCCTGTTCGTCGGGTTGCGGTAGCTTTATCGAGAGCTTCGCCGTCTCTATGAACATGGACGTGCGCGCGTTCGCCAACGCCGCCATCCATGCCAAGGCTCCCGTCGACCTGGGCAGCCGCTGCACGGTCTTTATGAACTCGCGCGTCAAGCAGGCGCAAAAGGAAGGCGCCACGGTGGGCGACATCGCGGCCGGTCTGTCTTATTCCGTCATCAAGAACGCCCTGTTCAAGGTCATTAAGCTGCGCGACCCCAAGGAGATCGGCAGCCAGGTAATCGTCCAAGGCGGCACCTTTATGTCCGATGCTACGCTGCGCGCGTTTGAGCAGCTCACCGGCGTTCATGCCGTGCGTCCCGACATTGCCGGCTGCATGGGCGCATACGGTGCGGCCCTGCTCGCCCGCGATCGCGCCGGCGCCGACGGCACCTCGACCATCCTCTCGGCTGAGAACATCGCGCACCTCACCGTGACACAAAAGCATGTCCGCTGCGGCCGTTGCTCCAACAACTGCCAGCTTACCGTTAACGACTTTGGCGGCGGCAGGCGCTTTATTACCGGCAACCGCTGCGAGAAGGGTGCCGGCCACAAAAAACAGAAGACCGAGGCCCCCAACCTCTTCAAAATGAAAAACGAGTTGCTGTTTAACCGCGAGGTGCTGAGTCCCGACGAGGCCCCGCGCGGCACCGTGGGTATCCCGCGCGCACTCAACATGTACGAGAACTACCCCTTCTGGCACGCGTTCTTTACACGCCTGGGCTTTAGCGTGCAGCTGTCCGACCAGTCGAGCAAGAAGACCTACCAGGCGGGTATCGAGTCCATGCCGTCCGAGAGCGTGTGCTATCCGGCCAAGATGAGCCACGGCCACGTGATGAACCTTATCGACCGCGATGTCGACTTTATCTGGATGCCGTGCGTGCGCTGGGAGCGCAAAGAGGACCCGACGGCTGGTAACTGCTACAACTGCCCCATCGTCATGAGCTACCCCACAGCGCTGGCGCTCAACATCGACGAGATCCGCGAGCAGAACATCGAGTTCCTGTATCCGTTTGTGCCCTATCACGATAAGACCGAGCTCAAGCGCCGCCTGTACCAGGTGCTCGCCGTCGACCGCGTGGCCGATGCGCAAGCCGGTCGCGGTCGCGTGCGTGGACCCAGGATCACGCGCTCCGAGGTTGATGCCGCCGTCAACGCTGCCTTTGAGGTCGATGCGCGTTTCCACGAGGACATCCAGACCATGGGCGAGGCGGCTCTTAAGTGGGTCGAGGACCACGGCGGCCACGGCATCGTACTCGCCGGCCGTCCTTACCATAACGACCCCGAGATCAACCACGCCCTGCCCGAGCTTATCTCGAGCTTTGGCTTTGCGGTCTTTACCGAGGATTCGCTCGCGCATCTCGTGAAGCCCGAGCGCCCCATCCGCGTCGTCGACCAGTGGATGTACCACAGCCGCCTGTACGCCGTCGCCCGTTTTGTGACGATGCGCAACGATCTGGACCTGATCCAGCTCAACTCTTTCGGCTGCGGCTTGGACGCCCTGACCACCGACCAGGTGCAGGAGATTCTGGAAGCCAGCGGCAAGATCTACACCGTGCTCAAGATCGACGAGGTGTCCAACCTGGGTGCCGCGCGCATTCGCATCCGCTCGCTCATGGCGGCGCTCAAGGACCAGGAGGCCGAGCGCTTGGCCGAGGCAACCGCCGCGGGCGAGGTCTTTGAGCAGGGCGATGCCGCGCCGGTGGCTCCCTCCACGGATGCCCCCGCGTTCGCGAGCCGCAAGTACACGTTCGAGGCGCAGCGTGAGAGCGCATCGACCGCGTGGCCCAAGGTGCCCTTTACCGAGCAGATGCGCGACGAGGGCTACACCATCCTGTGCCCGCAGATGGCGCCGATCCACTTCGACCTGGTCAAAGAGGTGTTCCGCGGTGCCGGCTATAACCTGGAGCTGCTGCCCTCGACCGATCACGATGCCGTCGAGGCCGGCCTGCGCTACGTGAACAATGACATTTGCTACCCGTCGATTCTGGTGACGGGCCAGATCATGGAAGCCATCGAGAGCGGTCGGTACGACCTGTCCACGACGGCCGTGGTTATCAGCCAGACCGGCGGCGGCTGCCGTGCCACCAACTACATCGCACTCATCCGCAAGGCCCTGCGCGAGAGCGGCCACCCCGAGATCCCGGTGATCTCGCTTTCGGCCGTGGCGCTCGGCGAGGACAACCCCGGCTTTAAGATTACGCCGGCGCTGCTTAAGCAGGCTGTCTACGCGGTGCTCTTTGGCGACGTGATGATGCAGATGCTCTACCGCTGCCGTCCGTACGAGGCTACGCCCGGTGCTGCCAACGCGCTCTACGAGGAGTACATGGCGCGCGCCCGCAAGCTGGCGCCCAAGTTTAACCGCCACAACTACACCAAGTTGTGCCGCGAGGCCATCCGCGCGTTCGACACCATGCCGCTCGCAGGCGAGGGTGCTAAGCCGCGCGTGGGCGTGGTCGGCGAGATCTTGGTCAAGTTCCACCCTACGGCCAACAACCACGTGGTCGACGTTATCGAGCGCGAGGGCTGCGAGGCCGTAGTGCCGGGCCTGCTCGACTTCTTCCTGTACTCCATGAGCAACGCCGAGCTGCAGAAGGACGAGCTGGGAAGCTCTGCTACCACGCGCGCTGGCATGCAGGCGCTCATCAAACTCGTGGACTGGATGCGTACACCGGTGGAGGAGATGCTCGAAAAGTCCCGCCGCTTTGAGGCGCCCGAGCGCATCGGCGCCATGGCCGACAAGGCCCGTACGGTGCTTTCGGTGTGCAACAACATGGGCGAGGGCTGGCTGCTCACGGCCGAGATGCTCGACCTGATCGACCACGGTGCGCCCAACATCATCTGCACGCAGCCCTTCGCGTGCCTGCCCAACCACGTGGTGGGTAAGGCCGTGATCAAGGAGCTGCGCCGCCAGCATCCCGAGAGCAACATCGTCGCGGTGGACTACGACCCCGGTGCGTCCGAGGTCAACCAGCTCAACCGCATCAAGCTTATGATTAGCGTGGCCAAGGAGAACATGCGCGCCGGCAAGGGCTTCAAGCTTGAGAAGGTGGCGCCGCTCGCGATGGACGAGGTTACCGGTCAGATGCGCGCCCATGATGGCTGCGTGAGCTGCGGACCGGCCAGCGAGGAGGCCGTGGCATCGGTCGCTGAGCGCCTGGGACGCGGCATTAAGAAGTAGACGGCCCGCTTTGGGCTAGATGTGAGGCAAACGGGTGGTAGCCGTACCGGCTACCACCCGTTTTTACTGTACATCTGTTGCGTAAATGGCGTTGCAGGCGCTTTCAGCGGACTCGGATTTCGGAAGTATGCGGCAAAATTTGAATAGGCCGAGCACACTGGATATGTCCAAGCTCTGTACCTGCGGTTTTATTGGCGAAAAACCGGGGTATGCTCGAGAGTTCCGGAATTTGCCGCATACTTCCGAAAACAATGCCTCGGTGGCGCCAAAAATAGCCTCCGGAACCCTGAGATAATGAACATATGTAGCCGTTCGCCGCAAATTACCGTCCGTTCATGGAACCTATCTCCAACGAGTTGTAACCATATGGTTTGATGTTGGAAACATATGATTGCCGGCAGGCCGTAGGTGACGTTTGCCCTGATATCGGAGGTTCCAGGTATGTTTCGTGCTCCGTTAAACAACTATCGGTTGGGCTAACATGGATCGCCGTGTTATTTCGATAACCCTTGCAGTGGTTTGCCTGGCTGTGCTCCTGGGCGCTGCAGGGCAGTTTGCTATAAATCGAGAAACATCCTATATGCAGGAATGCGTTTCCGAAGGCTTTGCCATTGACGGTTACTATCGGGATGACAAAACAAGTCTGGAAACCCTGGCCTTTCTTGAAGAGGATAACCATCGTTGGCAACTGGTCGACAAAGACGGCAGCTGCGTTGACGGGCAGTTTAAGCGTACGGATGATCCCAATATCCTGGTATTAAAGAAGGAAAACGGCGAAGAATTCGGCACGGTTCACGTTGCGTATATATCGCGCCGACGCAATCAGGGGCAGATTTACCTAATTAGAAATACTAAGGTGACCCGATTTTATCTTGTGAGCACCGATCCGGCGTTTACGGTGGAGTCTGGCGATGTCGATGCGGACGCCTGATTCACGGCAATAAAACAGCGAGCGGGGCTCGGGTGTGAACTGCACCCCGCAATTTGCTCGTGTCCGTATCGCGTCTGCGCCTCGTCGTAACTTGCGTCCGTGCGAGCATTCATCCCGCGCCGGCATCACTTCACATCGAACTCCACGCGATCGAGCTCGGGCACGTTGAGGTCGATGAGCTTGCGGGCGACGCGGCGGTCGTGCGCTCCGAGCGCCTCGTTTGTCGTCACGTGGGCGACAGTCTGGCGCTCGACAAGACCCTCCTTGTCGCCCTCGGTAGCCGAGGTCTCGACAGCGACGGTGTAATCCTTAAAGCCCGGCAGCACCGCGGCAAGCTCGCGCGTGGTCTCGGTGACGCCGTAGCCGTCCTGCACGCCGGCCTGTGCCGAGCCAATGGAGCCCGCGGTCATAACGATGCAGGGGATGGCAAAGATCACCGTACCCACGATGATGCGGCGGCGCACCTTGTGTGACAGCTCATCGACCTCGGCATTTTCCTCGGCGGTTACAATGCCGTCACCGTTGAGGTCACGCTTGAGTGGTACACGTAAAAGAAGCAATACGGCTTCGGCCGCCAGCGCGATAAAGACCACGTTGATGCCAAACTCGTAGAGGGCCGAGAGAAACAGCGACCCGCTTGCGATGGCGATGCCATAGCCCGCCGCGCACAGGGGCGGCATGAGCGCGGTCGCCACGGCTACGCCGGCAATGAGCGTCGAAGGCTCCTGATCGCGTGAGTTGCCCAGTCCACCCGCAAAGCCGCCCGCGAGCGCGACGGCAAGGTCCCATACGGTGGGTGTCGAGTTATCGATGATGGCGGCCGTGGTGGTGCCAAGGGGCGAGAGCTTAAAATACAGCGTAGACGTGATCAAGCAAAAGACCATCTGCAACGCGAGGCTGGCGACGGCCTCGACGGTAATCTCGCGGTCGAGCGTGGCGATGCCGTATGCCATGGCAAGGACCGAGCCCATGAGCGGGCAGATGAGCATGGCGCCCACAATGGCGATGTCCGAATCGATATCGAGACCGATGCTCGCAATGAGCATGGCGATGATGAGGATGCACAGGTGCGAGCCGGTCAGGCGCGCCCCGTTTACAAAGCGCTTGCGAATCACGTGATAGGGGGCGCGGCCCTCGCGAATGTTGAATGCGCGCTTTAGGAAGCGGCCGGCGTCCTCCATGGCCTCGCTGTGTGCGGGGCGTATGCCATGGCGCCGATGATGGCGCTCGCGCAGCCGCTTGATCTGTTGTTTATCGAGTTCCATGTCCACCTCGTATTGCCGCAGGAACGCGGGTGCGTTCGCAGCATGTACTCTACACCGTGACGGGTGGGGCGGTCATCTTGACGTGAAACTTAGACGAGCAGGTAAAGGGGGGCGTGTCAAATACGGTCGTGGCCAAGGGTTTCGGCAGATACAGAAAAGCGCGGGGCCGGATGGTCTCCGACCCCGCGCTCTGCACGAGTGCGTTGTTATTGGGTTTAGCCCAGCAGGCTCAAGCCAACAGAGACAAACGCCAGGATAACGCCGACGATGGACTCGCCGCCCAGCAGACCGCTGGCAACGACCAGGCCCTGCTCCTGGAAGGCGGCATCCTTGGCGGCCTTCTCCTCGTCCGAAAGACCGGCCTCCGCGTCGCGGTGTGCGGCCCACTTGTCGTAGGCGAGCTTGACGCAGGAGCCCAAGAAGGCCGTGAGCGACATGTAGAACGGCAGGTACACACCCAGGCCGATCATCATGGCCGGAATGCCGAGCCAGTACATGACGATGCCGGCGATAAAGCCGCCCGCAAACCACGGCACGCTCGGGATGCCCGAGACCATGGTGGCGACCACGCTTGCCTGCGCGGCCACAAAGCTCTTTTCGGGGCCGAAGGCGTCCGGACCATAGGCGGTGACGAGTGCGACCATGACGGCGGCAGCGACCAGGGCGCCCACGATGCCGCCAATGGCCTGGCCGACCCACTGTGCGCGCGGGTTGGTGCCCAGTACGGCTCCGGCCTTAAAGTCGTTCATGACGTCGCCCGCAAGGCCGCACGCCACGGCCACGATGCCGGCGATAAAGAACAGCTTGACCTGCGCGAGCTGCGCGAAGGCTGCGACGATGAGCATGACGATGAGGCCAAAGATCTCCATGGGGTCGATACCCGTCTGACCGCAGCTTTGAGCGCTCATGATGGTGGTGACAAAGGTGAACAGCGTGACGATGACGGCCGGAACGGGACCAAGGTCGAGCGCGATGGCGACGATCACGGCGATGGCTGCGGTGCCCAGGCCGATGATGCCGGCGTCGAGCTTAAGCGAGCCCGAGATGAGCGACTGCTCGTCGGTGTCGGTGGAGCTGTCGGCGGCGAGGCCACGGACGATACCGGCGACCTGCGGCAGGATGTCTTTAAGGACGACGGCGACGCCAAAGCCCATCATGAGGCCCATACCGAGGGACTTGACGATACCCTGCGCGGTCACAATATCGAACAGGCCGGCAGCGGTGCCGCCAACGATGATGCCAAAGTTGCCCAGCAGCGCGCCGGCAAACCAGAAGGCGACGGGGGCAAAGCCCACCAAAAAGCCGATGGACAGCAGCATGGGCGAGTTGTAGATGGCAAAGGTCACGCCGGGGATATTGAGCGTGCAAAGCATGCTGGGCACCATGCCCAGAGCGTCGCGAAGCACGCTATAGATGCCTGCGATGGCCATGGAGCCAAAGAGCTGCTTGCCGGTCTTGCCGCCGGCCTCGGTGGCGCGCAGGGTCTGAGCTGCAGCGTTGCCGGTGGGGAACTCCAGCGCGGCGTCCACGATAAAATGACGGTGGATGAGCGCTGTCGCCAGAAGGCCCAAGATGGTACCGGCGAGCGCCACGATAAACATGTCGAGCCAGCTGATCTGGTCGGCATAGCCCAGCATCCAGGCGCCCGGGATGGTAAACGCCAGGCCGCCCGCGACCATGGCGCCCGCGGACATGATGGTGTGGGTGACGTTGGCCTCGTTGAGGCTGGCATTGCCCATGAGCTTCAGGAAGAACAGCGAAATGACGGCAGCGAAAATGATCGGCCAGGGGAGTGCGCCCATCTTGAGGGCCGTGTAGGCCGAGCTTGCCGTGATGATCACGCAGCCAAGGACGCCGATGACGACGCCGCGCAGCGTGAGTTGACCGCGCATCGAGGTGCGGTTCGAGGGATTGCTCATATAGAACTCCTTTGCGTATATCCGCTTCCCCCGGGAGCGCCGCTACGGATACGGCGCGGGAAGTCGGGTTACCAAGGGCCGCCGCGTGAGCTCGCGCACGACCGCGCACCAGTATAGCGGTGCCGCTCGCTTCGCGCCCTGCCAAAACCAGCTAATTTGGGACGGGGCTTTTTTAGCTACCCCGTCCCGGGATGATCATCGGGATATACTGCTGGGCAGACGAAAGGAGCGCCGACGATGCTTAATGGCTGCGCATACATATTGACGGTCGACGTGGGCAACACGTTCATTCGCTTTGGCCTGTTTGCCGAGGATTCGGCCGCGGCACAGGAATGCCCGCTTGCGACGTGCGAGATCACGACGCCGTCGAGCATCACGGCCGACGAGGCGCGCATGAGGCTCGCGCAGGTCATGGGCGCGCTGTCAGCCGATGCGGGCATGCCGGGTGCGCTCGTTCCCGCAGCCGCAGTGCTGAGCTGCGTGGTGCCGGCGCTCGAGCGCCCGTGGAAGGCGGCGCTTTCCCGCACCTGCACGGGGCGCGTGCTCACCGTGGGACCGGGCCTCAAGACCGGTATGCCCGTGCACTACGACGACCCGGCAGAGATCGGTCCCGACCGCATCGCCGACGCCGTGGCGGCCCGTGCCGTCTACGGCTCTCCGTGCATCGTGATCGACCTGGGCACGACGACCAATATCGAGGTCATCGATGCGCGCGGAACCTTTGTCGGCGGCGTCATCGCGCCGGGCCTGGCACTTGGCGCCCGCTCGCTTTCGGCCGCTGCGGCGCGCCTGCCGCAGGTCGAGCCCTCGGCACCCACGCATGTGATCGGTCGCAACACGCGCGAGGCCATGCGCTCGGGCGTGGTCTTGGGCGAGGTGGCCCGCATCGACGGCATGCTCGACATGGTGCTTGCCGAGATGCGCGCGACCAAGGCGGCGGGGGAGGGCGGCGTGCCCATTGTCATCACCGGCGATGATGCCGAGGCGCTTGCGGCGTTGGTCGGCCACAGCCTGACGGTAGACGACGCACTGACGCTGCGGGGTCTCGCCGAGCTGTACCGCATCAACCAAAAGCCTCGTCGCGCATAAAGCCGAGGACGTCGGCGGGAGAGGAAACAGCCCCACCTTTCACCTGCTACAATGGGTCAGACTATTGCGATTTCGGAGGTGTCTGCCATGTCGGACGATCTTCATCAAACTGCGTCGGGCAAGCGCCGCGACGTTATTAGCTGGGACGAGTTCTTTATGAGCGTGGCCATCGCCGCGCAGCGCCGCAGTAAGGACCCCAATACGCAGGTGGGCGCGTGCATCGCCAGCACCAACCACCGCATCCTTTCGGTGGGCTACAACGGTACGCCCTCGGCACTCAACGACGACTTTTTCCCGTGGGGTACGAGCGATGACCCGCTGCAGGACAAGCATAACTATGTAGTCCATGCCGAAGCCAACGCCGTACTCAACTACCGCGGCTCGCTCAAAGACCTTGAGGGTTCCACGGTCTACGTCACGCTGTTCCCGTGTCATGACTGCGCCAAAATCCTGGCGCAGGTAGGTGTGGGCGAGGTTGTCTACCTGGACAATAAGTACGCCGACACCGACGACGGCCGCATCAGCCGTCGCATTCTCGACTCCTGCGGCATTAGCTACCGCCAGGTCATCGTCGATGTCCAGATTGGTACCGGGGAACAAACTCAGCAGTAGCGGCAACGTGTGCTAGCACCGGGCGTCGGCAAAAGCGGCTAAAAAAGCCCCGTCCCAAATTGACTACTCGTGAAAGTCGCGTCTGCGCGCATGGACGGCTCGTGAGCGGGTACACGGCTGTAGTAACATAGCTTCTGTCCGCGGGCGCGCCCGCGTAATTGTGAGAAAGGAGCCCCTGTGGCTGTTAACGAAGAGCTGCTTAAGAAGGTTCTTGAAGAGATTCGCCCCAACCTGCAGGCCGACGGCGGCGATATGGAGTATGTGGGCGTTGACGACGAGGGCGTCGTCAAACTGGAGCTGCAGGGCGCTTGCGCCGGCTGCCCCATGAGCTCGCTGACCCTGTCCATGGGTATTGAGCGCATCCTGAAGGAGCATGTGCCCGGCGTTACCCGTGTCGAGCAGGTCAATGCCTCCGGCGAGACCGACGACCTGTACGACGAGTACGCGCCGTTCTAAGATGCGAAAGCTGCGGACGGCATACTCCGCATAGACGTTACGCCCAAATATGCGGCTGCGAGCGTAAGGCCCGCGGCCGCATTTGTATGTAGGGAGTAGGAGGGTCGACATGCTCAACGACTTCTACCATATGCTTGATCCCGTCGCGATTTCGGCGGGGCCCATCACGATTTACTGGTATGGTCTGGCCTATGTGGTCGGAGCTCTGCTCACGGCGGTCGTCATGTATCGCACGCAGCGTCGCTGGGGCTTTAGCATCACGATTGACGACCTGACGAGCGTCGTGGTCGGTGTGGTCTTTGGCCTTATCATCGGCGCCCGCCTGTTCTACGTCGTCTTTTACGGCGACGGCTACTACTGGGCACATCCGCTCGAGATCTTTGCCACCAACGAAGGCGGCATGAGCTTCCACGGTGGCCTGGTCGGCGGCATTATCGGCGGCATCATCGTGTGCCGCATGTATAAGCTCGATGCATGGACTCTGGCAGACCTTGCTGTCATCGGCGCGCCGCTGGCCCTGTGCCTGGGCCGTTGTGCCAACTTTGTCAACGGTGAGCTGTGGGGCAAGCCGACCGATCTGCCCTGGGGTGTGGTCTTTGGCGGGACTGCGGGCGATATGCCGCGTCACCCCTCCCAACTCTACGAGGCATTTCTTGAGGGCATTGTGCTCTTTTGCATTCTGCAGGTGCTCAGCCGCAAAAAGCCGCTGCTGCCCCAGGGCACGTTTATGGGCGTGTTTGTGATGGGTTACGGCATCGTCCGCTTCCTCGTCGAGTTCGTGCGCGTGCCCGACGCCCAGCTTGGCTATCTGCTGGGCGGCGTCATCACGATGGGTCAGCTGCTGAGCCTTCCGCTCGTTATTGCGGGCCTGGCGCTCATCATCTTCGCCCGACACCGCAATCGCCCCCAGCGCATCTACCTCGACGCTTAACCACCACATACGACCACAAAGGGGGCAGGCACCTTTGTGGTGGTTTGCTGGGCAATGATGACAGAACCGTAACGTTTCCCCAGATAAAACCTGCTAAAATAAACCTGTCCCTTTTTGGCAGGTTTCTAGAAAGGCTTTCGGACTGTGAAGGATTCCGATCTCTCCACAACGGCTGCGCGCGATGCGGCCCGCATCGTCTGGTTTAAGCGCTACCCCGCCAAGCAGACGCTCATCGCATTTCTGCTCGCGCTGTTGGCGACCACGGCGTTTTCCATCGATCCCGCCCCGGTGTCGAGCAACGCAGTCTTGGCGATTGACCCCAAAGCCTCGGGCATGCTGTACGTGTGCTACGAGGTGCTCCTCTCGTTTGCCGGCCATACCGACGCGGTCATGCTGCTTGCGCTTGCCTGCCTGCTCACGCTGCCGTTTCGCTACGTGTTCTTTGGCCGTGGCGACACCTGGCGTCCATCGATCATTCTGCCGTCGCTGTTTTTCGCCATCTGCATGGTGTTCGGCCGCAGCTACGACCTCACCGACTCGGCCGAGATTGTTCTTGGCGACAAGGCCCGCATCATCTGCGCCTGGATTGGCGGCGCGGGCTGGATGCTCCTAGCGATCGTGGCCTTCTATCTGGCTTTTGAGTGTCTGGATTGGCTGAGCTCCCGACGCATCCCGTTTTCCGAGGCGCACTTTGGCCGCATATGGCGTGTGGCTCACGCCGTGCTCTTGGTCCATCCCTTTGCCGGGCCCTTCCTGGTGCTTATGATCGCCTGGGCGCCCACGCTCATCGCTTCGCTGCCCGGCCTTTTTATGGGAGATACGGGTGCGCAGATTCGCCAGTGGTTCAACTATCCCAACGGCACGAGCGACTACCTGCGCCTACTCAACCCCAACGTGCTGCTCAACGGGCATCATCCCGTAGTGCACACGGCCATTATCGGCTCGTGCGTTCAACTGGGGCTTTCGCTGTTCAACAGCGCTAACGCGGGCCTCATCATCTATACCTGCGCTCAATTTGTCATCACGGCTGCCTGCATGGCCTATTCCATTTCGTCGCTGCGCAAACTGGGCGTGAGCCTGCCGGTTCGCGGTGCGATCCTGCTGTTCTTTGCGTTTATGCCGATGTTCTCTAACTACGCGGCGTTGCTCACCAAAGACGTGCTCTTTGCCGACGCGTTTTTGGTGCTGCTGGTACAGACCGTCAAGCTCGTGGCATGTGGCTTGCCCCGTCGTGATGCCAATGCCGAGCGTGCGGGCGAACAGAGGCCCGTGCTCTTTGCGCGCCACGACTGGCTGTTGCTTGCGCTGGCTGCCATGGGTTCCACGTTTTTGCGCAATGGCGGTCTGGTCTTTCCGTTGGCGGCCTGCGTGATTGCGGCGGCGTTTTGCGCATGGGATGTACATGTCGCCCGTCGTGCGGCTAAGCAGACGGGCACCGCGGTCTCATGCGCCACGCCGCGCTTCCGCTGGGTTGGCGTCCTCGCGGTGCTTGGACTCTGCCTTGCCTCTAATATGTACTTCACCAAGGTCTTTATGCCGGCGCACGACATTACGCCTGGTTCCAAGCGCGAAATCCTCTCGATTCCGTTCCAGCAGACGGCTCGTTTCGTCCAAAAGCACGACGGCCTCAACTCGGGTGTCAACCCTACGGTTAAGGAGGACGGCACTATCGTGGAGGCTCCTTGCGACGGCTTGCTGACCGACGATGAGCGTGCCGTGATCGACCGTGTGCTCAAGTACGACAATCTGGGCCGCCGTTACAACCCCGACAAGTCCGACGCCGTCAAAAACTGCTTTAACGAGTACGCCTCGCAGGAGGACATCAAGGCCTATTTTGAGGTCTGGGCGCAGATGTTCAAAAAGGATCCCGAGTGCTACATCTCGGCGCTCATCAATAACTACTACGGCTACTTTTATCCGAGTGCCCGCGATGCGTGGGTCTACAGCACGGCGCGCAGTGCCGAGATTATGGCGAAGCCCGATAACCTCAAGTACTTTGACTTCCATCCGGTCGATAGCAAGGTTGTGCGCTGGTGCGACCACCTGATCAACCTGTATCGCGTGGCGGTGCAGCGCATTCCGTTTATCTCGCTCACCATGAGCTCGGCCACCTATGTGTGGATCATGATCGCCGTGGTGGTCTATCTGCTACGTCGTCATTCATGGCGCGGTCTGGCCATTTGGTTGCCGCTGCTGGGCGTGCTTGCCGTGTGCCTGATCGGTCCCTGCAACGGTTCGACCTATATGCGCTACCTGTATCCGGTTATCGCCTGCATGCCCTTTGCCATCGGCGCCACCATCACTCGCAGCGACCTTCTCTGGTCCTAATTTGGTGCAAAGGGGACAGGTTACTTTGCACCAAAGGGTGGCATCATCACGACGCCTTCATTTTGGGGTTTATCTCGCAGGCCAGTAGGTATATCATAACGACGTTTGTTTATATTGCCCGAGCATCTGCGCTGGGCTTTAGGTCAAAACCGATAGGAGACACGTATGTCCGGACACTCTAAGTGGGCCACAACCAAGCATCGTAAGGGCGCGCAGGACGCCAAGCGTTCCGCCCTCTTCTCCAAGCTGAGCCGCAACATCACCGTTGCTGCCCGTCTCGGCGGTGACCCGCTGCCCGAGAACAACGCCAGCCTCGCCGCTGCCGTTGCTAAGGCCAAGGCTCAGTCCATGCCCAAGGACAAGATCAAGTCCGCTATCGACAAGGCCTTTGGTTCGGGTGCCGATGCCGCCGTCTACGAGAACATCGTGTACGAGGGCTATGGTCCCGCCGGTGTCGCCGTCTATGTTGACTGCCTGACCGACAACCGCAACCGTACTGCCGCCGATGTCCGTTCCGCCTTCTCCCACGCTGGTGGCAACCTGGGCACCTCCGGCTCCGTCGCCTTCCAGTTTGAGCGCAAGGGCCAGATCGTCGTCGCCAAGGAGATCCTGGACGAGAACGCCAAGAAGGAGACCATGATCGCCAACGGTGCTGCCGGTGACGAGGATGAGTTCATGATGGCAATCGCCGAGGCCGGTGGCGAGGACTACGAGGACGCCGGCGAGGAGTGGATCGTCTGGACCGCTGCCAACGACGTCATGGCTGTCTCCAAGGCACTCGAGGAGCAGGGCGTCCAGGTCAAGGGTTCCGAGACCACCATGGTTCCGACCACCCCGACCGAGGTCTCCGGTACCGACGCCAAGAAGGTTCAGCGCCTCATCGACCGTCTCGAGGAGCTCGACGACGTCCAGGACGTCTACAGCACCATGGACATGACCGACGAGGTCATCGCTGCCCTCGAGGAGGAGTAGCGCCTGCACGGGTTAAGCCGTGCATATCTGGGCATAATGAAGCGAGCATGCAAGCCTCGTGGAATAGATGAGCCGGATCCGCGTGCGTAGAGCACCGGACCCGGCTCTTTTATAATGATGCGAACCGTTCTGCATTTCGAGAGCCGAGATTTGAAGGGAGCGCCGCGTGCGCGTACTCAAACGAGCCCTAGCGATCGTGTATCTTGCCGCCACCATCGTGGCGCTGGGTACGCTTGTCTGCCAGTTTTGGGGGCCGTATACGCATCGCTTTATGCTGCTGATGCGCGACCCCATGCCGCGCATCGTCGTGACGGTGTGCGCCGGCGTCGTGGCGCTTGGCGTACTGCTGAGCTTTTTCCGCCTGATGTTCGCCCGTCGCGAGCCGTCCTGCGTGCATCCGGCGGGGGAGCGCAATATCGAGGTTACCCTTGCGGCGCTTTCTTCGTGCGCCAGGGCTGCTGCCGAGCGCGACGACCGCGTGATGGTTGAGCATATCGAGGCCCGCGTCCAAGGCTCCGACGATTCGCACGTCCGTTTTAAGGTCGAGGCCATCGCGCTCGATGATAAGGACGTTGCCGCTCTTGCCACCTCGATGCAGCAGCGCATCGAGAAGGCCTGCGACACCATGCTCGGCACGCCGGGTACGACCGCGCGTGTCCGTTTTTTGCCGTCCAAGACTACCGTCCAGACCGTGGAGGTTTCCGGTGATTGATACCAATCAAGATAAGACCGCTCGTACGCCGCGCCTGACGATTGACCAGAGCGCTACGCCGGCGAGCGAACCTGTTGATTCCAAAGCAGAGGCAACCGAGTTACAAGACGCGGCAGCCGCGGATTTTGACGAGGCTATGGGTCTCATCAAGGGTACGGGCGCTGCCATCTGGAGCTATGCTGTGCGTCATCCCAACACCACGCTCGGTGCCGTCGCCGGCTTTATCCTCGCCGTGTTGGTGCTCACGCTCGGCCTGTGGGATACGCTCGTCATTGCATTCTTCGTGCTGATCGGCGCTGTGATCGGTCAAATTCGCGACGGCGAGAACGGGATCGTCAACTTCTTCGGCCGTCTGTTTAGCGGCCGCTAATATGTATTCGACTGTCGCATCCGCGGCAGGCATAAGGAGGAACCATGGCTTTTAATACGAAGGTCGATGTAGCCGATACCGAGCTCGAGGAGAACGAGGCGGTCGTCGCCGAAGCTGAGGATGTGACGCTCGAGGACGAGGCTCTCGTCGAGGCCGAGTCCGATACGGATGAGGACGACGAGGAAGCGGACGAGTCCGAGGACTCGCTGACCTATTCCAACGGCGTGATCGAGAAGGTCGTTGCCATGGCCACTCGCGAGGTTCCGCACGTTCTGGGCATGAAGGGTAATCTCATGCATTTTGTGCAGGAGCAGTTTGGTGCCGAGAATCTGACCAAGGGCGTGACGGTCGAGGTCACCGACGATAATCGCGTGGTCGTCAACATCTCCGTCATCATCGAGTACGGCGCCTATGCGCCCGCGATTTTCGACGACGTCAAGGAGCGCGTCACCGAGCGCCTTGCCGCGATGACCGGCCTTGAGGTGGCAGGCGTCAACCTGCGCATCGAGGATGTCATCACCCCCGAGGAGTACGAGCACCGTACCAACCAGCACGAGTAACCTGCCAAAAAGGGACAGGTTTATTTTGGCAGGTTTTATCTGCGAAAACGTTAAACGGCCGACCGCGCAAGCAAAAGCGTGGCCGGCCGTTATTTGTATGCCCCCCGATGTAGGCATACCGCTCGTCTAACTAGGGGTTGCAATCGTCGCGTTCCGCGTTACCCTAATGGGCGCATTGTTTCCAAATTGTTAACGAGGGGTTGCCGTAATGGCTGACGAGCACGAAACAGAAAGCAAGGCATGGGCGATTGAGGCCGCCGCGGCAGAGGCGGCATCGCGTGCTGCCGAGGAGGTGCATCGTCCTCCCGTGGTGCCGATGGAGCGCGTGGTTGATCGCACCGATATCGAGCGCGGCGAGCGTGCCGGTCAAAAGCGCAGCCAGGAGCCGGGCTTTCCGCGCTTTTTTGCCGAGCTCAATTTGGGCCTGATCCTCACGGCCTTTGCCATCGTCGCGTTTAAAACCCCTAATCACTTTGCTTTTGGCGGCACCTCGGGCGTGTCGGTCATTCTGTCCACGCTGTTCCCGACCCTGCCCGTCGGCGTCTTTATGTGGATTATCAATGCGGTCCTGGTCGTTCTGGGCTTTATCTTTTTGGAGCGCAAGGCAATCCTGTGGAGTGTCTTTGCCTCGTTTGCGCTGTCCGCCTATGTTTCGCTGTTTGAGCTCTTTATTCCGACCGATGTCTCGATGACTGGCGATATGTGGCTCGACCTGTGCTTTGCCGTGATTCTGCCGGCGCTCGGCAGCGCCATCGTCTTTGATATTGGTGCCTCGACGGGCGGCACGGACATTCTCGCCATGATCCTCAAACGTCGCACGACGCTCGAGATTGGCCGCGCCCTGCTGTTGGTCGATATCGGCATCGTGACCATCGCGGCCTTCTTGTACGGTCCGCGCGTCGGTCTGTACTGCGTGCTCGGCCTGTTTGCCAAGACGCTTGTGGTCGACAAAGCCATTGAGAGCATTCACCTTCGTAAGGTCTGCACGGTCATTTGTTCCGAGCCCCTTAAGGTCGAGGAGTTTATCGTCAAGCATCTCAACCGCACGGCGACTATCAGCCGCGGCTACGGCGCCTTCTCGGGCAAGTGCGTGACGGTGATCATGAGCGTGCTGAGTCGTCGCGAGGCCGTGCAGCTGCGTCGCTACGCTCGCGAGATCGATCCGGGTGCCTTTATCACGATCGTCGACAGCTCCGAGATCGTCGGCAAGGGTTTCCGCGGAACGAACTAACGCGGTCGAGCTCATCAAACAATCGAATAGCGCCCTGCGCATTGCAAATGCGTCATGTTGGAGTATTTGTCCCCACATTGGGTGATAATGATGCTAAAGACATCGTTTGCGATCCAGATGATTCGCTCAAGATACGAAGGGATGATCTCGATGTTCTGTTCGCAGTGTGGTGCCCCCATGGGCGACAACGATAAGTTCTGTGGTGCGTGTGGTGCCCCCAATGCCGGTGCCGCAGCCTCTGCCCCTCAGGGTCAGCCCCAGCAGTTTGTTCCGCAACCGCCCGTGGCGAATGCGTCCAAGGGCTGTGTGGCTCAGGCGTTTGAGGACATGACCAAGACTCCGGGCGTGCTGCAGCGCGTGTGCCAGATTGCCTTTTTACCGGCGCTGATTTGTGTTGTGTCGGTACTCGTGCTGTTTATTCCCGTTATTGGCGGCATTGCAGCTGCCATCGGCTTTTTGGCAGCTTGCATTGCGAGCGTGTGTGGTTCCGGCTTTGGTATTGAGTGGGGTCGCGATCTGTCGCTCAAGGTTGATGGCGGTATGGATCGTCCACTCATGCGTTCCACGTCGTTTGGCCTCGGAGTCTTTTCGAGCGTTATCTCGGTCGTGCTCGAGGTTATCGCTGCCATTCCCGTTATCGGTGTAGTGCTTTCGCTGGTGGAGAGCGTGGTAATTGGCGCCGCGGGCTCGTATTCGTATTACGGCTCCTATGCACTCGAGGCAGCGCTGTTTGGCTCGCTTGGCCTGCTTGTCCTGGCTATGATTGCCACGGCGGTCTTGGGGGTCTTCTTTAAGATGTTCGCCGACATTGCCGTGATGCACTTTGCGGTGACCGGTCGTGTCGAGAGCGCGTTTTCGCTCGACAAGGTCTGGGCGGCGTTTAAGCACAACAAGACCAAGCTGTTTTGTGCTTCGTTCCTTCCCGAGTTTTTGACGGGCCTGGTCGCCAACGTTGTCACATGGATCTTGACGTTCGTCTTTGGCACCATTGCCTCTGTCGGTATGTATAGCTACTACTACCGTCCTTCGGCTATTGAGGCGCTTGTTACCGTCGGTGGCATCACGCTCGTATTGTTCTTGGTGCTGACGGCGTTTGTCACGGTATTCCTCACGGTCTTTGGCAAGATGCTCAAGCACCGTGCCGTTGGCTATTGGGTTGCGCGCTACGCAAGCGAGTGGGCCGACGAGGACAAGGACGACGTCCTGACTTTTGTGCTGCCGTTTGAGAAGAAGTCTGCTCCGGCTGGTTTTAGCGCCGACGCAGCGCCCGTATCCGATTCCGCTGCGGCGCCGGCGCCTGCGCCCGAGCCCGAGCCCGCGCCCGTGCCTGAGCCTGAGCCTGAGCCCGAGCCCGCGCCCATGCCGGAACCGGAGCCCGAGCCTGCACCTGAGCCCGAGCCTGCGCCAAGCTCCGACGAGGACCCGCAGGACGAGTAACCCTGCCACCTGCCATTTGGGGACGGGGTAGAAACGGTAGAAATAGCGCTTGACAAATAAGCGGGGGCGGACGTGCCGAAGCGTCCGCCCCCGCTTTGATATCGCGATGTGGCTATGACTGCGAGACGGTCGCGAATCGGCTACTCGTCGTGCTTCTCCTCGCGGCGCGCGGCGGCGCGTGCATCGTGGATGCCCTTGATCGCGGCGTGGCGAGCCGTGCGGGCATCGTGGATGGCGTCACGAGCCTCGGCGGTCGTCGCCTTGGCAGAGCGCAACTTGGCGGCCAGATCGGGGTTGGTTTCGGCGACCGCGGTGATCGCGGGGCCGTCGAGCTCCTCTTGCGTGGGCTCGGCCAAAAAGTCGATGGCATACTGGGCGGCCACCATGGAGCCCTTGGCCAGCACCGACTCGTCAATCTTGTAGAAGCAAGAATGTTGGGCGTACGTGGCGCCAATCTGGGGGTTGCGCGTGCCAACAAAGGCGAGCACGCCCGGTACGCGGCGCAGATACTCCGAGAAGTCCTCGCCCGAAAGTGTGCCGCGATAATGGCCTTCGCCGGCTGCACCCAGGCACTTGACCACGGCCTGACGACAACGCTCGCTCGAGGCGACGTCGTTTTCGACCTTGTAGTTGGCGATGGTGTAGTCGGTGAGTTCGGCCTCGGCGCCCAGGGCCGCCGCAGTGTGCTCCACGATGCGGCGCATAAGTTCGGGCATCTCCTCATGCGTCTTGTCGCCATAGGTGCGCACCGTGCCGGCGAGGTAGGCCGTGCCGGCGATAACGTTGCGCGCGGTGCCGCCGTGCAGTTCGCCAACGGTGATGACGGCGGGTTCGTAGGGGCTAATCTCGCGCGAAACGATGGTCTGCAGGGCATTGACGATCTCGGCGGCCACCATGACGGCGTCGTGGCCGCGCTGGGGCATGGCGCCGTGGCACGAGGTGCCGCGGACATCGATGCGGAACCAGTCGGTATTGGCCATGCGCGGGCCGGGCTCGCAGCTTACGGTGCCGGCGTCGACCTCGCTCCAGATGTGCGCGGCGTAGGCGCCGTCGACGCCGTTGAGGACACCCGTGCCGATCATGAGCTTGGCGCCCTGGCCGTTTTCCTCGCTGGGCTGGAAGACGATGCGGACTTCGCCGTGGATGTCGTCGGTCATATGGCGCAGGATTTGCAGCGTGCCGAGCATCATGGCGATATGGCAGTCGTGGCCGCAGGCGTGCATGCAGCCCTCGTTGACGCTGGCGAACTCTTCGCCGGTCTGCTCGGTGACGGGCAGGGCGTCGATGTCGGCGCGCAGCAGGATGCGGCGGCGTGGCGTGCCGTCCTCGCGATAGGCGTCGGGCGCGGTGCCGCGAAGGGTTGCCACAAGGCCCGTCTTAAGGGGACGCTCGTAGGGGATATTCATGGCGTCGAGCTGGTTGGCGATGTCAGAAGTCGTGCGCTCCTCGGCAAGGCTCAGCTCCGGGTGCTTATGGAAGTGGCGGCGCTGCTTGATGATATAGGGTTCAAACTCGGTAGCGATATCTTTGATGGCTGCGGTGACGTCGTCAGCCGCACGAGCCTCGGTCGCCGCCATAATCTGCTGTGCCTTGGTCTTCGTCATGGTCGATTTGCTCCTTGCTGGGTTGATCGCAAAATCGTACAGGCTCTCTCCAGTATGCCACCTGCCGCTAGGGCTGGTAAAGTTGCCGTTTGCCGCTTGGGGTTTTGTTGCAAGGGCGGGGGAGTACACTCGGGGGTGTTGAATTTCCTGCCAGAGATGGGGATGCCCATGCAACATATCGATCGGATTATCCGCTCCAAGAACGTCTTTACCGCGCAAGACGGCATCGATACTGCCCGCGAGCTGGCGATTGCCATCGCAGGCGACCGTATCGTCGCAGTCGGCAAGCCCGATGACGTGATCGCCGCCGCTCCCGCCGCCACGCCGGTTATCGACTACGGCGAGCAGTTTGTCTGCCCCGGTTTCCATGACGCTCATCTGCACTTCTTCCATACCTCGGTCGGTTCCTCGCCGTACATGCTCATGGATATGGGCACGTCCGAGGCGGCGCTGGTGCAGCACGCGCTCGAGTTTTCCCAGGACCTGCCCGATGACGCTTGGGTTGTGACGCAGGGCTGGCGCGACTACCGTTGGGACCCGCCCGCGCATCCTACCAAGGCGTCGCTCGATGCGGCATTCCCCGATCGCCCCTGCGTTATGTATTCGGGCGACGGGCACACGCTGTGGCTCAACAGCCGCGCACTCGAAGCCCTCGGCGTGACACGCGACAGCGAGCCTCCGGCGGGTGGTAGCTACGACAAAGATGCAAATGGCGAGCTTACGGGTATCGCCCACGAGGCGGCTGCTATGCAGCTGCTGCCGCGCTGCCTGGAGTGGCTGGGCGAGGACCGCATCGCGAGCGCTTACGCCGACCAGATGAAGCGTATGGCCGAGCAAGGCATCACCTCAATCTGCGATATGTCGCTCATGCCCATGCCGGGCTGCGACTTTATTCGCGACGATGTTTACGACAAGCTGCAGGCCTCCGGCAAGCTGGGCATCCGCGCCCATCTGTTTCCCACGCTGCTGGATGACCAGTCGCGCTTGGAAGAACTCCAGACCCGCTACGCGAACAACGCGCTGCTCTCGGCGCCAGGCTTTAAACAGTTCTTCGACGGCGTGTCGAGCGAGCATACCGCATACCTCACTGAGCCCTATACCAACCCGCGCTTCCCGGGCGACCAGGGCCGCCTGACGGTCCCTGTCGAGCGTATGCGCAAGTTGGTTTTGGCGGCAGCCGAGCGTGACCATACCGTGCGCATCCACGTTATCGGCGACGGTGCCATCCATGCCGCACTCGATATCTTTGAGGAGGCGGCAGAGCTCTACGGCTTGCCCCAGCACGGCCATAACACACTCGAGCATCTGGAGAACCTCCTGCCCGAGGACATCGACCGCCTGCGCAAGCTCAACGTGGTCGCCTCGAGCCAGCCCTGCCACATCACGCTCGATCCGGGTGGCCCAGAGCGCGACCTTGGCCTGGAGCGAAGCCGAATCATGTGGCCGTTCGCAACCTATAAGCAGCGCGGCATCCGCCAAGCCTTCGGTACTGACAGCCCTATCACGTCCGTTACCAGCATGAACGTGCTCTACACGGCTATTACGCGCCAAGACCCCAAAAGCCACTGGCCCGAGGGCGGCTGGCTGCCGAGCGAGCGCATCGATGCAGCAACAGCCCTGCGCAACTACACCCTGGGCAGCGCCTATGCAGCGGGCGACGAGCAAAACCTCGGCAGCCTAGAACCCGGCAAATACGCCGACCTGGTAGTCCTGGACCAAAACCTGCTCACCATCGACCCCCAAGAACTCCAAGCCACCAAAGTCCAAGCCACCTACCTGGCAGGCAACTTAATCTACGAGCGCTAGCCCCATACCCCACCCACAAGGGGCGCGTTTCAGCAACGTGCCCCTTTCTTGTTCGCACCATCCGCATCGCCATTTTGCTGTACTGACTTTTCTGAATGCCGGGCCCGAATTAGTTAACCTGCCTCCCGGGGCGGACCGGAGGGCATGAAGTTTGTCGCGAGTTCCGCACGCAAAGGAAAGCACTTAATGTGCTTTCCGTCTTGCGCAGGACTGTAGAGCAGCAAACTTCATGCCCTCCGGTCCGCCCCGGGAGCCACCGCTAAGTTATCCCCTGGCATTCAGAAAATCTAAGTGCCAAAAAATAAGATTTTTTGACTCCGTGTTGTATAACCCGCCATTCGTGGGTACCATTCAACGCGTACGCAAACAAAAAGGGTTAATTCGCGTGGCATAACCACGCGGCCCAAAAAGGAGGAGACAAGCATGTCGTCTTTGAAGCCGCTTGCAGATCGTGTTCTGGTCAAGCCCGACGAGGCCGAGCAGAAGACCGCTTCGGGTCTGTATATCGCCAGCAACGCTCAGGAGAAGCCGCAGCGCGGCACCATCGTTTCCGTTGGCGCCGGCAAGGTCAACGACAAGGGTGAGCGCATCCCCATGGACGTCAAGGAAGGCGACGTTGTCATCTACGGTAAGTTCGGTGGCAACGAGGTCAAGGTCGACGGCGAGAAGTATCTGCTGATGCGCGCCGACGACATCTACGCTGTCGTCGAGGCCTAGTCTCGTCAGAATCTCTGATTCGTCTTTGAACGCGCCCGCCGCATAGGACTCGGAAGCGGCGACGCGAGTCACATTTCTTTTGGAGGATTACCTACCATGGCAAAGAACATTACGTTCAACACCGATGCCCGCGCTAAGCTCGCCAAGGGCGTCAACACTCTGGCCGACGCCGTTACCGTCACCATGGGCCCCAAGGGCCGTTACGTTGCGCTGCAGCGCACGTTCGGCGCCCCGACCATCACCAACGACGGCGTTTCCGTCGCTAAGGAGATCGAGCTCGAGGACAACATCGAGAACATGGGCGCTCAGCTGGTGAAGGAGGTCGCCACCAAGACCAACGACACCGTGGGCGACGGCACCACCACCGCAACCCTGCTCGCTCAGGCCATCGTCAACGACGGCCTGCGCAACGTCGCCGCTGGCGCCAACCCGCTGGCCATCCGTCGCGGCATCGACAAGGCCGTCAACGCCGCCGTCGCCGAGATGAAGAAGCAGGCTAAGCCGGTCGAGACCAAGGAGCAGATTGCTTCCGTCGGTACCATCTCTGCCGGTGACCCCGAGGTCGGCGAGAAGATCGCCGAGGCCATGGAGGTCGTGGGCAAGGACGGCGTCATCACCGTCGAGGATTCCCAGACGTTCGACATCACCATCGACACCGTCGAGGGCATGCAGTTCGACAAGGGCTACGTCTCCGCTTACTTCGTCACGGACAACGACCGCATGGAGGCCGTGATGAAGGATCCGTACATCCTCATCACCGACCAGAAGATCTCTAGCGTCCAGGACATCATGCCTGTTCTCGAGGCTGTTCAGCGCGCTGGCCGTGGCCTGCTCATCATCGCTGAGGACATCGATGGCGAGGCTCTGCCTACCCTGGTCCTCAACAAGATCCGTGGCGCCCTCAACGTCTGCGCCGTCAAGGCCCCGGGCTACGGCGATCGCCGCAAGCGCATCCTCGAGGACATCGCCGTCCTTACCGGTGGCCAGGCTGCCCTGGACGAGCTGGGCGTGAAGGTCGCTGACATCACCGCAGATATGCTCGGTACCGCTAAGTCAGTCACCATCTCCAAGGACAACACCGTCGTCGTCGGCGGCGCTGGCTCCAAGGAGGCCATCGACGCTCGTATCGCTCAGATCAAGGGTGAGATGGAGAACACCACCTCTGACTTCGACCGCGAGAAGCTCCAGGAGCGCCTGGCCAAGCTCTCCGGTGGCGTTGCCGTCATCAAGGTCGGCGCTGCTACCGAGTCCGAGCTCAAGGAGATCAAGCACCGCGTCGAGGATGCCCTGCAGGCTACCCGCGCTGCTGTCGAGGAGGGCATCGTCGCCGGCGGCGGCGTCGCCTTCATGGACGCTGCTCCTGCGCTCGACGCTGTCGAGATCGACGACCCCGAGGAGAAGATCGGCGTCGATATCGTCAAGAAGGCTCTGACCGCTCCGGTCGCTACCATCGCCAAGAACGCTGGCTTTGAGGGCGCTGTCGTGGTCGACAAGGTTGCCGAGCTGCCCGTCGGCCAGGGTCTCAACTCTGCCAACGGCGAGTGGGGCGACATGATCGAGATGGGCGTCCTCGACCCCGTCAAGGTTAGCCGCGTCACCCTGCAGAACGCTGCTTCTGTCGCCAGCCTGATTCTTATCACCGAGGCTACCGTCTCCGATGTGCCCAAGAACACTCAGCTTGAGGACGCTATCGCTGCTGCTACCGCTGGTCAGCAGGGCGGCGGTATGTACTAAGGCCGACAAGGTCTAGAACTCCCACCGGGAATCCGGGGGCGTGACGGGGGCTTCTCTCCGGAACGTCCTCGGACATGCAAAGAGGCTCCGCATCGCGCTTCGCGCTGCGGAGCCTCTTTGCGGAATGTTCCGGAGAGAAACCCCGTCACGCCCCCGGATTCCCTGCGTTTACGGCCTTGAGGTCGGCGGGCGGAGAAGGACGTGGTCGATAGGGATACGTGTCCCTTTCGCTGTTTCGCGCTTTGCGCGAAAAGCGCGCTACTTTGGGATGGGTGGGGAACGTGGTTGTTGCGGTAACTGATCCCCGCCACAAATTACCCTCGGCATACTTGCGCGAACGATTGCTCGTGCTACACTTGCAATTGCTGTTTCAGGGCGGGGTGAAATTCCCCACTGGTGGTAAATCGGGCGGTGCCAAAGGGGCGCCGTGGCGCAGGTAAAGTGCCTGCGGTCGAGCCGATGAGTCCGCGACCCGTGTGTGCGTTGGTTCGCATGCCGGCTGAACTGGTGAGATCCCAGTACCAACGGTTAGAGTCCGGATGAAAGAGGCAGGTGATCTTAATGTCTGAACAGTCGCAGCATATCCATTTTGAGAACACGAATAGGTGGAGCACCAAACAGCTCGTTACCATGGCGCTGATGTGCGCCTTGGGCGCCCTGTTTATGTATGTGCAGCTGCCCATTCTTCCCTCGGCGCCGTTTTTGACGTATGACCCGTCGCTGGTGCCGGCGATGGTGTGCGGGTTTGCGTATGGCCCCGGTGCCGGTACCGCTGTTGCCGCTATGGCGATCGTTATCCATGCGCTCACCACGGGTGACTGGGTCGGCGCGCTTATGAACCTGGTTGCCACGCTGGGCTACATTCTGCCCGCGGCTATCGTCTACCAGAAGATGCATACCTATAAGGGTGCCGTGATTGGCCTGGTGCTCGGCGTCATTGCCGCTACGGCGTTGTCTATGGTCGCAAACCTTACCATTGGTGTTTGGTTCTGGTATGGCTCGGTCGATGTGATCGCCCCGCTCATGATTCCTGCCGTGCTGCCGTTCAACCTCATCAAGACCGTGCTCAACTCGGTGTTGACGCTGGCGGTGTACAAGGCGGTCTCTAATCTCATTACGCCCAAGAAGGACCAGGTCAAAGGCCGCGCATGATTGAGTGTCGGGGCGTTTCCTTTAGCTATGACGGTGCCACACCGGCACTCGACGGCATCGATCTGAACATCGAGGATGGCGAGTTTTTCTGCATCCTCGGCGGAAACGGGTCGGGCAAGTCGACGTTCGCCAAGCATTTGAACGCGCTGCTGCAGCCCGATACGGGAACGGTGCGCGTCAACGGCATGGACGCGTCCGATCCCGAGCTGGTCTACGACATCCGCTCGACTGCGGGCATGGTGTTCCAGAACCCGGATGATCAGCTGGTGGCGACGCTTGTCGAGGACGATGTTGCGTTCGGTCCCGAAAACCTTGGCGTGCCATCGGCCCAGATCGCGCAGCGTGTGCGAGATGTGCTGAAGGCCGTGGGCCTGGTGGGCTTTGAGCGCCACGAGACCCATGCGCTCTCGGGTGGCCAAAAGCAGCGCGTGGCGCTTGCCGGCGTGCTTGCCATGGAACCGCGCGTGCTCATATTGGACGAGGCTTCCTCGATGCTCGATCCGCGTGGACGCAAGGGCCTCATGAAGGCTTGCCGCGCGTTGCACGCTCGCGGCATGACCATCGTGATGATTACGCACTTTATGGAAGAGGCCGCCGAGGCCGATCGAGTCGCGGTGTTTCAGGCGGGGCGCGTTGCCATGCTCGGTACGCCCGAGGAAATCTTGACGCGGGCGGACGAACTTGCGCAGCTCAACCTGGACATGCCGGAGTCGTGCCGTTTGGGCATGGCACTTCGTGCGAAGGGCGTACCCGTTTGTGCGCAGGTGCGCGAGGCGGATATGGTTGCCGAGGTTGCGCAGGCCTATACCGAGCGGAGCGGGGCAGGCACTGCGGGGCAGCCTTCCGCGTCCCAGTTGGAAATCGCTGACGGCACTGTTCCGGTAGACAACGAGGGCAACGCGTCGGAGCCTGTCATCGAGCTATCCCATGTTTCGTACAGTTATTCGCTCAGTCCGCGCGAGCGTCGCCGCTGGCATAAGCGCTCGGCCGTTGCGGGCAAATCGAGCAAACAGGCTCTCTGGGGAAACGACCCCAGCAGCCCGTGGGCGCTGCGCGATGTATCGCTGACGGTGCGTCGCGGCGAGTTCCTGGGCTTAGCAGGCCATACCGGTTCGGGTAAGTCGACGCTGGTCCAGCATCTCAACGGTTTGATTCGCCCCCAGGAGGGTTCCGTTTACGCGTTGGGGCTCGACCTGGCAAACAAGAAAGATGCCGCCGCGGTTAAGGCCAAGGTCGGCGTGGTGTTTCAATATCCCGAGCGTCAGCTGTTTGCCGAAACCGTGACGCAGGACGTGGCGTTTGGCCCGCACAACCTTGGCTTGTCGCAGGCCGAGGTCGCGCGCCGCGTTGAGTCATCGCTCGCGCGCGTGGGCCTCGACTTGGCCACGGTGGGCGACAAGAGTCCCTTTGAGCTTTCGGGTGGCCAACAGCGGCGCGTGGCGTTTGCCGGCGTGCTTGCCATGGAGCCCGAGGTCCTGGTACTCGATGAGCCCATGGCGGGGCTCGATCCGGCGGCGCGCAGTGATTTCCTGGAGCTCATCGATCGACTTCACCATGGGGGCCTGACCGTCGTCATGGTCTCACACAGTATGGATGACCTCGCCAATTGCTGCGATCGTATTGTCGTGATGAACGAGGGCGCGGTGTTTGCTGAGGGCACGCCCGCTCAGGTTTTTGCGCATGCGGATGAGCTTAAATCAATCGGCTTGGGTGTTCCCGCTGCCCAGCGCATGGCGTTGGCGCTCGCGGAAGCGGGCGTGCCGCTGCATCGCGGCGGGCTCTATACGGTTGAGTCGTTGGCCGACGAGTTGGCAGATTTGCCGATCGGTCGCTCAGGCGGTTCTTCTAACGTCTCGGACAAGGCCAAATCCGAAACGGTCGCGCGAGAGGAGGGTTGCTGATGGAGGCGTTTTCGTTTGGCAGCTACTATCCGAGCGATAGCGCGATCCATCGCCTGGATCCGCGCACCAAGCTGCTCCTGGGCTTTGTGTTTTTGATCACGACGCTGACCGTCGGCGGCTTCCGCGGATTGGCCCCTGTCGCAATTTTCGTTGTGCTGATCTATGTCGTGTCCCGGGTGCCGGCTCGTCGCGTTCTGTCGTCGATGGCGCCGCTGCTGGCAATCGTCGTCGTGGTCGCGGTGCTCAACTTGTTTACCGATCAGAGTGGGCGCATCCTGTGGCAGCTCGGCTTTCTGCAGATAAGCGAGGGCTCACTGCGTTCTGCCGCCTTTATGGCGTGTCGCCTGACCCTGATGATGGCCGGCATGAGCGCCATTACGCTCACCACACCGACGCTCGACCTCACCGCGGGCTTTGAGCGTCTGCTCGCACCGTTTGCGCGCGTGGGGCTTCCGGCGCATGAGCTCGGCATGATCATGGGCATCGCGTTGCGCTTTATGCCGCAGTTCGCCACCGAGATGAAGCAGACGGCGGACGCGCAGGCAAGCCGCGGTGCACGCGTAACGGGTGGCCCGCTCGGCGGCGTGCGTATGCTCGGCAGTGTGGCGATTCCACTGTTCACGGGCGTGTTCCGTCATGCCGAGACGCTGTCTGCCGCCATGGATGCACGCTGCTATCACGGCGAGCAGGGCCGCACGCGTCTGCATGCGCTTGCATTTCGCCGCGGGGATGCGCTGGCTGCGGTGGTGACGATGCTGCTGTTTGCGTGTGTCATCGTCGTCAACCTTCAACTTGTTTAGGCGCGATTCGAGCGCAAGAAAGGGGTCCCTATGACCGACAACGACCGCACAGCTCAGCTTGAGCGCGCCTGCTCGTATCTCAGGCGCATTCCGGCGTGGTATCTGGCCACGACCGATGTGGCCGACGGGCATCAGCCTCGCGTGAGGCCGTTTTCGTTTGCCATGGTCGATGAAGGTAAGCTGTGGTTTTGCACGTCGCGCGACAAGGATGTGTGGGCGGAGCTGAGTGCGAATCCCAAGTTTGAGCTCTCGGGCTGGAAGCCGGGGGAATGTTGGATCGTGTTGACCGGCGAGGCCGCACTTGAGGACGACGCGGTTGCGAGCGACAAGGTGCGTCAAGCGGGTTTTAAGCACATGGTGGGCATCGGCGAGGAACACGAGAGTGCCAACGACGGCCGCCTTGCTTTCTTTTCGGTCCGCAACATTGCCGCGCGCTTCTGTGATATCGACGGCAGCGAGGAGCGCCTGGAGCTCTAACGTTTACCAACCAGTCAAATGAGCTAGCGGCAGGAGGAACCGTGGACGGATTGAATACGGTGTTGGAGTATCTGACGTCGGTGCCGGCATGGTATTTGGCGACGAGCGTTGACGGACAGCCTCATGTGCGTCCGTTTTCGTTTGTGCAGATCCAGGATGGCAAGCTGTGGTTTGTAACAGCGCGCACCAAAGATGTGTGGCAAGAGCTGCTGCAAAACCAGCGCTTTGAGGCCACGAGTTGGTGGCCGGGCCATGGCTGGCTTATCTTGCGCGGGCGTGCCGGCTTGGATGACCGGGCTTTAGGCGAAATGCGCGAAGCCGGGTGGAAGCATCTAGAGCACCTGGGCGAGCACTATGAGGGGCCTAACGACCCCACGCTCGTCTTCTTTAGCGTCGAGGATCCCGAGGCTTTTATCTGCAATCACGACGAATGGGTGCCGGTCGAGCTCTAGCCAGCTGGCTTATCCTAACAACTTGGTTTTCGCATGGGCGGGCCCCGTATTGCCCGGCGCCGTTAGGAGCGCCGGTCAATACGGGGCCCGCTCCATTTGTCAATTCCTTCAAGCGAATGTGTCGGGAATGTTTCAATGCATGAATATGCAAGCCATTTACGTGTTAATGCATCTTTTGGTGCTAAAGTTTCAACCCACTTCATAACGACCGCTGCGAAATGCGCATCGGTGCATAAATCGCAGACAAGGAGTCTGATATGTCTTTGAAGGTTGGAATCGTCGGCGCGGCTGGATATGCCGGAGCCGAGCTCATTCGCCTCGTGCTCGGCCATCCCGAGTTTGAACTTGTTGCCATTACGTCCAACGCCGATGCCGGCCAGCCGTTGTCTGCGGTGTACCCGAGCTTCACCGGCGTAAGCGATCTTGTCTTTACGACGCATGATGCCCCTGAGCTCAAGAACTGCGACGCGGTCTTTTTGGCCGTGCCGCACACGGCTGCCATGGCACAGGTGCCCGCGCTGCTTGCATCGGGCGTCTCCTGCTTTGATCTTTCGGCCGACTACCGTCTGAACGACGCGTCCGTTTTTGAGGCTTGGTATGCCGCCGAGCATACGAGCCCCGAGCTGCTCAAGACCCGTGCCTTCGGTCTGCCCGAGCTGTTCTGCCAGGACTTGGAGACCGCCGCATCCGACCATGCCGACGGCAAGCCCGTGCTGGTCGCCTGCGCCGGTTGCTATCCCACCGCAACGAGCCTTGCCGCCGCGCCCGCCGTGCGCGCGGGCTGGGTGGCCGAGAACGGCCCCGTGATTGTCGATGCCATTAGCGGCGTGACGGGCGCCGGTAAGTCCTGCAACGCCCGCACCCATTTTTGCAGCGCCGACGAGAACTTGGAGGCCTACGGCGTGGGCAAGCATCGCCACACGCCCGAGATTGAGCAAATCCTTGGCCTGACCGATCGCGTCGTCTTTACCCCGCACCTGGCACCGCTCAAGCGCGGTCTGCTCTCCACGGTGACGCTGCCGCTCGCGCCGCAGGCTCTCGACACGCTGGCTCTTGAGGATGTCGTCGACCATTACAAGCAGTTCTACGCCGGTCGCACCTTTGTGCGCGTGCTCGATGCCGGCCAGCAGCCCAAGACGGCTTCGGTCGTCGGCACCAACGCTGCCCAGATTGGCCTCGCGCTCAACAAGCGCGCGGGCGTGCTGGTGGCGACGGGCGCCATCGACAATCTGTGCAAGGGCGCTGCGGGCCAAGCGGTCCAGTGCGCCAATATCGTCTTTGGCTTTGACGAGCGACGAGGCTTGCCCACAGTGGCGTGCCCGGTGTAGCACATTCGATTGTTAACGATTTGGTAGTCGGGCATCGAGTGGGGCGCCACTCTTAAGCTGGTTTCATGATCACGACTGGCATGGCGCACCAACCGATGTCCGTTTTTTGTTTGACATAAGGAGTCATAAAGACGATGAATACCGAGCTGTTTGATATCAAGATTCGCGCCGTCGAGGGTGGCGTTACGGCTGCGGCTGGTTTTAAGGCTGCAGGCATCCACGCTGGGTTCCGCAAGAACCCCGAGCGTCTGGATTACGCGCTCGTCGTGCCCGATAAACCCTGTCCCGGTGCTGGCGTGTTTACCACCAATCGCTTTTGCGCGGCGCCCGTGCAGGTGAGCCGTGCCAACCTGGGCGGTACCGACAAGGGGTACGGTATCATCGCCGGCATTTCGGTCAACTCTGGCAATGCCAACGCCGCCACGGGTGAGACCGGCCTTGCATGCGCGCGCGAGACGTGCAGCATCGCATCGCAGGTCATCGGCTGCGAGCCTCAGCAGATTCTGGTTGCCTCCACGGGTGTAATTGGCCAGATTCTGCCGATCGACACGTTTGAGACCGCCATTCCTGCTGCCTACGAGGCGCTCTCCGCCCACGGTGGCGCCGATGCCGCTCGCGCCATCATGACGACCGACACGCACTCCAAGGAGTACGCCGTGTCCTACGTCAGTGAGGCTGCGGGTCATGCGGGCAATGTCTATACGGTAGGCGGAATGTGCAAGGGCTCGGGTATGATCATGCCCAACATGGCCACCATGATCGCAGTTATCACCACCGATGCCCCCGTCGAGCCTGCGGCACTTCATGCCCTGCTGCTCTCGACCGTCAAGCAGACCTTTAACAAGGTAACGGTCGATTCCGACACCTCGACCAACGACACCTGCATCATGCTTGCCTCCGGCGTCGCTGCCGCAGATGCCGAGCCGATCGTCGAGGGCTCCAATGCCTTTGACGAGTTGGCATTTGCCGTGCACGAGGTGTGCGAGAGCCTGGCGCGCAATATCGCCGCCGATGGTGAGGGCGCATCCAAGCTTGTTACGGTCAACGTTACCGGCGCCGCTAACGACGAGGAGGCCGATATCGCCGCCCGTGCCGTTGCCAACTCGCCGCTCGTTAAGACCTGCATCGCCGGCCATGACTGCAATTGGGGCCGCGTTGCCATGGCGCTCGGTAAGTGCGGCGTGAAGTTTAATCAGGAAGACGTTTCCATCGACATGATGGGCATGCCTGTCTGTCGCGACGGTCTGACTGTTCCCTTTGACGAGGACGAGGCTCTACGACGTTTCGAGGCGCCCGAGATCGTGATCTCGGCCGACCTGGGCGCAGGCGACGCGGCAACGACCGTGTGGACCTGCGACCTCACGCATGAGTACATCTCCATCAACGGCGACTACCGTTCCTAGATTCCAGGCACGCTGCGCATCTTGCCGCGATTGCGGACAGCGGAGCACGGCGCGATAACGATACGAAAGACGAGGCAGATTATGAAATTCGCACGCGATTGTCGATCGAGCGAATCCAACGAAGCAACCGCGCAGCTGCTGTTCGAAGCGCTGCCGTGGATTAAGAACCTGACCGGCAAGACGGTTGTTATCAAATATGGCGGAGCCGCCATGGTCGACGAGCAGCTGCGCCGCGACGTGATGAGCGACATCGTCCTGCTCAAGATCATCGGTATGCGTCCCGTCATCGTGCATGGTGGCGGCAAGGCTATCAACGAGGCGCTGAGCCATTACGATATTCCCGTCGAGTTTAAGAACGGCCAGCGCGTGACCACGCCGGCGACCATGGATATCGTGCGCGAGGTACTGGGCGGCAAGGTCAACCAGGAGCTGGTTGCTGCCATCAACCACCACGGCAACCTGGCCGTGGGCGTGTCGGGCAGCGATGCCGGCACGCTCATCGCCGAGCCTCTCGACCCCGAGCTCGGTCGAGTGGGCAAAGTGACACACGTTAACACCGACTATATCGAGCGCTTACTCGATAGCGAGTACATCCCCGTCATCGCTACCGTCGCGGCGGGGGAGGACGGCGGTTTCTTCAACATCAACGCCGATACCGCCGCCGGTGCCGTTGCGGCGGCGCTCCATGCGCACAAAGCGATTTTCTTGACCGATGTCGACGGTCTGTACAAGGACTTTGGCGACAAGGATTCGCTTATCTCCAACCTGACGCTCGACGAGGTCAATGAGATGCTCTACGGCGGCGAGGTCGATAAGGGCATGATTCCCAAGCTGCGCGCGGCCGTCGATGCGCTTGCCGGCGGCGTATTTCGTGCCCACATCATCAACGGCACCACGCCGCATTCGCTGCTGCTGGAGCTGCTGACCGATGCCGGCGTCGGCACCGTGATCCATTCCACCGAGACGGCCTACGAGTTCGATACGCATCCGCATCCGCTTTCGACGTTTGCTGCGCGTCTGACCGAGAACCTCGACGAGGTCGAGAAGCTTCAGACGGTCTAGCTGACCCGCAGCCGCCCCATTCCTGCACCCATAGGCCTGCGCCGTTCGGCGCTCAACGAAAGGCATCCCATGTCACTTGCAGCTCAGCAATCGCTTGAATCCAATTACGTTATGCATACCTTTGGCCGCTCTCCGGTCGAGTTTGTCGAGGGTCACGGCATGAAGCTCACCGGCGACGATAGCCGTGAGTACCTCGACTTTCTTGCCGGCATCGGCGTGTGCAGCCTAGGTCATGGCGACCCGGCTGTGCTCTCGGCGCTCGAGGCACAGACCAAAAAGCTCATGCATGTCTCCAATTACTTCTACATTGAGCAGCGCGGACAGGTCGCGGCGCTGCTGTCCAAGCTTGCTAACGACGACGTAGATGGTGCGCGCGTGCTTGCCGATGCCATTGCCGCCGGCGATGAGATCACGGCAGCTGCTCTTGGTGCCCCGGCTGCGGACGAGCAGGTGTGGGAGACCTTCTTTGCCAACTCCGGCGCCGAGGCCAACGAGGGCTCGATGAAGCTCGCGCGCCTGTACGCCAAGCGTGCCGGTAACGGTGGCAACACCATCGTGTGCATGCGCGGCGGTTTCCATGGCAGAACGCTTGAGACCATTGCTGCCACCATGCAGGATTGGCTGCAGGATAGTTTCCGCCCGCTGCCGGGTGGCTTTGTGGCCTGCACGCCCAACGATATCGATGAACTGCGTGCGATCTTTAAGCATCTGGGGAGCGAAATTTGTGCCGTGATGCTCGAGCCGATCCAGGGCGAGAGCGGTGTGCACCCCATGACCGAGGAGTTTATGGCGGCAGCGCGCGACCTGGCACACGAAGTGGGCGCCGTGCTTATCGCCGACGAGGTCCAGTGCGGCATCTTCCGCTCCGGCAAGCCGTTTGCATTCCAAACCTATGGCGTGGAACCCGACATCATGAGCCTTGCCAAGGGCATTGCTGATGGCGTGCCCATGGGTGCCGTCGTGGCAAAGAAGGAGATTGCCGACGTGTTTAAGCCGGGCGACCACGGCTCGACCTTTGGCGGTAGCTGCTTGGCCATCGCGGCGTGTGCCGCGACGCTCTCCGCACTCGTGCGCGGCGATTATGCCGACCACGCTGCCAAGGTAGGCGCCTATATGGAGGCAAAGCTCGCCAAGCTGCCGAACGTGACCGAGGTGCGTGGCCGCGGCTTGATGCTCGGCTGCGATCTGGACGATACTGTGGGTGATGCACACGACGTTGTGGCCCGTGCATTGGGGGCTGGTGCCGTGATTAACGCTACGGGTGCCCATACGCTGCGTTTCCTGCCGCCGCTCGTGTGCGAAGAGGCCGACGTGGACAGCCTAATCGAGATCCTGGCGGGTGTCTTGGGCTAACGCGGCACAATAACTCAATTTGGACCGGGTTCCGGACTGCGGACGTGCCCTATGTGGCATGATTCAGCGGTCTGGAGCCCGTTTTGCCTTAGATTTGCTAAGGCGGGGAGACCTGCTGGTCAAAAAACATTAAATATGAGTACTGTTACCGATTTGGTCGCAGCAATTTTGGACTAATAAGACCAGATGGCAAGTCGAAATGGCGATGAATGCACGATTTTGATCTAATTGTTAGTCCTTATAATGGACATATGTTGCGTAACTTAAGCAAATACTATCTTTTGATATGTTGTAAGCAAGGTAGCAGTACTCATTTTTGCCATTTTCTGGCCACGGCCTTTGTGACAGACGTGCTGGCGGGTTCGAATCCCATGCGCTGGGCCTGAAAAAAAGAAAGGCCTCCATCGCTGGAGGCCTAACAATTCAGTGGTGGGCGATGAGGGATGTCGCGTGCGGCTGGCGCCGCCCGCTCTCGCTTCGGGCCTGCGGCCCTCGCGTGCTGCGCTGGAAAACGCTTCGCGTTTCCTCAGCTCCGCACCCTTGTGGGTTCGAATCCCATGAAATGGGCCCAAGCAAAAACGGTCCCCTTTCGAGGACCGTTTCCAAATCAGTGGTGGGCGATGAGGGATGTCGCGTGCGGCTGGCGCCGCCCGCTCTCGCTT